>DASZNR010000196.1:0-74609 GCA_035551175.1 Amycolatopsis sp. | reverse complement strand
ACCGACGCCGTGCAGCTGTTCGGCGGCGCCGGCTACACCCGCGACTTCCCCGTCGAACGCATGATGCGCGACGCCAAGATCACCCAGATCTACGAAGGCACCAACCAGATCCAGCGCATGGTCATGGCCCGCGCCCTGCTGCGAGGGTGAGGACCGATGGCCGCATGCCAGTGCCTGTGCGCACCCCTTGGCCACGAGCATTCGATCTGCACGGAGATTGCCGTGCCCGGGCTGACCGTCCCTCTGGGAGCGGGGAGCTCGAACGAGGTTCCGGCCTGCCAGCACTGCCATCGAGCCCTCGGCCACCTCACCGGTCCCGTCGGTCGTCGCGAGCTGCCGGAAGCTTCTCGCGATCGCCGACCGCGAGAAGCTTCCACCGCGCCGGGATCAGCCGCTGCCGCGCATCTCGAGTGATCCGGGCTTCACCCTCGTTGCCACCAGCACGGATCAGGCCGGCTGACGACCTCTCCCGAGACCGACGCACCAGGATCGGCGGCCCGTCACAGCAGTTCGAAATAGCCGTCGTCGGTCAGCACTTTGCGGGGACCGTCGGGCCTTGTTTCGGCCAGCTCGCGAATGCGGGCGAGGTACGACGGGTCCTGGTTGTCCCCGGCGAGGACGGAGAAATCCTCCGCGGCCCAGGCCGGGAGTGCGGCGACCCGGTGGGTGGTCTGGGACTCCAGGTACCAGATGATGCTCACGGTCGTTCCCACTTCCTCGTACCAGGACGTGAACTCGATCCCCGGCGCGATGCGGTGGAAGTGGATCTGCTGCACGGCGTGGCGGCCGGCATGCGGCCCTTGTTCCAAGGTGTAGTCGATGGTGTCCGGCCCCACCGTCACGGGGTTGAAGACCCATCCGTTCGGCTGGGTCCAGCGAATCTTCGCGCCCAGAATTGTGTGCAGCACTAGTGGTTCCCTTCCTGACTACGCTGATCGTTGCTCAGCCATGGCGCCCGCCCGGCCTCGCGGCGGGCCCAAGTGGCGAAGTCGGTTGCCGGTCGACGCAACGTCCGGGTGACACCGTCGCTGAGATAGGCGTCGGCACCTCGGCGGATGCCGTCGAGCATCGCGATCCGCCACCGGATGTACTCCTCCGGCGTCTTCGTCGCGCGCAATTCGGCGATGTGCTCGTCCAGTGTCTGATCGCGGAACGTGAGCGCCCGACCGGTGGCGTCGGAAAGGATGCGCGTCGCCTGCTCGAACGTGACCGCCGCGGGGCCGGAAAGATCGAGGGTTTCCCCGATCGCGGCCTTTTCTGCCAGCACGAAAGCCGCAACCTCGGCGATGTCCTCGACATCGACGAACGGCACACTGCCATCGCCCACGGGGGCGACGATGTGTCCGTCGACGGGGGCGAACATCGCCTCGGTGAAGTTCTGAGCGAAGTGGGTGGGCCGAAGAACCGTCCACGGCACTCGGCTCGCGCGCAAGGCCCGTTCCGCACGAGCGACATTGCCGTCCGGCAGGAACTCGACACCTCGTGCGGACAGCAGTACGGCGTGCCTGACACCGGCGGTGAACGCCGTGTCCAGGAAGCCAGCCAGCAACGGACTCCAGTCGGTGGCCGAACCGGGCCCCACCACGAAGACACCGTGCACATCGGACAGCGCGGGTGCCCAGGTCGACGCGTCGTGCCAGTCGAACCGCTGGGGTGCCGACCGGCTCGCCGCACGGGCAGTGTGTCCGTCGCGTTCGAGGACGCGGACAACTCTACGGCCGACCTTGCCGGTACCCCCGAGAATCAAAAACGTCGTCACACCTCGACCGTAGGCCGGGCGACCAGGACGAACAATCAGCGATTGTCCAGTCTTCCTTCGCGTTCGTCTACACTTGATGGGGTGGACATCCTGGCGAACGAGCTCGCGCAGGCGCGGGCCCGCGGCGCGGTGTTTTCCGTCCTGCGCCGCCGGGCGCCGTGGGGCCTGGCCTTCAGCGGCACGCGTCCGCTGACCGCGCACCTGTTACTGGAGGGCGAAGGGCTGCTGGACTTGCCGGACGGCCGAACGGTGCACTTGCGCGCGAGGGACGTCGCGCTGGTCCGCCGAGGCGAGCCCTACCACCTGGTGAGCGGGCCCGGCGCAACGATGGAACCGATCGCCGACGCGCGGCGCCGTGGGTCGGATGACGGACCGACCGACGCGGCGATCCTGTGCGGGGCTTACGTTCTTGAGGGCAGCATCGGCGAGGCGCTGCTCGGTGCACTGCCTCGCGCGGTGGTCATTCCCGCCGACGAGTTGCTCCCCGCACACGCCGTCGCGATCGATTTGCTTGCGGAAGAGGCGACAGCGGACGGGATCGGCCAACAGACGCTCCAGGACAGGTTGCTCGACGTCAACCTCGTCTACGCACTACGTGCTTGGTGGTCGCGCCCGGAGGCCGAGCCACCAGGGTGGTATCGCGCCGGTGCCGATCACCATCTCCGGCGCGTCCTCGAAGCCCTGCACACCGACCCCGCCGCACCGTGGAAGGTATCGGAAATGGCTCGGCTGGCCGGAATATCGCGCGCCGCGTTCTCGGCACGATTTACCTCGACCGTCGGACGGTCGCCGGCCCGGTACCTCACCGCGCTGCGGATGCAACGCGCCGAAGACGCGCTGTTGCGCACCGACGCCACAATCGCCCGAATCGCCGCCGATGCCGGTTATCACAACGAGTTCGCCTTCTCGACCGCCTTCCGCCGTCACCACCATGGTGTCCCGCCTGGCCAATGGCGTATCGCGGCCGGCCACCGCGATCCGGACCCGTCGCCACACCGGGTCGTGACTCCGGCCTGACCCGGCGATCTCGAGGCATCCCGGCCGCGGTGCGGCGCGGAGACGATCAGCGAACCTGTTCCCCGGCGTCGACGAAGTGCGTCGTTCCGGTGACGTACCGGCCCTCTTCCGACGCCAGGTAAAGCACGGCGTTGGAGATGTCCGACGGCTGGACCACCGGAACCGGCAGCACCGTGAGGTCGAGGCACACGTTCTCAAGGTCCGCGCTGGTCGGTGCGTCGAGGTCGGGGCGGAAGAGGCGATACATGGCGCTGTTGTAGACCATGTCCGTCTGAACGTTGCCGGGGTTGATCGTGTTCACCCTGATGCGGTGCGGGCCGAGCTCCTTGGCCAGCACCCTCATCATTCCGTCGAGTCCCGACTTGGCTGCGGTGTAGTGTCCGATGTGCTCAGTGGCGACCGCCGTGGCCGCCGAACTCGTGATCACCACCGCTCCCCCGTTGCCCGCCTCGATCATCGGCGGCACGGCGGCCCTGATCGTCTTCCACACGCCGGTGAGATTGATGTCGATCATGAGCTGCCAGGCTTGTTCGTCCAGTTCGACGAGATGCCCGAACGTCGCGATGCCCGCATTCGCGACGACGATGTCCAGCCGACCGAACGCCGTCACACCGTCGTCCACGGCATGACGCAACGCCGTGAGGTCACGAACGTCGGCTTGATGGGGGCGAACCGCGACGCCCAACGCTCTGATCCGCTCCACGGTCTCGTCGAAATCGGCCTTCGTAGCGCCCGGGTACGGCACGCCCGGGATCGACTCGCCCACGTCCACCGCGATGATGTCAGCACCCTCTTCGGCTAGCCGAAGCGCGTGACTACGCCCCTGGCCGCGAGCCGCCCCCGTAACCAACGCGACTTTGCCGTCGACTCGCCCCATTGCGCCAGCCTTTCCGTGGTGGTATTTCGATCGAGCCAATACGTGGATTCCGACCATTACCGGATACGCAGAGAACGGTATGGCACCGTCGTTCACCGACTCGCGGAGAAATCCACGAGTTCACGACGGCGACCACGATAACCGGAAGTTGGACACCGTGTCAACCAATTCGACGACCGCCCGACAAGAGCCGACACACCGCCGAACATCCCGTCACGGCCCGGCGTCGTCCGCGACCAGTCTCAACTAGACTCGCGGTGTGAGCCCGTTCGAGATCGCCGCCAAGCCGCCGCCGGCCTACACGCTGGTCGCCGATCAACTCCGCATGGCCATCCAGATCGGCCACTACCTGCCCGGTGAGCAGTTTCCTCCGGAGCGCGCGCTCGCCGAGCAACTGGGAGTGTCCCGAACGACGATTCGCGAAGCCGCGCGCGTTCTTGAAGGAGAAGGACTCGTCGAAACCCGCCATGGCCGCACCGGAGGGCTGCGGGTACTGGACCGACGGCTGCCGGCCGCGGAAGTTCGGCGGCTGCTGCGCGAACGTGAAGCCCACATCGAGACGGTCTTCGACTTCCGGCTTCCCGTCGAGCGCGCCGCCGCCCGGCTCGCCGCGCGAAAAAGAACGAAGGCGGAACTGGGCAAGCTACGTTCGCTGTTGGAGCAGATGCGCAAAATCATCGCCGAACGAGACACGCCCGAAGCCGAAAACCAGAGCGCGGTCGCGCGCTGGAAAGCCGTCGACACCGAATTCCATCTCACCATCGCCCGTGCGGCGCGCAACCCCATGCTGGAAGAAGCCGTTTTGAAGGGCCGCGCCGAAATGTTCCATCCGATCAACGCGGTGTTCACCAAGATTCATCCGTACATGGAGGAATCCCACGAACGCATCGTCGAAGCGATCGGCAACAAAGACGCCGAGGAAGCCGACCGGCTCATGGGCGACCACATCGAGGAGACCCGAGCTTCCGTGCTCCACTACGTGAAGACGGGACGTCCTTATCTTCCCTGACACCCAATATCTTCCCTGACACCCAATCAACTTGCCTGGCTCTCGCGAAGGTCGGGGAAGCGGAACCGCTTCGGTGCGCTGAACCCAGCCAGGTGATCGGGAACGCATGCTCGGAGCAGGATCGCGGGCTTCGCGGCGCCACGAGCGGGACTCAACCGTTCCGGCTGCGCGCCTGCCTGACCACTTCCGGCACCACGGCGCACAGGAGGTCGAGCTGCGCGGCGGTCGCGGCCTTGTCCCGGCTCGCGAACCATTGCAGCGTGATTCCGTCGAGCATCACCAGAACGGCTCGCGCGACGTTTTCGACCACCGCGGAGCCGTCGCCGGGACACACCGCGGCGAGAAGCGGCACCAGCCGGTCCATGAACGGCTGGTAGGCGTACTCCGCAACGTCGTCGTTGTTCCGCAACAACCAGACGAAAAGGTCCAGCTGGGCGCTCGCGTAGACCTCGTTCTCGAGCATCCAGCCGACCGTGGCCCTCAAGTAGCCTGCCGCGACCGCCGCGAGATCAGTGCCCTGGACTTCGGCGGCAGCTCGGGCGAACTCCTCGCTCAGCTTCCGGAACACCTCGAGGTACAAGTCTTCCTTGTGCCGGAAGCAATAGTGCACGGTGGCAAGGGGCGCGCCGGCGCGGTCGGCGATCCGGCGGGTCGTCGCGGCTCCGACACCGGCCTCCCCGATCACCTGAACCGCCGCGTCGACGAGCATCGCCCTGCGTCGGGCGGTCGGCACGTTCGCCACGCCCCCTCCCCTCTTTATTTGAGTCGGTCAATTGACCATATCGCCTCACGTTGATCGACACACTGCTCGCCTTCTGTAGCGTGCGTCACAGCCGTCGTCAGCTCAGGGTGTGGGGGCTCCGCGACCGCGGCCCGCCAATTCCTTTCTGGTCGGCGGTCGCGGACGTCGCAGGAAGCGCGCAGCGACCGTTGACCGCTGAGTGCCGGCCCTTGGGCCACCGGCGGTGACTCAGGTCAGATGAAGACCACCGTCGACCAGCAGATCGCTGCCCGTGATGAAGCCGGCCTGGTCGCTCAAGAGGAACACCACCGCGTGAGCGACCTCCTCCGGCCGGCCGAACCGGGTCGCGGGCACGCGAGCCTTCAACGCGGCCGGCAGGTCGCCAAGGTCACCGTGCAGTGCCGACGCCATGGGCGTCCCGATGAATCCGGGGCACACGCTGTTGACCCGGATTCCGTCCGGGGCCATCGCGCGCGCGGCCGACCGGGTGAGCGCGAGCAATGCCGATTTCGACGCCGAGTAGTGCGGGGTCGGATCCGGGCTGGCGAGCGCAAGGACCATGTGGGCTTCCAGGGACGCGACGTTGACGATCGCCGCGGGGCGGTTGACGGCCAACCCTGGACGGGCGATCTCCATGAGCTGGTACGGGGCGAGGAGATTCACGTCGAGGAGCCGGCCCCACCGTTCGCGCGAGACCCCGTCGAAGCCGGTTTCCTCGAAGATCCCGGCACAGTTCACCAGGTACGAGACGTGGTCCAAGCGACCTGCCAGCCGGTCGCGGACCGCGCACTCGTCGGTGAGGTCGACTTCGACGTAGGTTTCTCCCGCGGTGCCCGCAGCCTCCGCCCGGCGATCGACACACAGCGTTTCGACGCCGGCCTCGCGGAGCAGAGCCACCACCGACGCGCCGATGCCGGACGCGCCCCCGGTGACGACCGCGGCGCGACCGCCGAAGGTGAGATTCGTTGACGGCACCTTCAGCTCGGGCATAGTCCCTCCAGGTGGTCGGTGTGGGGTTTTCGGCGAGTCCGATCTGCGGGACCGGACCGGCCCCGGGCGGGTCGGCACCGTGAGCCCGCTCAGATGACGAGGTCCTCGCTGTCGACGCCGACGACCCGGGTACCGGAGAACACCCGCGCCGACTCGGCCGGGCCGTGCCCGCCGATCCCCGACTCGCCCCAGAAACTCTGCGCGGAGTCCTCGCCGAGGTCCGCGAGATGTGCTCCGTTGACCCGGACCTCGCCGCTCAGCACGCGTGCGGCAATGTCCAGCGCGTGCTCGGTGTCCTGTCCGTACACGTACGCGTCCAGACCGGACGGGTGCCGGTTGGCGTGTTCCAGCGCCGCTTCGTCCGAGTCGACCGCGTGGACCGACAGAACCGGGCCGAAGAGCTCTTCGGTCGCGGAGTCCGGGTCCGTGCCGACGGAGAACGTCGCCGGCAGGAACCAGCCTGGTGTACGCGCGACGGTCGCCGGCTGGACGATAGTCGCTCCGCGGGCGCGGAGCCCCTCGATCTGCCCGACGAGCCGGTCACGGTGCGCCTCGTGCGAAAGCGGACCGAGCTCGCTTGCGACCTCCAGCGAAGGTCCGACGGTGATCTGTGCCAGCTGCGCGGCGAGGGCGTCGGTCAGCTCGCCCACGAGGTCACGGTGTACCAGCACCTTTCCCGGCCCCTCGCACCACTGACCGTTCAGCAGCGTCATGCCCCGGGCCAGCGAAGCGGCGGTCGCGGACACATCCGCGTCGCGAAGCACCAGGACCGGGTTGTTCCCGCCCAGCTCCAGTTGCAGGACCTTGAAGTCCTCCGCCGCCGCGCGAGCGATGCTGCGCCCCGCAACGGATCCCCCGGTGAAGCAGACGATCTTCACGCGGCGGTCGGACGCCAGTGCGGCACCCACGTCCCCTGCGCCGTGGAGCACCTGGAACGCCCCCGGCGGTAGTTCGGCATGGACGACGGCTTCGGCCAGCACCCGCGCGGTGCTCGCCGCCCACTCCGATGGCTTGAACAGCACCGGGCACCCCGCGGCGAGAGCGCTCGCGATCTTGCTGGCGGCGATGAAGGAAGGCGCGTTCCACGGCGTGAGCACCGCTGCCGGCCCCCACGGCAACCGAAGCAGCCGGACGTCTCGTCCGCTTGCTTCGAGCTTGCGCAGCCGGGGCTGAGCCAGGCAATCCTCGGCGGCGGTCCGGAACCGCCCCGGGATGAAGCCCGCGACGAGCCGGGTCGTGGTGATCGGGACGCCGCTCGTGAGCGAGTCCTCCACCGCGATGTCCTCGATCCGTTCTTCGAGGAAATCCGCGATGCGCCGCAGCGCCTCGGCGCGCGCACCCTCGGGGAAGGCCTGCCACTGCCCGGCTCGGTGCAAGTCGTCGGCGGTGGCGAGCGCCCGCTCGACGTCGGCCGGGCTCGTGGTGACCATCGGGTGCCGGACCTCACCGGTGTTCGGGTCGGTGTTGCACCGCCCGGGGATCGCCGCTGCGGTCTGCCACGTTCCGGCGACCAGGTTTTGTGGCGTGTTCACGATTCCTCCTGCCGTCGTCGCGGTCCGGCCGGGCACAACTCGGCGTCGTAGGTTCTGGAACTGTCGGCGATCAGCCGCAGTGCGGGCTTGTCCACCTTCTCCGTGGGCGTCCGGGGCAACGCATCGACCAGCTGGACGTAGCGTGGCACCATGAACGCGGGCATCACGGTGCGGCAGTGGCGAAGCAGCTCCTCCGGATCGAGGTCGGCGCCGGATCGCACCATCACGTAGATCTTGACGTCCTCTTCGGTCAGTGCGCTGGGCACACCGACAGCAGCGCACGAGAGTACGGCGTCGTGCTTTTCGACCAGCTGCTCGACCTCTTGAGCCGAGATGTTCTCACCGCGCCGTCGGATCGAGTCCGAAAGCCGGCCGCGGAAGCTGAGCCGCCCGTCGGCGGAAAGCACCCCCCGGTCCCCGGTACGCACCCAGCCACCGGGGTGCAGCAAAGTCCGCCGGGTCGCCTCGGGCATCCGGTGGTAGCCGCTCATCACGAGGCCCTCGGTGCGCCCTCGCACCCAGATCTCTCCCGGCTCGCCGGGCTGGGTGCGCTCGCCGGTCGGGCTGACGGTGATGACCTCGTATTCGTCGACGACCCGACCGCACGAACCGGGCACGTGTGGCTCGTCGACGGGGTCGTAGGCGGGGACCCCGGCATCGGTCGACCCGTACACCTCCACGAGGTCGAACCCGAATCGTGGCGCCCACTGCTCGTACCATTCCGGCATCGGCACGCCCCACGCGAGCCGGACGCGATGCTCCCGATCGAGCTCGGAAGGCGGCTGCCGCAGGAGAATCGTCAGTGTCGCACCCATGAAGTTGAAGACCGTGGCCCCGAATCGCCTGACCTCCGCCCAGAACCCCGACGCGCTGAACCGTTCGCCGAGCGCGGCCGTGCACCCGGCCGCCAGTGCCGCGCCGACGGTAAGGTTCGCGCCGTCGATGTGGAACAGCGGAAACGGGGTGTAGAGCACGTCGTCGGCTCGCAACTGGAGGTACTTCGCATGCAGCTGGGCCTGCCGGGCGAGGTAGCGATGCGACAGCGCGCACGCCTTCGAAGGCCCGGTGCTGCCCGAGGTGAACAGCAGCGTGGCGACCTGGAGACTGTCGGGCACTTGCTCGATGGGCAGACCTCGACCGTGCGGGTCGAGGTCTTCGTAACGGTGGAATTCGACGGGCCCGGACGGACCGTCGGCCGCGCCGCCGCGGACGATGACCCGTCGAACCGACGGAACCCGCGGCAGCACCTCGAGGACCGTCGCCAGATGGGTGCCGTCGACCACGAGGGTGCCGGCCTGCGCGGTCTCGATGACGTGCACCAGCCGGTCGCCGAAGAGCGCGGGGTTGATCGGCACGTGCAGCAGTCCCCGGCAGGCGAGGGAGTACCAGATCGCGACCTGCTCCGCGCTGGTGCCCATGACCAGCCCGACGACTTCACCGTCAGCGACTCCCGCGGCCGCCAGCCGCGCACCGGCCTTCGAGACTTCCGTGGCGAACTCGCAGTAGGTCAGCTCGCCCGCGTTGTCTCGCAGGAACACGCGATCCGGGTGTTCGGAGACCGCGTTCGCCAGCATGCCCGGCAGGGAGTCCGGCGGCTCCGCGCTCATGCCGGACTCCGACCCGCGGCCGGTACGACGACGGTGCCGCTCGCGCGGGTGGCGATCAGCGGCGGATCGAGCACAGTGGACATCCCGTCGTCGCCGACCGCGCGGCAGACCACCCAGGCTTCGAATTCGACTTGCCTGCTTCGGTTTCCGGTTCCCGCCAATCGCGCTCGCACCTCGAGCACATCGCCACCCCGGACCGGGCCGAGAAACTCGATCGAACTGTATCCGGCGAACAGCCCCTCGTGGGAATCGTGCACGATCGACAGGTGGGTCGCGGCGTCGCCGAAGAGCGCCAGCGTGAACGCGCCGTCGACGAGGTTGCCGCCGTAATGGGCATCGGCGTGTGAGACGTACCGCCGGTGCACCACACTCAGCTCTTCCGTCGGCATCACGTCACACCATCTCCAGATAGCGGTCGATCTCCCAGTCCGTGACGGCCTCTCGCCACTTCGCCAGTTCCCACCGCCGGGTGTGCAGGTAGTGCGCGACGAACTCGTCGCCGAAGAGCAGCCGGGCCCGCTTGGACGCGTCGAAGACCGCGATCGCTTCTTCCAGTGATCGGGGCAACGACGTCGCGTTTTCGTCGGCGTAGCCGTTGCCGTGCAGCACCGTCGCCGGCTCCAGCTGTTCTCGCAGCCCCGCGAGACCGGACGCCAGTGACATCCCCAGCACTAGGTACGGGTTCACATCCGCGCCCGGCACTCGCACCTCGAGCCGGGCACCCGCGCTGGAGTGCGTGATGAGCCTCAGCCCGGTCGTCCGGTTCTCCACTCCGACGTTGACTCGGGTGGGCGAGGACAGGTAGTCGCCCACCCGGCGGTAGGAGTTGACGAACGGCAGCGCCACGAGCGCGGTCTCCGGAAGGTCTCGCACGAGCCCTGCGGTGAACCGGAGCAGGTCCGACGAGGCGTTGTCCGGCTCCGCCGGGTCGAAGAACACGTTGCGGTCGGCCTGATCTTTGAGGGATACGTGGACGTGCCCGCTCGAACCCGGACCCGCCGCGCTTGGCCGGGCCATGAAGGACACCGTGAGCCCTTCCCTGGCGGCCAGCGCCTTCAACGCGTGCTTGACCATCACGACGTTGTCCGCCACCGTCATCGGGTCGCCGTGGTCGATGTTGATCTCGAACTGGCTCGCGCCCCACTCGGTGAGCGTGCCCTCCACGGGAATCCCGTACGCCATGAGCTGCTGCGACCAGCGTTCCATCAGGTCCATACCACGGTGAGGATGGTAACCGTGGTTGCCGGCGAAGAGCGGGCTCGTCGCGACGGAGGCGGGGCTGTGCCGGGGGTCGAGCCGGGCGTCGAAGACGAAGAACTCCAGTTCCATCGCGACGTCGGGGGTGTAGCCCGCCGCGACGACGTCCTCGGTGACCCGGCGCAGGAAGCCGCGCGGACACAGCGACACCGGCCGGCCGTCCCAGTCCACATAGGAACAGAGCGCGGTGGCGACGCCGGGTTCCCACGGCAGCTCCCGCACGGTCGCCGGATCGACCAGCATGCGCACGTCCGGCCAGCCCGTGTCCCAGCCCGAATAGGCGGCCACCGGTTCGTAGACCTGGTCCTGCAGATCGATTCCGAAGACGTAATTGCACTGCGACAGCGTGCCCCCGGCGGCAGCGGCCGCCGACAGCTGCTTGCTTCGCCACAGGCCGTCGATGTCGACGCCGCCGGCCCGGAGCGTCCGCACGCCCAGCTCGGACAGGCGCGCCCCGAGGTCACCATCCGCGTTCATCGCTGTCCTCCCGCACTCATTTCAACGGCCGGCGCGGCCGGTTCCGAGCGGCCGAGCACGAAACCCCGATATCCTTCTGCGGCCACGTCGTCGCAGAGGTCGCGGTACTTTCCGACCCCACCCGCGTAGGCGAGGAACGACTTGGGCTTGCCTTCGACGTTCGATCCGCGGTACCAGGATTCCGTGGTGGCGTAAAGGGTTTCTCCGACGACCTTGTCCACAAGGCACACCCAGTCGTCCTGTGCGGCGCGTTCCACCTCGATGCGGTCGATCCCGTGGTCCTCGGCGTAGGTCAGCAGGCGATCGAGCCAATCGACGTGCTGCTCGATCGACACCACGAAGTTGCTCAGGATGCCCGGACTCTGCGGTCCGGCCACCATGAAGAAGTTCGGGTAACCCTCGCTCGCGATGCCGAGATAGGTCCGCGGGCCACCGGCCCAGTCCTTGGCGAGCGATCGGCCCGACGAGGTGGTGACGTTCAGATTGAGCACCGACCCCGTCACCGCGTCGAAGCCAGTCGCCAGCACCAGGATGTCGACGTCCACGGTGCGGTCGGTGGTGAGGATCCCGTCCTCGGTCACGGCGACGATCGGTTCGTGCCGCAGGGACACGAGATCCACGTTCGTCCGGTTGTAGGTCTCGTAGTAGTCGGTCCCGAAACACGTGCGCTTGGCGCCGAAGGCGTGGTAGCGCGGTTCGAGCAGCGACGCCGTCACGGGGTCGTCGACGATTTCGTTGACCTTCTCCCGCAGGAAGTTCGCCGCGGTCTCGTTGGCTTCCTCGTCCGTCAGCAGATCCACGAACTCGTCTCCCACGGAGGTGAACCCGCTGACGAGGTAACCCGCCTCATACCGCCGCTGACGCTCCTCTTCGGACACCTCCAGCGCCTTGTCGGTGCGCAGGAGTTCGGGGAACCCCCGCGACGAGTACCGGCACAGCGTGCGCAGCGCCCGGTACTTCTCCTTGATCTGGCGCGTGAAATCCGGCTCCAGTGGCGCGTTGCGCGCGGGCATGACGTAGTTCGGCGTGCGCTGGAAAACGGTCAGATGCTGCGCGTGGTCCGCGATCAGGGGGATGCATTGGACACCCGAGGATCCGGTCCCGATGACGGCCACGCGCTTGCCGTCGAACTCCTCCAGGGGGAGGTCCCAGTTGCTGGTGGAGACACGCCGGCCGGTGAACTTCTCGATCCCGGGGAGGTCCGGCGCTTTCGCCGTCGACAGTGGCCCGACCGCCGAGATCAGGTACCGGCCGCGGCAGCTCCCCCCGGTGTCGAGTCCGACCGTCCACAATGCCTCTTCTTCCGACCAGGTCGCGGAGACGACACTGGTCCCGAAGGTGAAGTGCCGTCGCAGGTCGAACCGGTCGGCCACGTGGTTGAGGTAGCGCAGGATCTCGGGTTGCGTGGCGAACCGCTCGCTCCATTCCCACTCCTGCTGCAGCTCGTCGGAGAAGGAGTACGAGTAGTAGATGCTCTCGATGTCGCAGCGGGCACCGGGGTAGGTGTTCCAATACCAGGTACCGCCGAGATCCGCGCCACGTTCGAAACCCGCGACGGTCCGGCCGGCCTTCGCCATCACATGGCTCACATAGAGCCCGGCGAAGCCGGCACCGATGCAGATCACGTCGACGACGCCGTCGTCTCGCCGCTGGTGTTCCATAGGTTCCACCTTCATGTCACGTAGTGCCGGGAAAGGCACGGGCACTTCAGGAATTCAGGTCGACGACGACGCGCGTCGCTTTGCCGTGCCGCATCAATTCGAACCCGTCGTCGATCATCCCCAGAGGGAGCACCTCGGTGACCATCTCGTCGAGCAGCAGCGCGCCGTGTTGGTAGAGCGACGCGTATTCACGAACGTCGCTGTGCATCAAACTCGATCCCAGGTACGAGCCGATGATCCGCTTCTCTTCGAAGAACAGGGCCTCGGCGGGGATCTGGAGGGTGGTCCCCGGCGGGGCGATCCCGACGATCGTCGCGGTGCCCCCTGGTCTGACGATCGCGGTCGCGGTTTCCGCGGTCCGTGCACTGCCCACGGCTTCGAAAGCGAAATCCACGCCACCAGGTGCGATCTCATGTACTGCACGGAGAACGTCCTCGCGCTCGCCCGCATCCACGACCGCGGTCGCACCGTATGACCGCGCGGCGCGCAGGCGATCGGCCGAGAGGTCGATCGCGATCACCTCCGAGGCGCCGGACAACCTTGCGCCCTGGATGATCGCGGAGCCGATCCCACCGCACCCGACGACGGCCACCGTGCTCCCCGCCCGTACTCGGGCGCCGTGGACCACGCTGCCCACTCCCGTCGCCACACAACACCCGAGCAGGCAGCCCACTCGCGCGGGCACCGCGTCCGGCAGCGGCACGGCCGCGTTCTCCCGCAACAGGATGTGGCGGGAGAACGCTCCGACATCGGCGAGCCGGGCCACCGGCGTCCCGTCGTCGAGTGTGTACGCGGGCCGCGCCCGCCGCCGGACTTCGTCGGAGCGCGAACAGATCGACGGCCGGCCACTCTCGCAATTCGAGCACTGGCCACAGGACGGGACGAGGCTGGCCACCACCCGGTCACCGGGCCGGAGCCCGGTGACCGCGGATCCGACGCGTTCGACCACACCCGCCGCCTCGTGACCGAGAACGGCAGGCAACTCGAGCGAAAGACGGCCGTCGAGGTAGTGCAGATCGGAATGGCACAACCCGACGTGGGAGACCGCGACCACGACTTCCCGCGGTTCCGGGTCATCCAGCCGCAGCTCTTCCACCGACAGCGGAGTGCCCGGTGCGCGCAGCAACGCGGCCTCAGTGCTGATCATGCTTCCTCCCGCGACATCGCATACGTCAGTCCCGCCGTGGACCGCTCTGGCTTCGGTTCCGTCGGCGCGCCGGCGGCGGCGCGCACGAGCCAGGTGAACGCCCCGTCCGGCGACACCCGCCACTCCGGATGCCACTGGACTCCGAGCACCGGCGAGCCGGGCAGCTCGATCACCTCCGCGACACCGTCGCGGGCCTTGCCGGTCACGACCAGACCGTCGCCCGGCTCGGCGACCGCCTGGTGGTGCCAGGAATTGGTCAGCAGACTGGACCCGAACACGGCGTGCGCGAGCGATCCGGTGGAAAACCGCACCTCGTGCCCGGTCGCCGCGTCGTCCGGTGCCGCGTGGGACGAATAGTGGGAGACCTCCGATTCCGGCAGATCCGGGATCAGAGTGCCGCCGAGCGCGACGTTCAGCAGCTGCATCCCACGGCACACGGCGAGCACCGGAGTGCCCGACCGCACCGCGCACCGCACCAGCTCCGTCTCGTGCGCGTCCCGCTCCGGGTCGTAGTTCATGAAGCCGGCACGCGGATCTCCGGTGTAGCGCTCCTCCGCGTACTGCCCGCCACCCCATTGTCCCGGATGGACGTCCTGCCCGCCGCTGAGGACGACGGCGTCGAGCCCGCTCACCACATCCTCCGGTCCGGCCTCGAACGGGACGTAGACCGGCACTCCGCCGGCCGCCGCGATCATCCGGGCGAAATCGGAGAAATACGAGTCGAAATCGACCCCGGTGAACCGCGCGTCGCGCCCGGCCGCAAGCACGCCGCCCGACCTGCGACCGGTCACGCCCACCAAGGGCCGGTTCCGCCGAGCCTGCCGAGCGGGCTCGACGACAGGACGTCCTCGGCTCACCTACCCAGCCCCATCGCAGCGGCGTCCGGAGCCTTGAACAACGCGGACGGGTCGCTCAGCACACCATCGATTTCCACGTATCCCATGAACGGATCGCAGGCCTGGTAACCGATCAGCTTCTGCACGTCCGGGTCGAGGGTTTCGGCGATCTCCGGCGGATAGGTCAGGTAAGCGTTTTCCTCCTGTCGAAGGTAGCCACGGTCGAGCGTCACGGTGATGCCGGTGCGGGAGGATTCCGAAGTGTTCTTCCCGCCCGCGTGGTAGGTGCCGCCGAGCCAGATCAGTGCGGAGCCCTGCTTCATCACCGTCGGGATGGCCTCCGACGTTTTCGGCGCCCGATCGTCGGACCACTTGTGCGATCCCGGGACGACGAGCGTGCCACCGTTCTCCGCCGTGAAATCGGTGACGGCGACCATGACCTGGACGCGGGCCTGTTCTCCGCCCTCGGGGTGACGCCAGTGCCAGACCATGTCGTCGCGATGAAGGAGCTGGCTGCCCTCGCCGGGGTAGATGTCGATCACCTGAGTCGCCCCGACCTGGATCGTCGGCCGCACATCGAGCCGCTCTTCGCCGGTCCACATGTGCACCGGCCGCTGCAGGTAGTGCTCGGCAGCTCCGAGGAAGAGCGGCTGCCGGACGATCGCCGCGCCGTGCCTCGAGTGCTTGAACAAGCCGCCGACCCGCCGGGTCCGGTGGCCCATGAAATCGTCGCCGCCCCAGCCCTGGACATCGAGGATCGGGCGAAGATCCGCCTCGAGTCCCGCGATGGTCTCGCGGTCCAGGAAGTCGCGCACGATTACCCCGCCGTCGCGGTCGATGACCGCGAGAACCTCTTCCAAGGTCGCGGTGGCGTCGACTGTCGTGAGTCCCATCTGAACCTCCGTTGGTGTGGATGGACCAGGTCGATCCCGAACATGGTCAACTGACCTGGTCATGTGACCATAACTACCCCTAGGGCTGACGTCAACGGGTCGGCGAAGATCCGCCAGGCGCGTGAAAATCCACCGATGATCCTTTCGAGAAATCCCGGCGAAAGGCGTTGACCTCGAGTGTCGCGCAATGCACACTCATTCGTCATCCGACCTAGTCGGTCATCTGATCAGGTGCTCGGACTCCGGCAGTGCCCTGTCTCCCGCGCGGCACTTATACGAAAGGGATTCACCATGGCAGAACCGGAAGCCGACCTTCGGTCGGCAGCACGCACAGATCTTCCGGCAAGTCCTGGCGCCGCCGAAACGGCGAGTTCTGATCGCCTCGCCGGCCGTCTCCGAACCATCGACGTCATCGTCGCGGTCATCGCGGCCTCCGGCCCGATCGCGGCCGTGGGCGGATACATCCCGCTGATCATCATCTACGGCAACGGAAGCGGCGCGCCGGCCGCGCTGCTGGTCGCGGGCATCCTGCTGGCGATCTTCACCGCCGGCTACACGGCGATGACCAAGTACATGACCAATCCCGGAGCCCTTTACGCCTACGTCACCGCCGGACTCGGCCGACCGGCCGGACTGGCGACGTCGTGCTTGGCGGTGGTCACCTACGGCTCGTTCCTCGTGGGCGTCTACGCCTTTTTCGGGCTGATCACCGATGATCTCGTGCAAAACACCTTCGGTGGCCCGGCAATCCCGTGGTGGATCTACGGACTCGCGTGCTGGGTGATCATCACCGTTCTCAGCTATCTCCAGATCGAACTCTCGGCCAAAGTCCTGATCGTGGCGCTCACGGCGGAAATCGCGATCATCCTCGTCTGGGACTTTTTCACCATCGGCAAGGGCGGAGCCGCGGGACTCGACGCCAGTCCCTTCACCTGGAGCCATTTCAGCCACGGGTCGATCGGACTCGCGATGCTCTTCGCGATGGGACTCTTCGTCGGTTTCGAAACCACTGCGATCTACCGAGAAGAGACCCGCGACAACCCCAACAAGGTCATTCCGCGCGCGACCTATGCCGCCGTCGCGATCATGGGAATCCTGTATTCGGCCGCCGCCTGGGTCATGGTCATGGGCGTGGGCAGCGACAAGATCGTCGCCGACGCGACCGCGGACCCCGCCGGGCTGTTCAGCACCACCGTCGGCCACTACGTCGGACACGTCGCGCAGGGAATCACGGCGCTCCTGCTGTGCACCTCGACCATCGCCGGACAGCTGTCGTGCCAGAACGTGCTGGCCCGTTATCTGTACTCACTCGGCGTGGACGGCATTCTGCCCAGCCGATTCGGCAAGGCTCATCACCGCCACGGCTCGCCCCACCGCGCGGCGATCCTCGTCTCGACGGTCGTTCTGCTGTTCCTCCTCGCACTGATCCTCGCCGGAACGCAGGCGACCACGATCTACGCGCAGTTCGGCGGCCTGCTCTTCTACGGCCTGCTGATCGTCATCGCGCTCACCAGCGCCGCGATCCTCGTGTTCTTCCTCCGCAACCGGCACCTGAAGGCGAGCGTGTGGGCCCGCTACATCTCGCCGACGATCGCGCTCGTCGCGTTCGCGATCATCTGCTATCTGGGCACCACCAACTTCACCATTCTCAGCGGCGGGAGCAGCGCCGTGGCGATCACCTTCGTGGGCGTCACGTGGGGCCTCGCCTTGGCCGGGCTCGTCTACGCGTTGGTGCTCCGCAAGCGCAAGCCGGAGGTCTACCGGCGGATCGGTCGCAACTCCTGATTCCCCACCGAGACGGCCAACCGCAGGTCAACCCCGCCTTCGACTGGTATACAGAGATGAGTGACCAAGTCGTTTGATCGGAAGGTTGTCATGGCCCACATCCCGGCTGAGCAGCGCAAGGACGAATTCGTGGAAGCGGCGGTCGCCGTCATCGCGGAACACGGCGTTCGAGGTGCGACGACCCGGCGGATCGCCGAGGCGGCAAACGCGCCACTCGCCTCGCTGCACTACTGCTTCGCAACGAAAGAAGAGCTCTTTTTCGAAGCGTTCAACCGGGTGGGCGCCAGCCTCGTCCCAGAGGAGAGCGATCCGGCCGACAAGGTCACGGCCGGATCGTTCCTCCGCTCCGCGATCGACTGGATGCTCGCCAACCGGGACTACGCGCTCGCCCAGGTCGACCTGTACCTGTGGATCCTCCGCACCGCTCCGGCGCACGCCGCCATGCCGTACGAGACGATCGCGAACGCCCTGTCGCTGCAACTGGCCCACTCCTATTCCGACACTCCGAAGGAGGTTCTGGCCGATGCCGTATGGCTGGCCATCAGCGCTGTCGACGGACTCGTCCTGCAGTGGTTCTACCGGCGCGACGACGAGGAAATCCGCCGGCTGGCCGAAACGCAAGCCGAGCTGCTCGACCGGCTCATGGAAAAGCGACGACCGAGACGGGCCTCGACATCATGACCGGTGACCCCCTCGGCCCGCGGCTGTCACCCGATGCTCTCGAAGCCGCCGCCGCGCTCGAGCGCATCCTGCCCCGGCCCTTCCACGTGCTGGGGGTCGAGAGGGCCCGCGCGGTGGCGGCAGGCCTTCGTCCCGAGGGGCCGCCGGAATCCATCGCGGAAACTCGTCCACTGACGTTGGTCGGGCGCAACGGCACGATCCCGGCGCGGCTGTACCGACCGGACACCGAATCCGCTCTGCCCATCGCGGTGTACCTGCACGGCGGCGGGTGGACGGTCGGTTCCCTCGACGGGATCGACCCCGTGTGCCGGGCACTCGCCAACCGCAGTGGCTGCGCGGTCGTGTCCATCGACTACCGCCTCGCCCCCGAACACAAGTTCCCGACTCCCCTGCACGATTGTCTCGACAGCGTCGAGTACCTCATTCGCCACGAGGCCGAGCTCGGCCTCGACGCCGGCCGGATCGCACTGGTGGGGGACAGCGCCGGTGGCAACCTCGCCGCCGGCGTCGCGATCGCCTGCCGTGGGGGTACCGGGCCGAGCATCGCCGGACTGGTCCTCGCCTATCCCGCGGTCGAATACGGCGTCATCCGGCCTTCCTGGGTCGAGTATGCCGACGGACCACTCATCACGACCGCGGATGTGGACTGGTTCTGGCGCAACTACTTCCGCGACAAACGAGACCATGCGAATCCTCTCGCGGTCCCCTCGGCTGCCGCGTCTCTGGCCGGATTGCCACCGAGCCTGGTCATCACGGCCGCCGTCGACCCACTGCGCGATGGCGCCGAGGCGTTCGCCCGACGTCTGCAAGAAGACGGCGGGCAAGCGACGATCCTCCGTTACGACGGGGTATTCCACGGTTTCTTCACCGAGCTCGGCACATTCGCGGCTTCGGACGCGGCCGCGTCCGAAGCCGCACGCTTCCTGAAGTCGATTTTGACCACTTGACTCGATCTTGCCGGGATGCGTAGGACCACCTGCGCAATTGCCTGCGATTGACACCGCATCGACCGTCTGCCATGATGCAGGTCACATGACTTGGTCGGTTGATTGAAATCGCCTCATCCCGGCTCGGCTGACATTTTCCGAATACTCCCGGAGGAGATCATGGACGCAGGAATCGCCGTTATCGGCGCCGGCCTGATGGGATCAGCACTGGCGACGCAGCTCTGCCGCTCCGGCCAACGGGTGACCGTGTGGAACCGCACTCCGGGCCGCTGCGATCAGCTCGCACGGGAAGGTGCGACCGTCGCGGACACGGCGGCGGGCGCGATTTCCTCCACCGCCGCCGTGATCTTCTGCATCAGCAGCTCGGCCGACGTCGCGAAGTTCTTCGAGACGCTGCCGGAAGACGTGTCACTGGACGAACGCTGCGTCGTCAACCTGTCGACCGGTTCGGTCGAAGACGCCGAGCGCATCGGCGAACTGGTCGCCGCCCGCGGTGGCACCTACCTCGACGGCACGATCCTTGTGTACCCAGTGGATATCGGCACACCGAACGGGCTGATCCAGTACGCCGGAAGCGCTTCCGGGTGGAAACGCGTGGCGGACAGCCTCCAGCCACTCGCTCCGGACGGAACGCTGTACCTCGGCGAACGTCTCGACCTCCCGGCGGTGCTCGACGTCGCGCTGACCGGCACGACACTCGGCACGGGGCTCACCGCCTTCTTCGAGGGCGCCGCCTACGCCACCTCTCAGGGCGTGGATCTGGAACTCGTCGCACAGGGCGCCATCCGCACACTCGGCGTCCTCCAGAACGAAATCCGGAAATCGATCGACGAGATCAAGGCCGGCACCTATGAAACCGATCAGGCGACCTTGGACGTCTGGCGACACGGAATCGTCGCGTATCGCGATGCAATCGCCGCACAGGGCCAGCCGGCATTCGTCTTGAACGGTGTTCTCGCCGCGCTCGACGACGCCAAGGAAAAGGGATACGCCGAATCCGCGTACGCCAGCCAATACGCAACCTTCCAGAGCCACGCTTCAGCGAAGACCGCGTGACGGTGCGACCGATCAAGGCAGCACTCGTCGGCGTCGGCGCCATGAACCGGATCGTGGCGAGCCTGCTGCGGGAGAAGGGCGTGGAGATCGTCGGCGCGGTGGGCCGAAGCCCGAGCAAGGCCGGCCGGGACCTCGGCGAAGTGCTCGGGCTCGGCAGCTCGCTCGGGATTCCGGTGACGACCGACGCCGGCTCGATGTACACGAGCACCCGCCCCGACATCGCGCTCATCGCGACGTCCAGCTTCATGACCGACCAGTACGCCGTCCTCACCGACTGTGCCCGCCACGGTGTCAACGCCATCACGATCGGAGAGGAGCTGCTGCACCCCTGGTACACGGCACCGGAGCAGACCCGAGAGCTCGACGCGCTGGCTCGCCGCCACGGGGTGACGCTGGCCGGTGGCGGGTTCCAGGACTTCTTCCTGGTCAACCAGCTCGCCGGACTGCTCGGCACCATGAACCGGCTTGACCGGCTGAGCGGCCGGCAGACCTTCAACGTCGACGACTACGGCCCGGAAGTCGCCCGGGACCAGCAGGTCGGCGTGAGCGTCGCGGACTTCACCCGCTGGCGGCAGTCCGACGAGCGACCACCCGGATTCGGGCTGCCCATTCTCGCCGCGATCGCCGAAGCGTCGGATCTCACCGTCGCCGGCGCTGAATTCGACGTCCGGCCCGAGCTGGCCGAGCAAGTCACGCCGTGCCGGAGCCTGGGCATCACGGTCGACCCCGGTGAGCTGATCGGGTTCACCACCGTCGACACGGTCACGACCGAAGAAGGACCGACGCTGACCATGGAACTCTCCGGCCACCTCTACCAGCCGGGCGAAACCGATCAATTCGCCTGGAGCGCCTACGGCGACCCCGAGGTCCGGGTCGTCAATCCGGACGTCGACACACTGCGGACGACGTGCACGCAGATGGTCAACCGCATCCCCGACGTGATCAACGCGGCACCGGGATTCATCGGTCCGGCCGGCCTTCCGCCATTGCGCTACCGGCCAAGACCATTCGCCGAATACGTTTTCGGACCGACGCCCGAACAGCTTCGATCTGCACAAAACTGACAGCTGGCACCCGACAACTACGGAGAAGAAAATGGCACTCACCGCGGCCGAGCGGATCAGCATGCTCGAGGAGCCTCTGATCGCGACCCTGTCCGTCGAATCCAGCTCTGATCGGGCCCCGATCTGCACCCCGATGTGGTATCGCTACGATCCGGAAGAAAAGCACGTACAGTTCATCACCGAGAACGCGGCCCGGAAAGTCGAATTGCTCCGCAAATCCGGGCGCGCCACGCTGCTCGTCCAGCGCGCGGAACCGACCTACCGCTACGCCACGGTGGAAGGCCCCGTTTCGTTCTCGCCGGCCAGTGCCGACCTTCTGCTGCGCATCGCCCTGCGGTACCTGCCCCGCGATCGAGCTGAAGAGTACGTCGACAGCAGCCCGGTCGAGACGTACTCGACGGTGACGCTCATCCCGAAGCGCTGGACCGGCGCGGACCTCGGCGAGTTCTGAGCAACCGTCTGGGGGCGAGCGGCGCACCCGCCCGCCCCCAGACGGGTACCAATCGCGTTCTGTCACCGAGTACGCCCGTCTCCCCAGCTCCGTGCGCCGCGGAGACGGGCGCAGAGGACCCTCACCCGAGCAATTCGGCCACGTCCCCGATCTCGGCGCGCGTGGTCCGGAAACCATTCGCTGGGTGTTCTTCGTCCGGGTACCCGAACGAAATTCCCGCCACGACCTGTCGATTTCCCGGCAGGGCAAGCCGAGTGCGCCAAAAGTCCGAATGCGCCGCGATCGAAGCCTGCGCGATCGACGCCAACCCGAGCGACTGGGCGGCCAGCAGGAAGTTTCCGAGGTACACCCCGCAGTCCAGGATCCCGTAGGCACCCAGAGCCTGCTCCGTCGTGAGGACCGCGACCGCGGGCGCGCCGAAGAACCGGAAGTTCTCCATGGCCTGTTCCTGCGATGCCTCCCGGTCACCCTTGGCGATCCCCACGCTCTCGTACAGCTGCCAGCCACATTCCCGTCGGCGGCGCTGAAATTCGCCCTCGTACCGCTCAGGGAAGGGAACGTCCGGCTTCATCTCGTGCGTTTTGGCGTATTCCACGAATTCTTTGCGAGCCACCTCGAGCGGCTCGCCCCGCAGGACGGTGACGTACCACGGCTGCGTATTGCACCACGACGGCGCCTTCTGCGCCATCTCCAGCAGGCGCCGCACGGTCTCGTCGGAGACCGGCGTGTCGAGGTAGCCGCGGCAGCTCCACCGCCGCTCCTGCAGATCTCCTACGACAGCGGCGCTGTCGAGTTCGGACTGGGGCATTCCGCCCACTCCTTTCCAGGTCCGGATCGCAGCCTGCTCAGAGGCGTTCGACGATCGTGGCGTTGGCGATGCCGCCGGCTTCGCACATCGTCTGCAGCCCGTAGCGCCCGCCGGTGTCCTCGAGGTAGTTCAGCAACGTGGCCAGCAATCGGGTACCCGACGAGCCCATGGCATGGCCGAGCGCGATCGCCCCTCCCCGGGGATTGAGGCGAGCCGGATCTGCGCCCACTTCCCGGGCCCACGCGAGCGGAACGGGGGCGAAGGCCTCGTTGACCTCGTAGGCATCGATGTCGCCGATCGCTAGCCCGACCTTCTTCAAGACCTCGCGCGTCGCGGGGATCGGCGCGCTCAGCATCAGCAGCGGATCGTCACCACGGACCGCGAAGCCGGCGAACCGGGCGCGCGGACGCAGCCCGAGCTGTTCGGCGCGCTCGGCGGACATGATCAACGCCGCCGACGCGCCATCGGTCAGGGGTGAGGAGTTGCCCGGGGTGATGTGCCAGCCGATCTCGGGAAACCGCGCCGCGATCGCTTCATCGCGGAAGGCGGGCTTCAACCCGGCCAGCCCTTCCAGCGTGGTCGCCGGCCGGATCGTCTCGTCCGTGTCGTGTGTGATGCGCTCGCCGTGTGCGTTTTCGGCGTCGACCGGCAACAGTTCCCGCGCGAAGGCTCCGGATCCGGCGGCGGCGGCCGCCCGGCGGTGGGACTCGGCCGAGTAGGCATCGAGCTCCTCGCGCCCGAACTGCCACCGAGCGGCCATGAGCTCGGCCGAGATCCCCTGCTGCACCAGTTCGGGGTAACGCCGACGCATCAGCTCGCCGGTCGTACTGGTGCCCATCGCCGCGACACCGAGCGGCACGCGGCTCATCGACTCCACGCCGGCGGCGATCACGATGTCGTATGCCCCCGCCATCACGCCCTGTGCCGCGAAGTGCACCGCCTGTTGGCTGGAGCCGCACTGCCGGTCGACGGTGGTGGCGGGGACGGTCTCGGGGAACCCCGCGCCGAGCGTCGCGGATCGGGCGATGTTCAGCGCCTGCTCGCCGACCTGCGATACGCAGCCCGCGATGACGTCGTCCACGAGCGCGGGGTCGAGGTCGTTTCGCTCGACGAGCCCCCGGAGAACCATCGCGAGCAGGTCCGCCGGGTGCGTCCATGACAGCGCACCCCCGGGCTTTCCCTTGCCCGCGGGGGTGCGGACCACGTCCACGATCACTGCTTCGGCCATGGTTTCCTCACTTGTCCCAGGTAGCGCGCTGACGGTCCACAATGGTCAAAACATCGCGAAGGGCATCGGTCAGCAGTGCGAATTCGGCTTCTCCCGCGACCAGTGGCGGCGCCACGGAGATCACCGGGTAGCCGGGGTCGAGCGACACCCGCAGCATCACGCCCCGGTCCAGCAACTGATCGGACAGCGCCTTCGTCCCGTAGAGCCGACTGAGTTCCCCAGCCGTCAGAGCGGATCCGTCCGGACGAGTAGCGGCCAGTTCGATGGCCCAGAGATAACCTGCTCCTCGCACATCTGCGACGACGTCGAGGTCTGCCAGCGATCGAAGGGATTTCTCCAGCGTCCCCTCGAGATCGCGCACGCGGGCGGGCAACTTCAGCCGTTCCATGATCTCGAGGTTCTTCAGCGCGACCGCCGTCATGACCGGATGCCCACCGAAGGTGTTGCCGTGCTTGAAGGTGACGCCCGCTCGCGTGAAAGGCTCAAACACCTCGTCGGTGACCGCGACCGCACCGATCACCGCCTGTGCGGACGAAAGCCCCTTGGCCATGGTGACCAGGTCGGGCCGGAACTCATACCGTGCTGAGCCGAACCACTCCCCCACCCGGCCGAAGGCGGTCACGGTCTCGTCGGCCGCCAGCAGAATGCCGTACTTGTCGGCCAGCGCCCGGACCCCTTCGGCATACCCGCGCGGCGGTGTCAGCGCACCGCCGCTGTTCTGGATGGGCTCCACCATGATCATCGCGACGGTGGCGGGATCCTCCGAAACGATGCGCTGTTCCAGATCGTCCAGCAGGAAGTGGGTGAACTCCTCCTCGGACTCCGCTTCGGGCCGGCCGATCCGGCGCGTGTTGCGCGCGTGCGCCACCCCGGCGAGCAGCGGCTCGAACGGGCTGCGCGAGCCGGGGATTCCCATGAGCGACAACGCGCCGAGGCTTGTGCCGTGGTAGGCCATGTGCCGTGAGATGGCCTTCCACCGGTTCTGCCCGCGCAGCAAGTGGTACTGCCGCGCGAGCTTCCAGGCGGTCTCGACGGCGTCGCCACCCGAGGTGGTCGGGAACACGTGGTTCAGTTCACCGGGAGCAAGCTCCGCGATGCGCTGGGCCAGCTCGATCGCGCGCGGATGAGTCGTCGCCCACGAGCTGTGATATCCCAGCTGTCGATACTGTTCGAGCGCCGCCTGGCCGATTTCCTCGCCGTAGGAGTACCCGATGTTCACACAGTACAAATTGGACAGAGCATCGAGGTAGCGCCGGCCGTCGGCATCCACCAGATAGGATCCCTCGCCGCGCACGATCAGCTTCAGGTCTTCCTGATCAGCCGTGGCCATCGGCGAGAAGTGCCGCCACAGATGCTGGTGCGCCGCTGCCACGTAGTCGGCGCCTTCGGGCGCTTCCCCGGAGAACCGGCTTGAAGAGGCCACAGTCTTCCCTCGCATCCTCTGAATACGTCGTGACATCGCGCGTCGAAGCCCGCGGAATCGAGTGCGCACGGGCAGGCGAACCAGCCGTGCCGAGCTGGGCGAACACTCGTCCACCCGGAAGCTCGTCACTGCACAGTAAGCCCGGTTAGACACGGTGTCAAGCGGCGCTCCCGGATGCTCAGCGCACCACCGTTGTTCCTGCCTCGACCAGCTGCTCCACCGCGGCGCCGACGGTCTCGAACCCGTCGCCGACGGTCAGCCCCTGCCGATATCGCGCATGTATTCCTTCCGCGATCACCGCCGCCTTGAAGTACCCGAAACCGCGGTAGAACGGCAGATTTTCCACCGGCCGTCCGGACAGCTCGGCATACTTCTCGACCAGATCCGCCGCCGAGGGCAACCGGGCACTGGTGGACGCCGCTGATCCACCGAGCACCGGATCGAAGGCCGGGTCCGAATACGCCAGGTGCAGCCCCAGATCGGCGAGCGGGTCGCCGAGGGTGGCCATCTCCCAGTCCACGAGTGCTCGCACCACGGCCGGATCGTGCGGATCCAGAATCGCGTTGTCGATCCGGTAGTCACCGTGGACGATCGACTCCCCGCTCTCCTGTGGGCAGGTTTCGACGAGCCGCGCGTGCAACCGATCGAGACTGGGCAGCGGCCGGGTGCTCACCCTGCCCCACTGGTCCTGCCAGCGGCGCAACTGCCGCGCCAGATAACCCTGTGGCCTGCCGAATCCACTCAGCCCGGCTTCCTCGACGTCAACCGAATGCAACCGGGCGAGAATCTCGATGAGGCTGTAGGCGCACCGCGTGACGTCGAAGTCGGAAAAGCCGGCCAGCTCCTCCTGCGTCCGCAGCACGACTCCGTCGACATACCCGACCACCGCGAAGGGCACTCCGAGCACAGACGTCCCCTCCTCCAATGCGACCGCCGGTGCGACCGGCACCCCACTGCCCTGGAGTGCCTTGACCACGCGGAACTCGCGCGTCATGTCGTGTGCGGAAGGCGTCAGTTCCCCGAGCGGCGGACGGCGCAGCACCCACGACGAGACGCCGTCGGTGATCCGGTAGGTCAGGTTGGACCGGCCTCCGTGAAGAAGTTCCGCGGAGACGTCGCCGGCTCCGGGAACCACTCGGTCGAAAAATCGCCGCAACGCGGCCAAGTCGAGTCCGACAGGCGCCGATCCCGTCATGACCGCCCTCCACCGTGGTGGCGGAGAACCCTGCGCGCGATCGACCAGCGGTGCACTTCCGAAGGCCCGTCGTAGATGCGAAACGGCCGCACCTCCCTCAGGAACCGCGACAGCAGCACGTCGCCGGACACACCGAGGGCACCGCAGATCTGCAAGGACCGATCGACGACGCGCCAGATCGCCTCGGCGCAGAAGGTCTTGGCGATCGACGTCGCCTGCGCGGCCGAGCTACCTTGATCGAGTTCCCAGCACGCCTGCCGGATCAACCCCCGCGAGGCGGCGATGTCGATCTCGTTGTCGGCGATCATTTTCTGCACCATCCCCAGCTCACCGAGTCGGGACCCGAACAGTTCGCGCTCGGCGGCGCGAGCCACCGCGATGTCCTGTGCGCGCCGGGCGATGCCGAGCCACCGCATGCAGTGCGTCATCCGCGCGGGACCGAGCCGGACCTGCGCATAGCGGAAACCCTCGTCGACCTCGCCGAGAACAGCGTCGTCGGACACGAAGCACTCCTCGAACGCGAGCTCGAGGTGGCCCCCGTACAGACTTTCGTCAAGGGTGTCGATGTGCCGGACGATCTTCATCCCCGGGTTGTCCCCATCGACGAAGAACATCGTCGCGCCACCGGCGCCGTCCGCTTGCTCGGAGGTCCGCGCCATGCAGATGGCGAACCCGGCGCCCTCGGCGCCGGTGATGAACCACTTGCGGCCGTCGATGCGCCAGCCTCCCGCGACTTTGACAGCCGTCGTCTTCAGCGCGGCCGGATCCGACCCGGCCCCCGGCGCCGGCTCCGTCATCGCGAAACACGACCGGATGGCACCGGTCGCGAGTGGGCGAAGGTACGTTTCCTTCTGCCGGTCGGTCGCGATGATCTCCAGCATGTGCATGTTGCCCTCGTCCGGCGCGGCGATGTTCAGCGCCAGGGGGCCGAGCAACGAGTAGCCGGCCTCTTCGAACACCGCGGCCCGTGACCGCATGTCGAGGCCGTGACCACCGAATTCCACGCCGACGTGCGGCGCGAACACGCCCGCCGCCTTCGCCGCGCTCTGAAGCTCGAGTCGCACTGCTTCGTCACGCACGACTCCCCCGTGCTCGGCCTCGACCGGGATCACGACCTCGCGAACGAACCGGGCGGTCCGCGAAGCAAGCTCGGCCACCTGCGGGTCAGGTGCCAATTCCACTACCACAGCCACCTCCAGCTAATGGGTATTAGCCACATGGAACCGTGCCGTGCGATTGTCTGTCAAGGCTTGGTGAGGCGAGGAGAGATCGACCACGTGCTTGACTACGATGAGTTCACCCGGACACCCGAAGGAGCGCGATGAGCGACGCCGACAGCCCCCGCGTTGCCGAGATTCGCAGTGCCGCGCTTGACCTGTTCACCGAGCACGGCTACGAAGCGACGACGATGACGGACATCGGCGTCCGAGTGGGAATCCGCGGGCCGAGCCTCTACAAGCACGTGGTGTCCAAACAGGAGCTCTTGGTCGACATCATGTCGGGGACCATGCGAGCCCTGCTCACCGAACATCGACGCGCCGTGGGTGGCACGGACGATCCCGTCGAGCGCCTCAGGCGCGCGGTCGAGGCACATGTCCGTTACCACGCCCGCAACCGGCGCGAGGCGTTCGTCGGGAACCGCGAGCTGCGCAGCCTCGAGGAGCCCCACCGGGGCGCGATCCTGGCGCAGCGCACCGATTACGCGAGCAGCTTCCAAGCTCTCGTCGAGAAGGGCGTCGCCGCCGGCCGGTTCCGGGTCTCCTCGCCGAGGCTCGCCGCCTACGCGATCCTCGACCTCGGAATGGGTGTGGCGGCGTGGTTCCGGGAGGACGGGCCGTCCACCGAGAACGAGGTCGCCTGGGAGTACGTCGAGTTCGCCATGCGCCTCGTCGGCGCCGCCTGAGCCCGGCGGGCAAGTGCCCTACGCCACCTGGAACCCGCGGCTATCAGGCAGTAGCCTGACGCGGAGCGTGGGTTCGCTCAGCGTTTCCGGGCCACCGAATTCTCAGGAGCCGCCATGTCGACGATTCTTGACCGCTTCTCGATGACCGGACGGGTCGCCGTCGTGACCGGTGCGTCGTCCGGCCTCGGCGTCGCTTTCGCCCGTGGTTTGGCCGAAGCCGGCGCGGACCTCGTCCTCGCCGCACGCCGCGCGGACCGGCTCGGCGAGACCGCCGCGCTCGTCCGCGAACGCGGGAGGCAAGCACTCGAAGTGGTCACCGACGTCGCCGATCACGCCGACTGCCGGAAGCTCGTCGATGCGGCGATGGCGCGGTTCGGCCGGGTGGACGTGCTGGTCAACAACGCCGGGATCGGCACCGCGGTGCCGGCTCTCCGCGAGACCGAGCAACAGTTCTCGCAGGTGCTGCGGGTGAATCTGGAGGGCTGCTACTGGCTCGCCCAGTCCTGCGCGGCGGTCATGAAACCCGGCAGCAGCATCGTCAATGTCTCGAGCGTCCTCGGGCTCACCACCGCGGGGCTGCCACAGGCGGCGTATTCGGCCAGCAAGGCCGGGCTGCTCGGCCTCACGCGTGATCTCGCGCAGCAGTGGAGCGGCCGGCTCGGCATCCGCGTCAACGCGCTCGCTCCGGGCTTTTTCACCTCGGAAATGACCGACCAGTACAAGCCCGGCTACCTCGACGCACAACTGCAGAGGGTGCCGTCCGGGCGGCTCGGCGAGCCCGAGGAGCTGACCGCCGCGTTGCTCTTCCTCGCCAGCCCGGCCGGCGGATACGTCACGGGCCAGACGCTGGTCGTCGACGGCGGGTTCACCATCGCCTGACCGCCGCTGACGGTGTTGCTCGGCGACGTTTCGCGCGCCCCGGCAACACCGTCAGCACGGAGCGCTCAGGCGATCGGCGGCTTCCTGGCCAGAATCATGTCCTCGTCGAGATTTCCCTGAATCCACGAGGAGAAGTCCGGACCCCCGCGCAGGCCGTTGCCACCGTCCACATTGATCACCTGTCCGGTGATCCAGCGGCTCTCGGGTCCGATGAGGAAACGCACGAGGTTGGCGACATCCTCGGGCGCCCCGACGTCCCGCATCGGGGTCTGGTTGATGTAGCTCGCATAAATCGCCGAATCGCGGGGCACCTGCTCCATGATCTCCGTCGTGATGAAACCCGGCCGGACGGCGTTGAACCGGGTCCGGGTCGGGCCGTATTCGTCGGCGGCGTTGCGGATGAGTGCTTCCACACCGGCCTTGCCCGCCGTGTAGGCACCGAAGTACGGGTGCGTCTGGTGCCCGGCGATGGACGACATGCCGACGAACGAACCACGCCCGGAAGCGACGAGCAGCGGCAACGCGTGCTTGATCGACAGCAACGTTCCGACGACATTCAGCTCGAGCACCGAGGAGTAGATCTTCACATCCTGTAGGTGGAGCGGCTGGGTGTACTCGGCGTCGCCGCCCGCGTTGGCGACACACGCGTCGAGTCCACCGGTCGGTTCGGCCGCCGCGGCCACGGCCGCCCGCATGTCGTCTTCGTTGGTGACGTCAGCGACGACATAGTGGACATCACCGCCTGCGGTCGATTTCCGGATCTCCTCGGCCGCGGCTGCCAACCGCTTTTCCGTGCGGCCACAGATGGTGACCGTGGCCCCGTCCGCGGCCAACCGGGCTGCGCAGGCCTTGCCGAGCCCCGTCCCACCACCCGTCACCAAAGCCGCGTACCCTGCCAGATCGCCTCCGTGGGCGGTCGGTACCCGATCAGTCATTCGCTCGCAAAACCTTTCAGACGAGAACTGTTTCCGATTCATCGTGCAGTGCGGCGTACACCGAGGGTTGCCTTCGACGCATCACCACCGCCACCACCAGCCCAGCCGCGAACGAGGCGACGATCAGTACCGACAGGATCCACTCGGCGGCACCGTCCCCACCCACCAGCAAGCCGAAATTCGCGATGACCAAAGAAAGAATGACGAACAACCCGGCCGACGACAACAACGGCGCGACCAATGTCCGCCAGATGCCACGCTCGGCAGTGTGCCGCCGGAAGAAGATCATCACCGCGACTCCCGTCATGGCCATCATCGCCACAATGCCCAGCGTCGCCGCGCCGGAGAACCACGTGAAGACCTGCGTGACGGGATCAAGGCCGAGCAGGGCCACCAGCGCCATCGCGCCGATCGTCACGGCCGAGACGACCAGCGACGACCGTGAGGGAGTTCGGTGCTTCGGGTGGACCACGCCCAGCCACGGTGGCAGCACTCGCTTGACTCCCATCGTGTACTGGTAGCGCGTGACGACATTGTGGAACGAAAGTGTGCAGGCGAATTGGCTCGTCAGCAGGAGAACGAGCATTACGTCGCGCATGATCGGGGCCACGTAGTCGCGAGCGAGATCGAGCACGGCGCCGGTCGGGTTCCCCGTGGACACGTCGACCGCACGGTCGACACCCATGCCGTTGATGACGCACCACATCGTGGCCGCGTAGAAGACGCCGATCCCGACGACGGCGATGTAAGTCGCCCGCGGCACTGTCCGGGAAGGATCTTTCGCTTCGTTCCGGAACACCGCCGTCGCTTCGAACCCGAAGAAGCAGAAGAAGGCGAACATGAACCCGAGCGACGGAGCGCCTTGCGTGAGATTCGAGGGTGACAGCGGAGCCGCCGACAGCCCGGCGTGCCCACCCTTCGCCACGATCGCCACATCCATGACGATGACGATCAACGTCTCCAGAACGAGGGCGACCCCCAGCACCCGCGCCGAGAGATCGACGTTGCGGTACCCGAGAAATCCCGCGATCGCGAACCCGACGAAACACCAGAACCACCAGGGCAGGTCGACGTGGAGGAACGTCCGGCCCGCGTTCGACGCCGACACACCGAAATACGCCGTACTACCGACCAGGAGCACGAGGTAGGAGACGTACGCGAGCGTCGCCGCTCCCGTGCCGATGACCCGGCCCATGCCCGCCTGGATGTAGGAGTAGAACGCGCCCGCGTTCGGCACGTAGCGGCTCATCTGCGTGTAGCCGATCGAAAACAGCAGGAGGAGAACAGTGGTGAGGGTGAAAAACAACGGTGCGCCAGTGCTCTGTTCCACCGAGATGACGACGGGGAAGGTCGCCGCCACCACACCCAGTGGAGCGGCGGCGGCAACGACCATGAACACGATCGAGCCGACCCCGAGCACTCCATTGAGCTCGGCGGCCGGCCGATCCACGCCCTTCGCCGCGGCCTTCGGCGGTTCTTCGGTTGATGCGGACATCCGAACGTCCTCACTGTCGGGGTGGAAGCAGGCCCGGCTCGCCGCCGCGCCGATCAAGGTTGATTTGTGGTCGTCGTCGCGCGGGTGAGGTTTGCCCGTCCCGGCACCGAATCTCTAGACGAACGGAAAACGATCAGTGGCCGATCATCGGCGAATCAACTGCGCGACCCGCCGGGCTGCACCTTCACGAATCGCATCGGCAGTACCGGCTCTGCCCGGATCCGGCGCCGGCCAGGTCGCGGACTCTAACCATCGTTAGACGCCGTGTCAAGCACTCTGACCTCGGGCGCTCTCACCCCGGGGACCTTGACACTGTGTCTAACGCTGTCTAGCGTCGGATCCCACGGCGGTTGCGGCTGGGCGCCCTTTCCCGCCTCGCCACGGCACCCGTCTCGCACGAAATAACTCCGAGGAGACCGAATGGGCAGGCTCGACGGCAAAGTCGCTTTCATCACCGGTGCCGCACGCGGCCAGGGACGCGCGCACGCGGTGCGGTTCGCCCAGGAAGGCGCGAAAATCATCGCCATCGACGTGTGCGATTCCCTCCCGACCGTGCCTTACCCGATGCCGGCGAAAGACGATCTCGACGAAACGGCGCGATTGGTGGAAGCCGCCGGCGGCGAGATCTTGACCGCCGTCGCCGATGTCCGCGACCAGGCCGCTCTGGACAAGGCCGCGACCGACGGGGTCTCCGCGTTCGGCGGCATCGACATCCTCGTGGCGAACGCGGGCATCCTCAATTCCGAAGGCAACGCCTGGGAGATCTCCGACCGGGCCTGGCAGGAACTCATCGACGTCAACCTCACCGGCGTGTGGCGGACGATCAAAGCGGTCGTGCCGCGGATGCTCGACACCGGCCGCGGCGGCTCGCTCGTGCTGACCAGCTCGTACACCGGGCTGAAAGGCGAGCCACAGATCGCGCACTACGCGGCCGCGAAGCACGGTGTCATGGGGCTGACCCGGTCACTCGCCCACGAACTCGGTCCACACAACATCCGCGTCAACAGCGTGAATCCGGGCAACACCGAAACCGGAATGGTCACCAACGACTTCAGTTTCGGATTGCTGCGTCCGGACCTGGAGAAACCGGGCCGCGACGACGCCGCCGCGACACTGCGGCAGCTCACCCTGCTGGACGTCGATTTCATCCAGCCCGAGGACATCGCGAACGCGGCGCTGTGGCTGGCCTCGGACGAAGCGCGATACGTGACGGGGATCGCGATCCCCGTCGACGCGGGCTGGTACGCGAAGAGCACCTGACCGTCCCGTCCCCGTCAGCAGAACACGGAGAACTTGTTGCCATGACTCTTCAGGAGACCGCCGGAGCCGAGGTTCGTCCGGGTCCCCTCCGGATGGAACGCACCGACGACGGCGTCGCGGTGATCACGCTCGACCGGCCGAAGGCCAACGCACTTTCGCTCGATCTGCTGCACCGGCTCGACGCTGCGGCCGACGAGCTCGCGGCCGACCTTCCCGGCGCGGTGGTGATCTGGGGTGGGCCCCGCATCTTCGCGGCGGGCGGCGACATCACCGGCATGGGCGGACCCGAGGATGCCGAACGCTACGTCCGGTCGTTCCGCTCGGCGTTCGACAAGATCGCCGCTCTTCCGCGCATGGTCGTCGCGGCGGTGAACGGCTACGCGCTCGGTGGTGGACTCGAGCTGGCGCTCGCCGCGGATCTGCGCGTCGCCGGCCACTCCGCGAAGTTCGGCCTGCCGGAAGTCCAGCTCGGCTTGATCCCCGGAGCGGGTGGCACGCAACGTCTGGCGCGACTGGTCGGTCCGGCCCGCGCGAAGGACATCGTCGCGACCGGCCGCCAGATCGGTGCTGAGGAGGCGCACCGGATCGGGCTGGTGGACCGGGTCGTCCCGGACGACGAAGTGGCGGCGACGGCATTCGAGCTGGCCGGCCGGTTCTCCCGTGGGCCGTTGGCCGCGCACGCCACCGCGAAGCGGCTGATCGACGAGAACTTCGACCGGCCACTCGGCGAAGGGCTCGACGCGGAAGGCCGGGCAGCCGTCGAAATGCACCGCACCGAGGACGGGCGGAACGGAGTCCGGTCGTTCATCGAGAACGGTCCGGGCAAGGCAAGGTTCATCGGCCGATGACCGAACTCGACGAGACGATGGGGCCGGCTCAGTTGCCGTCGTCGGGCTTGATGATGTCCACGCCGCTGACCACGCAGGAGCTGCTCAAACGGATGCGCTCCGCCTGGCCCGGCAGCACGGTCAGCACCGTCGCCGACGAGACCGGGCGGTTCAGCCACACGGTGACGTTCGCCGACCTCACCGTCCGTGCGGAGCGACTCGCGGCCGCTCTGTCGGCGCTCGGCGTGCGCGTCGGGGACCGGGTCGGCAGCCTGCTGTGGAATTCGGCGGCGCACGTCGAGCTCTACTACGCGGCCACGGGGCTCGGTGCAGTCCTGCACACGATCAATCCGCGGCTGTTCGCCGACCAGATCGAGTACACCATCGGTCATGCCGAGGACCGAGTGCTCGTGGTGGACGAAACGCTCGTCGGCACGCTCGCGCCGCTACTGGACCGGCTTCCGCGGGTCGAACACGTGGTCGTCGTCGGCACGTCGGCCGCGAACCTCGGTCGGGGAACGGTTCACGGCTACTCGGACCTGCTCGAGCAGTCGCCTGCCGGGTTCCGCTGGCCCGAGCTGCACGAAGACCTGGGCGCGTGCTTGTGCTACACCTCCGGGACCACCGGCAATCCCAAAGGTGTTCTCTACACCCACCGATCCATCGTGTTGCACGCGTTGATCATGGCAGGCACCAACGGATTCCAGCTGGGCCCGCACGATCGCGCGCTCGCACTGGTGCCGATGTTCCACGCACTCGGATGGGGGCTGCCGTTCATCGTGGCGCTCACCGGTACTCATCTGATTCTCCCTGGTCGTCACCTCGGCCCCGCGACGGTCGCCACGGTCATCGAGCGACAGCGAGCGACGTGGGCGGGAGGCGTTCCCACCCTGTGGCTGGATCTGTTGCACCACGCCGACTCCCGGCGGGACGTCGATCCGGTCGACCTCTCGAGTCTCCGGCTCGTCCTGTCCGGCGGAACGAAGGTGCCGCAACCTCTCATGGCGGCATTCGAAGAACGGTACGGCGTGACCGTGGTCCAAGGCTGGGGCATGACCGAGACCCTGCCCGGCGCCACGCTCAGCCCGGCCGACCCGCACGCCTCCGGCGAGACGAAGTGGGCCCGCCGCGAACTGGCGGGGCAGGCGTCGCCGTTCTACGAGTTCCGCATCGTGGACGCCAACGGCGAACCGTTGCCCCACGACGGGAAGTCGGTCGGCGAGGTCGAAGTGCGCGGTCCCGTCGTCGCCGCCGCCTACTACGGCGCCGGCGACACCGCGGAGAAGTTCCACGACGGCTGGCTGCGCACCGGCGACCTGGGTGCCTTGAGCCACGACGGGTGGCTCGACATCACCGACAGGGCGAAAGACGCGATCAAATCCGGCGGCGAGTGGATCAGTTCGCAGGACCTCGAAGCCGCGCTCATGCGCCACCCAGCGGTGCTCGAGGCCGCCGTCGTCTCCGTGCCGCACGAACGCTGGAGCGAGCGGCCTGCCGCAGTGCTCGTGACCGCCGGTGGCGCATTGACCGCCGACGAACTGCGCGAACACCTGCGCTCACACGTCGCCGGCTGGTGGATTCCGGACGAGTTCCATTTCGTGTCCGAACTGCCACGCAACAGCACCGGGAAATTCGACAAGCGCGCGATTCGAGACCAATTACGGACCGCCCGAGCAGAACGACCCTCATGACGGAAGGAACTGTTCACACTGGTCACGGCATCGCGTTGGTACCATTGCCGTGAATGAAGCACACTCGACCCACCGGAACGAGGCCCGCGGTGACGACCGACAACGACGAGACGAACCTCCGCATCCTGGCCGCCGCGCGTCGCCAGTTCAACAATCCGGGCTACCACCACGCCCGGGTGGCCGACATCGCCAAGGATTCGGGAGTCTCGCGGGCCACGGTCTACAACCGCTTCGCCGACAAGGAGGAACTCCTCACCCGCCTGGTGGAGGACTTCCTCGCCGGTTACGCGCGAATCGGCGAGCGGATGGACGCCGCGATCGAGCACGGCGAGTCGATGTTCGCGGTGCTCCTGCGCATGGTCGAAGACGCGCTCATGTGGCGGGTCTCGAACGCGGATCTGCGGCCGGCGATCGAGATCGCGCGGCAGATCCTGCCCGAGGCGTTCACCCGCGCGAACCGCGCGGCCGACGAAGTTCTCAGTGCTCGGCTCGCGAAGGTGCACCGCGCCGGACGAACGATCGGCATCGTGCGGCCCGACATCGACGTGGACTACGCCGCGTCCGCGGTGTACGCGATGATCGATTCGACGTTGAGCACCACCGACGTCGGGTCGAGTGAACACGAGATCAAACGAGCCGCTCTCCAACTGACGTTGCTCCAGTGGTACGCGGTCTACACCATTTCACCCGAAGAATCTCCACGCCTGGAATCCTGAGCCACGGCGGGCCCGAACCGATGCCCGTTTCGTGGCAGTTCTCCCGTACGAGAAAGCGTTGAACTGTGACGACTGAACAAACGGAATTCGGCCGCATCGGTTTGTGGACCAGCTCCTTGGACAGTGTTTCGAGTGCCGAGGCCCAAGAGTTCGCCGGCGAAATCGAAGCACTCGGCTACGGTGCGATCTGGCTGCCCGAGGTGGCCGGCCGGGACGTCATGGTTCATCTCGCCCTTCTGCTCTCCGCGACCCGGACCCTGACCGGAGCCACCGGTATCGCCAACATCTGGGCCCGCGACGCCGTCGCCATGTCGGCCGCAGCGCACTCCCTTGCCGAAGCCTTTCCCCGCAGGATCCTGGTCGGACTGGGCGTGAGCTCCGCGGCCATGGTGACCAAGGTGCGCGGCCACAGCTCGTACAGCCGGCCGTACTCGCGGATGGCCGATTACCTGGACACCCTCGAAAAGGCCCCCTTCACCGCCGTGGCAGCGGAATACCCGCCGGAATTCGTACTCGGCGCGCTCGGCCCGCGGATGCTCCGCCTGGCCGCCGCCCGCACGCGGGGTGCGCACACCTACTTCTGCACCCCGGAGAACACCGCCTGGGCCCGTGAAACGCTGGGGCCGGACGCGCTGCTGTGCGTCGAGCAGGCGGTCGTCCTCGACGGCGACACCGAGCGGGCGCGGGCGGCCGCTCGGACGCACGCGAAGCCGTACTTGCGGGTGCCCGCCTACCGGGACCTCCTGGGTCGAGCCGGCCTGTCCGAAGCCGATTTCGCCGACGGCGGCAGTGTCCGGCTGCTCGACCGGGTCGTCGCCTGGGGCGACGAAGAGGCGATCGTCGCCCGTGTTCGAGACCACCTCGATGCCGGCGCCGACCACGTCTGCATCCAGCCGTTGCCACGTTCCCGGGGCGAGGTGCCCGCGGATCAGTGGCGCCTGCTGGCTCCAGCCGTGACGACCCTGCGCTGACGAAACTGCGCTGACCACTCGCATCCGAACTTCGATTGAGGACATCCATGAACGACTACGCGATGACGATCGACGGCCGTCCGGCCGCGACGTCGGGCACCTTCGACGTGCTCGACCCGGCTACGGGCGAGGTTTTCGCCCAGGCACCGGACTGCACTGAAGCCCAGCTGAACGCGGCGATGGAAGCAGCGGAGCGGGCGTGGAGCGAGTGGCGCCGCGAAGGCCTGAGCGTCCGCCGGGCCGCACTTCTCGCTGCGCAGCGAGTCCTCGCCGACCACGCCGGTGAACTGGCGGAGCTGCTCACCCGGGAGCAGGGCAAGCCCGCTCGCGAGGCGGCCGAAGAGATCACCGACGCGCAGGCGTGGTTCGCCTACTACGCCGCGGTCGAAGACCCGCCGCAGATCTTGCAGGACGACGACTCGGCGCGCGTGGAGATCGTTCGTAAGCCCCTCGGCGTGGTCGCCGCCATCACCCCGTGGAACTATCCGCTGACGCTCACCTCCTGGAAACTCGCGCCGGCGTTGCTCGCGGGCAACACGGTCGTGCTGAAGCCCTCCCCCTACACGCCACTGGCCACACTCCGGTTCGGCCGCCTGCTGTCCGATGCCCTGCCCCGCGGGGTGGTGAACGTCGTCAGCGGCAGGGATCCGCTCGGTTCGCGGATGACCGCCCACCCGGTGCCGCGGAAGATCTCGTTCACCGGTTCGGTCGCGACCGGCAAGCTCGTCGCCGCGGCAGCCGCGGCGGACCTGAAGCGCACGACGCTGGAGCTCGGTGGGAACGATCCCGCCATCCTGCTCGACGACCTCGACCCGGCCGGTGTCGCGGAGAAGCTGTTCTGGAGCGCTTTCGAGAACAACGGGCAGGTGTGCTCGGCGGTGAAACGAATCTACGCACCCGCGTCCCGCTACGACGACGTGGTCGAGAGCCTCGCCGCCTACGCCCGGTCACGAGTCGTCGGCCCCGGCTCAGCGGCCGGGACCGACCTCGGCCCGCTCAACAACGAGCCGCAGTTCGTTCGAGTCCGTGAACTCGTCGACGATGCGCTTGCGAAGGGGGCGCGCGCAGCCGCCGGCGGCGCCGCACTCGACCGCCCGGGATACTTCTTCGCACCCACGATTCTGGCCGACCTCGACGACGGCTACCGCATCGTGGACGAGGAGCAGTTCGGACCGGTGCTCCCCGTGGTGCGCTACGACGACGTCGACGAGGTAGTACGGAGGGTGAATGCCTCCCGGTACGGGCTCACCGGTTCGGTCTGGAGCGACGACCCGGATCGCGCCGATCGAGTGGCCCGCGAACTCGACGCGGGCACCGTCTTCGTCAACACCCACCTCGCACTGCAACCGAATCAGCCCTTCGGCGGAGCCAAGTGGAGCGGAATCGGCGTCGAAAACGGAATCGCGGGGCTGCACGGCTTCAGCGAGCCACAGGTCATTCATCGGGCGCCGAGCGCCTGAGCCACGTGCGGACGGAAACGGAGCCAGGCACCGTGTACCGAGTCCTTGCCCTGCTTGCGAAACACCCGGACATCACGTTCGAAGAGTTCGTCGACCACTACGAAAACCGGCACGTACCGCTGGTGTTGAGCCTGCCGGTCCGGCCGGACGCGTACCTCCGGCACTACGTGAAGCCCGGGCGCGCCGCCGAATCAGCCGACTGCGACGTTGTGTCCCAGCTGGACTTCAAGGATCGCGACGCCTACAAGGCGTGGTTACGCGTGATGTTCGCCCCGGGCTCGGGAATCGTCGACGACGAGGAACGGTTTCTCGATCGAACCCGGACCCGGTCCTTTCCAGTGGATACGGAACAGTAGAAAAAGGACCAAAAGTGCTTCTCGGCAGAACTTCGGCCGAGAAGCACTTTTCGTTTTGCGTCCGCCACCGGCAATCCCTTCGTTGACATCCACTGGGTCGCCAGCTAGCCTTTTGGGCTAAGGCATAGCCCAAAAGCGGCTTCTCGTTGCCGGCCCCGCAACAGCTCTCGGGGCGATCTCGAACCGGAGGTACTCGTGCCCGATTTGTCCGAGCAGATCAACGAGGTCGTGGACGGCGCAGCATCGCGATTAATTGACTTGAGCCATTCGATACATGCGGATCCTGAAATCGGCCTCTCGGAGACGAGATCTGCTGCCCGAGTTGTCGAGGCAATCGAGTCTCTGACAAACGTGCACGTGCAGCGCGGAATCGGTCCGCTGCCAACAGCTTTCCGTGCCGACTACGGCACCGGAGACCTTTGCATTGTGTTGTGTGCCGAATACGACGCCCTACCTGAGATCGGACACGGCTGCGGGCACAATCTGATCGCTGCCGCCGCCGTCGGTGCGTTCGCCGCCTTGGTCACGGTGGCGGACAGGATCGGCGCATCCGTCCGTCTACTGGGAACTCCCGCCGAAGAAAACGGGGGTGGAAAGATCGTACTCCTGAGCGAAGGCGCCTTCGACGGCGCCCACGCGGCGATGATGATTCATCCGGGGCCGACTGATGAGCTGTCCATGAACCCGTATGCCTCGACACTGATCTCCGCCGAGTATTGCGGACGCGCTGCGCATGCCTCGTTCGCACCGCACGAGGGTGTGAACGCCCTCGATGCGCTGACCGTCACACTGACCGCGATCGGCCTGGCAAGACAGCAACTACCGCCCGGCAGCCAGATCCACGGCTAGTTGACCCATGGCGGCGAAGCACCGAACATCATTCCGGCCGCGGCCGGAGCGGCGTGGATGCTGCGGGCGGAGGATCTCGAGAGGCTGGAGCAAGTAGTCGACACGGTGACGCGATGCATCGATGCCGGAGGCCTGGCGACCGGGGCGAAAGTGACGATCGAACGAGGCGCCCATTCATACTCGCACTTCCTGCCTGACCCGGATCTGTCCACAGCGTACACGCGGCGAGCCTCCGATCGAGGCCGAGCAGCCGGACGGGACACTCGCAGAGGTGGATCGACGGACATGGGCAACGTCTCGCTGAAGATTCCCAGCCTGCACCCGATGCTTTCGCTTGGCAATCCCGACGTGGCCCTCCATACCGCCGATTTCGCGAAACTGGCCGGGGGCGCTGCCGGTGACGCCGCCGTCGTCGACGGTGCGATCCTCATGGCCCAGACGATCGTCGATGTTGCGACCACGCCTGAAGTCCGTTCACGACTTCTCAACCGTTCTCAACAACATTAAAACAACGCGAGGAAATCGGATAATGTCCGAAACCACGTCAACCAGTGGTTATTCAACAACAACGAAGATCAGTCGCCGAAGGCAAGTTCTGAGCGGCGTCGTCGGCATGATGCTGGAGATGTACGACTGGCAAGTATACGGTCTCGTCTCGATCTACATCGCCGGCCAAGTGTTCGCCGGTGGTGATAGCACCACCGGACTACTGAACACTCTACTGATCTTCGGTGTCGGATTCTTCATACGGCCGATCGGTGGCGCGATAATGGGATCCTACGCCGACCGGCACGGCCGTAAACGGGCTCTCGTGTTCGGCATGGTGCTCCTTGGCCTCGGCTCACTGCTCATCGCGATTGTTCCCACGTACTCCATGGCAGGCCCGGGTGCACCGGCCATCTTGCTGGCCGCGCGCCTCCTCCAGGGCTTCGCCATCGGTGGTGAACAGGGTGCCTCGGTCCCGTTCCTGAGCGAGATCGCGCCGCCCGGAAAACGCGCACTTTACAACGCGTTCGGATACATCGCGAGTACCGTGGCAATCGTCTTCGCCACGGTGGTGGCGGCCGGACTCCCCCTGGTGTTCGGCGATGCCGGAGCAGAACGATGGGCTTGGCGGATACCGTTCGCCCTCGGCGCACTTTTCACCGTATTCGCCATCTACCTGAGGAGGAATATCGAAGAGACCGAACTCTTTACCTCTCACAGTAGTGAGGCACCCAAGAAATTCAATCCGCTGAAGACACTTGTGACGACACATATTCGACCCACGCTACTGACTGTCCTACTTATTTCCGGGATCACATTCTCGTACTACACGTGGGTACTTCAGTATGCGACGTTCGCCCATCTCTCAGTGGGCTTGAGCCTCGAAAAAGCCCAGATCTTCAGCACGATATCACTGGTCATCTTCGGTGGGCTGCAACCGATCTTCGCCAAAATCTCTGATCGCGTGGGTAGACGACGCGTGCTAATCCTCTCTGCACTTGCCCAACTGGTGATCACGTGGCCCGCGCTGTTGCTCCTGACAAATAATGCGGGACTATTCGTAGCTCTGCAAGTTGTCGCGATGATCCCTGTTGCCGCCTTGATGGCAGTCTCCAACTCAGCGATTTCAGAATTCTTTCCGACGAGCGTTCGCGGTGTTGGAGTTGCGTTTCCATATGCAGTTTCTGTAGCACTGTTCGGCGGAACTGCACCCTATCTGGTCGCGCTCTTTTCGAGCGGCGGTCGAGTGGTGATCCTCGGTGGGTACGGTTCACTTCTGCTGGTGTTCACCGTCATAGCGGCGATCTTGATGAAGGATCGACACCGCGCAACATTGAGCTAGGTTCACGTCTATCTCACGGTCAGGCTTCCTGATCATGGCTGAGGCAACTTCCAGGATGGAAGTTGCCTCAGGCGAATGTCAGCCGAGTTGCAGGCTTGGGTCACCTGTGCTGATGAGCCAGTTTCGCAGCGCGATCAGCGCGGTGATCGGCGACTCGTAAGCAGATCACCGGAGTGTCGCGGGCACCGGTCGTTGTTGCGGCCGGTGCCACTCTCGGAGTCGGTGGAGCCGTCGAGTTCGGCGTTCGAGGCGCGTAGCAGACCTGCTCACAAAAGCCATGCCCGGAGCGGGGCGAGCACGTCACCGACGTGCGGCACGTGGGAGCGGTACGGCGACCGGCGGCTCGGACCAGAGCGGCCGCGAGCGTTCCGAATCCCTTGGCGTGGAATGCCGGCCGGTCTCAGCGGTGGACGCGGCCGACCAGCACCAGGTGGACTTGCACTGTGTCGAGTGGGCGTGACGGGGATGGAACGTGCAGAAATCCGGATGCGGTGGAGACCGTCATCTCCACCGCATCCGGGGGGCTGCGCTACGTCACCTGACGCATCCGCGACCTATGCCATCGCGTTCGCTTTGGCCGCGCTCTCGGCGACGAACGTCGAGAGCAAGGTCAACGAGGTCTTCTCGACCGGCCAGAAGTATTCCGGGTGCCATTGAACACCGACGACGTCTTCGGTGGTCGATTCGATCGCCTCGACGCTTCCGTCCTCCGCGCGCGCCACCACCCGAAGTCCCTCACCGACATCGCGGACGCCTTGGTGGTGCTCGCTGTTCACCGTGATCGTGCCGTCGGTGTCCAGCCATCGGGCCAGTGTGGTCCCCGATTCCACCGTCACGGTGTGCGCGGGGTCCGGGAGGGCCGCCAGCCCCTGCCGGTGCACTCCGATGCCGGGGAAATCGCGTTCGAGGTCGGCGAACAGCGTTCCGCCGTAGGCCACGTTCATCAGCTGCATGCCCCGGCAGATCGCGAGCACGGGCTTGCCCAGATCCCGAGCCGCCCTGAGCATCGCCAGTTCGTTCCCGTCCCGATCCGGGTTCACTCCCTTGACCAGCGGATCACGCGGGTCGCCCCCGTACCGGCGAGGATCGACGTCGTTGCCACCGCCGATGATCACGCCGTCGACAAGGCCTGCCAACGCGCCGATGTCGGGTTGCGCCACCGCGCAATCGATCGCCATCGGCACGCCGCCCGCGGCGACCACGCCCTCGAACATCAACCTCCACCGGACTGCTTCGTTGAGCGCTCGCGGGTCATACGTGAACGCCACCACCGGAGCGTCTCGGACTGACTGGGTCATCTCCACCTTCACTGTTCGTCGTCACCGGGCGTGCGTGTGCGGAACGGATGTTTGGCCAGGTAACGGATTGCGGCCCGTACCGCCCACACGTAACAAAACGCCGAAAGACAAGCGGTGACGACGCTGTCCCAGGGTGCCGGAATCCACCCTCGGCCGCCGTAGCTTCCGACGTAAGACATCACATACATGAGGACCACGTAGACGACGAGCCAGCCGCCGCCCCGCAGATCGTCTCGAACGAGGACCGAATCTCCACGGCTGCGCCGATGGCGGACCGCGACGTAGCCGTACCATCCGATCGCCACGACCATGACCGGAATAGTGCCTCGCAGATCCGCCCAGGTCGCCCAGAAGATCACCAGCGAGCTCACGACGAACGCGGCCGGCGCGATGAGCCACATCCCGCGCAACCGGTCGGCTTTGGCCGTCAGCCCCTGCGCGCGGAACGCCATCAGCGTGACCGAGCCGATCGAGAAGGTGAACACCACCAGCGTGCTCAGCGTGCTGACGATCTGATGCCAGCTGGGCAACGGAAGCAGAAAGGCGACGCCGATGACGAAGTTGAGCAGCAACGCCCGCCGGGGCACCCCGCTCCGGTCGTGAACGCGCATCACCGCGGGCGGGAGGAACCCGTTTTTCGCCATGCCGTAGACGTTGCGCGCGTTCGATGCGGTGTAGACGATGCCGGAACCGCTCGGCGACAGCGAAGAATCGGCGAGCAGCAGCCAGTAGAGCCACGTCATGCCCAGCAACTGCGCGAGGTCGGCGAAGGGCGAGTCGAAGTTGATGCCTTGCCACCCCCGGGTCGCCAGAAGGTCGTCCGGCACGGCGACGAGGAAGGCCAGCTGGAGGACCAGGTACAGGACGATGGTCAGCACGATCGTCGCCACCAGCGCGCGCGGGATGTCGCGGCGAGGATGGGTCACCTCACCCGCGAGTTCGACGATGTTCCGGAACCCCGTGTAGGCGAAAATCAACCCGGCGGATGCGATCGCCGCCAGCGCCGTCGCATACCCGGCGGGGGCGAAACCGCCGTGCCCGCCGAGATTCGCGGCCCCACCCGCACCGTGGCTGTGGTCGAATCCGCTGACCACGAGCAGGATCGTGGTCAAGACGGGAATTCCCACCTTGACCGCCGTGACGATGTTGTTCGACTTCGCGAACAGCCGCACACCGAAGTAGTTCAGGATGACGAACAGCCCCATCAGGGCGATCGCGAGCAGGATGCCCAATCCGGTCAGCTTGCCGGCCTTCACGTCATAGACCCCGCCCAGCCAGGCCGAGGCGTACTGGACGACCCCCGAGGCTTCGGTCGGCGGGTTCCCCACGAACGCGAGCCACGTCGCGAGGCCCACCACGGTCGCGGCGAGCCGCCCGTTCGAGTAGAGCGGATACCGCACCAACGCACCCGATTCGGGATGTGCCATACCCAGTTCGGCGAAGACCAGCGCGATGAGCAACATCAGCACGCCACCGACCACCCACGACAGCAGCGATGCCGGTCCGGCCGCATTCGCCGCGTACATCGCGGAAAACAACCAGCCCGAGCCGATCACGCTACCGACGCCGATCGCCAGCAGGGACCAGAACCCGAGCCCCTGCCTCAGTTTCCGGTCTTCAGCCGTCAGGGCATGGGCAGCCGACGGGCCTGACTCTCCCAGGCTAGCTTGTTGGGGCATACGTTCGTGCTCACAATCCGGGCGCCGCCCTCGGCGGCACCCTGTGAAGTCCCGGATACGGGTTTTTGGTCTTCAACTTGGCCCAAATCGTAGGTGGCCGGCACCCTGCGGTCAAGGTGGCCTCCGATCGGAATCCGCCCAAATCGGGACGGATTTTCGGGAAGTGCCCCACGACGACCGACCACGGGCACCTCATTTGACGCGACGGTGTGCCGCCGAGCGCCCCGGCGACTGCACCAGACCGGCGAACAACCCTGATGCTTGACCGATCCACCGAGGCAGTCGCTTGCCGCCCCACCACCGCCATGCTACGCATGCTTTACGCATGCGTAGCGCATACGAAGAAGGGATTGCTCGTGTTCGTCCGATGTCCCGCCCCCGCCCCACTCGACCCGGCACTGGTCACGGCCCTTTCGGAGGTGTCCACGTCCACCCTCGGACACCTGCGTGACTACGGCTTCCCCCGAGGCCTGGTCCCACTGCACCGACCGGTCTCCTTCGTCGGCCCAGCCGTGACCGTTCGAATCCCGCATCTGGATTCGACTGCGGTACACGTCGCGGCGGACGGTCTGCGGCCCGGCGACGTTCTGGTCGTCGACCAGTCCGGGGACAGCCGATCATGCTTCGGCGGTGTCCTCGCCCACACGGTGGCCGCCCGGGGCGCAGCCGGCGCGGTACTCGCCGGCTCCGTCAACGACGTGGAGGAGATCGCCGAAACAGGACTGCCGGTGTTCTCCGCCGGCGTATCGGCGCGTACGACGCGCATTCTCGGCATAGAAGGCTCGATCAACATCCCGGTGACGATCGGCGGAACCGTGATCCACCCCGGCGACGTGGTCTTCGCCGACTCGGACGGAATCGCGGTGTTCGATCGCTCCGAAGCGTGGGAGATCGTGAACCTTCTGAAGGAAAAGGAGGCCGCGGAGCCGGATGCGCGAGCACGAATCAGCCAGGGTGAGCATTTGTCCGAGCTCACCGGTGCCGCGCAGCTGTTCGCCGCCGGACTGTCGAGCGACGCGGTCCGATGAAGCGCGCGCCGGTCCAACGGGGTATCGCGCGCGGCTCGTCGGCGTCCGGATCCGGCCGTTGGCTCCTCGCGGGCGGACTTTTGCTGCCCGTGACCTTTGTGATGAGCATGGACCGCACCGCGATGACCGTGGTCGCCCCGGTGTTCGCGCGGGAATTCCACCTCTCGGTCACCCAACTGTCCATTGTGCTCACCTCGTTCTGGTGGTCCTACGCGTTGTTCCAGGTGCCTGGCGGATTGCTCGCTCTCCGATTCGGACCGCGCAAAATGCTGGCGCTGGCCGGGTTGTGGTGGTCACTGTTCACCTTGATCACCCCGTACGGCGCAGTGTTCCTCGGATTCGTCGTCATCCGGTTGCTGCTCGGCATCGGCCAGGCCGCGGACTGGCCGGCCTCGGTATTGACGTTGCAGCGATGGTTTCCGAAACAGGAGCAGTCGCGGGCGAATTCCTTGCTGCTGTGCGGTCTCTACCTGGGCAGCATCGTCGGCACCCCGTTGGTCGTGTGGATCACCGACGGCCTTGGCTGGGCGGCGGTCTTCCACGTGTTCGCCGCCGTCGGCCTGGTGCTCGCCGCGCTCTGGTGGTGGTTGGTGCGCGACGAGCCGCGTGCCCACCCTTGGGTCTCTGTCGAAGAGACCGCCTACATCGAATCCGGTAAGGCGTCCGTTCGTGGTGGGCCGGCCTTGCGGTGGCAGGCGTTCGTCCGCTCGCGGCAGTTCTGGGCGATCGGCCTGCAGTACGCGTTCCTGGTCATCATCCAGAGCTTCTTCACCACGTGGATGCCGACCTACCTCGTCGAAGCTCGTGGGGTGTCGTTCACAGCCATGGGCTGGCTGGGTTCACTGCCGTGGGTCGCGCTGGTCGCCGGCGTCTTCGGCATGGGCCTGCTCAATGACCGGGTCCTGCGACGGTGGCCCGGCCGGGTCCGCATCGCGGCGGCGGGCTACCTCGTCGCGGCGGTATTCCTCGTGCTGGGTGCGTTCACTTCCAGCGTGCCGCTGATGATGGTCTTCCTGTGCCTGAGCCTCGGTTCGGTCGGCACGGTGCAGATCCAGGTGTGGGCCGCGTGCCAGGACCTCGGCGGCGACCACAGTCCGACGGTGGCCGGGTGGACCAACCTCTGGGGCAACCTGATGAGCGCGGCCGGCCCCCTGTTCACCGGATTGCTGGTGGGCATCGGCGGCAACTGGACCGTCGCCCTCGTAGCGCTGGCCGCCGCCGGCGTGCTCGGAGCCGTCTGCTGGACCTTCGTCCACCCCGAACGCCCGCTGCGCGCCCCGGGCGTGGCCTGATTTCCGACAAACCAAGGAGACGCAATGGATTTTTCGGCAGCGGTCGCGCAGTTCGCCAGCGGCACGGACAAGCAACTCAACCTCAAGTTGGCGACGGACGCGGTCAACGCCGCCGCTCGCGCCGGAGCGCGGCTGGTCGTCCTCCCGGAGAACAGCATGTACGCGGCGTCCGATCCGGCCGAGGATCTCGCAGTCCACGCCGAGGACCTCGACGGGCCGTTCGTCACCGCGCTCTCCGCCACCGCCCGCGCTGCGGGGATCACGGTGGTGGCGGGGCTCACCGAACAATCGCCGGGGTCCGCACACCCGTCCAACACACTCGTCGCGATCGGCGCGGACGGCGCGATCCGCACCGTGTACCGGAAGGTCCACCTCTACGACGCCTTCGGGTACCGTGAGTCCGATCACATCACGCCCGCCGACATCACCGAGCCCGCCGTGTTCGACGTCGACGACGTCCCCTTCGGCATGCTCACCTGTTACGACCTGCGGTTCCCCGAGGCCGCGCGTTATCTGGTCGACGCCGGTGCCGTCGCGCTGGCGCTGCCGGCCGCTTGGCTGGCCGGTCCCGCGAAAGAGGACCACTGGCGGGTGCTCGCGCGAGCCCGCGCGATCGAGAACACGGTTTACGTCCTCGCCGCCGGCCAGACCGGCCCGGTGTGCTGCGGCCACAGCATCATCGTGGATCCGATGGGCACCGTCGTGGCCGGTGCGGGCGAGGCACCCGGGATGGCGGTCGCCACCGTGTCGAGCACCCGGGTGGAGGAGGTGCGCGTCACCAACCCTTCCCTCGGCAACCGCCGGTTCCGGGTCGAACCCGTTAGACTCGCTGCGCGATGACTACTTCGTTCGACGACGACGCCGGCCGGCCGCAGCTGCCCGAAGCAGTCCGGCCGGCCGGCGTTGCGGCCAAAGACTTCGCCTACCAGTACGTCAAGCGCCTGATTCTCGACCTGACGTTGCCGCCAGGGCACATCGTGACCGAAATGGACATCGCGTCCGTGACAGGTCTCTCCCGAACCCCGGTTCGCGAGGCGTTCCTGCGGCTCGACGCGGAGAAGCTCATCGAGCTCCTCCCCCGGCGCGGGGCCTACGTCACCCTCGTGACCGCACGCCACGTACGCGAACTGTCGAAGACCCGTCTCGTCCTCGAACTCCACGCGGCGCAGGAGATCGTGAGCCACCGCATCGAGACCGCTGAGGTCCTTTTCCCGCTTGTCGAAGAGCAGGAGCAGCTGCTCACCGAGCGGGCCACCTACCCCGAACTCGTCGCCTGCGATCGCGCGTTCCACACCGCCATCGTGGCCGCGGTCGGCAACACTGTGCTGACCGACGTCTACCGCTCACTCGGGGACCGCCAGCAACGAACGGGTGTCACGTCGTTCAGCCTCATTCCCGGCCGCGTCGAAGTCGCGGCACCGCAGCACCGCCGCATCGCGGAGGCACTCAAGCGTTTCGAACTGGGGGAAGCGGAAGACGCGTTGCGGGAGCACCTGGAACGCTTCGCCCCGGAGCTCGATCGCTTCCTGCCGTAGGCGAGCGACCGCCTTGCCCTGCCGCGCGGTCGTCAATCCGAGTACGCATCGAAGATCGTGCCTCCTGTGGTCTAGACGCAGTCCTGCGCCGGACGCAGGATGATCGTGTTCTCGGTGTGCTCTTCGACGGCCGAACGGCTGAAACACAAGGGAAAGGTTTCGCCTTCGCACCACGATTTGAAGAGATCGTCGTAGTGGGGCGAGCGCGGATCGCCGGACTGCCCGGGGGCGTTCACGACTCGGCTGTGATCCCACTTGCCCACGTCCATGACGACGCGAAAACTCGAGCCGATCGTCTGCCGGAAGTTCGCGTCGTAAGTCGCCATGCCCACCGTGTCACCGCTGCCCGCGCGCGGGAACGGACCGAGCCTTGCCGGGGCATCCGGTGCGCCGGCCAAAGCGGGATTCTCGAGAGCTGCGTGGTGCAACCGGCCCCAGGTCCAGGTCGATCGGTCGGGACCGAGCAAGCTGCCCAGCTCATCGCACGCGTCGCGGAGCGTCTTGTCGATCGCGGTTCGCAGCTGGAGCAGTCGTTCCGGCCGGGCGAGCAGTTCGTCCAGCAATCGCACGTCGCCCCGCAAGTCGGAGCCGAGGGTGTCGTCGCGCTTGCCGAGCCCGCGAATTCGCATCGCACCGGCTTCGGACGACGTTGCCGATCCGAGGGTCGACTGGACCAGCCATGGCCGGAAGTGTCGCCGCAGCCAGATTTCGAACACGGCAGCTTCGAACGAGTCGATGGTTTCGTTGCCGTCCCACCGCTGCAGGCGGCTCAGCAGGTCCGCTTCGCTCAGCCCGTCGGGGTCGATCCGGCCGAGCCGGGCGACGATCTCGGTCGCTTCCTGGCTGACCGCGTCGAATTGCATCGCCACGCTCGCGGCCACACCGATCTCGGCCTCGGACGCGAGCCATTCCCGCAGGCGCCGGTGCCGTCCGGACGAGGGCCAGTCGTAGGTGATCGTGAGCGCATCGTTGTCGTAGCCGGGCGGCAGGTTCATCTGGTTCGACGTGGTGAACCAACCCTGCTCAGGGTCCCGCACCGACGGGAGCTCGTCGAACGCGACGAACCCGTCCCACTCGTAGCGCCCGTCGCCGGGCACGGGAAACCCGCCGTCCCAGCCAGGCCGGCGTGGCACCTTCGCCGCAGTCTGCCAGCCGATTCCGCCAAGCCGATCCGCGTACACGTGGTTGACGCTCGGTGCTCCCCAACCAGCGAGCGACGCGCGGAATTCCTCAGCCGTGCGGCTGTGCAGATAGCGCAGGCTGCCCAGGTACGGCACCGTGCCCGGCTCGAGCCAAGCGGCCCGGAGCGCCACTGCGATCCCGCGGTCGACGTCGGTGTAGATGATCGGGCCGTGCCGGGAAAAGCGGAGCTCGACGACCTGGTTCTCCGCGCCGGAGACAGCAATCCTTTCGACGACGGTGGTGAACCGCTCCCAGCCTCCGTCGTAGCGGTAGGCGCAGGCATCGGCCGGATCGAGCTCGTAGACGTAGAGGTCCTCCTGGTCGGCGAACCAGATCGTCAGACCGAAGGCGACGTCGTCGTTGTGTCCGATCGAGACGCCGGGCAGTGCCGGCTCGCCCCCGCCGATCACCCGGGTCGTCGGGGACTCGAGGTGAACCACGTAACGCAGGGACGGCAGCGTCACGGCCCGGTGCGGATCGTTGGCGACCAGTGGCCGGCCCGTCGCCGAGCGCTCGGATCCGATGACCCAGTTGTTGCTGCCGTCACCGCTGCCGATCGGCGGCGGGTCGGCAGGCGGGCCATCGGCCGGGTACTGCACCGGGCTGAACGCGAGCCGGTAGGTGCGCAAAAGGTCGTCGCCGATCGAGTCCAGGTCGAGGCCCGCCGGAACCGCGTACGGGGCATCCGGCTCGCGGGCCTGCCGCACCCGCTCGGCACACTCACCCGCGTCCCGGATCGTCATCGACCGGGCAACCTCGTGCTCGACGTTGAAGAACAGCCCGTGGGTCCGGATCCGCACGACGTCCTCCGGCTCCCACAGCGCGGGCCTGAACCCCCATCGGCGAAACTCCGGGGGCAGCCGTCCTGGCCTTTCGGAAACCCAATGGACGTAAGCATTGATCCCGGTGACGAAGGCCGAGACGACAGCGTGGGACTCGGGCCCGTATGCCGCCCACTCCGCTTCGAGGTCTCCTCGGTACAGCAGGAGTCGCGCAGCCCGGTCCTGTTCCAGGTACTCCGGCCCCAAAACTTCGGAGAGCGCGCCGAGGCCACGCCGCCGCCCCATGTCGAGCTGGAACAGCCGGTCACGCGCCGCATTGAATCCTTGGGCCACGTAGAGGTCGTGGTCGTCTCCCGCGTAGATGTGCGGCACGCCCCAGCGGTCCACCAGAATCTCCACCGCACCGCCGAGCCCGGCGACCGAGTACTCCAGCGGAATCGACGTCGGTGCGGCACTCTCGTCGTCACACACTGAGTCCTCCATCGACCACGAGGTCCGCGCCGGTGATGTAGGACGCCGCCGAGGACGCGAGGAACACCGTCGCGTTGGCCACTTCGTCGGAGGAGCCCATTCTGTGAAGGAAGGTCGTGTCCAGCATCCGGGCGTTCACGTCGGCTCCGTTGATCTCCGCCATGCTGGTGTCGATCAACCCGGGCAGGACAGGAACGTGTTGTTCACCTCGGGATCTTGGCTCTCGGTCAGCGGCGTGCGGATCCAGCCCGGGACGATGGCGTTGGCTCGCACTCCGGCAGCCGCGTAGGTCACCGCGGTGTTCCTCGTCCCGGCAATCCATGCTCCCCACTTGTCTGTGAGCCGACCTCATGCCTCATCGACCACGACCACGTCCTTGGTCTCCGGAACCCGCCAGGTGACCGCGAGGATCAGCGCTGCGACCACCATCAGGTAGCAGCCGGGTGCCAATCGGCTCCCGGTCCAGTCGACGAAGAGAGATGACAGCAGCGGAGCGGTCCCGCCGAACAGGGCGTACGCGGCGTTGTAGCCGAGAGCGCTGCCAGACACGCGAGTCCGCGTGGGGAAGAGTTCAAGTAGGGCAACAAAGCTACCGCCGCCGAAGACGATCGGGCCGGCCGCGAGCATGAGCTGCCCGACGATCGCGGCCGTCACGCCGCCGCTGCCCGCGACGAGGAACGCGGGCACGCTCAGCACGATGAGCAGAGCAGCACCCACCCTGATCATGGCCCGGCGGCCGACCCGGTCCGCCAGGCGACCGGACACGAGAAGAGCGACCGTGACGAACACATAAACGACACCGTTCGTCACCAGCGCTTCGTCGCGGGTGAGGCCCCCCGAGGTCTGCAGGAACGTCGGGAAATAGCCGCCAAGACAGTAGAACGCGAGCGCAGTCATCGAGGCCAGTGCAAAGGTGAGGAAAATGGACCTCTTGTCCACCCGGATCGAGTCACGCACCGGGGTCGCACTGAGGGTCTTCTCTTCACGCGCACGCTCGAAGGCCGGACTCTCCTCGGTCCGCAACCGGATGTAGAGGCCGACCAGGCCGAAGGGTAGAGCCAGCAGGAAGACGATGCGCCAACCCCACGAAGCGAACGCGGCATCGGACATCGATCCGCTCAACGCGAGAACCACCAGTGAGCCGACGATCGATGCGGCAGCCGTCATCGAGATGACCACCGAGGTCCACAGGGCACGCCGCCCCTGCGGCGCGTGCTCGACCGCGAAAGACGTCGCGCTCGTCGTCTCTCCCCCCGCAGAAAGTCCTTGCAGGAGACGGAGAACGACCAGCAGGATCGGCGCGAGAATGCCGACCTGGTCGTAGGTGGGCAGGACCCCGACCAGTGCGGTCGCCAGGCACATGAGCGTGAGCACGATGCCCAACACCCGGCGGCGTCCGACGCGATCCCCGATCGCCCCGAAGACCACTCCCCCGAGGGGACGGATCACAAAGGCCACTCCGTAGACGGCGAAGGCCGAAACCACGGCGATGACCTGATTGCCGGGCGGGAAGTAGCTCGCGGCGATGACCGGAACAACCAGCGCGTAAACGGCGAAGTCGTAGTACTCGATCAGCGTTCCCACCGACGAGCCGGCCAGCACACGCACGCGCTGTCCCGTGCCGGCGCTCCTTCGCCCAGCCGTGTGACCCCGTTCGGCGACGTGTTCCGCGCTCATTCCGGCACCGTCGCAAACCTTCTCATCCGGCCGATGACTCGCCTGTATGACATGTATCGTCCTTCCGACGATTTCGAAGTCAGTAACCGTTTTGTTCCGTGCACCCGACCATTCGGGCAGTGGGTGCTCAAACCCGCCAAGCGCCCCACGAAAAACGGGAATCCAACAGCGCGAGATCATCGACGGCCGCGCGGCAGTTCGGCGTCACGAGGTTCAGCCGCGGCACGTTCACCCTCCGCTCCGGATCGCCCGATCACCTTCGCCTGCACCTGGCGCGAAATCGCGCTCGCACTGCGGTCGAGACCACAGCGAAGCTCCAACTCTGACCAATAACTCTTCCGGTTAGCGACGAAGATTAGAGTGAGTTAGACACGATGTCAACCTTGACACGGCGTCCAAATACTCGTATGTTCCGGCTGGTCCGACGGACGACCACGACGCCGCCGCACCACGGCGCCAGGCCACGCCCGCCTCCCTGCACACGACGAACGCACCGTCCACCGTGGGCACATTGATCGACGCGCGACACCGATTCGGTGGTGGTTGTTTTTCCGATCCTGGTAATTCAACAAGTAAGGAAGTCGTCGTCCGAGAGACAAGACGGGCGCCTTGTATGGTGACCGGTTTTCTCCTCCCAGACCTGTGCAATTCCGAGCACCTGAAGGTCGGCATGGGGAGCGCCGACGATTTGCAATCCGACGGGGAGACCCTCGGCAGTGAATCCGCCGGGCACGCTGACCGCGGGGCAGCCGGTCGCGGAGATCAACGAGCACGAGCGCATCCACTCCAGATAGGTGCTCATCGGCCGACCGTCGACTTCTGCCGGGTATTCCAGGTCGACGTCGAACGGCAAGACCTGCGTCGTGGGCGCGAGGAGCACGTCGACCTCGTCGAAGAAGGCGAGCACCTGCCGGTGCAACCGGCCGTGCGCCACCTCCGCCCGCCCGATGTCTTCACCGGTCAACCTGAAGCCGCGTTCGACGTTCCAGCGAACAGTCTCCTTGACCTGCTCCGGGTGTTCGCGAACGAGGTCGCCGAGCAGCACTGCTTGCTGCCAGGCCCGCAGGACGTCGAATGTCTCGTCGGCGCCGGACAGATCCGGGCAGGCGTCCACGAGCACACCGCCGAGCTCTTCGACGAGGTCTGCCGCGGGCGCCAGTACCTCGGTGATCGTGCGGTCGACAGGTATCCTGCCGCCCAGGTCGGGCGCCCAGGCCACACGGAGACCGCGAAAGCCGTCCCGCGAGTGGCAGGCCGGCTCCGGATCGAGCCGCGACAGGGGCGCCCGTGGGTCCGGTCCGGCGATCGCCGACAGCATCAGCGCGACATCGGAGACGGTGCGGCCCATGGGGCCTTGTACGACGAGCGTCTGCCACGGCAATGCGGCCGGGACGGTCGGAACGCGGCCAGGAGTCGGGCGAAATCCGACGACGTTGCAGAAGGCCGCCGGGTTGCGCAACGACCCGCCCATGTCGCTGCCCTCCGCCAACGCAACCATGCCGGTGGCGAGCGCCGCGGCAGCTCCGCCGCTCGACCCGCCCGCACTGCGGCTGGTGTCCCACGGGTTGCGGGTCGGTCCGAAGACGGGATTGAACGTGTGCGAGCCGGCGCCCCACTCGGGCACGTTGGTCTTGCCGACGCGGATCGCCCCGGCCGTGCGCAGGCGAGCGATGATGAGCTCGTCATCCCTGGGGACGTAATCTCGACGTAGCGGAGAGCCCCATGTGGTCCGCATTCCGGCGGTTTCATGGGTGTCCTTGTGCGCGACGGGCAGCCCGTGCAGCGGCCCGACCGGATCGCCCGCGGCGAGCATGCGGTCCGCCTCGCGCGCCGACGCACGGGCTCCCTCGTCGTCCCGCGTCACGATCGCGTTCAGCACCGGATTGAGCCGGTCGATCCGGCGCAGGTGCGCTTCGAGCAGCTCCACAGCGGATACCTCGCGCTTCTGGACGAGCGACGATTGCTCCGTTGCCGTCAGCTCGCAGAGTTCATCGGACATTCTGACCTCCACTGACCGGGCGCGTCGTGCTCGCACAACGAGCGTGCCGTTCGAGATTGGCCATACATTCGGTGACGGCGGGGATCGAACGCAACACCCTTGCCACCAATGACGAAATCGGCCACGCTGATGGCTGATGCCGACGCCGAACGAGACCCTTTCGCCCCTGGACCGTCGGATCGTCGGGGCGCTGCAGATCGATGGCCGGGCCTCGTGGCGGCGAATCGCGGCAATTCTCGATGTCCCGGAGCGCACCGTCGCCCGGCGCGGGACACGCCTGCTTGACGAGGGAGCCGTCGTCGTGACCGGTCTTGCGATCTGGCCACCGAGCGCCGCCTCGTGGTTGGTGCAGGCGCAGTGCACCCCGGGTACCGCCCGACCCGTCGCCCGGGCGCTGGCCCGGCGAACGGACTCGATCTTCACCTACATCGTCACCGGGCAAGCAGACGTCGTCGCGGAGCTGCGGATCACTGATGACCAAGCAGCCTCGCTGCTGCTTGACGAGCTACCAGCGGTGAACGGGTTGGTCCGGGCCAGCGCGACCCCATCGCTGCGGCCCATTCGTGGCGCTCACGAGTGGCTGCCGAACCTGCTCGAGCCGGCCGAGCGTGAGGCGTTGCGAGCGAGCAAGCACGAACGCGCGCCCCGGGCCGATCCGACGAGGGAACCGCCTTCTGCGGTCGATCGGCTGCTGCTCAAGGCGCTGGCCGAGAACGGGCGGCGAACAACAGATGAGCTCGGCCGTTTGTGCGGTGTGTCCGAGGCGACGGCACGGCGGCGGGTGGACGCGCTCCGCTCGGAAGGTCTCGTGGTGCTCCGAGCTGTCGTCGAACCGGCCCTTCTCGGCTTTCCCGTGGAGGCGCTGGTGTGGCTTCACAGTGCCCCGAGCTCCAGCGAAGCACTCGGCCGGGCACTGCACGGGGCGCCCGCGGTCCGCTGGGCGATCGAGTCCGCCGGGCACTGCACGTTCGTCGTCGATCTGGTGGCCGCCGACCGAGCCGCTCTGCGCGAGCTCGTGACTGCATCGCAGTGGTCACAGTTCGTCGACCACTACGAGATCTCGACAGTGCTCGAGTCGCTCAAGCGCAGTGCCGTCCTCAGTGCCGGGCTGCGGGAGCAGACCTGACCCGATCTCACGGAGCCAGCTCCCTTCCGCCTCCGGATTCGGCCTCTTCCTTCTCCGCCCGCGAATCCTCGTTCGCGGGCGGAGAGGTCATCCCCAGCATCGCCGTCAACGCGGCACAGGACGCTCGCTTCGCCGGTCGTCCGATCTCGCGGCCTGCCATCCCCACCGAGGTCACCGACGGACCGCCTCGGACGAACCTCAGGCCACGTCCCGCGTCATTCTGGTTACGAGGCACCCGCGACGGTGAAGCTCTGCGTCACGAAGACGTGGTGCGGCCAGTTCACCCCGATGTTGTGCACCTCGTATTCACCGTCGGCGAGCCGCACCACGCGATCGACGACCCCACCCGGATAGCTCGTCAGTGCCGCTTCGGCCGCCTGATCCGCGGTTGCGCCGCTGACTATCGTGCCTTCTCCTTCCTGGTAGTCGGCTGGTACCTGGCCGACCTGCTTGGACGTGCTCGGCGAGCCCTTCTGGAACGGCACGACCGCGGCCGCGCCCGAGGTGCTCGTCGCAGGGTGTTCGACCACGCGCGACGCGGTGATCGTCGTGCCGTCGACCATGCCCAGTACCAGCACGGACTCACCATCGGTCACCTTGCCCGACGTGGCCTTGACCGTGATCTTCTGTCCGCCCGAGGTGGTCAGGGTGAAGCCGGAGGCAGACGTCGCGCTCGCCGTGCCGGTCGCGCCGCCCTCGGCCGGTCCGGAGCGCGCGTTGGGTGCACCGTTGCTCCGAGACACCGGTGCCGTGCTGCCACTGGGTGAGGTGGCGGACGGCGCGGCGCTGGAACACGCGGCGACCACGACAACCGCGCACGACATCATGGCGGCGACTACGACATTGCGGATTCGCTTGTTCGTCATGCCCGAGAGAATCCCGACCCACCTTGAGTCCCGGCTGTAGTGAACCTGTGAACCAGCCATATGAATCGACGGCTCGGCGTCCACTCCGGACCCGTCCGGGCCAAGCGGATCGCCGCCGCACCATGCACACGGGCCGGCAGCGGTTCGCGGTCCGTCCCTCGCCGCCGTGCACGCCCCGCTTCACAGAACCTTCGGTGGTCGTACCTGGACCACGCCACCCGGCCCGGCCGGTCCCACTGTCCACTGTGTTCTCCCCGTCTGCGCTGCGATCATTTCCGTCGTCGGCGGTCGGGCCCCGCCGCGCGGCCTGCGAACCCGGCCAAGGAACGGGCCCGTTCGGCACAGCCCTCATGATCGGCTCGGCCCGCTCGCACACGCACGGCGATCACCACGCCACCGAGCTACAACCTCGGCGACCCGGTGGCGGCGGCTCCACGGGTCTTGACGTGCGACGGAGCCGCGGACCGTGCCCGGCCGGCCTCGAACAGTTGTCACCTATTGACTGTTGACACTTAATTACTTTACGCTCGGCGCCTACCCGGACAGGCTGGCCGACGGGCTCCGTGCTCCCCGCCTGCAAGCTTGGAACACCTCAGCGAGGAGGGGATGAGCACGCGATCCTCCAGCGCGCCGGCCCAGGCCGTATTCGGCTCCGTGCCGACGGTCCACCCCGACACCGGTCTGCCCGCGTGCAATCCCCGTGAACATGTCCCACCAACATCGGAGTTGACGTAGCCATGTCATGTTCATCCCCCCGCGTGAAGCGGACGACGACCATGGTGCTCGCGGTTTCTCTCGCCGCGGCGCTCGGCCTCAGCGGTTGCGCCAGCCAGGAGCAGGCCGCCAGTACCGGAACCGGGGGCGGCGGTACCAGCCTCGACCCGAAACTGGTCGCCGCCGCGCAGGCCGAGGCCAAGAAACTGATGGGCAACCAGAAGCTTTCCGGCTCGCTCTCGATCATGGGGGACAACAGCGGCTCCGAGGCCGCGCTGCTGCAGGCCTTCTACAAGCCGTTCACCGAAGCCACCGGCGTTCAGGTCAACTTCACCGGCTCGGGCGACAACCTCAACGTCGTGCAGTCGCGCGTGGCCGCGAACAACCCGCCGGACCTGGTGACCACCGCGCCCGGCGTGATGCGACAGTATTCCGAGACCCACAAGCTGCTCAACCTCTCCAGCTTCATGGGCGACGAACTGCGAAACAACTTCACTCCGACGGTCAACCAGACCGCCTCCATCGGAGGCGACATCTACGGCGTCTACCAAGGCTTCAACAACATGGAGCTGTGGTACAACCCGCAGACCTACAGCGGACCCAAAGCCGGCTCCAGCTGGCAGGACGTGCAGAACTGGACCGAACAGCAGGGCAAGCAGGGCAAGACGGCCTGGTGCAACGCACAGGGCGGCGGCACCTCCAACGGGTACCCGGGTGAGCTGTTCATCGAGGCGCTGTTCGCCAAGAAGTACGGCGCCGACCTGACCGAGCAGTGGGGCGAGGGCAAGCTTCCCTGGACCTCACCTCAGGTCAAGGACGCCTTCCAGATGTTCGGCGCCATCGCGACCAACGATTCCTACGTCAACGGCGGCGTGCAGGGTTCGCTTTCCCAGAACACCGGTACCGGGTCCAACGGACTGGTGGCCAACCCGCCGACCTGTCAGGCGGTGATCTGGGGAAGCTGGACCGGCGGCCTGATCGCCGGTTCCGCCCCCGGCGTGCAACCGGGAAAGAATCTGGCCTCCATGCAGATCCCAGCGTCCAACCCGCAGTACGCCAACACCGAGACCTACTCTTCCGAGGTCACCTACGCGTTCAAGGACTCGCCGGAGACGCGCGTTTTCCTGCAGTACCTGGCTTCCGACCAGGCGCAAGCACTGCTGGCCTCGGCGAATCACTGGCCGGTGGCGAACAAGAACGTGCCGGCCTCGGTCTACTCCGACCCGACGCTGCAGAACATCGCCAAGACCTACTTCGCACCCGGCATCCAGCTCGCCGCGGGTCCCGCTCTGCTGGCCAAGACCGCAGTGGTGACCGGGGCGGCCAAGGGCGTCGTGTCCTACCTCGAAAACCCTTCGAGCCTTGATTCGGTGTTGCAGAACATCCAGAACCTGCAAAACGGACAGTAGGAAGCCGATGAGCACGAGACAGCAGCGACTCCCTACGGCATCGGGTGGTGCGCGATGAATGCCGTGATGACCAGCGTCCCCGCGCTGATCGTGATCGGAGCAGTGGCGATCCCGCTGGTCGTCTACCTGTTCCTGGGTGTCGGCGACAGGATGCTGCGGCTGCTCGGTGGCAGGCCCGCCCGGCTGGCCCGCCCGTGGTTCTGGCTGCTGGTGCCGCTGGCGGTCGTGGGAGTCATCCTGGTCTACCCGATGATCGAGACGATCGTGTCGGCCTTCCGCAACGCACAGGGCAGCGCCTGGCTCGGGCTGGGCAACTTCGCCTGGGCGTTCGGCGGGCAGATGCGGGGTGTGCTGGGCAACAACCTGCTGTGGCTAATCGTGTTCCCGCTCGGCACCGTGCTGCTGGCCCTGATCGTGGCCGTGCTCTTCGACCGGGTCCGCTACGAGCGCTTCGCGATGACGCTGGTCGTGCTGCCGACAGCCATCTCGTTCGCGGCGGGCTCGATCATTTGGCGGCAGATCTACGAGTACCAGCCCGCCGGCCGGGACCAGACGGGTCTGCTCAACGCGCTGTGGACGTTGATCCCTGGCACCAAGCCGCTGGCCTGGTTGCAGACCGGCGCGGTGAACAACTACTGCCTGATCTTCGTCGGGGTGTGGTCCAGTCTCGGAGTCGCGGCGCTGATCCTGTCCGCGGCGGTCAAGTCGGTGCCCGGCGAGCTGGTCGAGGCGGCCCGCCTGGACGGGGCGGGGGAATGGCGGATCTTCTTCTCCGTCACCCTGCCGCACATCACCGGTGCGGTGCTGGTCGTGATCACCACCGAACTGATCTTCGCGCTGAAGATCTTCGACATCATCTACGTGATGACCAACGGAAACTTCAACACCAACACCGTGGCCAACCAGATGTATTTCGAGCTGTTCTCCAGCCAGAACCTCGGCCGCGCCAGCGCGATCGCGGTGGTGCTGCTGGTCGTGGCCATCCCGATCATGGTCATCAACATCCGCCAGTTCCGTGCGGAAAGGAGCCGGTGACATGGCTGTCACGCTCACCTCGCGCGAGTCCCCGGCGCTGCCTCGCCTCCGCGCCGCCCGGACCGGTGTCGGCCGGGCCCGGCGGCGCTGGGTCCGGCTGATCGTGCACCTCATCGTCGTGGCGTTCATGGTCGTGTGGTTCACGCCCGTGCTGGGGTTGTTCGTGGGCTCGTTCCGCACACAGAACGACATCGCGGCATCGGGCTGGTGGCACGCGCTGATCACCCCCCTGTTCACCGGCTACAACTACCAGCAGGCCATGCAGGTGATCGGGCTCGGGCAGAGCCTTGGCACCTCACTCGCCATCGCCGTGCCGACGACCGTGCTGACCACGCTCGTCTCCGCCATCGGCGCGTACGCGCTGACGCGCATGCGCTTCGCCGGCCGGAACATTCTGTCGCTGGCTCTGGTCGCGCTGATGGTCACTCCGCCTCAGGTGACGCTGGTGCCGTTGCTGAAGTTCTTCAACGTCACCAAGCTCTACGGCACGATCCCGGCGATGTGGCTGTACATGGTCGGCTTCACCGTGCCGTTCGGGGTGTTCCTCGTGCGCGGGTTCGTCGCGTCGATCCCGGAGGAGCTGTTCGAGTCCGCGCGCATCGACGGCGCTTCGGATCTGCGCATCTTCATCTCGCTGGTGCTGCCGCTCTCGGCACCGGTGCTGGCCTCGCTGGCCATCATGCAGTTCCTGTGGGCCTGGAACGACCTGCTGACCCCGCTGATCTTCCTCGGCGGCACCTCGGTGCCGCAGCCGCTGACGGTCAACGTGGCCGGGCTCGTCACCGCGACCGGCCAGGGCGAGGCGCAGCTGATGTCGGCGACCGTGGTCTCCATCCTGATCCCGCTGATCGTGGTGATCAGCCTTCAGCGCTACTTCGTCCGCGGAGTGCTCGGCGGCGCGATCAAGGGCTGAATACTCGTGAGTGCGCATGCCGCTTGGAAGCGGCATGCGCACTCACGAGTTTGCTTCAGCCCAGCCGGGCGGCGATGTCCCTGGCGCCGATCACCGACAGGGCCACGCTGGTCAACGTCGGATTGCACGCGGTCGAGGTGGGGATCACGCCGTTGCCCGCGACATAGAGGTTCTCCGTGCCCCACACCCGGCAGGACGGATCGCACACGCTGGTGCCGTCGTCGGCCGCGCCCATCCGCACAGTGCCCTGGTAGTGCAGCGAGCTCCCGGAGGGCAGGATCCACGGGATCTCGCCGTCGACCGGCTTGCCCAGCACATTGCTCAGCCGCAGCACCTCGCGCTTGCCCTCTTCCAGGGTGTGCAGGTCCTGCTCGCTGAGCGTGTGGTGGATGCGCATGGCCGGCATGCCCAGCCAGTCCACTTCGGACTCGCTGAATTCGAGCCAGTTCTCGAACCTCAGCTCCTGGGCGGCGAAGAAGTGCACCGAGATCAGCGGCTTGCGCTCGGCGCGGTCGGTGGCCGAACGCGGCACGGTGTCCGGGTCGATCTGGGCCAGCATGCCGTGGAACGGGAATCGCGGTGCCTCGTAAGGGATCCAGGTGACGCCGCTGGCCGCCACCGCGACGGCGCGGGAGTCGGACATCGCGGTAGAGTTGCCGACCTCGTCGTCGTGCCCGGAGTCCGCGCCGAGGCCGTCGACCTCGGCCATGATGGAGACCTGGGGGTGCTCGTTGAGGTAGTGGCCGAGCGCCGCGGGGCGCACGCCGGAGGCGAACAGCAGCTGAGGGGTGCGCAGGGAGTCGCCGGCGACGACGACGTACTCGGCCCGCACCTCGTACTCCCGCTCAGTGACGCGGTCCCGCAGCCGCACGCCGGTCACCTTGCCGTCGCGGAGCAGCACTTGTTCGCACAGGGTGTCGGGGCGCAGTTCGAAGTTCTCGTCGGCGCCGGTGAGCAGATCGTCGAAGATCAGGTTGGGGCCGGTGCGGTGCACGCCGTGCGGGGTCAGGGTCACCGCCATCGGCATCGGCTGCACTTCGCGCCCGGGTGCCCGGCCGACGTTCAGCACATCGCCCAGCACGTGCTCGACGTGCTCGGCGAACTTCGAGCCGAGGAACTGCGTGGCCGACACCCGCAGCAGCCCTTCGGCTATCGCGTAAGCGTCTTCGAGTGTCTCGTCGTCGATCAGGCGGATCCGCTCCGCCTCGCTGGGGCGTGGACAGGCACCGAACCAGTGCGAGCCCATCCCCCCGACGTTGCTCGACTCCTGCGCGGCCGGAAAACCGTCACCGTCGATGTCCCCTGAGCCGACCGAGAACAGCCCGGGCCGGGTGACCAGCGCCTTGCTGCGCTGGGTGGCATCGGCGTTGTGCGCGGTGCCGGAGGTCGCAGGGAGGTCGTAGGCGTACTGGTTCGGCCCCTGCGAGGCGATCTGCGCGCGCTCGCGCTCGTCATCGTCGATGATGTTGGCCATGTGCAGGCCGGGGATCTCGGTCACGACGGGCCCGGCCTCCACGACCAGTACCCGCGTGCGCGGCCGGGTTTCGGTGAGCACCCGGGCGTAGGCCGCGCCGTTCGGGCCGCTCCCGACGATGACGACGTCGACGGCTTCACTGAAGGCCGACGATGGGGAATCTGGCACTGTGCTGCTCCTCGTCGATGCACGGTGTGATCGGGCGCGGGGTGACCGCCGCGCCCGATCGTAAAGTAACTGCTCGAAAACAATCAATGACTGACAACTCTTCACAGCCGGGCTCCAGTGTGCCCGATCAAAGGTTTACATCCAAGTACTGTTGCTGTACGTTCACATTTGCCGGGCCGTCGCGGCCCAGGCTGGATGTGACGCGACAAAGGGGTTGACGAAGACGATGAGGTTCGGCGCATCAGTGTGGCCGTGGCGCTGGGACGCCCCGTACGACACGGGTATCACCCGGATCGCGGACGCCGGATTCCGGGCGACCGAACTGATCGCGTGGAACCGCACAGTGCTGGACGAGTACTACACGCCCGCCACGATCGCGTCACTGCGCAAGCTGCTGGCCGACCGCGACATGGTCCTGTCCCAGTTCATTGTGGACAACCGGGGCATGGCCAGTGCGGATCCGGCGGTGCGCGGTCCCGCGGTGGACATGTTCAAGAAGGGTGTCGAAGTCGCGGCCGAACTCGGCGCGGGCATCATCAACACGGTCACCCACCTGCCGTTCGAGATTCAGTTCCCGTTCATCACCGACCGGCCGCACGTGCAGACCTTCTCCCAGCCGGTGCCCTCGGACCTGGACTGGAAGCGCAACTACGAGGAATACGTGCAGACACTGATCGAGTGTTGCGAGCACGCGGGAGCGGCGGGCCTCACCTACAGCCTGGAGCCACACCCGTTCCGCTACGGCGCGAACGTCGAAGGTCTGTTGCGGCTGATCGAGGCCGTGGATTCCCCCGTGCTGGGCGTGAACCTCGACCCCAGCCACCTGTTCCCGGTCGGCGACCTGCCGCACATCGCCGTCTACCGGCTGGCCCCGCACGTGGTGCACTGCCACTTCTCCGACAACGACGGTGAGACCAACGTCCACTGGCGACCGGGCATGGGGAAGATCAACTGGGCGCACCTGATGCAAGCGCTGAAGGACACCGGATTCGACGGCGTCATCTCACTGGAGTTCGAAGACGTGCCAGGGGTTTCGCGCGGGGTGGAAGACGTCCCCGGGGTGTACAAGGGCAATGCCGACGCCACCGACGAGTTCGTCGGCGAGTACGAGACGGCCCTGGCGTTCCTCACCGGACTGGCCGACGAGGTTGGGCTGAAAGTGGAATAACGGCCACAAAAGGGTGCGTCAAAAGTTTGTATGTGATAACTTTTAGGTCGTCGCACGCGCTGCCGTACTGCACAGAGCGGGGAACATCATGGTGGATGCGAAAGAGACCGGCACCAAGGTGGTGCGCGGTCCTTACCAGAACGGGATCCGCCGGCGCCGGGAGATCATCGAATCCGCCTCCCGGGTGTTCGCCTCCTACGGGTTCGTCAGCGGTTCGCTGCGCCAGATCGCCGAGGAGGTCGGCGTCACTCCGGCCGCGCTCACCCGGCACTTCGGCAGCAAGGAAGGCCTGCTTTCGGCCGTGCTGGAGAACTGGGACGCCGACGCGGAGGCCCGCAACCCCCCGGACGTCCGCGGCCTGGACTACTTCCTGCGGCTGCGCGACGCGGTGCTCTACAACCAGGCGCACCGCGGGCTGATCGAGCTGTTCCTGACCCTGTCGGCCGAATCCACCCACCCCGACCACCCCGCTCGGCAGTTCGTGCGCAATCGCTACGACCAGGTGGTCGCGACCGGGGTCGAACACCTGCGGGAAGCCAGGGACGCGGGCGACACCGTGTGGCTGGCCGACGAGCTCATCGAGGCCGAGGTGCGTTCGTTGTTCGCGACCATGGACGGTATCCAGCTGCAATGGCTGATCGATCCGGACCTCGATCTGGTCGGGGTGTTCAGCAGGGCGCTGGCGCAGTACCTGCACCGGTGGACCGGCCGGACAGATCTGGTGCCCGGACAGGATTGACTCCCGATGATCGATGTCGTGCTGGCGCTGGACATCAGCTCCAGCGGGGTCCGCGCCCGTGCACACGACCGGAACCTGCGAGTGGCGGCCGAGCAGGCCGTCGACCTGAACACCCGCATCGCCGCGGACGGAACGTCCAGCCACGACCTCGACGAGGTACTGGCCGCGGTGCGGGGCGTGCTCCGGCCGTTGGCCTCCGATCCGCGGCTGCGACCGGTGGCGATCTCCGCCTCCGGCACCGCCAGCAGCCTGGTGGCGGTGAAGCCGGCGCGATCGGAAGTGCTGCTGTGGTCGGACACTCGAGCGGCCGGGTACTACCCCGAGCTCGCCGGTGACCTTGCCGAGGCCTATGCCCGTACGCTGTGCCCTCCGGACCTCAGCTACTGGCCGGCGAAACTGCGCTATCTGGCCGAGCACGGCCTTCGAGGGGACGGGCAACTGGCCGGGGTCAAGGACGAGGTGTTCGCCTGGCTGACCGGTGCATTGTGGACTGATCCGATGACCGCGGCGTCCTCCGGAGTGTTCGACAGCGGCTCCTGGCAATGGGACGCCGCCCTCCTGTGCCGGCTCGGCATGCCCGGGGCTCGCCTACCCGAAGTGCGCCGCGCGACCGAATCGGCTCCGCTGCGGTCCTCCGTCGCGGCCGAACTTGGTTTGCCCGCGGGGCTACCCGTCGCCACGGGTGGGATGGACGGGCCGCTGAGCCAGCTCGGTGCCGCCGGTGCCCGGGAACGGGTGGCCTCGTGCACGGTCGGCACCAGCGTCGCGGTGCGCGCCGCAGTCGCCACGCGCGTGGCCGACCCACAACAGCGCATCTGGTGCTACCCGATCTCCGAACAGCTGTGGGTCAGCGGCGGCGCAGGCAGCAATGGCGGCAACCTGGTGACCTGGCTGCGCGATCGGGTCGGTCTGGCCGGCAGCATTCCGGAACTGGTCGACGCCGCTTTCGGCGCGCCCGCCGATCCGGACCTGCTGTTCGTGCCCTACCTGAACGGCGAGCGGGCACCGTGGTGGCGCTCAGAACTCCGCGCGGCCTTCCTGGGCCTCGGCGCACATCACGGTTCCGCGGACCTGGCCCGAGCGGTGTTCGACGGCCTTGCCGCCGCCGTGCAGGACCTGGCCGCCGCGGTGGAGTCAGTGGTCGGCCGGCCCGGGCAGGTGGTGTTCACCGGTGGGTTCGTGCAGGACGAACGCTGGGTCCAGCTGATGACCGACGCGCTCGGCCTGCCTGCCGCGCTGCCGGACCCGGAGTGCGCCACCTCCGTCGGGACGGCGATGCTCGGCTGGGCCGCGGCCGAGCAGACCGCCCTCGAGGAAGTGTTCGCTCCGGCACTGCGGCCCGTCGCCGTACCGGACGCGGCCGAGAACCGGCGCCTGCGCACGGTTTCCGAGCGGATCGCCGACCGGCGCCACCTGCTCTGGCCGTGAACCTCGGCCAGAGCGTCCGCCGAACCTCGCCACCGCCCCAATGGCCAGCGATCCTGGTCCGGTCCCGGCTCCGAAGCGTCCCCGCTCACGCAAGTCCGACGAACCCCTGGATGACCCGGCGGCGTCGGAATCGAGCGGGACGATGTGCCGGAATTTCCTGCGGCGCCGGGAATCCGGTGAATTCCCGGCGCCGCGCTGGTCCTCGTCAACTCGGCTGGACGCGGGCGACCTCGCGGCGGAATTCGGCCCACACGGTGGCGGGTTCCACGGCGTCGGCGACCGCGCCACCGACGATCAGGGTGGTGAATCCGGCGGTCAGCGCCGGAGCTGCCTCGTCCGGGGCGAGTCTGCCGGCCACCGCGATCGAGGCGAGGTCGGGCAGGTGAGCGTTGATCGGCTCGATCAGCTCCGTGAACCCGGGCGGGCAGGTCTTAGGGCGATGTACGCACAGTTGCACAGGTATGCCGTTTTCCTTTGCCGTGGCGAGGAATCCGGCTAGCGCGGGCAGGTCGAGGGCCGGGCCGACGGTGTCGAGCACGACCGCGGCCGGGCCGCCGTCACGGTCGGCCGCGGCGCGGAGCACCCCGCGCCACGTGACGTCGTCGATCGCGGCGGCGACCACGGTGAGCTCGTCGGCCCCGGCAGCCACGGCACTGCGGGCGATCTTCTCGCCGGCGTCGCAGATCTTGACATCGGCCACCACCGTGGCCGACGGCCCGGCCAGCGCGCGGACACGGGCCACCATGCCCAGTCCGGCGGCCAGCACCAGCGGCGTACCGACCTCGACCCGGTGCAGGGTCGGAGCGAGCAACTCGACGAGACGCTCGGCCGCGGCAGGCTCGGTGTGATCGAGAGCCAGCTGCAGATGTGTTTCCGGGGTAACGGACATCGGCCGATCCTCCAGTTTCGATGTCTTCACGAAATGTAAATCATGTGCTACGTTTCAACTGTAGCCAAGCGTTCACTATTGGACTGTTCACCATTGGTCCAGGCCACCGCCCGGTGGCACGAGGAGGTACGTGACGTGCGATTCGGAGCATCGATCTGGCCGTGGAAGTGGGATGAGCCCTACGACTCGGCGATCCGCCGCATCGGGCGCGCGGGGTTCCGCGCCACCGAGCTGATCGCCTGGGACGAGGTCAGTTTCACCGAGTACTACACCGATCGCACCGTGCGCGAGCTGCGGCAGGTTCTCGATAACGAGGGCATGGTGCTGTCCCAGTTCGTCGTGAAGACACCGGAGCTGGCCAGCCCCGACGCGGACCGGCGGCAGGCCGCGGTGGATCTGTTCAAGCGTGGCGTCGAGAAGACGGTGGCGCTGGGTTCGCCGATCATCAACACCGTGGTGCACTACCCGTTCGCGCTGGAACATCCGGCACTGATGGATCGCCCGCACATGCAGACCTTCTCCCGCGCCGTACCGTCCGATTTGGACTGGAAGCGCAACTGGGCGGATTACGTCGCGGCGCTGCGCGCGTGCGCGCAGGCGGCCGAGGACGGTGGGATCCGCTACAGCCTCGAACCCCACCCGTTCCGCTACGGCGCCAACACCGAAGGCCTGCTCCGGCTCATCGAAGCCGTCGACTCCCCCGCGCTCGGCATCAACCTCGACCCCAGTCACCTCTTCCCCGTCGGCGACCTGCCCCACATCGCCGTCTACCGGCTCGCGCCCCACATCCTTCACTGTCACTTCTCCGACAACGACGGCGAAACCAACGTCCACTGGCGACCGGGCATGGGCAAGATCAACTGGACCCACCTCATGCAGGCACTGAAGGACACCGCCTTCGACGGCGTCATCTCCCTCGAATTCGAGGACATTCCGGGGGTTTCCCGTGGCACGCGTGACGATCACGGCGCCTACCACGGCAACGTGGAAGCCACCCCCGGGTTCGAGGACGAGTACCGGATCGCGTTGGCCCACCTGACCGAGATCGCCCACGAAGTCGGCCTGACGGTCGAATGACCGGCGCAAAGCACCGCACGTACAGGAGAAGGAGCGCATGAGCGCAGCACGCTCACTGGTCATCGGGACCTACACCGAGAAACTGCCCCATGTGGACGGACACGCGACCGGGATCCTCGGCGCGTCCTGCGGCACCGACGGAATCACCGGCCTGACGGTGACCGCCGAGGTGCGGAACCCGTCGTGGGTGAGCACCACGGCCGATGGCCGCTTCCTCTACGCGGTGGTGGAAACCGTCGAGTTCGAGGACCAGCCCGGCGGCGGAGTGGCCGCCTACGCGCGAGACCCGGAATCCGGGGCGCTCACCCTGCTCAACACCGCGTCCTCCCGCGGGGTGGAGCCGGCACACCTGGACCTGGACCCGGCCGAACGGTTCGTCCTGGTGGCCAACTACCGCACCGGGTCGGTCTCGGTGTTCCGCCGGGAACCGGGCGGGCAGCTGGGTGAACTGGTCGAGCACGTGCAGCACGAAGGCTCCAGCGTGCACCCCGTGCGCCAGACCGGCCCGCACGCGCACCAGATTCTCTTCGATCCGGTCACCGGTGAGCTGCTGGTCCCCGACCTCGGCCTGGACGCGGTGCTGGTCTACCGGCTCGGCGAGGACGGCCACCTGACCGAGCGCCAGGACGCGCGCATCACCTGCGCGCCCGGCGCGGGGCCCCGGCACCTGGCCTTCCATCCGGACGGCGAGCACCTGTTCCTGCTCAACGAACTGGACAGCACGCTGGCGGTGCTCCGCCGTAGCGGTGACCGTTTCATCGAGACCCAGCTGGTGTCCACGCTCCCCGAGGACTTTTCGGGGCACAACCAGACCAGCGCGATCCGGGTGTCGGCGTCCGGCCGTTCGGTGCTGGTGTCCAATCGTGGGCACGACAGCATCGCCGTGTTCGCCTTCGACGGCGCGAAGGTACAGCTGAAGCTCACCGAGCCGACGCGCGGCCGGGAGCCGCGCGACTTCGTTCTGACCCCTGACGACGCCCATCTGTTCGTGGGCAACCAGGACAGCGACACCGTGCTGCTGTTCACCTTCGACGAGGCGGAACCGAGCCTCACTCTGGTGTCCACGACCGAGGTGCCCACTCCGGTCTGTCTGCGGTTCGTCGGCTGACCGGCGCGGGTTCGAGGAAGGTGCTGCCATGACCGGCACGGCGATACCGGAAACCATGCGCGCCAGCGTGCTGACGGGTGCCGGGTCCATTGTGCTCGAACAACGCCCGGTCCCGGCCGTGGCCGCCGACGAAGTACTGATCAAGGTATCCGCCGTCGGCGTGTGCGGTTCGGACGTGCACTACTACCGCGAGGGCCGGATCGGCGATTTCGTGGTGGACTCCCCGCTGGTTCTCGGGCACGAGGCGGCCGGCACGATCGTGGCCGTCGGTGCCGGGGTCGACCCGGCGCGAATCGGCCGGCGGGTGGCGATCGAGCCGCAACGACCGTGCCGCGTGTGCGCCCAGTGCAAGGCGGGCCGGTACAACCTGTGCCCCGAGATGCGGTTCTACGCCACCCCGCCGATCGACGGCGCGTTCTGTGAATACGTGACCATCCAGGACGACTTCGCCCACGCGGTACCGGATTCGGTGTCCGATGAAGCCGCGGCGTTGTTCGAGCCGTTGTCGGTCGGGATCTGGGCCTGCCGGAAGGCGAAGGTGACGGCCGGCTCGCGAGTCCTGATCGCCGGTGCCGGGCCGATCGGGGTGATCACCGCGCAGACCGCGCGCGCGTTCGGGGCCACCGAGGTGATCGTGTCCGACCCGGTGCCCGAGCGGCGCGAAATCGTGTCGCGCTTCGGCGCCACCCGCGTCGTGGACCCGCTCGCCGAAGACGTCGGCGGCCTGGCGGTGGACGCGTTCATCGACGCCTCCGGCGCCACCCCCGCGCTGATCAGCGGGCTCAATGCAGTGCGTGGTGCCGGCACCGTGGTACTGGTCGGCATGGGTGCCGACGAGATCGCGCTGCCCATCCCGCTGATTCAGAACCGCGAGCTGGTGATCACCGGGGTGTTCCGCTACACGGGCACCTGGCCCACCGCCGCTGGGCTGGTGGAATCCGGGCGAGTGCGCCTGGACGAGCTGGTGACCGCCCGCTTCGGTCTGGCGGCCGTGGAGGCCGCGCTGCGCGCCGACGAGAGCCCGGACAGTCTCAAGACCATCGTCCTGCCGGCCGAATGACCCCCGTCCGGCCTCGCCGTGCGCCGGCGGGGCCGGACGGATTCCACTCTCGTCTTTCCATCTCCGGAGCAGGTTTTCGCGACCGGCGAGCAGAGGTGTTGCCCGCCGGACCGCACATCAGTCCGAAGTAGACGTTCGGACTGCTTCAGCCGTCCCACGTTGCGAGTAGCCGCGGCTACCAGGTTCCCCGGCGCCAGTACCGTGCACCCACGTCTTCTCCGGGCCATCCTGACCGACCGGTGCCACTCACGAGGACCGGATCGCACACCGTCAGTCCGCTCGACCCGCGCACCGGCTCGGCCGCAGTTGCCCTGTGGCCTCAGCCACTCGCGCTTGGCGCTGAACTGTACTGATCGTACAGTTTAGTTTTGTGGCAGTTCGCCGGAATGCCGAGTCCCACTTTGGCGGGCAGTGCTGCCCACGATCGCCACACCTGATCTCTTGTCGGCCGGGTGCCCGGACAGGCTTCGAGCGAGCCAGGCCGAGGTTCCTCGTGCCGGAAGGACGTGACAATCGCCGTGACCCACAGCCACGACATCCGTTCGCAACGCGCCGTTGCCCGCGTTCCCCGGCACGGATTCGTCATCGTGGTGATGACCACGCTGGTGGTAGTCGCCGCGAGTAGCGTCCCTTCTCCGCTGTACGGGCTGTACCAGCAACGCTGGCACATCAGCCCGGTATCGGCCGCGCTCGTGTATGCGTGCTACGCCGTCGGAGTCATCGCCGCTCTGGCCGGCGGGCCGACGATCCACAGAAGGCACCCTCGGCTTTTGCTGCTCGCGGCGCTCGCGGCGGTCGGGCTCAGCGCCGTGATCTTCTCCACGGTCCAGTCGCTGTGGCTGCTGGACTCGGCCCGCGTACTTCAAGGCCTGGGAACCGGCTTGGTCAACGCCTCCGCGGCGACCGCGTTGACCACACTCCATCCCCGTGGCGACACCGGACGGGCTGCCGCGGCGGCGAGCGCAGCAACCGCCGGCGGCATCGGACTGGGAGCCGCGGTGTCCGGCGCGCTCGTGCAGTGGGCGACGGCTCCCTTGGTCACGCCGTACTTGGTGCTGCTCGCCGCGGCCATCGCGGTCGCGGTGGCACTGGTGACGGTGCCCGGCGCACCGGCGTGGCCCGGCCCCACACCGAGTCCGGGCGCCACAGAACGGCGGCTGTCACCACGCGCTCGCCGTGCACTCCGCACGGCGTCCGTGCTCGCGGTCGCCAGCTGGGCTGTCACCGGGTTCTACCTGGCACTCGGAGTGGAGCTCACCGCCAGGATGCTCGGGACGGACGACCGGGCCGTGGCGTCTCTCATCATCGCGGTCGTGCAGGTGCCGGCGGGACTCGTCCAAGTTCTCTGCCGCAGGTGGGACAACCACGTCGCGGGTGTGGTGGGCTGCGCGACGTTGGTCGTGGGCGTGTCAGCGGGCATCATCTCCGTCGCGCTGGCAATCGCGCCGCTGTTCTTCGCCGCCGCTGTGCTGACCGGTTCGGGCTTCGGTTTGTCCTTCCTGTCCGGCCTCCGCATCGTCAACGAGCATGCCGGTGAGTCCGAACGATCGCGTGCGATCAGGGCGTTTTTCATCTTCGCCTACCTTTCGGTGAGCGCACCGACCGTGCTCGCCGGCCTCGCCGAGGCGCAGTGGGGCCTCGACACCACGTTCGTCGCCTTCGGCGCACTGGTCGTCGTCGGCTGCATCGGGGCCGGCGGGCTGGTGCTGCGACACCGGGCTCAAGTCAACACGGATGCGCAAGAAAGAAGCGGTGAACCCACCGATCGGCGATGACGACCGGACGCTCGATGTCGAGGTGGCACAGAACTTCCCGTTCGCCCCGTTGATCGGACTTCTGCCCGGCATGTGCCAGTTCGATCAGCTTTCCCAGTGGATCGACGAGGCTGCTCCACACACACCGGACGCCAGGTCCGCGTCCAGCTCTCCGGGGAGCGGATAACCCGCGGCACAGGTGAATGGTGCGGTGTGGGCCTGCGGGGAGAGCGATTCGCCGGGTGGGTGCGGGACGACCGCTGTCGGCCGATCCGTCGCGGTCAGCAGCCGGGCCGCAGCCGTCGCCGGCGGGCTCACGGAAACCCCAACGCGAACCTGGATGTGAACCATCTCGATCGCCGTCCCGTCACACGGCCAGCGGGTCGAGATCGCCGCCCAGGACGGCGAGGGCTTCGGTGAGGTAGTAATCGCCCCTGACCAGCTCGTTGTCCGTGGCCAGGCCGACGAGTTTGTTGTAGCAGCCCGAGCCCAGCACGCCGATCTCTTCGGGCAGCCCGGGTACGGGGCGAAGATGCCGGCTGATCAGTGCGTCGACGGTGCGCCGCGCCAGCTCACGGTAACGGTCGCCGCTGGGGACGAGTGCGGCGAGTTTGAGCAACGACGCGGCGGCGATCGCCGTGGCCGAGGTGTCCTTGAGGGTGTCCGGAATCGAAGGATCGTCGAAGTCCCAGTAGGCGATGAGGTCTTCGGGGACGTGGGCGGCCAACCAGTCCGCGACGGTGACGGCGGTCTCGAGGAATTCCGGGTGCCGCGGAAGCCAGTGCGCGGACATCGTGAACGCGAGCATGGCCCACGCCTGAGCACGCGCCCAGGTGCTCGACGGGGAGTAGCCCTTGTGGCTGTACCGGCGAACGACCACGCCGAGTGCCGGGTCGATCGAGCCGGACTGACAGACCGACCCGTCCTTGCGCACGCAGATCTCGATGTGACGGCGGGCGTGCGAAACGGCGATCTCACGCATCGCGTCATCTCCGGTGCGGTCGGCGATCGCGGACAGCAGCGCGGACACCGCGCCGACGGCGTCGATGCTCGTCTCGGTGTCCCCGACGCTGTGCGCCTCTTCCGCCGCGGTGCCGAGCGGCATGATTCCCGCGGCGGGGTTGAACGAGCCGGCCAGACCGCGTGCCCCGCGTTCGGCCCGGTCCCAGGCGGTCGTGTCGTCGAGGAGGAGCCCACCGAGCGCGGCGCCGTAACGGAACAAGAAGCCACGGAAGATTGTGGGTGAGTCCTCGCGGCCGTCGAGGCGGGCCGAGTAAGTGCGGGCGTCGCCGTGGTGACGGTCGTCGTGGCGCGCCGCGAGCCACAGTTGCCCGACGAAATGCCCGCCCGTCCAGTCACCGTCGACGGAATTCGTCCACTCCCCCGTGTCCACGGCGGCATAGTGTGGCAGTCCGGGCAAACCCGCCGCGACAGTGTGCTCCACGCGGGCGAGCATGCGGGCGCGGGCGGCGACGATCTCCTGTCCGGCGGTCATCACGGATCTCCTCTTCACGGTGTCAGACATGGTGCGGTGTCAGACATAGTTCTGGGCGTACGCCTCGGCGCGCAACGCCCGGTCGGTGCCGGCCACGCCCGCTCGGACGAGGTCGTCGATCTGGTCGCGGGTTAAGCCGAGGTCGGCGAGGACGTCGCCCGTGTGCTGTCCCAGCCGCGGGACCTCGCCGCGCACCTCACCGGGGCTGCGGGACAGGTGCACCGGGTAACCGACGACACGCGCGCGACCCCCGCCGGCGACGTCGACGTCGACCAGCAGACCGTTGGCTGCGAGCTGCGGGTGCCGCAGCGCTTCGGCCAGGGTGAGCTGCGGCGCGCACAGCAGGTCGGCCTCCTCGAACCGGTCCAATGCCTGCTGGGTGGTCAGCCCGGCGACGATCGGGGCGAACACGTCGTTGGCCAGTTTCTTGTTGCGGGCCTGCAGATCGGTGGTGGCCAGTTCCGGGCGCAGGCTGAGATCCGGGATCCCCAGTGCACCGCAGATCAGCCGAACCGCGTTCTCCCGGAACAGGCCGAGCACGGTGATGACGCCGTCCGTGGTGGGGAAGGTTCCGCTGTACCACTGGGTGACCCAGTTCAGTTCCTGCGCGTACATCGTGTGAGCGGCAGCCTCCATCATCTGCATGGTGACGGCGGTGTCGAGCAGGTTGACGCGCACCTCCTGGCCGCGTCCACTGCGCTCGCGTTCCAGCAAGGCCGCCAGGATGCCCTGAACCAGACTCATGCCCGAGGCGTAGTCCACCTGTGCGGTGGGGTTGAGGTAGGAACCCAGCTCCGGGTTGCCAACCGCACGGGCGAGCCCGCTCACGGACTGGGCCAGCATGTCCTGGCCCGGTTTGTGCGCCAGTGGGCCCGTGTCGCCGTAGCCGGACGCGCCGGCGTACACCAGCCGCGGATAGCGTTCGGCGATGTCCTCATAGGACAGACCGAGCTTGGCCACTGCGCGCGGCCGGTAGTTGTGCACCAGCACATCGGCGTCGGCGAGCAACCGGTGCAAGATGTCCATCCCTGCGGGCGATTTCAGGTTCAGGACGATGCTGCGCTTGTTGCGGTTCAACGCCACGAAGTACGCCGAAACCTTCCCCGCCTCCACGGCTGCCCGGTCGAGGGTCCGCATCGCGTCGCCGCGTGGGCCTCGTTCGACCTTGATGACGTCGGCACCGAGGTCGCCGAGGGCCTGTCCGGCCAGCGGGCCCTGCATGACCTCGCAGAGCTCGACCACGCGGACACCCTCGAGGGCCCGGCTCATGCCGCACCGCCCGCGGCATAGGCGGCCTTGGCGATCAGCAGCCGTTGGATCTGGTTCGTGCCCTCGTAGATCTGGGTGATCTTCGCGTCGCGCATCATCCGCTCGACGGGGTAGTCGCGGGTGTCGCCGTAGCCGCCGAGCACCTGCACGGCGTTGGTGGTGACCTCCATGGCGACGTCGGAGGCGAAGCACTTGGCCGCCGCGCCGAAGAACGTCAGGTCGTCGTCGCCCCGCTCGGAGCGGCCGGCCGCGGCATAGGTGAGCTGGCGGGCGGCCTCGACCTTCATGCCCATGTCGGCCAGCAGGAACTGGAGCCCTTGGAAGTCCGCGATCGGCTTGCCGAACTGCTGTCGCTCCTTCGC
>DASZNR010000195.1:0-58014 GCA_035551175.1 Amycolatopsis sp. | reverse complement strand
GAACCACCGCCCGGTGACGACACCGGACGACGCGGTCGCGACGACCGCGCCCACGTCGGTCGGCCCTGGCGAGGAACCCGGTCCCACTCAGGTCGAGGTCACCACGTCCTGATCCGCTTGCCGGGGCCGCCGCGAGGTGTTCGTGGCGGCCCCTTTCTGGCTAGCCTTGGACCGTGCCGAACCTCGTCGCCCGTGCGCGGGCCCTCGCCGATGACGTGCTGTTCCCCGCCGCGGCGGAGGTCGACCGCCGGGGCGAGGTCCCGCTGTCGCACTTCGACGCGCTGGCCGAGGCCGGGCTCTACGGCGTGGCCGCGCCCGTCGACACCGGCGGGTTCGGTGCCGGGCTCAGCGAGCTGGTCGGCGTCGTCGAAACGCTCGCCGGCGGTTGCTTGAGCACGGCGTTCACCTGGCTGCAGCACCACGGGCTCGTCGCGGCTCTCGCGGGTTCGGCGTCGGCGCTGCGGGAGGCCTACCTGGCCGACCTCGTCAAGGGCGCCGTGCGAGCCAGCGTGGCCTACGGCGGGGTGATCCCGACGCCGCCGCGCACGCGCGCCCGCCGCGTCGCCGGTGGGTGGCGGTTCGACGGCGAGGCGCCCTTCGTGAGCGGCTGGGGTTCGACCGACGTCCTGATGCTGGCTGGCCGCACGCCCGACGACACGGTGGTCAGCACGGTCGTGGTCCCGGCTGCCGGCCCTGGGCTCGACGTGACGCCGTTGCGGCTGATGGCCGTGCAGGGCTCGGCGACGGTGCGCCTCGGCTTCGACGGCTATTTCGTGCCTTCCGAACGGGTGCTGTCCGAAATTCCGCGCGCCGAGTTCGTGGCCGGCCGGACGCTCGCGACCCGGCTGAACGGCTGCGCGCCGCTCGGTCTTGCGGAGCGCTGCGCGCGCCTGCTCGACGACCTCGGCCGGGCCGAGTTGACCGCGTCGCTGCGGGCCGAGCAGGCGCAGATCCGCGTCCGGCTCGACGCGGGCCTGACCGATCCACCATCGCTACCCGCCGCCCGCGCCGCGGCGGCCGAGCTCGCGTACCGCAGCGCCGGCGCCCTCACGGCCGCTACCGGCAGCCGTGCCGTGCTCGCGGGCGAGCACGCGGGCCGGCTGGTCCGCGAGGCCACGTTCCTGCTCGTGGCCGCGAGCCGCCCCGCGATCCGCGACGGCCTGCTGGAGCTGGCCCGGCGCTAAGCGGACAAGCCGAATTTTCCCTTTCGGCTCAGGTCGTCCACGTAGGCGGCGGCGACGTGCCCGAAGTTCACGGTGAGCGGGTAACCATCGCGCGTCTGTACCGAATGGACACTGCTGTTCCTGAGCAGGTCGGGGATCATTTCCCGTACGGCGGCGGAGTTGTCGGCCGCGAGCGGGAACAGTAACGGCTCGCCGCCGGAGGCGAGGTGAAGCACGAGAACGGGTTTCGGATCGGCCATGCGTCCATCGGACCAGCGCGCGATCACCGGCGGCAAGGAAGTTCGCGCACAGCGGAGCGCCACAGAACCCAGCGGATCACCGGTCGGGCTGCGGGCCGGACCCCGCGTCGGCTAGCGTTTCGACGCGCAGACCCGACCTAGGGATGGCTGATGCCGTACTCGTTCACGCTGTCACCCGCCGCGGTCGACCTGCTGCTGGAGCAGCAGAACCTCGGCCGTCCGCCGGTTCCGTTCGTGGTGCCGCACATCGGCATCACCGGTGAGGAGCGCCGCCGGATCCGCGACGCCGTGTCCCGCGACCTCGAAGGCCGCGGCCTGGTGAGCCGCCGCGGCTACCTCGACGACGACCTGGAGCAGGCGCTCGGCACGTTCGCCCACGGGCACCTCGCCATCTCGGCCGCCGCACAGCTGGAAGACGGCCCGCTGTTCGCCAGGGTGAGTTCCACGGGCGACCACGCCGTGCTCGTCCGCCACGTCGACGGCATGTTCGTGTTCGACCACGTCCGCCCGACCGGGCTCGTGCCCGCGGTCGTCGACCTGATCCCGCCCGCCACGCCAGGGCCCGGCACGTCCGTCACGATCACGCGCGCGCCGAAGCAGCCCCGCCGCGGCGACGCGTACGACCCGTTCGCGCGCGCCAGTGCGCCGCGGGACCCCCAGGCCCGCGCCGTCGAGCGCATCTTCGAGAAGCCCCGGCTCCGGGTCGGGCAGTTCAGCGTCGTCGGGGCCGGTGGGGCAAGCGGGGTCGGCGGCCAGCAGCCGCTGGTGTGGTTCGACACCGAGGCCGGCCGGTACCTGCTCAGCACCCGGGTCGCCGACGACGGCCAGCGGTGGCTCACCTACGCGCCGGCCGACAACAGCAGGCTCGCGCAGCAGCTGTCCGCACAGGTACCGGCAAACGCCTGACCGCGACGGCTTCCGCCGGTAGACTCCCGATCATGACCACAGCGGACCCGGCACAGGTGGCCGGCCTTGACCCCAAGGCCGTCGCCGCCGCTTCGGCGGAGACGGCGAAACTCGTGACGGCCGCCAAGTCGGGCCGCTTCAGCGTGTCGCCGGAGGCGCTGGAGGGGCTGCGCAAGGCGCTGTCGGACATGGTCGCGCGCGTCGACCACCTCACCGGGTCGACCGTGGCGCTGGACCAGCCGCCGCAGCTCGGCAGCCACCCGTACGGGCACGCCGTGGCCGCTCACGACTTCAAGTCCGCGGCGGCGACGCCCGAGTCCGTGCGCTCGGTGCTCGGCCAGTTCCGCGACCTGCTCCAGCAGGCCGACGAAGCGCTCGCCCAGGCCGGCGGCAAGTATCGCGGCGCCGAAGAATCGGCCAACGACGTGCACGGCGCGCGCCGGGCAGGAGACCTCGCATGACCACCTCGCCCGAAGCGACACCGCACGCGCTGGCACTGGCACCATCCGACGCCGACTACCTCGGCCACAGCCACGAGCAGCTGGTGCAGTTCGTGACCACGAACCTCGACCCTCGCCAGGTGGCCGACGTCGCCGCGGCCTACACCGAGGTCCAGAAGGCGTTCGAGGACTTCGCGACGCAGCTCAACGCCGCCGTCGCCAAGTCCGCCGGCGCGTGGGAAGGCGACGCCGCCACCAGCGCTCACGCGTACTTCGAGACCCTCGGCAAGTGGGCCGACGCGACGGCGCAGAACGCGAAGCTCGCCGCGACCAGTGTCGACGAGCAGGGCACCGCGGCGCAGACGGCCCGCAACTCGATGCCCGAGCCGGTTCCGTTCGACTGGAGCGACGAGTTCAAGCACTGGACCGAAGCAGGCCCGTTTGACCTGAGCGACTCGGTCGACAAGTCGCTGCGCAAGCAGCAGGAGAGCCAGACGGCCCACGAGCAGGCCGCGCAGACGATGGCCACCTACGACCAGTCGCTGCACGCCGCCGCTTCGCAGCAGCCGGCGTTCGCCGAGCCGCCGAAGTTCGCGTCGGCGTCGCATGGTTCGGCACCGGGTGTGCTGCCCGCAGCGTCTCCCGACCACCACGGCACGGCCGGTGCGGCAGTGACCGGCGGCCACGCCGGGTCCGGCGCGAGCACCGGCGGGCACGACTTGTCCGGGCCGAGCCAGGTCACCGGTTCCGGGCACCTGCCCGACCCGAATGCCGCCACGTCGTCCGCCGGCGTCACGCCCGCGGCCGCGCACCAGCAGGCGGGTGGCGCGAACCCGTCGTCCACCTCGGGGAGCATGCCCATGGGTGGCATGCCGATGGGTGGCGGGGGCATGGGTGGCTTCGGCGCCGACGAGGAGCACCAGTCGAAGTTCGGCCGCGGTGGCAGCTTCGGCCCCGGCGAGGGCGTCTCGGGCGACCTCGGCTCCGGCGGCGGTATGGGCAGTGGTGGTATGGGCACTGGTGGTATGTCCGGCGCACCCGCCCGCATGGGGATGGGCGGGGCCGCCCGCTACGAAGAGGACGACGAAGGCGACCGCTTCTTCACCCACGTCGACGAAGACTCGGACTACGGCGGCGACCTGCGCGCCGCGCCGCCCGTCCTCGGTGAGTAGCGCGAAACGGGACTGTGCTCGGCGTCAGTAGCGGTAGAACTTCTCCGCGCGGCCCTGGCGTACGAGCCTCAGCCACTGCAGGAACGCCTTCGGATCGCGCTTCACGCCGACGAAGTACAGCCCGAAACGCACGACTTCCAGCGCTCCGATCTTGCGCATGCCCGGCTGCGACAACAGGTAGCCGCGATTGCGGTAGGTGTAGTAGCGCTTGACCTCGTTTTCCGGGTCCTGCGCGTGGAACTTCCCACCCAGCATCGGCTTGAACTCGTCGGAGCCGTCGGGGTGCAAGTAGGTCGTGCGCAGCGACGTGCCGAACGGCAGGCCCGAGCGCACGAGCCTGCGGTGCAGCTCCACCTCGTCGCCGCGGAAGAACAGGCGCAGGTCCGGCACACCCGTCACGTCCAAAGTGGACGCCCGGAACAGTGCGCCGTTCATGAGCGAGGCGATGCCGGGCAGGAAGTCCGTGCCCAATTCGGCCGACGAGCGTTTCCACGTGAGCCCGCGCCTCAGTGGGAACGCGAGCTTGGCAGGCGAATTGATGTTCGCCACCACCGGCGAAACCTCCGCCAGGCCGCGCGTTTGGGCCTCCTCCAAGAGGATTTGCAGCACGTTCTCGTCGGCGGGCCGCCCGTCGTCGTCGGCGAGCCACACCCATTCGGCGCCCAGCGCCAGCGCGTGGAGCATGCCGAGCGCGAACCCGCCCGCACCGCCGAGGTTCCGGTGCGAAGGCAGGTAGGTGGACGGTAGTGGGTAGGCCGCCACGACTTCGCGCGCCGATTGGTCTGGTCCGTTGTCCACCACCACGAGGTGGTCGACGGGCCGCGTCTGCGCGGCGATGATCTTCAGCGAGTCCGCGAGCAGCTCACGGCGGTGGCGCGTGACCACCACGGCGACGACAGCGCCCTCCGGCAGCTGCTGCGTCTCGCTGGTCATCACGCGCCGCCGTTCTTGACCGTCGCGGGTTCGATGCCGAGGCGTTCGAGGCCTTCCTGGCTCATGTTCTCGTACGGGTCACGACCCTTGTACGCGGTGAGCACCTCCCGCAGGGAGCCCTGCTGTTTCACGTGGCCCTCGTCCATCCAGATGGCCGTGTCGCACAGCTCCATGAGGAACTCGTCGGAGTGGTTGGCGAACACGAGGATGCCGGAGCGACGTACGAGATCCTTGAGCCGGTCGCGGGCCTTGTTGAGGAAGGCGGCGTCGACGGCGCCGATGCCTTCGTCGAGGATCAGGATCTCGGGGTCGATCGAGGTGACGACGCCGAGCGCGAGACGAACCCGCATGCCGGTGGAGTAGGTGCGCAGCGGCATCTGCAGGTAGTCGCCGAGCTCGGTGAACTCGGCGATGTCGTCGACCCGCTTCTCCATTTCCTTGGTGGTCATGCCGAGGAAGAGACCGCGGATGATGATGTTCTCGACGCCGGAGATCTCCGGGTCCATGCCGATGCCGAGGTCGAACACCGGCGCGATGCGTCCGGTGATGCGGGACGAGCCGCGGGTGGGCTCGTAGATCCCGGCGAGCAGGCGCAGCAGCGTGGACTTGCCGGCGCCGTTGTGCCCGACCAGGCCCACGCGGTCGCCCTCGCGCAGCGAGATGGACACGTCGTGCAGCGCCTCGATGATCGGCACCTTCTGGTCGGTGCCGATCTTGCCCCCGACCTTGCCGAGCACGCGCTTTTTCATCGACCGCGTCTTCGCGTCGAAGATCGGGAAGTCGACGAACGCGTTGTGGACGTCAATGCTGACCATGTGTCACACCCAATACGAGACGCGGGAGCGGTAGTTGCGCATGGCGACGAGCGCGAGCATCCAGCCGACGACCGTGATCACCCCGACCACGACCCAGCTCGTCCAGCTCACGGCCTGCCCGATCAGTGGTGCCCTGGTCACCTGCATGTAGTGGTAGAGCGGGTTCGCCTTGATGAACGGCAGTGCCCACGACACGCCCTGCCGCGTGCCGCCGGACAGCAGCTGGTCGACCGGCCAGACGATCGGGGTGCCGTAGAACAGCAGCTGGATCAGCGAGTTGATGACCTGCGGGATGTCGCGGAACCGGGTCGAGATGATGCCCAGCAGCAGCGCGGCCCAGCCCGCGGTCAGGGCCAGCAGGATGAAGCCCGGGATGGCGAGGAAAATGTTCCAGCTCAGGCCGGGGTGGCAGTACTTGTCGGGCACGCAGGCGCCGTTTTCCGTGCCGAGTGAGTACTTGTCGTCGAGGGCGCTGAAGAAGATGATCAGCAGCACCACGTACACGATCATGTTGTGCGCCAGCAGCAGCGTCTGCCGCCACACCGTCCGCAGCACGTACACGCTCAGGGGCGCGGGGAGCTGCTTGATCATCCCCTCGTTCGCGATGAACGTCTCCATGCCCTCGGACAGGCAGCCCTGGATGAAGCCCCAGATGATGAACCCGGTGGAGAGATAGGGCAGGAACACCTCGATGGGCGTGTGAAACAGCTGTGAATACAGCAGCCCGAGCCCCAGCGCGATGACCGCCTGGCTGATCGTGATCCAGAACGGACCGATGACCGACCGGCGGTACCGCTGCTTGATGTCCTGCCACCCGAGGTGGCTCCACAGCTCGCGGGCCGCGAACCCGGCCTTGATGTCGGCGAAGGCCCGCGCGAACGTCTTGCTGTCCGATCCCGGCGGCACCGGTGTCGAGACCTGGGAGTCGGCTACGTGAACCGTGCTGGTGGCATGCACGTGGACGAGGGTACCGACCGGGCGCGCCATGCTCGGGATGCCCCGGCCCAGGCGGAGCGCCCCGCGGCCGATACCGCACCGGACACGAGGTGTGTCCTGGTAGTTTCTTGCGACATGACTGCTGCTCTCGGTGCGGCGAGCCTCATGGTCGACCTTCTCTCGGCGTACGCCGACCGTCCCGACCCGCGTTCCGTCGCGGTCGTCGGGAACCAGCCGCTGCCGCCGGACCCGGCGCGGGCGAAGGCGGTCGACGACTGTGACCTGGTGATCCGGGTCAACGGCTTCGTCCTCGATGAGCCCGACGGCCTCGAGACGACGGGCAGCAAGGTCCACGCCGTGGTGTTCAACCGCGCCGTACGGGCCACTCGACACGTTTTCCGCAACTACCGCAACCGCCTGTACCTGCTGGTAGAGCCCGGGCGGCTGCACTGGGAGCCGGAGGCGCTGCCGGGCTGGTGGCCCGCCGACCTCGGGTTCGTGCCGGTGTCCAACCGCGAGGTCGTGCTGCCGCTGTCCGACGCGCTCGGCCTGCCCACCCGTACCGAGTCGACGTGGTCGACGACCGGCACGCTCGCCGCGTGGATCGCACACACGTCCTTCCCCGAGGCGCAGCTGGTCCTGACCGGGTTCTCGTTCATCGACAACCCGAACCAGACGTCGTGGGAGCACGCCGCCGGCGATTCGTGCATCGTGGGTCCCGAACACCAGATCGCCGCCGAGGGCAGGTTGCTGGAGTCGTGGACCCGGACCGGCGACACCGTCCTGCTGCGTTGACCTCCGCATTTCCCATCCCGAAGGAACCGTCCCCATGGCCGTCCAGAAGATCCGTTCCGGACTGATCAGCCGCTTCGCCCGGCTCATCGACTTCCGTATCGACGAGCGGATGCGTGACACCATTCGCGACCTCAACCACCGGGTCAACGAGCTCGAACACGCCACCGCCGACCACCGGCGCCGGCTCGACTCCGCCGAGTCCGCCCTGGCCGGTGCCCGCGGCGACCTGCTGTGGACGCGCGCCGAACTCGACCGGATCATCCCGCACATCGCCGCGCAGGAAGCGCAGCTCGAGACGCTGCGGGAGTCGATGGTGATGGTGCCGCGCGCCGACACCAAGGAAATCGCCGAGGCGCGCTCGCTGATCGAGGAGATCCAGCGCCAGCACGCGCAGATCCGCGTCCGTCTCGCCGGGATCGCCCGCTATGAGGACCGCCTGCGCCGCCTCGAAGACGACCGCCTGGCGCCGACCGCCCAGTGAGCGCCCCGTGAGCCCGCAGTGAGCCCGCTGGTGGCTCGCGAGGCGGTGGAGGCCGACGCCGAGCTGTTGCTCGCCTGGCGCAACGATCCGCGGACGCGGCAGGCGTCGCGCTCGGGCGAGGTGATCGCGTTGGCCGATCACCTGCGGTGGTTGCGTGGCGTACTGGCTTCTCCGGAGCGGTTGCTGCTGGTGGTTTCCGACGGCACCGCGCCCGTGGGCACGGTTCGCTTCGACCGGTGCGGCGAGCCGGGGGAGTGGGAAGTGAGCATCACGCTGGCGCCGGAGAGCCGTGGTCGTGGGCTGTCGCGCGCGGTGCTCGCCGCAGGTGAGCACATGCTTTTCCAGCGTCACGAAGTGCGGGCGATCCTCGCCGCGGTGCACGAGGACAACGCGGCGTCGGCGGCGTTGTTCGAGCGCTCGGGCTACGTGGAGTCGGCGCCCGCCGAGGACGGCTTCCGGTGGCTGCGCAAGACTCGTCGATGACCCGCACGCGCACCACCGGGAGGACACCACCCATGTCCGAAGTCCGCATCGGCGCCTACCTGCTCGGCCCGGACCGTCCGCCGTTCGTGATCGCCGAGATGTCCGGCAACCACAATGGTGATCTCGACCGAGCGCTCGCGATCGTCGACGCGATCGCCGACGCCGGCGCGCAAGCGGTGAAGCTGCAGACTTACCGGCCCGACACGATCACCATCGACGTCGACGGCCCGGCCTTCCGGATCGGCGACGGGCATTCGTTGTGGGGCGGGGAAAATCTCTACCAGCTCTACGAGAAGGCCCACACGCCGTGGGAATGGCACGAGCCCTTGTTCGAGCGGGCTCGCGCGCGAGGCCTGGAGATCTTCTCCAGCCCGTTCGACCCGACGGCCGTGGAGCTGCTGGAATCGCTCGGCGCGCCGGCGTACAAGATCGCGTCGTCGGAGATCGTCGACCTGCCGCTGATCGAGCTCTGCGCGCGCACGGGCAAGCCGCTGATCATCTCGACGGGCATGGCGAGCGTCGCGGAAATCGACGCGGCCGTGCGGACCGCCCGCGACGCCGGCAACGACCAGCTCGTGGTCCTCGGCTGCACGGCCAGCTACCCGGCTTCGCCTTCGGAGAGCAACCTGCGCGGCCTGCCGGTGCTGGCGGGCATCACCGGCACCCTCGTCGGGCTCTCCGACCACACCCCGGGCATCGGCGCGCCGCTCGCCGCCGTCGCGCTGGGCGCGGTGGCCATCGAAAAGCACATCACCCTTGCCCGCGCCGATGGCGGCGTCGACTCCGAGTTCTCACTGGAGCCCTCGGAGCTGGCTGCGCTGGTGACCGAGAGCCACCGCGCGTGGGAGGCACTCGGCCGCGCGGTCGTGGGCCCGCGCGAGAGCGAAAAGGAAGGCCTGCGCCTGCGTCGCTCGCTGTATGTCGTCGAAGACGTCCGGGCCGGCGACGAAGTGACCGCGGCGAACGTCCGTTCCATCCGCCCCGCCGGGGGATTGGCTCCGGCGGAGATCACGAACGTCCTCGGCCGCACCTTCCGCGTGGACGCGGCGAAGGGCACCGCGTTGACCTGGGACCTGATCTAGGCTCGTCCGCATGGCAGGCGCGAAATCCCGCAAGGCGTTGCTGGCGGTTCTCGGCGGCCTCGGCGCGATTCCGGTCGCGAGTGGATTGACGGGCATGCTCGGCGGCCCCGAACGCGTACCGGGCGGCTCCCCGGCCGCGCCGAGCGTCGACAGCGAGTACCGCTTCGTGAACACCTTCTGGACCGCGGCCGGGCTCGCGCTCTGGTGGTCGATCCGCCGACCGGAAAGCCGCGCGGCGACCACCCGGCTCATCCTCGCCACCGCAGCGGCCGGTGGCGTGCCCCGCCTCATCTCGGCACGCCGCAACGGCGCGCCCCACCCCGTCTTCCGCGCAGCGACGGTGCTGGAGCTGCTCGTGCTGCCCGTGGTGCTGGTGTGGCACGCGGTGGTCGTGCGGGGTGGTGATCAGGCCGCGAAGAAGCTCCGCACGCCGTCGATGACCCGGTCGACGTCAGAGTCGGTGAGTGTCGGGAAAAGCGGCAGCGACAGTTCCTGCTCGTAGTACGCCTCGGCGTTCGGGCACAGGCCGCGGCGGTAGCCGAGGTCCTCGAACACCGGGTGCCAGTAGGCGGGAAGGTAGTTGACCTGCACCCCGATGCCCAGGCCCCGCAGGTGGTCGAACAGCGCGCGCCGGCGGCCGTCGAGGACGCGCATCGGGTAGAGGTGCCACACGGGGTCCGCGCCGTGGCGGCACGGCGGGGTGAGCACGCCGTCGACGTCGGCGAGGGCAGCGTTGTAGCGCGCGTGGATTTCGGCGCGGCGCTTCTTGAACTCGCCCAAGCGGGTGAGCTGGCTGCTGCCGAGGGCGCACAGAACGTCCGGCAGCCGATAGTTCAGGCCGAACTCGTGGACTTCCTGGTGCCAGCCGCCTTCGTCCGGGTGGCGCTGTCGGGCCTTGTCGCGCACGAGGCCGTGGTTGCGAAAGGCCTGCGCGCGGCCCAGCAGTTCGGGCGACGCCGTGACGACGGCGCCACCTTCGGCCGTGGTCAGGTTTTTCGTGGGGAAGAACGAGAACGTCGTCAGGTCCGCCAGCAAGCCGACCGGACGGCCTTGCCAGGCGCCGCCGACGGAGTGCGCCGCGTCCTCCAGCAGCAGGGCACTTGCGTTGTGCGCGATATCGGCCAGCGCGTCCAGTTCGGCGGGGTGACCGGCGTAGTCGACGGCCGCGAGCACCTTCGTCCGGTCGGTCACGAGAGCCGCGGCGGCGTCGACGGAAAGGTTCCCGGTGTCGGGTTCGACGTCGGCGAACAGCACTTTCGCGCCGTGCAGCGCCGCAGTGGAGGCGGTGGCGACGAACGTCATCGGCGACGTCACGACCTCGTCACCCGGACCGACGCCGGCAGCGGCATACGCGACGTGCAGCGCAGCCGTGCCCGAAGTCACCGCGACAGCCGGCACGCCACCCGTCTGCAGAGCAAGATCGGCTTCGAAGCGCGTGACGGCGGGACCCGTCGTGAGCCAGTCTCCGCGCAGGACCTCGGTGACGGCCGCGATGTCCTCGTCGGTGACGGATTGGCGGCCGTACGGGAGAAATGGCTCAGCCATACTGCTCGACCAGTTCGCGCAGTTCGTCGGCTTCGAGCCACAAATCGTTGGTGTCCGACCGATACGCGAACCCTTCGGGCATCGGCTTGCCATCCGTCGGCGGCTCGTAACCCCACCCCGCGAGGTGCGGCTGTACGACGTAGCGGTCCGGCAGCTGCAACGTGCGGCGCGCGTCGTCGGGCGCGATCATTTCCTCGTGCAGCTTCTCGCCCGGCCGCACCCCGACCTCGTGCATCGGCGAACCGGGCGCGATGGCCTGCGCGAGGTCGACGAGCCGCATGCTCGGGATCCGCGGCACGTACAGCTCGCCGCCGTGCATCTGGTCGAACGAGTCGACCACGAACCGCACGGCCTGCGGCAACGTGATCCAGAACCGCGTCATGTCCTTGTGCGTGATCGGCAGCGACTCGCCCTGCGCGGCGAGCTTGCGGAAGAACGGGATGACGCTGCCGCGCGAGCCCATCACGTTGCCGTAGCGCACCACGGAAAACCGCGTGGGATGCGCGGCCGCGTAGTGATTGCCGCTGATGAACATGCGGTCGGCGCACAGCTTGGTGGCGCCGTAGAGGTTGATCGGGCTCGACGCCTTGTCGGTCGACAGCGCGACGACCTTCTTCACACCGGTGTCGATCGCCGCCTCGATCACGTTCTGGGAGCCCATAACATTGGTCTGGACGAACTCGAACGGGTTGTACTCGGCGGTGTCTACCTGCTTGAGCGCCGCGGCGTGCACCACGTAGTCGACGCCGTGCATGGCTCGCTCGAGGCGGCGGCGGTCGCGGACGTCGCCGATGAACCAGCGCAGCCGCGGGTCGTCGCCGAACAGCTGGCGGGCTTCGTACTGCTTCAGCTCGTCGCGGGAGAGCACGACCAGCCGGCTGGGGTTCAGCTCGGCGAGGGCGTGGGTGATGAACGCCTTGCCGAACGAGCCGGTCCCGCCGGTGAGCAGGATGCTTGAGCCGTTCAGCTCGGACATCGACGACCTCCGCGGTTGGGGTACTGGATCCTGGCGCGTTGCCGCAGGCCATCATGTCACCCATGCGTGATGGCCTCGGCGTCAACGCCGTGATCCAGGCCCGGTCCTCGTCCACGCGGCTTCCGGGCAAGGTGCTGCGGCCGCTGGGCGGGCGCAGTGTGCTCGGCTGGGTCGTGCGCGCCGCGGCCGCTGCGCCTGGCGTCGACCGGGTCGTGGTGGCCACTTCGGACTCGGCCGACGACGATGCCGTGGCGCTCGAGGCCGAGCGCTGCGGCGCGCTGGTCGTGCGCGGTCCGCTCGACGACGTCGTGTCGCGGTTCGGCCTCGCGCTGCGAGAGCACCCGGCCCACGCGGTGATCCGGCTGACGGCCGACTGCCCGCTGCTCGACCCCGCCCTGATCGGCCGGGTCGCCGCGGTCTGGCGTGCGGAGCCGATGCTCGACTACGTGAGCACCACGCTCGTCCGCACGCTGCCCCGCGGCTTCGACGCCGAACTCGTCCGCGCCGAGGTGCTGGCCGAGCAGGTCGCTTCGGCCGAGGGCCCGGACCGCGAACACGTGACGTCGGCGATCTACCGGCAACCGCTGCGGTACTCGTGCACCGGGGTGGTGGTGAGCCCGCCCGCCGACGACCTTCGCGTCACGCTCGACACAGCAGAGGACTGGCAACTGATCTCCGGCCTGGTCGACGAGCTGGGCGACCGGCCCGCGTCGTGGCGCGAGGTCGTTGCCCTCCTGCGTTCGCGGCCGGACCTGGTGACGCTGAACGCGCACGTGGAGCAGAAGAAGCTCGGCCAGTGAAGCTTCTGCTGCGCGCCGACGCGTCGCCGACGATCGGGGCGGGCCACATCGCACGGGTGGTGGCCTACGCGGAGTGCGCCGTGGCGCGGGGCTGGGACGTCGCCTTCGCCGGCCGCACGGACAACGCCGACTGGCTGGCCGCCCGCTTCGACGAGCTCGCCGTCGCGCGCCTGCCCGTGTCCCCTTGGGACTCACTGGCCGCGGGTTTCGACGCCGTGCTCGTCGATCACTACGGTCTCGGCGACGTCCGCGACCAGGTCAACGCCGCCGGCGCCCGGCTCGTGTCCCTTGAGGACGACACCTTCGGCCGCCGCCCGGCCGACGTCGTCGTCGACGCCGGCCTCAGCCCCGCCCCGCGTCCCGCGGACGGCTCGGACGTCCTGTTGCGAGGTGTGTCCTACACGGCCCTGCGCGAGGTGGTCCTACGGGCGCGGGCCCGCCGCTCGGGCCGGGTCTTCGGCTCGCCGCCGCACGTCACCGTCGTGCTGGGCGGGGGAGCGGAGTGGTCCTCGACGGTCGAGTTGCTGTTGCGCGCCCTCGCTGCCACGGGCCTGCCCTTCACCGCGGACGCCTTGGTCCGCGGTGAACCCGCCGTGCCTGCCTTGTCCGGTGGGCAGGCCGTTCGCGTCACCGCGCCGAACCCCGGCCTGCACGACCTGCTGGTCTCCACGGACATCGCCATCAGCGCCGCCGGGGTGACCTTCCTGGAGCTGTGCTGCCTCGGTGTTCCGACGGCCGCACTGCAGCTCGTGGACAACCAGGCCCCCGGCTACCACGCCGCCCTCGAGCTCGGCCTTTCCGCCGGGCTCGGCGAGGCGGCGACGTTGGAAACCCGTTTCCCCTCGGTGGTTTCGGTGCTCACGGAGTTGCTGGCCGACACCGGAGTGCGCTCCTCGTTGTCCGCTGCCTCCGCATCCACTGTGGACGGTCGGGGCGCCGGCCGGGTGCTCGACGTGCTGGAAGCACACTGAATCGAGGACCGACACCGTCCGCAAGCCTTTCTACCGTGGCGGCCATGAAGCCGTTTCGAATCCACGTGCCTCAGGAAGACCTCGACGACCTCCACGCGCGGCTCGTCCGCACGCGCTGGCCCGACCAACCCGACGACGCCGGCTGGGACCTGGGCATCCCGGTGGACGAAGTCCGTGATCTCGCCGAGCACTGGCGGCTGCGGTTCGATTGGCGGGCGGCCGAGGAACGGCTCAACGCGTTTCCGCAGTTCACCACCGAGGTTGACGGCACCCGCGTGCATTTCCTGCATGTGCGGTCTCCCGAGGAGGGGGCCGTGCCCTTGCTGCTGACCCACGGGTGGCCCGGGTCGGTGGTGGAATTCCTCGACGTGATCGGGCCGCTGACGGATCCGCGCGCGTACGGCGGGGACCCGCGCGTCGCGTTTCACGTGGTGGTGCCGTCGATTCCCGGGTTCGGGTTTTCCGGTCCGGCGCGGGACCGCGGTTGGGGGCCGGCGCGTGGGGCGCGGGCGTGGGCGGCGCTGATGACCGCGCTGGGCTACGAGCGCTTCGGGACCCACGGCGGTGACTGGGGTGCGTTGATCTCGCGCGAACTCGGTGTGCAGTTCCCGGATCGGGTGCTCGGCGCGCACGTGACGATGGTGCCCACCGCCGTCGCCCGGACCGAAGCGGACCTGGCCGGGCTGACGGGCGCCGAGCGGTCGCTGGCCGAGCGGTCGCTGGAGAAGTCGCGGATGTTCCAGCAAACGGGCGTCGGCTACGCGATGATCCAGTCCACCAAACCGCAAACGCTTGCGTACGGGCTCACCGACTCGCCCGCCGGTCAGCTGGCGTGGATCGCGGAGAAGTTCCGGTCGTTCTCGCACGCCGACCACGACCTGATCGACCGCGACGACCTGCTGACCAACGTCTCGGTCTACTGGTTCACCCGCACAGCCGGCTCGTCGGCCCGCATCTACGCCGCCCTGGACGGCCCGTGGGGTGCGCCGCTGCCACCCTCGACCGTGCCGACGGGCGTCGCCGTGTTCCCGGACGACATCGGGCTACCGTTGCGGTTTCTCGCCGAACGCAACCACCGCATCGTCCACTGGTCCGAACTGCCGGCGGGCGGCCACTTCCCGGCACTCGAACAACCGGACGCGCTCATCGGCGACATCCGGAAGTTCTTCAGCGCGCTGCAATGGGGCGGGTGAAGAACCGCGCTGTGGCCGAACGCTGTGGTGGGTTGTGGCCGAAGGCCGTGGCGAATTGTGGCCGAAGGCCGTGGAAAGGCGCTGTCCCGAACGGTCCCCCCGCGCGGCGACTCGCCGTGGCGGGACCGCTCGGTCAGCGGATCACAGGTACTGACCCGTTCCGCTGATCCCCGGCCCGTGCCCTTCCGCGCCGGGGCCGCCGGACATCGCCGCCGACGGACCCGCCGGCAACCCGCGGCGCATCTGTTCCAGCTGAACCCGCGCGGCCATCTGCTGTGCGAACAGCGCCGTCTGAATGCCGTGGAACAGGCCCTCCAGCCATCCCACCAGCTGCGCCTGCGCGATCCGCAGCTCGGCGTCCGAAGGCGTCGAATCGTCGGTGAACGGGCTGACCAGCCGGTCAAGTTCGTCGCGCAGCTCGGGCGCCAGCGCCTCCTGCAGCTCGCGCATCGACGTCTCGTGGATCTCGCGCACGCGGTTGCGGCTCGCGTCGTCGAGCGGGGCCGCCCGGACTTCTTCCAGCAGCTGCTTGATCATCGTGCCGATACGCATGACCTTGGCCGGTTCCTCGACCAGGTCGCCGACACCCTCCTCGGCGGATTCGGCCGTGGTGCCGACCGGCACTCCGTCGGGGCCGACGACCACCACGTGTGGGGCCTCGGCGTCGGTCGGTTCGCGGCGGTTCGGCTCACTCATGTGCTTTCATCCCCGTCAGGAGTCGCTTGCGTCTGCCCTCGAGCGTAGCGACCGGGCCTGCCTTGGAGCCAACCCCGCGGTAACCGCGAAACCGCACGTCCGTACGGTGTCACCATGGCGTTCGACGTCGCTCGTATCCGTGGATTGTTCCCCGCGCTGGGTGACGGCTGGATTCACTTCGACGGCGCGACCGGAATGCTGGTCCCGGAACAGGTCGCCTCGGCCGTTTCCACGGCGATGCGTGCCCCGGTATCGGGGCCGGGTGGAGCGTTTCCGGCCTCTCAGCGCGCGGAGAGCATCGTCACCGCGGCCCGCCGGGCCGTGGCCGATCTGGTCGGCGCCGATCCGGCCGCCGTGGCGCTCGGACCGAGCGCGCCGGTGATGCTGCGGAGGCTCGTCGACGCGCTGGCCGAGCGGTGGACGATCGGCGACGAGGTCGTCGTCTCGCGGCTCGACGAAGAGGCGAACCTCGCGCCGTGGCAGCGTGCCGCGAAGCGCGTGGGCGCCGTGGTGCGCTGGGGCGAGATCGACATCGAGACGTGCGAGCTGCCGGCCTGGCAGTACGAGAACCTCGTGTCGGCGCGGACGAAAGCCGTTGCGATCACGCTCGCGTCCGGTTCGGTCGGCACGCGCCCCGACGTGCCGACGGTCATCGAGTTCGCCAAGCGCGTCGGCGCGCTCGTGGTGGTGGACGCGACGTACGCGGCGCCGTTCGTACCGCTGGATCTGCAAGAGCTGGGCGCCGACGTCATGGTCGTGTCGGCGCAGGCGTGGGGCGGGCCGTCGGTGGGCGCCCTCGTGTTCCGCGATCCCGAGCTGCTCGAACGCATTCCGTCCGTTTCGCTCGACCCGGCCGCGCGCGGAGCCGCGCGCATGGAGCTCGGCCCGCACGCGTACCCGCTGCTCGCGGGGCTCGTCGCGTCCATCGACTACCTCGCGGGCCTCGACGACGCCGCGTCCGGCTCACGCCGCGAACGGCTCGTCACGTCGCTCGGTTCCGCGAAGTCCTACCACGCCGGGCTGCTCGCGCAGCTGTCCACGGAACTTCGGTCACTGCGGCACGTGATGGTGATCGGCGACGCGATGCGCCGCATCCCCGCGCTCGCGTTCGCCGTGCAGGGCAAGAAGGCACCCGAAGTCGCGGGCTACCTCGCTTCGCAGGGGCTGTGCGCCTTCGCCGACGACGGGTCCGCCGGCGTCTTCGCGTCGCTCGGGGTGGGTGAAGTCGGTGGAGCAGTGCGCATCGGGCTCGCGCACTACTCCAACGTCTTCGAGATCAACCAGCTCGTGCGGGTGCTGGAAGAGCTCCGTTAGGACGGGCCGGGACGGGCTAGGACTTCGCGGCCAGCAGGACCTTCCCGAAGATCTCGCCGTCGTCGAGCATGCGGTGCGCTTCGGCGGCCTCGGCCATCGGCACGACCTGGCCGATGATCGGCTTCACCGATCCCTGCTCGACCAGCGGCCACAGGCGATCGCGCACGTCGGCGACGATCGCGGCTTTCTGTTCCAGCGGGCGAAACCGCAAGCCGGCGGCGAACACACTCGCGCGCTTGCCGAGCAGCTTGGCGATGTTCAGCTCGCCCTTGATTCCGCCTTGCATGCCGATGATCACGAGCCGTCCGTCGGTGGCGAGCGCGTCGATGTTGCGGCCGAGGTACTTCGCGCCCATGTTGTCGAGAATGACGTCGGCGCCCTTCGTTTCGGCGCGCAGCACCTCGACGAAGTCCTGTTCCTTGTAGTTGATCGTGACGTCCGCGCCGAGCTGGCGGCAGCGCTCCAGCCGTTCCGGCGAACCGGCGGTGACGGCGACGGTGGCGCCCAGCGCCTTACCGACCTGGATGGCATGGGTGCCGATGCCACCTGCGCCGCCGTGCACCAGAAGCACCTGGCCTTCGGCGAGCTCCGCGTGCATCACGACGTTGGCCCACACCGTGCACGCGACCTCCGGCAGCCCGGCGGCCGTGAGCGTCTCGATCTCGGCAGGCACGGGCAGCAGCTGACCGGCGGGGACCACCACGCGCTGGGCGTAGCCGCCGCCGGCCAGCAGCGCGCACACCTGGTCGCCGACCGCCCAGCCCTCGACGCCCTCGCCGAGCTCGGCGATCGTGCCCGAGCATTCGAGCCCGAGGATGTTGCTCGCTCCGGGTGGCGGCGGGTAATTGCCTTGGCGTTGAAGGAGATCGGCCCGGTTCACCGCGCTGGCGGCCACGTCGAGGAGGACCTCACCTCGACCGGGGCTGGGATCGGGGACCTCGGTCCATTCGAGCACGTCGGGACCACCGGGTTCGCGGATCGTGATCGCGTACATGCCGTCGACTGTATCCCGCGGTACGCGGTCGTCGCCGAACGCCGCGTCGACGGATCAGGCGGAGCGAAGCACCAGGGCAGCCACCGCCGGATCAGCCGAGGTCGCTGGTGCTGAACGTGTTGCACCGTGCGGGCTGGCCGGTGCTGAAGCCGGTGCTGAACCACTTCTCCCGCTGGGCCGACGTGCCGTGCGTGAAACTGGACGAATCCACGCTGCCGCCCCCGAGCTTCGACTGGATGTAGTCGTCGCCGATGCGTGACGCCGTGTCGAGGGCACTCGCGACGTCGTCCTGCGTGATGTCCTGGATCAGCGGCTTGCCGGACTCGGTGGGAGTCGTGGATGCGTGGTTGGCCCAGACGCCGGCGTAGCAGTCGGCCTGCAGCTCCAGCCGCACCGAGCCCGACGTCGGCCCGGTGCCGGTGCCGCGTTTCGACGTGCCGGTGAGGTTCTGCACGTGGTGGCCGTACTCGTGCGCGAGCACGTACGCCTCCGTGAACAGCCCGCCCTGCGCACCGAAGCGGGTCTTGAGCTCGTTGAAGAACGAGAGGTCGATGTACACGTCGGAGTCGGCGGGGCAGTAGAACGGCCCGGTGTCCGACGTCGCGCTGCCGCATCCCGTGCGCACGCCCCCGGTGAAGAAGCGCGTCGGCGCCTTCCGGTAGGTCTGGCCCGAGCGCGCGAACTCCTGCGACCAGTAGTCCTGCACGGAGTTGATGATCGCCACGATCGCGCAGTCGTGGTCGCGGTTCGCGTCCGCGCCCGTTCGGCACTTCTGCGCGAGTGTCGTGCTCTCCAGCTGCTGCCCCGAGCCGACGTCCGACAGACCGACGCCGCTCGACGCACTGCTCGGCCCGAGGGTCACGCCACCCAACTGCGAGACCAGGAAGTAGATCACCAGACCCACCAGCCCGATGCCGCCGCCACCGATCGCAACGCGGCCGCCGATGCCTCCGCCACCGCCACCGCCACCGCCACTGCCCCGCAGGTCTTGGACCTCGGAGGCGTCCAGCCCCGCGTCGTCGTCGAATCGCACGCCGGAAGCGTAACGGGCGAGCCGGACACAAGCCCGGGTGCGGCTCATGCGCTGAGAGCCGCACCCGGGTACTACCGAGGTTCTTCTGTTGGCGGCGGTTGGCCACCGGCCGGGCCGACGCCCGGCTGTGCCGTCGCGGTGCCGAGGCCGCGAGGAGAGTACACAGCCAGATCGACGCCGGATGCGCGAGAGAATGCCGAGCGCATCGTGGATGCCCGCACATGCTGTTCACAGTCGCGACCGATCCGGTACGTGGTCCGTGCCGGCCGCGGGGACACAGCGGGCGGTCAACCGCTGGGACTACCTGCCATGCCACCACCTGGCCTTCCCGGAGGGGAGGTCGGTCTCGGCGGGACCCCGGCGGCCCGCCTGATACCCGATCAGCCCACCCGTTGACAAGAAGAATGCGCTTCTTCGGGTCGAGTCTCAACCTTTTCGTAATTTTCCATCGGGGGAACTTTTACAGCCGCCCGATCGTGATCGGCAGCCTCTACGCTTCAGCAATGACGCAAGACCAGGCCGTGCGGTGGCTGACCGGCGTGGAGCGAGACGCGTGGCAGGCCTACATCGTCGCCTCACTGCGGCTGCGGCAGCGGTTGCACCGCGAACTGACGGACGGCCACGGAGTATCACTCGCCGACTACGAAGTCCTGGTGTGCCTGAACGTGAGCCCGGACAAGCGGGCCCGGATGTCGGAGCTCGCCTACCAGCTGGGCTCCACGAAAAGCCGCCTTTCGCACCAGGTCACCAAACTCGAGGACGCCGGGCTCGTGCGCCGCGGCCCGGACCCCGACGACAAACGCGGCGTGATCACCGAGCTCACCGCCGACGGGCAGCGACTGCTCGACGAAGCCGCGCCCACGCACCTGCGCGGCGCGCGCGAACACCTCATCGACCTGCTGTCCCCCGAGGAGCAGGCCGTGGTCGGCGCGGTGTTCGGCCGGGTCCTCGAACACCTGGACGACGTCGACAACCGGCGCGATACCCTGAGCGACAGGGAAGCGTGGCAGAGCGGCCGAATGCAGACGCCTTGAAAGCGTCCGTAGGGTGAAACCTACCGGGGGTTCAAATCCCTCCGCTTCCGCGAGCGAGTGGGCGAGCTGTGTCGACGGAGTGCGTCGACCGGGCTCGCTCGCCGTGTCTCTGGGGGTGCAACCCCCAAGCCCCGCCCGGAGGGCTTCGCCCCTGGACCGGCCGGGCACACGGACTCGTGAGTGCTGCGGCCGGTTCTAAGCGGCGCCGGCACTCACGAGCGGTTCCCGAGGCCGGCGGAGCGTCCACTCAGGACGGACGCTCGCACGCGGGCAGCGACGCGTCCCCGGCCAGCGTCTCGGTGAACGGAGCCGCTTGCGGCTGAGCGACGGTCACCGTCGTCTCGTGGGCCCCGAACTCAGCCGGCTTGGGATTGGCCGACGCCGCACGGCCGGAGTCCGTCCATCAGGAGGTCCAGCAGGCGAGCCGCCATCGCTTCGTGCTCAGGTGGCCTGGCCACGGTGAAGATGCCGATGAGGGCGGCGGCGATGTCTTCGGCGGGGACGTCGGCGCGAAGTTCCGCGCTCGTGCGGCCGGCTTCGAGGATGTGGTCGATGGCCGCGAGCAGCTCGGTCCGGGTGTGGGCATGGGCGATCTCGCCCGATTCGATCATCGCCTGCAGTGTGTCGAGCATGCCGTTCTTGGTGGCGATCCACTCCCCGAACAGGTCCATCCAGCGGCGCAGGGCCACGGGCGGGTCGAGGTGGGCGAGCAGTTCTTGGGCACCGGTGGTGAGTCGCGAGACCTGGTCCTGGTAGACCGCGTCGATCAGTGATTCGCGGGTGGGAAAGTGCCGGTAGAGGGTGGCGATGCCGACTCCGGCGGCGCTGGCGATCGCGCGCATCGACGGTTCGGCCGCGGCCGTGGCGAACAAGCGGGTCGCCACGGCCAGCAGTTGCTCGCGGTTGCGGGCCGCGTCCGCACGGGGTCTACGGTTCTCGACGGCAGTCAAAGCGGATCACGCTCCACTTGTGCTAGGGTGGGGACTAACCGAAGCATAGTCCGTTTCGGGTTTCACGAGCCGCTCACGGAGACAGATGGACATGAAGGAAGCGAGCACCATCACATCAGCGACCACGAGCCGGGCGGTCCAGTTCGAGTCGTTCGGCGGGCCGGAGACCTTGCACGTTCGTGAGGTGCCCGTGCCGCAGGCCGGCCCGGGGCAGATTCGCGTGCGGGTCACCGCGGCCGGCCTGAACCCGATGGACTGGTTCATGACCTCCGACGCGGAGACGGCCGCTCGGTTCGGCCTGAGCCTGCCGTGCGGGTTCGGCACCGACTACGCCGGCGTCGTGGATCAGGTCGGTGACGGGGTGAGCGAGTTCGCGGTCGGCGACCGGGTGTTCGGCGGCGCCATGTCCCGCGCCGTCGCCGACCACGTCATCGTGGACGTGGCGGGGACCATCGCGGCGGGCGGCGAGGCGCACCGCACCCCTGACGACGTCGATGATCGCACCGCCGCCACGCTGGCCATCGCCGGCTGCACGGCGGCCGCGGCTCTGGCCGTGGTCAAGCCGGGTCCGGGCGACGTGGTGCTGATCGGCGGCGCGGGCGGCGGGGTGGGTGTGTTCGCCGTCCAGCTCGCGCGTCTGGCCGGTGCCCGAGTGATCGGGACGGGGTCGGCGGCCTCGGCCGATGCCCTGCGAGCCTTGGGGGCCGAACCGGTCACCTATGGCGACGGTCTGGTCGAGCGGGTCCGCGCACTGGTCCCCGATGGCGTCACCGCGGCCCTGGACCTGCACGGAACGGACACGGTGCACGCGGCAAGGGAGCTCGGCGTTCCCGACGAGCGCATCACCACCATCGCCGGCCAGGTCGACGGGATCACCTCGGCGAACGGTGCCAATGCCGCCCCGGGTGCGATCGACGAGATCGCCACCCTGGTCGCGGAGGGTCGGCTCCGGGTGCCGATCGCGGCGACCTACCCGGTCGAGGAGATCCGTACCGCGGTCGAGCTTCAGGCGGGCCGGCACGTGCACGGAAAGGTCGTCATCGACCTCTAGGGATAGTTGGCGCGCGACGCTTTTCGTCTCTCGCAGGTTCCCCCTGCGTTCCACGACTACCTAACCTCGCCACCCGCGGGACTCGTGCTGCTGACGCATTTCTTCGGCGCAGCCACCACTACACCGAAATCATCACCGTCTGCCTACGGTGATCCCGGTGGCGCCGAACCCATGAAGATCATGAATGCCGTTTGGTACTGGGGAGTTCTAATGGTCGAACATATCCGTGACGTGCGCCGCCGAGCAGGCCGGAAAACGTGGTTCACGCGGGCATCGATCGCGCTGGCCACGGCCGCCGTGATGGTGGCATCAACTGCGGTGGTGGCCACTGCCAGTCCACAGTTGAGCGTGCCCACCTTTGCCCGGACTCGGTGTGATGCCAATTATTTGACGTCCAGGCTGGCTGTCCCGCGGTTGAAAGTTGATTCGGCGGTCCTGGACACCACTGGTAGCTACCTCCCGCCCGGCTCCACGACTCCGATCACTGGGCTGCCCAGCTTTTGTGCAGCGAATTTGACCTAGACCGATTCCGCGGGCAATCCCGTTCACATCGCGGTGTGGCTACCCACGAATTGGAACGGGCGATTCCAGGGTGTCGGCGGCGGTGGATTCTCCTGCGGCATAGTCTATGCCACGGGGTTGAATTTCGGCCGGGGCCTGTCGGAGACCGTCAAGAACGGATACGCGGCAGCGGCCACCGACTGCGGGGTCCCGTTGAGTGACGCGGTGTCCGGCAGTTGGGCGTTGGACTCGAACGGCCGGCTGAACAAGCCGCTGATCGAGGACTTCGCGTCCACCGGCATTCACGACATGACCGTCGCCGGCAAGGCGGTGACCCAGCTCTTCTATCCGAACAAGCTCCAGTACTCCTACTTCGACGGGTGCTCGACAGGGGGGAGGGAAGCTTTGATGGAGGCCCAGCGGTATCCCGCTGACTACAACGGCATCGTCTCGGGCTCCCCGGCGATCAACTGGCCGAGTTGGGTTCCCGCCGCCATCTGGCCGGCTCTGGTCATGGAACGGATGCACGACGCCCTACCCACCTGCAAGGAGAACGCGTTCACCGACGCAGTGATCAAAGCGTGTGACGCCAAGGACGGCGTCACCGACGGCATCATCGGTGATCCAGCGTCCTGCCACTGGAACGCCGCCGAGCTGGTCGGAGTGCACACTCCCTGTGGCACCATCACGCCCACCGATGCGATCGTGATGAACAAGATCTGGCAGGGCCCGGAGGGCACTGCGGGGCTACCGCTGTGGTACGGCCTCGCCCGCGGTGCTTCGCCGTCCATGATCGCGGGTACGACCACCACCAACGGGGTCACCACCGCGGAACCATTCGGACTCCCCGTTGGGTGGCTGGGCACGTGGTTGCAACGGAACCCGAACTGGGATTGGCGAACTCTCACCTTCGCTCAGTTCGACAAGCTGTTCGCGCAGTCGAACCTGGAGTTCTCGTCCACCATCGCGACCGACGATCCGGACCTGAGTGCCTTCAAGCGTGACGGCGGCAAGATCCTGATCTGGCACGGCCTCGCGGACCAGTTGATCCCGCCGCAGGGCACGGTCGACTACTACCGCGATGTCCAGCAGGCGATGGGTGGTCGTGCCGGGACGGAATCGTTCGCCCGCCTGTTCCTGGCTCCTGGCGCCGCGCACTGTGCCAGCGCGGCCGGTCCGGCTCCGGACGACCCGGTGGCTGCAGTCGCGAGGTGGGTTGAACACGGACAAGCCCCGCAGTCCATTCCGGCGACGCTGAGCGATCCGACCACTGGGGCCACGTTGTCCCGGCCCCTGTGCGCCTACCCGCTCGTTGCCCGCTACACCGGCCACGGCAGCACCAGCCAGGCCCGGAACTTCGTCTGCGCGGCGCGGTAGTCGGGACGGGGCCGCCGCGGCACCTGGCCCGAACGGACCCAGCCAAAGACCTCGGTGCCCCACTCGATCGCCGTCCCCTCGATCGCCGCCGACCGCGCTGAGCAACCAAAGGATCGACACCATGGAATACACCCATCTGGGCCGCAGCGGCCTGTCGGTATCCCGGCTCGTGCTTGGCACAGCCAACTTCGGGGCGGACACGTCCGAACAGGACAGCCACGTGATCATGGACCGCGCGCATGAGCACGGCATCAACTTCTTCGACACCGCCAACCTGTACGGCCTGAAGACCGACGGTTCGGGCGAGAGCGGCGTGACCGAACAGATCATCGGCCGTTGGTTCGCCACCGGTGGCGAACGCCGCGAGAAGACGGTGCTGGGCACGAAGCTCTACCACCCGATGGGCCCATGGCCCAACGACGGCTACCTGTCCGCGCTGAACATCCGTCGCGCGTGCGACGCTTCGCTGAAGCGGCTGCGCACCGACTACATCGACCTGTACCAGATGCACCGCATCGACCGGAACACGCCGTGGGAGGAGATCTGGGAGGCGTTCACGGTTCTGCGCCAGCAAGGGAAAGTGCTCTACTTCGGCTCTTCGAACTTCGCCGGCTGGCATCTCGCCCAGGCCCAGGAGGCGGCCCGGTCCCGGCATTTCCTGGGTCTGGTCAGCGAGCAATCGCTCTACAACCTGCTGGTTCGCTGGATCGAACTTGAGGTGCTGCCTGCCGCCCGGCACTACGGGCTGGGCGTGATGCCGTGGTCGCCACTGCACGGCGGCCTGCTCGGCGGAGTGCTCCGCAAACAACGGGAGGGCACCGCAGGCCGCAGCAACTCGGGATTCACCGCCGCCCTTCTCGCCCGCCACCGCGACAGAATCGAGGCGTATGAGAAGTTGTGCGCCGACCTCGGTGAGGATCCGGCCCACGTCGGACTGGCGTGGCTGCTCGCACAGGAGGGCGTGACCGGACCGATCATCGGGCCTCGCACCGTCGAGCATCTGGAAAGCTCACTGGGCGCGCTGGAGTTGACGCTCGACGACGACACACTCGCCGCGCTCGACAAGCTGTTTCCGTCCCCCGGGGGGAACGGGGCCAAAACCGCCCCCGAGGCGTATTCGGGCTGAAGGCCTCCGGCGAGGTGTCCTTGCGCGGCCGGTGGCCGGCACTCGGGCGAACGTGACCGGGTTGGTCCGGGTGCGGGAGGCGTTCGGATGATCGATGTCGATGACGCCGCCACCGCGGCGACCAGCAGGCGAGAGAGACGCCCGCGGCGGCCCGGCCGCCTCCACTGCGCGTAGGACCGGCGACGCCAGGCGCTGGTGACCGGCTGGTGGGCGCCGGTGGTTGGGGCCGGCTGTGGCTGGCTGGCGGTCAGGGGTCGCCAGTGGGAGCCGGTCGGACGCCGTGCCCGGTCGGCTGTTGGGTACGGCTGTCCTCACGCAATCTTGGCGATGCCGACCCAGCGATCGAGGAACGCATTGCGGCCCTGTTCGATGCGTTGGAGCGCACGCCCGTACTGCCGGTGGTGGCCGGAGACTGCCGGAACGAGGGCGCCCGCCCGCATCTTCCGGCAGCAAACGGGCGCCGCGAGCCACTCAGCATGACCCGGCAGACAGCGGTGTTGTCTGTTTTGTGTGGTGAATCGCCGACCGGAGCGCCTCGAACCGCGTGCGGGCAAGGTCTCTTTGACCTGCCGCGTTTCCGCGTGGGGCTCAGCCCTCGGCCGGCAGGAGCAGGGGTTTCCCGTGCGCGTGCCCGCTGAGACTGAGGTCGAGGGCGGTACGCCAGTCCTTCAGGGGGAAGGTCGCGGCGATCGGTACGGTGCACCTGCCCTCGGCGGCGAGTCGCGCGAACTCCGGGATGGCGGCGTAGCGTTTTTCCTGCGGCGGGAGATGATCCAGTGCGGAGATGAGACCGAGCTTGGCGCCTTCGGCGGGGTGGGATGCGGTGATGACGCGCTTGGCATCCCCGCCGGCGATCTGGACGAGCTGGGGCAGGACACTGCTGTCGGGGGCGGTGTCGAAGACGCCATCGACGGGCCCCTCCGCCACCGCGCTGACTCGGTCGACCAGGCCGTCTCCGTAGCGGGTGACCACCGCTCCGAGGGCCTGTAGCTGTTCGGCGTAGGTGGTGCCGGCGGTCGCGATCACCCTGGCGCCGCGCAGGAGTGCGATCTGCACGGCCGCGTAGCCCGTCGTGGTGCCGGCGCCGTTGATCAGGATCGTGCGCCCGGGGCACACGTCCAGTGGTGTGAGGAACAGGTGGGCCGCGCTGAACGCCATGGTCAGCGACGCGGCCTGAGTCAGCTCGAGGCCGTCGGGGACAGCGAACCAGTGTTCCATGATCGCGTAGTCCGCGGCTCCCGCACTGGTGTGCTCCGCCCAGTCGACCATGCCGAACACTCGATCGCCGAGGGCGACGTCCGTGACGGATTCGCCAATCGCCTCGACGGTCCCGGCCGCCTCCAGTCCGATGCCCCGGGGCAGTCGCCCGGGCGCCAAGCCCCGGCAATACGCCCAGTCCGCCGGGGCCAACCCGCACGCGTGGACGGCGATGCGGACGCGACCGGCTTGCGGCTCCGGTACCGGCACGGTCTCCAGTCGCAGGACGTCCGCCGGTTCGCCGTACTCGCAATAGCGCACCGTACGCATTGTTCTGCGCTCAGTCATGGGACTTCCTTCGCTCATGCCAACCCCGGCAACCTGTATCGGAGCGCGATCCGTTTCACTTCCGGCTACGTTAGCAGAAGCGGCGAGGTAACCGAAACACGATCCGCTTAGGTGGCGGTTTGGATGGCAGTGCGACGTTGCCCGTGGCGCCGCGGCGGGGCCTACGGCGTCTTCAGTTCCTTCGACGCCATGCGGGCGCGTACCTCAGGCCGCCGCAGCGGGGGCACGGTCGCCGGTGGCCGGCGCCGTGGGGGCAGCTGCGCCAGTAGTCGTGTGGTGATTTCCGCGATCTGCCCCACGGCCTCCTCGAACGGCTCCCGGGTGGCGTCCGAAAGCGACTGCACGCCCGTCACCTTGCGCACGTACTGGCGCGCCGCCGCTTCGATCTCTTCGGCTGTCGCGGCGGGCTCGAGGCCTCGCAGCGTTGTGATGTTTCGGCACATGTACTTCAGGGTACGTATCTTCGGAAGCCTTCATCACACTGTCGGGCCATGTTCGTTGACGGCGCCGGAACCCCTTGGGCAGTCTCGTTGAAGTGCCCCTCAGACCACGTTCGCTGCGCCCCACCCGCCCCGCCGAAGTTCCCGCCGACACACCGATTCCGGAACAGGTCTGGTCCCGGGTGGCCGTCGAAGAATTGGTCACGCTCGTTGCCCGGATCTTCGTCGCACACGACTTTCCCGAACACCGCGCCCATGCGGCGGCGGAAGCCTTGTGCCACGGCGATCTCACGGGTGCGCCCGAAACCGGCGTCGTCGAGCTGACGCGAATTCACTTGCCCTCGCTGAAAAGCGGCGAGGTCGCACCGCGCGCCGAACCGTTGCTGATCGCCGATCGCGGGGCCGCCGCGCTGATCGACTACCGCCGTGGCCCGGGATTGTGGGCAGTGGGCGACGCGATGGACCGCGCCGTCACGCGCGCCGGCCGGTTCGGCGTCGGCTTGATTTCGCTGCGCGGTGTCGGGCCGATCGGCCGCGTCGGGCACCACGCGGCCCGCGCGCTGCCCCACGGCATGATCGGCATGGTGATGGCGGCCGGTGCCGCGCCCGGCCATCCGCTGGGCATGGCCGCGCCCGCCGGCGCGTACCCGGAGTTCGTGCTCGACGTCGACGTCGCCGACGCCGCTCGAAACCCCCGCTTCGTCGGCTTCGCGCTGCTGGTCGACGTGCTCGCGGGCGTCCTGTCCGGCGTCGCCGACCACGACAACGACACGGGCCTGATCGTGCTGGCCATCGCGCCGACCACGCTGCGCAGCGCCGACGGCTTCTACCGTGCCGCGAGCGCGCTCTTCGGCAGCATGCTCGGCTGGGAAGGCGGCGAGCCGGTCCGCTACCCGGGCTGGCGCGAAGCGCAGTACCTGGAGCAGTGCCGCGCCCTCGGTGTCCCGCTCAGCGCGGCGCTGCGGCGGGAGCTCGACTCGCTGGCGCTCGGCCTCGGACTGGAGCCGCTGACGAGCGTGGGTTAGCGCCCGGCTCAGCGCTGCAGTGCGACTCGCCCGCGGTCGGCACCGACGGCCACCACGTCGCCGTCGGAGAGCTGCCGCCCTCGGCGGGTCTCGACCTCGCCGTTCACCGTGACCTCGCCGCGCTCGACGAGGTCCTTCGCGTCGGCGCCGTCCTCGGCAAGGCCGGCCAGCTTGAGGAACTGGCCGAGCCGGATCGGTTCGCCGGTGATGGGCACGTCGCGCACGGGCTCGTTCATACGCCGCATCATCCGCCATCGCCCGTCGCGGCCGCGCGGTGGCTTGCCCGAAGGACGCGACGTACCCGTTCGTCCTCCCGGAAATCCTCGGCGTCGATAGGATCCAGAATCTGGCGCACGCGAGGAGGGGAGCGGCGATGAAGGAGTTCACCGACAAGGTCGCGGTCATCACCGGAGCGGGCTCGGGCATCGGCCGCGCGCTCGCACTCGGGCTGGCGGCCCGCGGCGCGCGGCTCGCACTGTCCGATGTGGACGCCGAGGGGCTCGCCGAGACGATCGCCGGCATCGAGTCGCTGGGGGTGGACGTGCGCGGCTACGCCCTCGACGTCGCCGACCGCGCCGCCGTGCTCGCGCACGCGGACGAGGTCGCCACCACGTTCGGCCGGGTCAACCTCGTGGTCAACAACGCTGGTGTCGCACTCGGCGCCACCGTGGAGGACATGACGTTCGAAGACTACGACTGGCTGATGGGCGTGAACCTCGGCGGCGTCGTCAACGGCACCAAAGCGTTCCTGCCGCACCTGATCGCTTCGGGCGACGGGCATCTGGTGAACATTTCCAGCGTCTTCGGATTCGTCGGAGTGCCCACGCAGAGCGCGTACAACGCGGCGAAGTTCGCGGTCCGCGGATTCACCGAGGCGTTGCGCGAAGAAATGCTCGCGGCGCGCCATCCGGTGGCTGTGAGCTGCGTGCACCCGGGCGGGATCAAGACGAACATCGCCCGCCACGCGCGCGGCGGACGCGACGGCGACCAGGAAGCCGCGGCGGCCGGCTTCGATAAAATTGCCATGACCACACCGCAGAAAGCCGCCGAGACGATCATTCGCGGCGTCGAGCGGCGGTCGGCGCGGATTCTCATCGGACCGGACGCGTACGTCATCGACGCCATCCCGCGCGTGCTCGGCGCCGCCTACCAGCGGCCGCTCGCAACGTTGACGCGGATGGGCTTCAGGCGGATGGGCCGCGGCTGAACGGAAGGCGTGAACGCCTTTCACTCAATGGAGTTGCTTTTCTGCCGAACCAGCCGGAACTGCAGAAGAATGCTGAAATCAATCGTGTGCCCGTAACCCGGAGGTTCCCCTCGATGCTTCGCACCGCCGAGCGACGTGCATCTTCGCTCGCCGATGAGCTGCTCGACCGCACGGGCATCGTCGCGGCGAGCCTGCCGCGCGCGCGGCGCAGTCCGGAGGAGACGCAGCCGATCCCCGTGGTGAACCCCACCGGCGGCGACAGGGCGAGCACCGCCGAGCTCGCATCCGCGCGCTCGCGCACCGCGCGCCGCCGGGCGCGCGTCTGGCTCGCCTGCCTTGGCGGTGCCGGTTTGCTCGCGCTCGGCTGGCTCGCCGGCGGCGTGTTCGCCGGCCCGGCCGAGTCCGCCGACACCGTCGCCGCGCCGGCCGGAGACAACGTCGCCCCGCCACCAGCCGCCGTGCCGGCACCGGCGCCCCCGGCCGCGCCCGTCACCGTGTACGTGCCGGTGCCCGACCACCAGCCTGCGGTCGTCCGCCACGAAACCACCCGCCCGACGACGACGGCACGCCCGGCCGCGCCGGAGCACAAGGCGTCGCCATCTACCGACGAGGATGTCGCCCGAACGGACACCACTTCGGACACGACCGCGACCAGAACCGCGACCGCCGCCGAACTCGACCAGTACCTCGCGCGCTGGAAGCCGTGGATCGAGCTGGCGCACCGCATGTCGGGACGCCGCTGACGTCAGCCGATCCACACGTACTCGTGCTCAGGCCGTCCGGTGGCGCCGTAGCGGAGGCGCATTTCGACGGCACCGGAATCGGCCAGCGCCGTGAGGTAGCGCTGGGCCGTCGCGCGGGCCATACCCAGCTCGCCCGCGACCTCGGCGGCCGACTGCGGCGAGCCGGAGTTGCGTAGCTGCTCGGAGACCAGCCGGGCCGTCGCGCTCGACTGGCCCTTGGGCGGCGCCGTGCGGTCCTGGTCGTGGAGCGTGCGGTAGGCGCGGTCGACGTCGTCCTGCGTGAGCGGGCGTTCGGCGCGGATCTGGCCGCGGTACCGCGCGTACGCGGTGAGCCGTTCGGACAGTTGTCGTGTGGTGAACGGCTTGATCAGGTAGTTGAGCGCCCCGGCGCGGATGGCGGCGGCCACCGACGCGCCGTCCGTGGCCGCCGAGAGCACGATGGTGTCCGTCGCGAGGTCGGGTAGCAGGGTAAGGCCGGGCTCGTCCGGCAGGTACATGTCGAGCAGCACGAGGTCCGGAGTCAGCTCCCGTACGCGGGCGCGGGCCTCTGCGGCGGTGTGCGCGGTGCCGGCGACGGCGAAGCCCGGCGTCTCGGCCACGAACCCCGCGTGCACGCCCGCCACGCGGAAGTCGTCGTCGACGATGAGCGTGCGAATCATTCGGGAACCTCCACCAGCAGGTCCGGCAGCTTGGCGACGAACAACGCCCCGGTCGACTCCCCGCCGGGACCGGCCAGCCACACGTCGCCGCCCCGCGCCCGGGCGGCCTGGCGGGCGAGCGCGAGCCCCAGCCCGTGCCCCGGCGTCAGCTTCGTCGACACGCCTTCGTCGAACAGTTTCTCCCGCAATGGCCCGGGAACGCCTGGTCCACTGTCCACAACGGACACATGAAGCGCGGTACCGTCGGCGAACAGGCCGATTTCCACCGTGGCGGGCCGGCGCGGGCCCATCCGGGCGGCGTGCAGCGCGTTGTCCACGAGGTTGCCGATCACGGTCGCCGTCGCGACGGGATCGGTCACCGAACCTCGTACGAACGAATCGTCGGCGAGCTTCAGTTCCACACCCTTTTCCAGCCCCTGCTCGGATTTCGCCACCAGCAACGCCTGCAGGTACGGGTCTGTCACCGCGTCGCCGCCCAACGGCAACGAACGCGCGGACGTCGTTTCGGTGAGTGTCAGCAAGTACTCCTCCGCCTCGGTGTGGTGTCCGAGCTGCAGCAGCCCGGACAAGGTGTGCAGCCGGTTCGCGAACTCGTGGCGCTGTGCGCGCAGGCCGTCGGACAGGGAGCGGATTGCGTCGAGCTCGCGGCTGAGCGTGTCGAGGTCGGTGCGATCGCGGAACGTGAGCACGGTACCCAGAGGTCGTTCGTCCCGCCGCACGGCGCGTGAGTTCATGACTAGCACGCGATTTCCCGCCACCGCAAGGAGGTTGTCCACCGGCCGGCCGTCCTCGACGGCCTTGCGCACCCGTGGCGACAGCTCCAGTTCCTCGACCCGCGTGCCCACCGGCAGGTCGATTCCGAGCAGCCGCTCGGCTTCGTCGTTGCGCACCGACACCCGCTGAGCTCCGTCGACGGCCAGCACTCCCTCGCCGATCCCGTGCAGCACGGCTTCGCGTTCGTAGAGCAACTCGGTCAGCTCGTGGGGCTCGAGTCCGTGCGTCATCCGTCGCAGCCGCCGGTTGAGCAGCGCTGAGGCACCGGCGCCCAGCAGCAGTGCGCCCGCGGCGAAGCCGAGTGTGATCACCAGCTGCCGGTTGAAGTCGCCGGTCAGGTTCGCGACCTCGAAGCCGACACTCACCTCGCCGACCACGCGGTTGCCCTGCCAGATCGGCGTTTTGCTGCGCACGGAAAGGCCCAGTGTGCCCCTCTGCACCGCGCTCACGACGTCCTGGCCGGACAGCGCTTCGGCCGGTGTGCTGACCCTTCGGCCCACCTCACTCGGAGTCGGATGCGCGAGCCGGATCTCGTGGTCGTCGGTGATCACCACGAACAACGCGCCGTTCGCCTTCGTCACGGCCTGCACGCGTTGCTCCAGCGGGCCGCCCTGTTTTCGCGCCGCCGCTCCCTCGATGACCACGGGGTCGGCGGCCACCGATTTCGCGATCGCCAGCGCACGCAACCCGTACTGTTCGGTCAGCGTCGAGCGCAGCAGCCAGCTGACGAGCGCGACGCCGAGGCCCACCACGAGCACCACGACACCGATTTGCAGCAGCAACACCTGTCGGGTGAACCGCATACGTTCGAACAACGCCCACTTCGGCATGCCAGGCAACATACCCCCAGCTCAGAGCCGTGCGCTAAATGAGCAAAACGTGGAGAACGAGCAGAGCGCACGCGAAACGGCGACAAGCTTCACGCCGTCTTGATGCGCTCTTAACCTCCGTCGCAGTCCCCACCGTGACGAAGGAGTCACCCACGATGGCCCCGCCATTGATCGAACTCGAACGTGCGACCAAGAGGTTCCCCAGCGGTTCCGGATCCGTCCACACCGCTGTCCGCGACCTCACGATGACCGTCCGGCAAGGCGAATTCGTCGCTGTCGTCGGCCCGACGGGCTGCGGCAAGTCGACCACGCTGTCGCTGGTCTCGGGCCTGCAACCCGCCTCCGCCGGCCGGGTGCGCGTGAACGGAACCGACGTCACGACCATCCCCGACGGCGTCGGCTACATGTTCCAGACCGACGCCGTGATGCCGTGGCGCTCGGTGCTCGACAACGTCGCCTCGGGCCCGCGGTTCCGCGGAGCGTCCAAAGAGGAGGCTCGCGCTGCCGCGCGTGACTGGATCGGCCGCGTCGGCCTGTCCGGCTTCGAGAAGTACTACCCGCACCAGCTTTCCGGCGGCATGCGCAAGCGCGTCGCGCTCGCGCAGACGTTGGTCACGAAGCCCAAGATCATGCTGATGGACGAGCCATTCTCGGCGCTCGACGTGCAGACCCGTGCGCTGATGCAGGACGAGCTGCTGCGCCTGTGGTCGGGTTCCGGGGCGGCCGTCATCTTCGTGACGCACGATCTGGACGAGGCCATCGCGCTCGCCGACAAGGTCGTTGTGCTCACCACGAGCCCCGCGACGGTGAAGGACGTCTTCGACGTGCCGCTGCAGCGGCCGCGCAAGGTCGAGGAACTGCGGCTGACCGAGGAATTCCGTTCGATCTACTCCGACATCTGGGAATCGTTGCGCGGCGAGGTCGACAAGGCCCGCCAGAAGGGAGCGAACGGTGTCGCTTGAGACAACCCCGGCACCCGCGGTGCCCGTTCTGGAGTCCGAAGAGGACATTCTCGCCAGTGCCAGGAAGTCGGCCGGGCGGCGCAAGCGCAACGTGTGGCTGCTGCGCCTGGCGATTCTCGTCGTGTGGCTGGGCAGCTGGGAACTCGCCGGCCGCTTCTGGATCGACCCGTTCTTCTACTCGATGCCGTCGAAGATCTGGGAGCGGCTCGTCGAGTGGTTCACCGTGGGCACGGACTTCGGTTCGATCTGGTACCAGATCCTGGTGACCGTCGAGGAGGCCGTGTTCGGGTTCGTGCTCGGCGCGATCGCCGGTGTCCTCTGTGGTGTGGTGCTGGGACGCAGCCGGTACCTCGCCGAAGTGCTGGCGCCGTTCATCAAGGCGGCCAACGCACTCCCGCGCATCGTGCTCGCCGCGTTGTTCGTGATCTGGTTCGGGCTCGGTCTTTCGTCGAAGATCGCGACGGTGTTCATCCTCGTGTTCTTCGCGGTCTTCTTCAACGCCTTCACCGGTTCCCGCGAGGTGGATCGAAACCTGATCGACAACGCCCGGGTGCTCGGCGCCTCGCGCTGGTCCGTGCTGCGCTCGATCGTGCTGCCGAGCGCGACGTCGTGGATCCTGTCGTCGCTGCACGTGGCGTTCGGGTTCGCGCTGATCGGCGCCGTCGTCGGCGAATACACCGGCGCCAAGGCCGGTATGGGCTTCCTGATCGCCAACGCGCAGGGCACGTTCGACACCGCCGGCGTCTACGCGGGCATGGTCATCGTCACCGTCGTGGCGCTGTTCGCCGAATGGCTCATCAGCACGGCCGAGAGCCGGCTGCTGCGCTGGCGGCCGCAGATGACGGCACAGGCTGGTGCGGTGATCTGATGCGTCTCAAGAGGACGGTCGCCGCCGCGGCCGCGCTGCTCGTCACCCTCGCCGGTGTCACGGCGTGTCGCGACTCGCGCAACATCGACCTGGGCAGCGGCGGGAAACCGCACATCAAGATCATGATCGGTGGCATCTCCAAGGTCATCTACCTGCCGGGCCAGCTCGCCCAGCAGCTGGGCGAGTACGAGAAGCAGGGCCTCGACGTCGAGCTGTTCGACCAGCCGTCGGGCGCGAACGCCGAGACGTCGTTGCTGGCCGGCGAGGTGCAGGCCGTCGTCGGGTTCTACGATCACACCATCGACCTGCAGGCGAAGGACCAGTGCATCACGAGCGTGGTCCAGTTCTCGAACGTGCCGGGCGAGGCGGAGATGGTCGCGTCCGGCAAGGCGAACGGACTGCGTTCCGGCAAGGATTTCCGCGGCAAGAACCTGGGCGTGACGTCGCTGGGGTCGTCCACGGACTTCCTCACGAAGGCACTTGCGAGCCGCGGCGGGGTGGACAGCAAGGACTACACGCCGGTGAAGGTCGGGGCCGGGAAGACGTTCATTTCCGCGATGCAGCAGGGTTCCATCGACGCGGGCATGACCACGGACCCGACGATCGCGCAGCTCACCAACACGGGTCAAGCGAAGATCCTCTACGACATGCGGACGCCCGCCGGCACCCGCGCGGCGCTCGGCGGGCTGTACCCGGCGAGCTCGCTGTACATGAGCTGCGAGATCGTGAAGCGGTATCCGGATATCGTGCAGAAGCTGGCCAACGCGTACGTGGATTCGTTGCGGTGGCTCAAAAGCCACACGCCGGAGCAGGTCGCGGACGTCATGCCGCCGTCGTTCGCGGGCGGGGACAAGGCGTTGTACGTGAAATCGTTGCGCGACAGCCTCCCGATGTTCACCGCCGACGGCCGCATGGACGCGGCCGGTGCGCGAAACGTGCTGAACGTGCTTGGTGCGTCGTCGACCAACGTGAAGCCCCGGAAGGATCAGATCGACCTTTCGAAGACCTACACCACCAGGTTCGTGGACGCCGCCGCCACGCGCTCGGCGCGGTGATCCACCGCCCGCCCTTCCGCGCGGAGGGCGGGCACGCCGTGGCGGCCGCTTCGCCTTCCCGGGGCGGCCGTCACGGACATTCCGGACGTATTGGTGAACAGTTCCCGAGATGTGAAGACCATTCGAAAGTAGCTACCAACCTGCTCACGCGGATCGAACACTGGTAGCCGAGTCCCCGTCGGCGATCAGATTGGATTCGCATGAACTCGCCTCTTTCGTCCCGGACCAGGCGGATCGTGGCTGTCGCGGCGGCGGCCGCGGCCAGCCTCGCCGCGGCCGCCGGCGTCGCTTCGGCCGGCGCCCCCACCTTCGGTGCCTTCCACGGCCAGAACTTCTCGGGCGGCAACTGGGGCGGCTACGTGGGCTTCGGCAGCTTCACGACCGCGACCGCCGGCTGGACCGAGCCGTCGGTGACCTGCAACTCCAGCAACGACCTGTTTGCACCGTGGGTGGGCATCGACGGCGACGGATCGTCCACTGTGGAGCAGACCGGGGTGGCCACCGACTGCTCCAGCGGCGCGCCCGTCTACCAGGCCTGGTACGAGATGTACCCCGCGGCGCCGGTGTACTACTCGTCGTCCGAAGCCCCGGTCAGCGCCGGCGACAAGATCACCGCGACCGTCACCCGCAGCGGGACGAACAGCTACAAGCTCGACATCAGCGACACCAGCAAGGGCTGGTCGAAGACGATCACCAAATCACTGGACGCCAAGCACTCCTCGGCCGAAGCCATCATCGAATCACCCACCGACTCCTACCCGAGCATCCCCGGTGGCATCTCCTTCACCGGCGTCGAATTCGACGGCAAGAACCTCGCCGACACCAGCCCCCAAGCCCTCGACGCGGACGACCGCGGTTCCGCCACGTTCAGTCCCGGCGCCATCGGCTCCGACGGCCAAAGCTTCACGATGACGCGCCACTGACGTCATCGGGGCTCCCTCTCCGTGGCGAGGGAGCCCCGCAGGTCCACTTCGGACTCGTCGCGATCGGGTATCGGTCGCCGCGAGACCTCGGCCCTGTGAAGCGCCCCCCATGCGAACACCATCACCGCCAGCAGCACTCATGCCGCTCACGGCAGGGCGTTGGCGAACGCGTCGTACGCCGTCTGGTCGAACAGCACGAACCGAATGACGCGAAACCGGGTGGTGTCGGCCTCGGCGACCGCGGCCGTCGCGATCCGCGCCGCATCCTCGACCGGCCATCGGTAGACGCCCGTCGAAATCGCCGGAAACGCGATGGTCTCCGCCCCGAGCTCCGCCGCCACCGCCAGCGAATTCCGATGGCAATCGGCCAGCAGCCGCGAACGATCTTCCGTGCTCGACCACACCGGCCCCACCGTGTGCACAACCCAGCGCGCCGGCAGCCTCCCCGCGGTCGTCGCCACGGCCTGACCGGCCTTCAACCCGTCGCGGTAATCGCCGGCCCGCAACTTCCGGCACTCCGCCAGGATCTCAGGTCCGCCCGTGCGGTGAATCGCGCCGTCCACCCCGCCGCCGCCGAGCAGCGACGAATTCGCCGCGTTCACCACCACGTCGACTTCCTGTTCGGTGATGTCGCCCCGCACCAATTCGATGTTCACCATGGGCCCATTGTCGCCCCGGCATCGGCATCGGCATCGACGCCGTGGCCGGCGTCGGCTCGGGCGTGGCCGACCTGCGAGACGACGACAAAGGGCGGTTCGAGTGCCTCCAGCGCACTCGAACCGCCCTTCCTCATTCGCCGCGGGATCGGCAGGCTGTGATTCAGACCTGGCTGATCTCCTCGATCAGCCCGTCGATGTCGAACTTCTCGCTCTCCGCCCCCAGCGGCACGAGCTCGTAGGACGACTCCAGGAACGTCTCGATGTCCTCACGCTCCAACTCGAACGACGCATACCCGTCGGGCGACTCGATCTCCAGCGTCAGCATCGCCGGGTCCTCGGACAGGTCGGGCCGAATCCGCACGTCGCCCAGCCCGGCCGGCTCGTCGAGCCCGGTCACGAGCAGATCACGTGCGAACGTCCACTCGATCCAGCGCCCCCGTTCCGTCCGGAACGCCACGGTGACCGCGAACGGCTCGGCGGCCTGGTACGACAGGCGGGACAGCACCGGCGTGGTGCTCTCGTTCAGCAACACGAACTGGGTCTGGTGTACGGCGTCGGTCTGCACGGCTGCTCCTGGTATGTCCTCCGTCGTTCGCGCCCTGCGAACTGGTCGGCAAGGAGATGCTCGGCCTGCTTCCTCGTGACGCCACTTTCCCGCCATTCACGCGATCGGCTGCATCCGACCACAATCACGTAACGCGAGTCCCCACCCCAGTCGTGAGTGCCGGCGCGGTTCTAACCTGGTTCTAACCGGCCCGCGCACTCACGAGGCGGTGGTATCGCACGCGCCGGCTGTGTCGCGTCTCATGTGCGCACGGTCACGTGCTCGGCCGGGCCCGCCCAGTCGTCCGATGTGGACCGGTCCGAAATAGACTTCGCGCGCGGTGAAATATTTGCCTACCGTCCGCGTTCGACTGCGCCTCTGTACCAGAGCGGTTGTCCACAGTGGGGGCAACTTGTGGATAGACACCTGGATGCGCCAGAGCACCTCAGCTCAACGGCAACGTCAACCCGACCTTCACCCGATCCATCGCCACACTCGTCGTGAAATGGCGAACGTTCGGGTTGTCGAAGAACATCCGCCGGGTGAAAACCTCGAAGGCTGCCATGTCGGGACAGGTCACGATCAGCACGAAGTCCGCGGCCCCCGTCACGTAGTAACACTGCTGGACGCATTCGTCGGCCAGGACCTGGCGGCGGAAGGCGTCGAGGACGGACAGGTTCTCGCGCTCCATTTCGACCATGACCACGAATGTCATGGACAAGCCGAGTGCCGCCGGCGACAGCACGGCGACCTCCTTTTCGATCACGCCCGTCTCGCGCAGGCGCTTGATGCGGCGCTGCACGGCGGCGGCGGAGAGCCCCACCTTGGCGCCGATGACTTCGGCGATCGTGCGCGCGTCGGACTGCAGGCAGGCGAGGATGGCGAGGTCCAGCCGGTCGAGGTCTCCACTGAGCACGCCCAAGGCTAACCGGGGACACCGACTCGACGCCTCGTCTTTACCGGCGCTCGTCCGGCCATCAAGAACGCCGTTGCCTAATACCTCCTATCGAGCGAACGTGAAAGAGCAGACAAAGTGACGTGCGCCACAACTGACCGGTTTACCCAGGGGTAGCCCATAGAAGTGGAGCAGCCGGAGGAACCAGGGAGGGAGAACGCTGTGACTCATGCCGCCGTCGTCACTGCGCTGGGCCGCGCGCTGCCCGAACGGGTTGTCACCAACGACGAGATCGCCCAGCGGCTGGACACCTCCGACGAGTGGATCCGCACCCGCACGGGGATCCGCGAGCGCCGGATGGTCGCGCCTGGCCAGTCCACTGTGGATCTTGCCGTCGAGGCCGGGCGAGAGGCGCTGCGGGACGGGCCGGCGGACGCCGTCGTGCTCGCCACCTCCACCGCCGATCAGCTGTGCCCCGCCAGCGCGCCGCAGGTGGCGGCGCGGCTGGGCCTCGGCACGGCGCCGGCGTTCGACGTCAACGCCGTGTGCAGCGGGTTCGTGTACGCGCTGGCCACGGCGCAGGGTTTCATCGCCGGCGGCATCGCGAAGAGCGTGCTGGTCATCGGCGCCGACGTCTTCACCTCGATCATCCACCCGGGCGACCGCACCACCGTGCCGATCTTCGGCGACGGCGCTGGCGCCATGCTCCTGCGCGCGGGTGAGCCCGGCGAGCCCGGCGCGATCGGACCGTTCGACCTGCACAGCGAGGGGGAGTTGGCCGAGCTGCTCTGGGTCGAGGCGGGCGGCTCGAAGCACCGCTTCTCCGAAGACGACCGCGACCACCACCTCGTCATGCAGGGCACCGCCGTCTTCCGCCACGCGTGTGCGCGGATGTCCGAATCGTCGCGCGCGGTGCTGGAGCAGGCGGGTCTGATGGTGGGTGACGTCGATCGGTTCGTGGGGCACCAGGCGAACATCCGGATCCTGCAGGCCACTGCGAAACACCTCGGGCTGCCCGCGGACGCCGTCGTCGCCAACATCGATCGCGTCGGCAACACCAGCGCCGCGTCGATCCCGCTCGCGCTCGTCGACGCCGTGGCCGACGGCACGATCGTGGCGGGCCACCGGGTGCTGCTCACGGCCTTCGGCGCGGGCCTCACGTGGGGATCGACGCTGCTGACCTGGCCCGAGCTGGACTAGGTCGTCCAGGTCGCCGTCGCTTGCTGCCGTCCGCGCAGCAGCAGCGAATCGTGCGCCGACCACAGCTCACGCTCGCCGCCGAGCGCCGCCTTGACCGTGCCTTCGCTGGCCAGGATGCGCCCCGGCACGGCCTTCGCGTGTTCGGTCAGCCGCGCCGCTTCGTTCACCGCGTCGCCGATCACCGTGTACTCCAGCCGGCTCGGCGTGCCCAGCTGACCCGCGAAGACCAGGCCGCACGCGACGCCGATGCCCAGGTCCAGCTCACCTTCGGCGAGCACGGCGTCGCGGATCGCGCGGGCGGCGGCGAGCGCCATCGTCGGCGCGTTCGAAAGCCGCGTCGGCGCGCCGAAGACGCACAGCGCGGCGTCACCCTGGAACTTGTTCACCAGTCCGCCGCGTGCGTTCACCGCCGAGACGACGCTTGCGAAGAACCGGTTGAGCTTCGCCACCAACTCCTGCGGCGGTGTGCGCGTGGCCAGCGCGGTCGAGTCCACGACGTCGACGAACAGCGCCGTCACCTCGCGCACGTCACCGGAGAGGGACGCGCCGTGCTCCAACGCGTGGCGCGCAACCTCCGCGCCGACGTGCCGCCCGAACAGGTCCCGCATCCGCTCCTGCTCGCGCAGGCCGGCGGCCAAATCGTTGACGGAGGTCTGCAGCAACCCGATCTCGCTGGCGTCGTCGACGTCGACGGTCACGTCGACGTGGCCGCGTGCGACATCGTCGAGCGCCACGCGCAGCCGGTGCAGCGGTGCCGCGACGGCCCGCGCGAGCAGCGCCGTCCCGATCGCGCCCGTGGCCAGGCCGATCACCGACAGCGTGACGAGGCTTGCCGTCGGATCGCCCCGCCCGACGTCCGGTGGCGTGCCGACCAGCAGCACGCCGACGAACGGCACGCCGCTGGCCAGCGCCCACGTGACGATCAGCCGCGTCAGCACCGTCACCGGCAGCCGCCCGTGCGGCGGCGCGACGGCCAGCGCCATCGTCATCACCGGCCGCGCCACCCACTCGGCGGCGACGTACATCAGGCCGACCGTCGTCAACCCGCCGAGGCCGATCGCCAACGCGATGCCCGCGGCGTCCGAGAACGAGCCCAGCACGCCCGCGAGCGTGCCCAGTGTGAGGGCCCCGAGCAGCCACAACGTGCCGCTGACCACGGCCATGTCCACGGGCAACCGGAGCGCCCGTTTGGCCTCGGCCGCCGTCGGAGGCCGCCCGATCGTGAACCACACGACGGTGCGGCGCTGCAGGAACGCCGTCCAGAACGTGCCGGCGAGCAGGCTCAGGGCCACCACCCCGGCCGCCGTCAGCCCCAGCATCCACCCGCGATCACCGACGTCCGCGGGCAGTCCCTGGAGGAACAGCAGCAACGCGACCACGGCCGACCCGGCGACGCTCGAGCCGACCCCGAGCCCGGCGAAGCCCAGACTGGTGCGCAGTACGAGCCGGAACCGTCCCGCTGTCTTCCTGCGCACGCCGCCGATCGTATGGGCTGGCGCCGGGCCGGGCGAGAAAAGGCCTGGCTGGCCTCGCCGCCCGGTAGGTAGCGTGCCGGTCATGCAACCGCTCGACGCCGCAACGATCCGCGCGTCCTTCGTGAACTGTTCCCGCGGCGAGGCCAAGTCGGTCACCGTGCCCACCGAGGTGCCGTGGGCGAACCGCGACTTCCTCGGCTGGCGCGATCCGAAGGCGCCCGCCCGCGCCTACCTCGTGGTGCCTTACGGCGACGAGATCGTGGGCCTGTCCCTGCGCGCGGCGCCGGCGACGTCGTCGCGCTCGCGCAGCAACATGTGCGGCTTCTGTTCGACCACCCACGCCCTCGCCGACGTCACCCTCTTCACCGGCCGCCGCGCCGGAAAGCTCGGCCGGGAGGGCAACACGCTCGGCACCTACGTGTGCACCAACCTGTCCTGCAGCGCGTATGTCCGCGGCGAACTCAAGCCGGACGTGCCGCAACCCGTCGAAACGCTCACGCTCGAAGACCGCGTGGCCCGGCTCGAGGACAAGGTTCACCGCTTCGTGGCGCGGATCGTGGAGTCGCGCTAGAAATCCCACTCCGCGATGCGGGCCATGTTGCGGATGGCCGGCACGAAGGCCGTCACGCCGAGTGCAACCCGCGAACCGATGGACAGCCGGCGAACCGTTTCCGGGGTGGCCCAGTGGCCTGCGTCCGAAGAGGACACCAAGTGGAGGCCGTAGCGTTCGAGCTCGTGGGGATCGTCGATGCCCCAGTGGACGGTGGCACCGGCGTGGCGGACCACCGGGTTGAGCTTCTGCACCTTGATGCCGAGTTTGCTGAACAGGTCGGAAACCAGGCGCCCGCTGGGAAATTTGCCGACGAGGCGACGCATGAGCTCGGCGCCATCGGCCGGGCGGAGGTACATGACGAGGCCCTCGGCGACGATCAGCGTCGGCGCGTCGTCCGGGACCTGGTCGAGCCAGGAGAAGTCGGTGACCGACGAACCGATCGTCGTGTACGACGGCCGGTCCGGGTAGATCTCGTCGCGCAGCGCGATGACCTCGGCGTAGTCGACGTCGAACCACCGGACGGTCGGCGGCGGGTCCAGCCGGTACACGCGGGTGTCCATGCCGCAGCCAAGGTGCACCACGATCGCCTCCGGGTGCTGCGCGAGCCACGTCCCGGCGCGGTCGTCGATCGCCTTCGCACGGATGGCCACGGACACCGCGGCGTCCTTGTTCACCCCCAGCTTGGTGAAGTCCGCGTCGATCTTGCGCACGGCTTCGTCGGCCGCGGTATCGCCCAGCAGCGGGTTTTCGCTGCGGGCGTCGAGCGCGCGAGCGTACAGGGTGGCCAGCATGGTGGCCTTTTCCTCGGTGAAGTGAACCACAGCGTCCCCCAACTCTCACAAGTTTCAGAAACTTGTGAAGATTCTACGCCTCGTTGGTCCCCGTTGCGTAGTCGTGCGCGTACGTCTTCGCGTCGAGCAGGTGCTTGAGCGTGATCTCGCGCGCGGCCGCACTGTCGTTGCGCCGGATGGCGTCCAGGATCGCCCGGTGCTCGTCCACGGCTTTCCGGATCTGCCCCGGCAGCCGCAGAGCCGCACGGCGCTCCTCGCCGACGAGCGCGAGGACCGAACGCAGCAGGTCGGCGACGTCGTCGCTGCCGGCGTTGCCCGCGATCACGCGATGGAACTCGGCGTCGGTGGCGATGACGCGCAGCATGTCGCCCGAGTCGGCGGCCGCGGCCATCTCGTCGACGTTGTCCGCCAGCGTCTGCACCGTGCGCGGCGAATGGTCGAGGGCCAGCCGCTCCGCCAGCGTCGGCTCCACCGTGGCACGCAAGTCGAACAGCTTCTCCACCAGCTGCTCGTGCTCGGAGAACCAGCTGCTCAACGGCGCTTCCGCCGGCTCTCGCACGTACGTGCCCGAACCCGCCCGGATCTGCACGTAGCCGATCGAGTCCAGTACCCGCAAGGCCTGCCGCAACGACCCGCGGCTGATCCCGAGCTGCTCACACAGTGCTCGCTCCGCGGGCAGGCGCGATCCCGGCGGGAGCTCGCCGGAGTCGATCATCGAGCGCAGGTGGTCGACCGTGGCGCTCCAGACCTGTTCGGATTCGTGGGCCACGCGTCCATCCTGGCAGCCGGGCGCACCACTCGTGAGTGTCGGTTCCGCTGAGAACCGGAATCAGCACTCACGACCGGCGCGGCGCAACGCTTCGACCAGATTCGCGCGGTGGCCAGGAAGCACGTTGACCCACGCCTCGCGGCCGGTGTGTTCGACGAACGTCAGTACCCGGCCGCGGCCCGTGAGGTCGAGGACGGACAGGGGCGTGCTGCGGAACCGCAGGCCGGCGCCGTCGTGGGTTGCCGCGTAGAGCTGGTGAGCGGCGTCGCGGCCGGCGCGCATGAGGTGGCGCAGTTCGTCGACCTCGTGGTCGACCTCGGCGAGCAGGTCGTCGGACTCGTACTCGCGCCCGTTGTCGTCGTAGTGGGCCTTCGGAATACGCATCGGCGTGGTTCGTGCGGCGTCGCGGTCGGGCAGCGCGGCCACGAGGCTTTCCGCCGATTCCCGCGAAGCCACGGGCTCGAGCCGGATCGACCGGTGGTCGGTGATCAGCCGGACCGCGTCGCGGCCCGACTCGGCGACGAGGAGGGCGCCGTCGTTGTCGGCTTCCCGGAAATTGCTCCACGCGTAGAACTCGCGGCCCGGGTGGGCGAGCACGTCGAGGGTCGCTCGCCACGGCCGGGTGAGCTCTCCGCCGGACGTCGCCAGCCCCAGGTCGTACAGCGCGGCGAGGTCGTGGCGCCGCAGCACCGCCGCGGCTTCCTCGGTGCGGTAGACGAGATCCGGGTCGACCACGATCGGCAGCTCTCCGAGCTGCGCGAGCTGCCAGGCAGTGAGGAACGCCGACCGGGACAGGTGCACCGGTCTGTCGATGAGGGACATCGGTGGTCAGGCTCCGAGGGTCGGGGGCGTCGGTGGGAGCCCGGTGCGGGGGTCGAGGATCCGGCCCTCGTCGTCGTCGAGGAGGGTGAAGGCCGAGTCGTCCTCAATGCCGTACTTACGCTGGTGCTCGGCGTCTTCCTCGCCCTTGGCGCCGCGACCGCCGGCGGCGCCCATGCCAGGTGCGCCCTTCGCGCCTGCCGTCCCGGTGGTACCGCGAGCCGCCAGCGGCCCACGGCCGTTCTCGCCGCTTCCCGTGCCGGCACCGGAACCGAAGCGGGACCCGCCGGAGCCCGCGCCCGCTCCTGTGCCACCGCCGATCCCGCCGAAACCGCCGATCCCGCCGGCTCCGCCGAAATAACCACCGGAGCCGGACCCACCCGAGGATCCTCCGGCACCAGGCCCGGTCAACCCGGACGTCGGCGAGTACACCTGATCGCCCACCGACGGCGGCACGTAACTCGAGGTGTCCGTGGTGTCGTCCTGCGACCGGCCCGGATCGTGGCTGTCGTCCGACGGCGGGTCCAACGTCGGCGGGTGCTCCGGCGGCATGATCGGGCGATCCGTCGGCGGCGGGGTGTACGGGGGAGGTGTCGTCCGCAAGGGCGTTTCCGGCGGCGTCGTGGTGTGGCGGGGGTCGACGGTCGAGCGGGGATCGGTCGGGTCGTGGTCGTCGGTGTTCGTGCGCTCGGTGTTGGTGCGCTCGGTATTTGTCTGCTCGGTGTTCGTGGTGTTCGTCTGCTCGGTTGTGCGGGTCTCGTGCTCGCGGGTCTGCTTCTTCCGCGTCACCTTGCCCTGCTCGGTGATGGTGACGGTGCCGTCGAACCCGGTCAGGCTGCCGTAGTCGGTCTTGAGCGCTTGCGTGCTGGACTTGGCCTGCTGCGCGTAACCGTTGTAGCGGTCGAGGTTCTGCTGGGCCAGCTGGTTGTACTGCTTGATCTTGTCCTCGGTGTCCGTGTCCCACGGCGTCGCGACGTCGATGACGCCCTTGTGCGGCGGTCGCTCCGGCATGGGCCGCAGCGCAGCACGCATCTCGTCGAACCCGTGTGCGAGACCCGTGAGGTTTTCACCGTTGGTGGTGTAGGTCTGCGACGCGACGGTCGTGGCGTCGGAGAACATCCTGATCCGCTGCTGCGCGAGGTCGGCGCCCTCTCCGGTCCACACCGATTCGAGGCCGGTGCTGAGCTGCCGGACGTCGGAGCTGATCGAGTCGTGATCACTCGCCAGCTCGGTCGCCTTGCCGGCCCCCTCATGCCACCCGGACGCCCCCTTGCTGTCGAGGATCTTCTGCACCAGCTCGGGCGCCGGCACGGCCTGCGTGCCGACGTTCCCGTGCCAGGCCTTCTCGACCCAGTGCTCGCCGTCCTTGATCCGGTCGCCAACCCACTTCGCGCCGTCGCCGATCACGTCGAAGAAACTCATCACGCCCCCGCTCTCTGCCGCAAATTGGTGACGACGAAATCGGCCACCCGAGCGGCCGTGGTGCAGGGGTCGGCCGTGCCGACCTTTGCGCTGCTGAGCCCCAACGACACGTCGACAGTCAGGTCGTCGCGGATGCCCACGCTGACCTGGCAGAAGTCCTTGTCGTCGCTGCTGGAATGGCCGACGGCCGGGTATCCCTGGATCGCCGGCAGGACCTGCCACAGCCTGACCTGGGGTTTCGTGTTCGCATACACCCCGCTCAGGCCTTGGTGCGTATCGGTCACATAGTTGACGCTGGCGGCAGCGCCCGTGTCGCTGTCGACCCAATCGCAGGCAGGGCCGAGACCGGACGTGTCATTTCGTTTGCCTTGCGGCGTAATGCCGAAGATCTGGTGCAACTGGTCGGAAGTCAGCGCGTACTGGCAAGGGTCGCCGGCGAGAACCGAGGCCGGCAGCGGGTGCTCGACCTTCGGCGCTCCGGCGTACGGCAGTGTGGTGGTGGTCGTCGATGGTGGGGCACTCGACGGAGTCCCCGCCGTTCCGCCGTTTCCACCTGAACAGCTCGTCACCAGTACCAGTGCTGCACCCGCGGTGCCCAAGGTCAGCACGACGCGACGGTTTTTCACGCGAATCCCTGGTCTCGCTGTGCCGAAGTGGCGTTCTGGACGTCCGCGCCCGCCTGGCTGTCGCTCGCTTCGGTGATGCCGAGTGCTTGTTCGAGCCGGGACACGAGCTCGGCGGCGTAGCGGTACTCGCGCTCGACAGCGTCGTTCCCGTGGTTGAACGCCCCGCTTCCCGAACCGCCTCCCACCAGCGCGTTGTTGTAGCCGGCGCTACCGGGATCGTCGGTCGGCGGGCGCAGCTGCAGCAGACCGTTCGCCTTCCGGCGCATGACCAGGAGCTGGTCGCGGACCCGCTTGGCGGTCGTGAGCATGCTCCGCGCCTCCTCGGTGCTGAGGCTGAAGCTGCCCCCGGCACCGCCACCGCCACCGGAGTTCGGCATCGCACCGCCGCCCGTCAGAGCGGCGGCGCCGGTCGGTGCGTCGGTGAGTGTGAAGTTCAAGCCCGTGAGCCAGCCCGGCTCGGAAGCAGCTTGAGTCACTGCCATCCCCCTCTGATGACACGTGACGGTCCGACGGACCGTGCCTGCGCGCCAGCGTAAACGACCAGCCACCATCAGGCGGACATCTTGGCGAAGTTGGTCGAAAACCGTCAGGTCGGTACGCCGATCGGGAGGTCCGACCGCACCGGCCGGCCGGACCGACATCTGCGACGCGGTGTCAGCGCTCCGGCCCATCGGGCTCGCCGGGGGCGTTCCTGGGCCCTGCGGCCAGCGGTCGTCCTACGCGTCCTACGTGGACGACAGCTGCGCTTCGTCGACGCCGCGCCCGGCTACCCCGGCTGATCACCCGTATCACTCTCAGTGATATTGGCCTCCTTGTCTCTCCCGACACATCACGTCGCGGGGTGGGCGGAGGTTGCTTAGGGTCCGCCTGTGAGCGCTTTATGACGTGGTGGCACGCGGTGATCATCTTCGTGGCCGGGGTGTGGGCCGGCACGATCAACGCGGTGGTCGGGTCCGGCACGCTGGTCACGTTCCCGGTGCTCGTCGCGCTCGGGTACTCCCCGCTCACGGCCACCACGTCCAACGCCGTGGGGCTGGCGCCGGGCACGATCAGCGGGGCATATGGGTATCGCGCGGAACTGACCGGCTACTGGCCACAGATTGTGCGCTTCGCCGTGGTGTCGTTCTTCGGGGCGATCGGCGGGACGATTCTCTTGCTCACGCTGCCGAAGGACGCCTTCGAGACGATCGTGCCCGTGCTCGTCGGGCTCGCCGTCGTGCTGGTGATCGTGCAGCCACGGGTGTCGAAGTGGGTGCAGAAACGCCGCGACGCCAACGGAAGCGAACACAAACCCGGCCCGCTGCTCTTCGGGCTGCTGTTCGTCATCGGCATCTACGGCGGCTACTTCACCGCCGCGCAGGGCGTGATGATGATGGCCGTGATGGGCATGCTGCTGTCGGAATCCCTGCAACGGCTCAACGGCACCAAAAACGTCCTCGCCGCAGTCGTGAACGTCGTCGCCGGCATCATCTACGCGGTCGTCGCGCCCGTCAGCTGGCCGGTCATCGGGCTGCTGGCAGTCGGCTCCACCCTCGGCGGCCAGCTGGGGGCGAAGATCGGGCGGCGGTTGCCGCCGGCGGTGCTGCGGGCCGTCATCGTGGTGATCGGACTCGCGGCTGTGGTGGAACTAGTCCTGAAGTGACCTGCGGACGAAGGTCTGCCACGCAGCGGCCGGTACGTGCAGCTCGCCCGCCTCGCGCGCCTTGGTGTCCCGGATGCTGACGACCTCGCTGTCCAGCGCAACTTCGACACAGTTGCCGTTGGTCCCGCCGCTGTAGCTGCTCTTGCGCCAGACCTGGTCACGGGCGTTCATCCGGGCCGTCCTTCGCTTGGTCGTACTCGCTTGCCAACGCGGCAAGCCACTCGCGGGAGTCTCCTCCATCCATGGCGAAACCTGCAACTCGCGCCAGTATTTTCCGGTACTCCGCGATGTCCTCCGGCTTCTCGAAGAACAGGCTTGATGTCTGGTTCTCGGTGTAGATGATCGGCCGCTGCCCGTTGTAGCGCATGACCCGGAAGCCAGTCCCGAGAACGCCGTTCGGACACGAGTCGTTGCGTACCACCCGAACAGCGCAACGGTCCATCGAAGAAGTCAGCAGCAGGTGCAGCACCTGCTCATGCATAATCGCGCGGTTCGCGACCGGCGTACGCAAAACCTGCTCATGGATGTAGAAGGTGAAGAACGGCGGATCCTTGCGCCGCAGCAAGGTTTGCCGGGCGAGGCGGGTCTGTACGCGCAGCTCGATTCCTTCCTCGTCGTAGTGACCGACCCAGCGGAAGACTGCGCGTGCGTACTCCTCGATCTGCAGAATCCCTGGGATGACCAAGGGCTCGAACTCGATAATCTCACTGGAGCCGGTTTCGGCGACGATGAGCGAAGGCAGCTCGTCGGACAACTGCTCTTTGTGCGGGCGAAGGCGATAACCGTCGTCGGTCTCGCGAACGAGACCCACCAAGTGCAATACCTCTTTGCGCGAGGCACCGCAGTTGGCGGCGAAGAGCGTGGCGTCGATCTCGGTCACCCCGCGCGCCCCGCTCTCCATGCGGGAGATCTTGCTCGGCGAAAAACCCACGCGTTTCGAGAGGTCGGCCGCCGTCAGGTCCGCGCGCACGCGAAGACGCCGGAGTTCGTCACCGATTTCGCGTTCGCGCGCGGTGGTGTCTCGTTCGGTTGTGCCCGCCATCGGCCAAAACTATGCCCACGAGCCGAAACCCGGTGCGCACGACGCGGCAAGATCAGCGGAACGGATGCCGCTCCGCTGATTCTTGCCACCCCGTCACGCCAGGAATTCCCGGGCGGCCGCCAGGAACTGGTCGTTCTCCTCCGGCGTGCCGATGGTCACGCGGGCGCCCTCGCCGGGGAACGGGCGCACGATCAGCTTCCGGTCCAGCATGTGCTCGGCGAATGCCACGGTGCGCGAACCCAGGGGGAACCACACGAAATTCGCCTGTGTCGGTGGAATTTCGTAGCCCATGGAAACCAGTGCGTCGCGGACTCGCGAGCGTTCCGCGATGATGTGGCGGCAGCGGGCCATGAGTTCGTCGGCGGCGTCGAGGGACGCCAGCGCGGCGACCTGGGCGATGGCGTTCACCGAGAAGGCCACGTAGACCTGGCGCAGGGCTTCGGCGATGGCGGGGCAGGCGATCGCGTACCCCACGCGCAGGCCGGCGAGCCCGTAGGCCTTCGAGAAGGTGCGCAGCACGGCCACGTTTTCGCGGGTCCGGGTGAACTCGACGCCGTCGGGGACGTCCGGGTCGGTGACGAATTCCTTGTAGGCCTCGTCGAGGACCACGAGGATGTGGGATGGGACGGCGTCGAGAAAGCGTTCGACTTCGTCGTGCTTCAGCGCGGTGCCCGTGGGGTTGTTCGGGTTGCAGACGAAGATCAGCTTGGTGCGGTCGGTGATGGCGGCGAGCATGGCGTCGAGGTCCAGACCGTGCTCGGGCGTGAGCGCCACCTTCACCGAAGCCGCGTGCGCGACCTGCGTGACGATCGGGTACGCCTCGAACGAGCGCCACGCGAACATGGCTTCGTCACCGGGCCCGCAGACGGCCTGGATGAGTTGCTGGCACAGGGAAACCGAGCCGCAGCCGACGGCGAGGTGCTCGATGGGCACGTCGAGCTCCGCGGCGAGACGTTCGCGAAGGGCCTGCGAACCGCTGTCGGGGTAGCGGTTGACGTCCGCCAGCGCGGCGGTGATGGCGGCCTGCACGCTGGGCAGCGGGCCGCCCGGCACCTCGTTGCTCGCGAGCTTGATAGCGCCTTGGATCGTCCGGCCAGGGACGTACTTCGGCAACGAATCAAGGTCGGGACGCGGCGCGAGGGACGGCATCGTCGGTTCTCCTCGGGTTTGACGGGACGGCATGGTCACGGTATCTCGCTCGGACCGATCCACAAAGGTTCCCAATGTTCACCTCGAAGTGATTGCATGAGGTGATGACGTCGACGAGCACCGTGGATTACCAGCGTACCGACGGCCGCGCGCTGCGCCTGACCTTCGCGGAACCCGACAGTGCCCTACGCGGCGGCCTCGTCGTTCTGCACGAAGGCGACGGGATCACCGACGGCGTCGTCCTGCTCGTATCGAGCCTCGCCGACGAAGGCTGGCTCACCGTCACCCCCCACATCGCGACCGGCGAGCAGCTCACGCAGCAGGACCTCCTCGACGCGACCGACATCACACTCGAGTGGTTGCTGGAGCGCGGCGTCGAGGCGGATCTGCGCGGCGTCGTCGGCTTCGACCTCGGCGGGACCGCGGCCCTGGTCGTCGCGTCGCACCGCAGGCTGGGCGCGGCGGTGAGCGTCGGGGGCCAGGGCGTGACGGAGCTGCCGCGGCTGCTCGACATCGCCGGCCGAGTGACCAGCCCGTGGCTCGGCATGTACGGCGACGCGGGCGACGAAGCCGGCGGCGCGGCCGTGGAGGAGCTGCGGGAGGCGGCGGCGTCGGCGGAGGTAGCCACCAACGTCGTGCGTTACCCGGGCGCGAACCACCGCTTCGACGCCGACCCGGGCGCGGCCGAAGAGGCCTGGCAGCGCACGCTCGACTGGTTCGACGCTTACCTCCGCTGACTCGTGAGTGCCGCGGCCGGTTAACCGGCAACGCCACTCACGAGCAGTTCAGGCGCTGGCCCGGGTGGTTAGTGGGAATTAACATCGCCGGGGTGACCCAGACTGCCGATGTTCCCGAAGTGCTCTGGCGACCCGAGCCGAGCCGCGTGCCCGACACCCGCATCGACGCCTTCCGCCGGTGGCTGCGCGAAGAACGTGGCGCGCCCGTCGAAGACGACTACGACTCGCTGTGGCGCTACTCCGTGGAACACGGGCCCGACTTCTGGGCGGCCGTCGCCGAGTTCACCGGCGTGCTCTGGCACGACCGGCCGCGCGAAATCCTTTCCGGCGCGATGCCGAACGCGAAGTGGTTCGACGGCGGCACCCTCAACTACGCCGAACACGCGTTGACCCCCGGTGTCGCGGGCGCGCAGAAGGCCGACGACGAGCTCGCCGTGATCTTCCACCGCGAAGACGGGCTCGCCACGAAACTCACGTACGGCGAACTTCGCGCGCAGGTCGCGGCGGCCCGCGGGGCTTTGGTGGCGCTGGGCGTCGGCAAGGGTGACCGCGTCGTCGCGCTGGCGCCGAACTGCCCGCAGACGCTCGTCGCGTTCCTGGCCGCCGCGAGCCTCGGCGCGATCTGGTCGGCGTGTTCGCCGGACTTCGGTGTGCGCGCGATCTCCGACCGCTTCACGCAGATCGAGCCGAAGGTGCTCATCGCCGTGAACGGGTACGTCTACAACGGGCGAGAGTTCGACGTCCGCCCGACGATCGAGCGGCTGCGCGGCGAACTGCCGTCGCTCGAAGCGACGATCCTGGTGCCGTACGTGGGTGAGGGGACCCTCGACGGCACGCTCGCCTGGCCGGAACTGCTCGCCGAGCACGCCGGTGCCGAGCTCGCGTACGAGCCGGTGGAGTTCGCGCACCCGCTGTGGGTGCTGTATTCCTCGGGCACCACGGGCCTGCCGAAGGGGATCGTGCAGGGCCACGGCGGCATCGTCGTGGAGCACCTCAAGGCGCTGTCGCTGCAGTCGGATCTCGGACCGGGCGAACGGTTCTTCTGGTTCACCACCACCGGCTGGATGATGTGGAACTTCCTCATCTCCGGCCTGCTCGTCGGCACCACGATCGTCCTGTACGACGGCAGTCCGGGTCACCCGGACCTCGACGTGCTGTGGCATTTGGCCGAACAGCATCGCGTGACGTACTTCGGCACGTCGGCGCCCTTCATCCAGAGCTGCCTCAAAGCGGGCCTCGAACCGTCCGCCCGCTACGACCTGAGTGCGTTGCGCGCCTTGGGTTCCACCGGTGCCCCGCTCTCGGTCGAAGGGTTCCGCTGGATCGGCGACCACATCGGAAAGTCGGTGCAGATCTGCTCGGTTTCGGGCGGCACGGACCTGTGCGCGGCGTTCGTCGCGTCGGCGCCGGACGTGCCCGTGTGGCTCGGCGAGCTGTCGTGCCGCGCGCTGGGTGCGGCCGTCTCGGCCTACGACGAAGCCGGGCACCCGCAGGTCGACGTCGTCGGCGAGCTGGTGATCACCGAGCCGATGCCGTCGATGCCGGTGTACTTCTGGAACGACCCCGACGGCACCCGGCTGCGGGAGGCGTACTTCGACATGTACCCGGGAGTCTGGCGCCACGGCGACTGGATCCGCGTCACCCCGCGCGGATCCGCCGTGATCTACGGCCGCAGCGATTCCACGCTCAACCGCGGCGGCGTTCGCATGGGCACGGCCGAGTTCTATCGCGTCGTCGAGGGCTTCGACGGGGTCCTCGACTCTCTGGTCGTGGACACCTCCGGGGCGGGCAACGACGACGGGCAGCTGCTGTGTTTTCTCGTGCTGGCACCCGGCGCCGCGCTGGAAGACGTGGAGCCGAAGCTGAGGAAGGAGCTTCGTAGCGCCCTGTCACCGCGGCACGTTCCGGACCGGTTCGTGGTGGTCGCCGAAATCCCCCGTACCTTGAACGGTAAGAAGTGTGAGGTACCGGTGAAGAAGATACTCTCCGGAGTCGCGCCGGAGAAGGCAGTGAGCAGGGATGCACTCGCCAATCCGGCCGCGCTCACTCCGTTTACGGAGCTCGCAGGAGGGTAGCTCGCCGGCAGGCGACGAAGCGGGGGAAGCATGGCTGGGCCGTACGTGTTGCACGCGTGGTGACCGGGACCCGCGCGCAGCACACGTGGCAGGTGGCGGGCGTAACGACCGTCAGGGCGATCACCTGGGTGACCAGGCTCGCCGGCTTGCTCACGTTGCTGTCGGTGGTGGTGCCGGCGGGCCACAGGCTGCGCGGGCACCTCGCCGAGTGGCTGGAGCTGCCCCAGGAAGCGACGGTCGCCACGGGGTCGGTGGCGATCGTCACCGGTGTGGTGCTGATCATGCTCGCCGCCGGATTACGGCGCCGGAAGCGGCGCGCATGGCAGCTCGCCGTCGGATTTTCAGTGCTGCTGACGCTCGCGCATCTCGGCTTGCGGCACGCGTTCGGCGCCGGCGTGGTCACGGTGGTGCTGCTCGTGGGGCTCATCGCCAACCGCCAGTACTTCATCGCCGAACCCGACCCGACGACGGGACGCTGGCGTGCGGTGCGCGTGTTCGTGCAGCTCGTACTGGCCGGGTTCGTGATCAACGTGGTGCTGCTTTCGGTGGCGTCCGGGCGGGTGCTGGACCCGCTGAGCTTTCCGGATCGGATGGCGCAGTCGGGGCTCGCGCTCGCCGGCGTGAGTGGGCCCGCCGTGTTCCGCGGCCTGTGGCTCGAGGATCTGTCGGCGGCGATCGGGCTGTTGTTCAGCATCGCCGCCGTGCTCGTGTCGGCGTACTTCCTGCTGCGCTCGTCGGAGCCCGCGCCGCGGCTGTCGGACGGGCAGCTGGCGCGGCTGCACGAGTTGTTGCGGGAGCACGGCGAGCGCGACTCGCTGGGCTACTTCGCGTTGCGGCGCGACAAGTTCGCGGTGTTCTCCAAGACCGGGAAAGCGGCCGTCACGTTCCGGGTGATCGCCGGCGTCGCGCTCACGTCGGCCGACCCGCTCGGCGACCACGAAGCCTGGCCCGGCGCCATCGAGGAATACCTCGAGATCTGCAAACGCAACGCGTGGGTGCCCGCGGCGATGGGCGCGTCGGAACTGGGCGCGACGGTGTGGGCGCGCTTCGGACTGGAGGTGCTGGAGATCGGAGACGAGGCCATCGTCGACACCGCCGGCTTCACCCTGGAGGGACGCACGATGCGTGGCGTGCGGCAGGCCGCTGCGCGCACCCGGCGTGCCGGCTACAAGGTCCTCGTGCGGTACACCGAAGACCTGCGTCCCGGCGAACTCGACGAGCTGACCGCGCTCGCGGCCAACTGGCGGGGCACCGAAACCGAGCGTGGCTTCTCGATGGCTCTCGGCCGCATGGGCGACCCCGGCGCCGTGATCGTCACGGCCGAACAGGGCGGGCGCGTCCGCGGCCTTCTGCAGTTCGTCCCGTGGGGCACGCGCGGGTTGTCCCTCGACGTCATGCGCCGCGACCGCTCGGCCGACAACGGCGTGAACGAGCTCATGATCTCCGAACTCCTGACGTATTCGAAAGAACACGGCATCGACCACGTCTCCCTGAACTTCGCGGCATTCCGCGCCCTCATGGAACAAGGCCAGCGCATCGGCGCGGGCCCCGTCGCGCGAGTCTCGGCGAAGGTCCTGCACTTCTTCTCGCGCTGGATCCAGATCGAGAGCCTGTACCGCTTCAACGCCAAGTTCCAACCCCGATGGGTCCCCCGGTATCTGGTGTACCCGGGCGTCCGCGAACTTCCACGCGTCGGCATCGCGACCTTCGAAGCCGAAGGCCTCGGCGGACGTTCCCCCTGGTTGCGCCGCCTGCTGCAACGCTGATCTTGGTTTGTGGGGGGTGGGTTCGCAGGGGGTGTGGGGGGTGTGTAACCTATCTGAGCAGTGGTCGTTCCGGCCCAGGAGGCTTCGCCTAGTCTGGTCTATGGCGCCGCACTGCTAATGCGGTTGGGGGTAACCCCCCCTCCCGGGTTCAAATCCCGGAGCCTCCGCTGGTACCCGTTTCGGCGGGTGCTAGATTGACAACTGAACACGCGCCCGTAGCTCAGCTGGATAGAGCATCTGACTACGGATCAGAAGGTCAGGGGTTCGAATCCCTTCGGGCGCACGTCTGGTTGAGACAGCAGTACGAGAAACCCCCTGGTGACAGGGGGTTTCTTGCTGTCCGCCCGCCGTCGACGGTCACGGCCGTCGGCAGGGGGTTGCCAATTTATTGCCACTTTTCCCAAGCGGTAGCGAATCCAGCGCGTCCATCGCTGGCGCGGGACTTCTGACCGCGGCCCATGCAGAAATCTTGAGTCATTGAGTGCGCCGACCTCCGGAGGGCTATCAAGCCTGTCAAGGGGGCAGCCTCGAGGTGCCGGCGGCAGGCAAGCCTGTGCCCCTTGACAGGCTTGATCGGACTGGCGCCAAGTCGACGGGAGGGACGAAGAGGGCCCACATGTAGGTAGAGACCTCTGGGCACCTGCGCCTTCAAGTCCCGCGTTCAGACCTTGTACAAGTTGCAGCGAGCTACAAAACTGTGTCGAGTGCTACTGGCCTACGTCGATGAGAGCTACTGCAAGGACTGCTACTACCTGGCAGGGCTCCTGGTTCCCGACAGTGAGGCCGTGTCACTGACACAGGCGCTCGACGAGGTCGTCACACAACTAGCGGACAATTTCGATGAGCTGTCAAGTGATGCTGAGCTGCACGGTCATGACATCTTCCAGGCTAAGAATGACTGGGAGAGGCTCGGGCCGAAGCTTCGGGCCAGGATCGGTGCATACGACAAGGCGATGCGGGCTATCGGACAGCATGACGTCAAGATCATCCTTCGTGGCGTGAAGAGCAAGCTACTCGTGCAGCGCTACGGCGACAGGGCGTATCACCCACACTCAGTGGTTCTCACGCATCTACTAGAGCGCGTAGACAAGTACGCAGAGGCGCAAGGTGAGTACGCGTTGGTGATCGCTGACGAGCCCGGGCAGGAAGACCAACAGCCGGAGTACCGGGCGGACCTCAAGCTGTACCGCAAGGTCGGCACATGGGGATACCAGAGCCGGAAGATCGAGCGAGTTGTCGACACCCTGCACTTCGCGCCGTCATCAGCCAGCCGCCTCGTCCAAGCGGCCGATCTGATCGCCTTCATGCATCACCGCAGGGTTACGACCGGGCCGGACGCTGACGCCCGTGCCGTGCGGGCGAACGACAAGATCTGGGCACACGTCGCCGACCGGGTACGGCACAACTTCTGCTGGCACCCCTAGACGCACGAGAGCCCCGTCTACGGGACGGGGCTCAAGGCTCACAGGAGTTGCCTCCTGCCCTGTACTGTACTGGACCATCGATCGCGCGAGCTAGCCCAAATGTGTGACATTGACGGCGTGACCCACCACGCGTCCGATGTGCCTTCGGGCACGTGTACGTATCGGTGTCGGTGTGGCAAGTGGTCGTGATGGAGCCTGCGACATGCCACTCTATTGCCAGAAACCACCGACCATCAAGGCTAGGGAAGGCCAAACGACGCTGGACAGGATGGATCACAAGATCGGCGCAGCTCATGGCCAGTTTAGACTGTCGACAGTGGACAACAGAGATCGACACCGGATCAGAAGGTCAGGGGTGCGTGCGAACCCCTTCGGGCGTACCTCTGGTTGAGACAGCAGTACAAGAAACCAAGCTTCGGCTAAACCCAAGCTTCGGCGAAACGCTGCCAGCTGAAAGAGGTTTCCCTACCGGGCGATGGCGGCCAAGGTCCTGTCGTCGCTTACCTTCGCGCGAGATCGTCGCCGACCGTCGGGCTCTTCTCGGTTTCCCCTTCTTGCATGCTTTCAGCGAGGGCTTCGAGCTGCGGTTCCCGCACCCAAGCGCGGCGGTCGATCCGTAAGTCCTAAGTGGAGCATTGGCCTGTACGTGCCATCAGCGGCGCGGGTTGTTCGCTTCCGATATTGAGCACGGCGTGCCGTCCGGTGCCTTGTGGCTCGCCGCGGCCGCCTACTTCGATTCGACTCGTCCGGCCGGGTCGGGCCCGGTCGTCAGCGCCTCGCACGCCGCCGGCCAGGCGTGGTCGCAGGGCTGGAACTGTGTGCGCAGGTAGGCGGAGGTGAGGTGGGCGAGGGCGGCGACCCGCGCGGGGTTCTCGTCGGTGGTCTCATCGGCGTCGTATCCGGAGATGCCGCCGAGCAGGTGCCCGGCGCCGAACAGGGTGAGCAGGGTCTTGGGTGCGGGGGCGAGGCGGTAGGGGTCGGTGTGCCAGTCGGGACCGACGTCGGTGAAGTGCTGGGAGTCGTCCTTGTCGCCGGCGACGACCAGCGCGGGCGTGGCCATCGTGGAGAAGTCGGTTGTGTGGAAGAACGGCACCATCTCGGCCATCGGTCCGTTGAGGATGTCGCCGCCCCTGCCCGGTGCGGCCAGCAGCACGCCCGCCTTGATCCGGGGCTCCGTCAAGTTCACTTCCTCCCCGGTGTCGGGGTCAGTGCTGCGGGCGCCCAGCAGGAGGCCGGCGGTGTGGCCGCCAAGGGAGTGCCCGGCGACAGCGATCTTGTCGCGGTCCAGGCGCCCGGCCAGCTGCGGGACGGACTTCTCGATCTCGTCGAGCCGGTCGAGGATGTGGCTCATGTCCTCGGCGCGTGACTGCCAGAAGAGGGGGCCTCGGGGGTTGTCGGCGAGCTGGTGGCTCAGAGTCCGGGAGCTGAGGTGGGTGGGCTGGATGACGACGAACCCGGCTGCCGCCCAGAGATTGGCGATGGGGCCGTAGCCGTTCAGTGAGGAAAGATTGTTGGAGCCGCCGTGGCCGTGGGAGAGCAGGATGACGGGCAGGTCGGTCCCGGTCGCGGGCGCGGAGACCCGGACCTTGAGGTCCACGGGCCGACCGGCAACGGGCAGAACCACCGGGCTGTAGGACAGGACAGGAGCGTCCGAGCCGAAGGCGGTGGTGTCGGTGGATGCAGTCATGGTGGGCAGTTCCCTTCCGGAGCCAAGCGAGTGGTCAGACGCGTCCGGCCTCAGCTAAGCTAAGCCGGAACCTTGCTCCGGTTATTATTCGGAGCAATGTTCCGCTTTGTCAAGTACGTCGGAAGGAAGACTGGTGTCCACCGAGAGCCCGGCCGGGAAGGCGTCGACCCGAAACAAGCGGGCAGACGCGGTGCGCAACCAGCAGACGCTGCTCGCCGCGGCCGCCGAGGTCTTCGTCACCTCGGGGGTCGACGCGCCGATCCGCCAGATCGCGGCCAAAGCGGGCGTCGGGATGGGGACGATCTACCGCCACTTCCCGACCAGAGCGGATCTCGTCACCGCCGTCTACCGCCACCAGATCGAGGCATGCGCCGAGGCGGGGCCGAGTCTGCTGGCCAGCGCCGACTCCCCGTTCGATGCACTCCGCCAGTGGATCGACCTCTTCGTCGACTTCCTTGTCACCAAGCACGGACTCGCCGACGCCCTGCAGTCGGACAGCAGCCGCTTCGCCGCTTTGCACACCTACTTCCTCGATCGCCTGGAACCCGTGTGCGCGCAGCTACTCGACGCCGCGGTCGACGCCGGCGGCATCAGGCCCGGCACGCAGCCCTACGAGCTGATGCGTGGCATCGGCAACTTGTGCATCGGACGCGACAGCGACCCGCGCTACGACCCCCGCCG
>DASZNR010000194.1:0-124258 GCA_035551175.1 Amycolatopsis sp. | reverse complement strand
TTGGCGGCGACACCCTCACCCTCGTGGATCAGACCCAGGAGGATGTGCTCGGTGCCGATGTAGTTGTGGTTGAGCATCCTGGCCTCTTCTTGAGCCAGGACGACCACCCGCCTCGCGCGGTCGGTGAACCTCTCAAACATGCGCACTCCCTCGACTGCTGCGTCGGCGGCCCGTTTCGCCCCGTGATTCGCACCCACGAGGAGACAGCACCGTGAGACCACTCTAGTAGCCAAGCGGTCGCGCTTGCGTACCACTACGGCTCTCGCGGCCCGTTGACAACCGGCAGGTGACCCGACCGGTCAACCTCCGACATCCGGTTGCCCTGCACTTTTACCTCTACTGGAACGTACGGGGCCGGACTCGGATTCCGTTCAGGGTCCCCTGTCCGCTCAGCGCGAACAAGGGGTACTAGCTGGTCCTTTTCAGTCCGTGGGCACCCGATTGGCGCAACAGCCCCTTCTCTGTAAGGTTAGGCACGCCTAATGAATCCGGTACCGAGGGGGCGCGCGTGAACCAGCCGCGATCCTTCCGCGACCACCGAGAGGTCGGTGACGACCTCGGGTCGTCGCTGCTGCGGATCGGAAGACTTCAGGAACGCGGCGAATTGCGCTGCGACGCCCCGTCCGGCTGGCTGCGCTGCGACGAGCTGCTCGCCAACCCCGCACGCTTCGCCGACTGGCGCGCGCGGCTCGCGACGTGGCTCGTCCGCAACCACGGCGCCGCGCCTGAGCGCACGACGGCGGGCTACCTCATGTCGTGGTACCTCCACGTGCCCGCGTACGTCGGCGCGCTACTGCTGCACCACGAACGACGCGTCCCCTCGCTCAAGCCGGAGCAGCTCGCGTTCGGCCTCGGCGAAGACCGCCCGGACCCCGTGGGCATGGCCGTGCTGAGCAACGCCTTCTACTGCCTGCCCACCGACCCCGGCTCGGCGCGGGAAGAGGCCACGGTCGTGGCGGACGAACGCGCACTCGCCGGCGTGCTGCGCGCCGAGTACCTGGCGCACGCGAGCCGCTTCGTCCGCGCGTACGCGCCGGGGACCCGCCTGGGCCGCCGCATGCTGTGGGCCGCGGCGACCGACGCACTCGACAACTCCCTGTGGTGGGTCGGCCGCCAGGGCGGCACGCCGGAGGCCGAAGGGGCCGGCGTCGCCGACGCGGCCCTGGTGCTCGACGCGCGCTACCGGCCGCTGACGTCGGCGTCCACGCTGCGCGCCACGGTCGACGACGCCGGACACCGCGGCTGGGAGCGGCGGCGGGAGAGCTGCTGCTTCTCCTACCTGCTGCCCGGCGAGTCGGAATGCGGCGAGTGCCCGCGCGTCTGCTCCCGCTAGGACCGGCCGCTTCGGACCGCTGACACCGGCCACGCGGACTCAACGGCCGGGCATGCGGTTTCGCCTTCCGATTCGGCCCGGCTTTCCGTTCGCTCGCTGTCGGGCGCGTGGACCGAGCAGTATCGCCGCCCGAGGTGTTCGCTCGCGACGGCGTCGAAACTGCTGAATCGGTGCGGACCACGAGTGCCCACCGCCAAATGATCACCGCCACGGACAACGCGCTGATCGCAAAGCGAGCGACACTTCCACCGGCCGCCGCGGTGGCGGGGAAACAATCCCGACCGGTCCGTTATCACGCGAGCCGATCAGCCGGCCGCGAGCGCGGCCCTTTCCGGGCGGAGAACTTCAGCGGCTGTTCACCGAACACGCCCGCGACACACCCAGGTGGGCGATCCGGATATCCGGGCTGAACGACGCGGCTCGCCAACGACGAGTGCGCGAATAGGCGCGTCTCGCGGCTGTCACGGTCAACCACTTCATCGTGAATTCTGTGCGGTGACCCGACGTTCGCCCGTGGGGTTTGCCCGTTCGGCGCGCGCAGCGGTACCGAACGGGCCCGCAGAACCCGTCGCTCCGACCCGCCGGACCCGGACCGGACAGAAACCGGACAGCCAAAACGGCCGCCGGAATTAACCCGGCGGCCGTCGGCGAAGCGCTGTCCCTCAGTTCTTCTTGTGGTAGGCCTCCACGACCTCCGACGGGATCCGGCCGCGGTCGGAAACCGCGAAACCGTTCTTGCGGGCCCAGGCACGAATGGCCTGGTTCTGCTCGCGGTCGACCGTCGCGGGCCGGGCGGCAGCCTTCGCGCCGGCCACCGGACGCAATGCCGCGCGCTTGCGGCCACCGGCGCGGCGGGCGTGCTCCACATACTGGGCCAGTGCGTCGCGCAGCTCTTCGGCGTTTTCCGAGGAGAGGTCGATCTGGTAGGTCACACCGTCCAAACCGAACTCGACGGTCTCTTCGGCCTCACTGCCGTCGAGGTCATCGACCAGGGAGACGAGCACCTTCTGTGCCATCTGATTCCTCCTGCGGGGCTTACGCGAATGATCTGGTTACGGGGCGAGCCCCGGGACAGAAGTCTTTGCCACTCACATTAATACCCGCTCTTCGCGCCCGGTGCAAATCCCCTTTGAGAAAAGCTTGGGTGGTTCCTACCGACGGGTGGGTTATTCCGGCCGGACGAGGGGGAACAGGATCGTCTCCCGGATACCGAGACCGGTCAGCGCCATGAGCAGTCGGTCGATCCCCATTCCGACACCGCCGCTCGGCGGCATTCCGTACTCCAGCGCACGGAGGAAATCCTCGTCGAGACGCATGGCTTCACTATCGCCCTGTGCCGCCAAGCGGGCTTGTTCGGTCAGGCGCTGCCGCTCCACGACCGGGTCGACCAGCTCCGAGTAGCCCGTGGCGAGTTCGAAACCGCGCACGTAGAGGTCCCACTTCTCGGCGACGCCGGGCCGGCTGCGGTGCTGCCGCGTCAGCGGCGAGGTCTCGAGCGGGAAATCACGCACAAATGTCGGCGCCGACAGATCGTCGCCCACGAGGTGTTCCCACAGTTCTTCGACCAGTTTGCCGTGACCGAGCTTGGGGTCGACCTCGATCTCGCGCGCCGCCGCGATCTTGTGCAGCCGCTCGGCAGGCGTCTCGGGTGACACTTCTTCACCCAAAGCCTCCGAGAGTGACTCGTACATGCCCAGCGTCGTCCATTCGCCGGAAAGGTCGTACTCCGTTCCGTCGGGGAGTGTCACGACCTGTGTGCCGAGCACGTTGTCGGCCGCCTCCTGGATCAGTTCACGGGTCATCACGGCATTCGTGTCGTATGTGGCGTAGGCCTCGTAGTACTCGAGCATCGCGAACTCCGGGGAGTGTGATGAGTCACTTCCCTCGTTGCGGAAGTTGCGGTTGATCTCGAAAACCTTCTCGATGCCGCCGACCACGCAGCGCTTGAGGAACAGCTCCGGCGCGATGCGCAGGTACAGGTCGATGTCGAACGCATTGGAATGCGTCGTGAATGGCCGCGCGGCGGCGCCGCCGTGCAGCGTTTGCAGCATCGGTGTCTCGACCTCGGTGAATCCGCGGCGGTGGAACGACTCGCGCAGCGATCGCACTACTCCGGCGCGAGTCCGCACCACGTCACGCGCGCGGTCGCGCACGATCAGGTCCACGTAGCGCTGGCGGATTCGCGTTTCCTCCGACAGCTCCTTGTGCGTGTTCGGCAGTGGCCTCAGTGCCTTCGACGTGAGCTGCCACGAGTCGGCCATCACGGAAAGCTCACCGCGCTTGGATGTGATCACCTCGCCGGCCACGAATACGTGGTCGCCGAGATCCACATCGCTCTTCCACGCCGCCAGCGATTGGTCGCCGACCTTCGCGAGGCTCAGCATCGCCTGCAGTTGAGTACCATCGCCCTCACGAAGCGTGGCGAAACACAGTTTGCCCGTATTGCGCAGGAACATCACCCTGCCGGTTACGCCGACCTTCTGACCAGTGGCGGTGTCGGCTTCGAGACCGGAATGCGCGGCCCGGACTTCGGCGAGCGAGTGGGTGCGCGCGACCTCGACGGGGTAAGGATCAGCACCCTCCGCGATTATCCGGTCGCGCTTCTCCCGGCGCACCCGCATCTGTTCGGGCAGGTCGTCCTCGGGCAGCGCACCGGGCGCGGGGAATTCCGTCATGGCCCACAGCGTACGAAGGCGCTGGTCGGCGACGTCAACCGGATTGCCTTTTTCGTATTAGTCTCGAGTGCCGTGACGGATCCCACAGATCATCAGGAACTCCACGCCCGTCGGGCGTCGTCGTTCGGCGAGCACGCCGCCGCCTACGCCGAGCACCGGCCCGGCTACCCGTCGGCCGCGCTGGAATGGGGGCTGGCCGGTGCCGCGGAGACCCCGCGCGAGGCGCTCGACCTCGCCGCGGGCACCGGCAAGCTCACACAGGGGCTGGTCGACCTCGGCCTCGACGTGACCGCCGTCGAACCCGACGCCGGCATGCTCGCCCAGCTCTCGAAGCTCCTGCCGGCGACGAGGGCGCTCGTCGGCAAGGCCGAGGACATCCCGCTGCCCGACGAATCGGTCGGCGCGGTGTTCGTCGGCCAGGCACTGCACTGGTTCGATCTCGACGCCGCGTTCGCCGAGATTCACCGCGTGCTTCGCCCGGGTGGCGTCGTCGTGGCGCTGTGGAACCACGACGATTTCACGGTGGACTGGGTCGCCGAGTTTTCGCGGCTCGTGCGCTCGGGGGTCTCGCGCGAGTTCGCCGAAGACCGCCGCAGCCTCGACACCGCCGGCTTCACCCCATTCGAAGAGCGACAGTTCTCCCATTCGCACCGGCGCACGATCGATTCGCTCCTCGCCACGGTCTCGACGCATTCCCATCTCCTCGTCGCCACCCCGGCCGACCGGGACGCCGCGCTCACCGCCGCCCGTACCTACTTGCGTTCCGTTCCCGCGGCGAACGGTGGTGAATTCGACTTCCCGCTCGTGACCACCGCTGTCCGAGCGCGAAAGGAGTAGCCGGGGGCGAAGGAATTCACCATACTTTCGCCTGGTGTTCCCGCCGATCGCCGGCTGGGGCGAGGACAGCGAGATCAGCGGCAGCCGACCGCTGCCCGCACGAAAGCCGATTCAGCGCACGTTGCGCTCGTACACCAGCCGCAGCCCGAGCAACGTCAGGTCGGGGACATGTTCCTTGATCGTCTCCGACTCACCGATCACCAGCGGCGCCAGGCCGCCGGTCGCCAGTACCGCGACGGGTTCGGTTTCCTCGTGGCGGAGTTCGCGCACGATCCGGCGGACGAGACCGTCGACCTGGCCCGCGAAGCCGTAGAGGATGCCGGACTGCAGGCATTCCACGGTGTTCTTGCCGATGACCGACCGCGGCGGCACGAGCTCCACTTTGCGCAGCGCGGCAGCGCGGGCGGCCAGCGCGTCGACCGAGATGTCGATGCCCGGGGCGAACGCGCCGCCGAGGAACTCACCCTTGGCCGAGATGGCATCGACGTTCGTCGACGTGCCGAAGTCGACCACCACGCACGCGGTGGCGTGCAGGTGGTGCGCGGCGAGCGTGTTCACGAGCCGGTCGGCGCCGACTTCCTTCGGGTTGTCCACGAGCAGAGGTACGCCCGTGCGCACCCCGGGTTCGACGACGATCTTCGGCAGCCGCGGGTAGTAACGCCCCAGCATCACCCGAAGTTCGCGCAGCACAGCGGGCACTGTGGACAGTGCGCTGATCCCCGTGATCGCGTCGGCGTGCGGGCCAAGGAGGCCCCGCATGGTGAGCGCGAGCTCGTCGGCGGTCATGCGCGCGTCGGTGCGCATGCGCCAATCGCCCACGAGCCGCGGTCCCTCGTACAGACCGAGCACGATGTTGGTGTTGCCGACGTCGACGGTGAGCAGCAACGCGGACTTCCTTTACTGCGGCCCGGTTTCGCCGCCGTCCGGAGGGTTAGCTGTCTGCTTGCAGCAGCGCGTCGAGGCGGCGCGCGTCGGCGGTTTCGGCCACGGGGAACGCGATCGTTTCCTCCTCGGGCAGGGTCACGGTGCCGCTCAGCAACCCCGAACCCTCCGGCGCATGCGCCGGATCCGCCCCCCGTTCGACGATGCGGTTGTGCTCGTCGACGAAGATCACCCGCGGTTCGTACGACAGCGCCTCGGCGTGGTCCATCTGGCCGTAGGAGATCAGGATCACGAGGTCGCCGGGGTGCACCAGATGCGCCGCGGCACCGTTGATGCCGAGCACACCGCTGCCGCGATCGCCCTTGATGACGTAGGTTTCGAGCCGCGCGCCGTTCGTGATGTCCACAATGGACACCTGTTCGCCGGGCAGGAGGTCGGCTGCCTCCATCAGCTCCTCGTCGACCGTGACCGACCCGACGTAGTGCAGATCCGCCTGCGTCACGGTGGCGCGATGAATCTTCGACTTCAGCATCGTGCGGTACATCGTGGACTCTCCCTACTCCCCTGCGTCCAGCTCGGCTCTCGGATGTTCCACAGCAGTTCCGAGCAGCACTCCCACGTTGTCGATCAGCCGGGTGCGCCCCACCCGGGCGGCGACCAACAGCCGCGCCTCACCATCGACGGGTGCCGGACCCAGATCGGTTCCCCGCAGCTCCAGGTAGTCCACTTCCACCCGGGGATGCACGGCAAGCGTCCGGCGAGCCGCGTCCAGCACCGCTTCGGCGCCTTCACGGCCGATCTGCGCCCCGGCGGTCAACGCCGCCGAAAGCACCACCGCGTCCTCGCGCTGTTCGGGCGTGAGGTACACGTTGCGCGACGACAGGGCCAGCCCGTCGTGCTCGCGAACCGTCGGCACTCCGATGACCCTGGTGTGAATGTTGAGGTCCGCGACCATCTTCTTGATCAGCACCAGCTGCTGGTAGTCCTTCTCCCCGAAGAAGGCGTAGTCCGGACGCAGCAGGTTGAACAGCTTCGCGACGACCGTGAGCACCCCGGTGAAATGCCCTGGCCGTACGGCCCCTTCCAGCTCGTCGCCGAGCGGGCCGGGGTGCACGGTGACCATCGCGTTTTCGGCGTAGAGATCACTCGCTTTCGGAGTGAACGCGAGCTCGACGCCGGCGTCCTCCAGCACGGCCAGGTCGGTTTCGAGCCGGCGCGGGTAGGCCTCGAAGTCCTCACCTTCGCCGAACTGCAAGGGATTCACGAAAATCGACGTGGCCACGATCGTGTTCGGCAGCCGCTTCGCACGGCGGATCAGCTCACGGTGCCCGGCGTGCAGCGCGCCCATGGTCGGCACCAGCGCGACCTTGCGACTGACGCTGCGCAGCGCATGGCTCACCTGGCTGATGTGCTCGGGCGGCTGGTAAACGTTGAGCTTGCCGCGCTCGAACTTGGGTGTGGAGTTCACGAGGTCTGCCCTTCGGCGGGGTCGTCGAGGAGGTCGGTGAGTTCGGTGGCGGTCGCGGGGTCGATCAATCCGGCGGTACGGGACCGCTGGGCAGTGCGCCGGGCCAGCGCCCGGTAGGCCGGCGCGATCGCCGGTTCAGTGTCCGAAAGCACGGCGAGGTGCTTGCGAACGGTGCCGAGATCACCACGCGCGACCGGCCCGGTGAGGGCGCGATCGCCGTGGCGCAGCACATTGTCCAATGCGGCCGACAGCAGTGGTGCGACGAGGCGTTCCGCCTCGGTGATCTCGGCGTCGCGCAGGAGCTCGGTGCAGTCGGCGACGAGCGTCATCAGGTGGTTGGCGCCGTGGGCGAGCGCGGCGTGGTAGAGCGCGCGGGCGGATTCGGGGATGCGCACGGGTTCCGCGCCCATCTCGACGGCGAGCGCTTCGCCGACGTTCCACGCGGCTTCGTCGCCCGCCGCCGCCGTGACGCCGATGCTGGCCGTGCCGAGCCGTTCGAGGTCCTCGGCGCGGCCGGTGAACGTGAGCACCGGGTGCAGGGCCAGCGCCAGCGCGCCGACCTCCGTGGCCGGGTTGAGCACGCCGACGCCGTGGGCCCCGGAAGTGTGGACGACGATCTGGCCGGGCCGCAGCGACTCCGTCGCGACGAGGCCGCGGACCGTGCCTTCGAGCGCGTCGTCGGGCAACGCGAGCAGCACCAGGTCGGCGCGGCGCACGACTTCGTCGGGCGGCAGCAGGGGAACTTGGGGCAACAGCCGTTCGGCTCGGGCGATCGACTCCGCCGACAGGCCGGAGGCGGCGACCACGGTGTGGCCCGCCCTGGCCAACGCGGCACCGAGGACGCTGCCCACCCGACCGGCCGAAACCACACCGACGGCGAGGCGGGCCGGCCGGCTCACGGCGTGCGCCTGTGGACGCTCATGGCTCGAAACTCCTAGGACTCGTTCCAGTCCCGCTCTTCCGGCGCGGGTACCAGACGACGGCGCGAGAGTAGCCCCGTTGCGTTCGGATGGCGGAGCTCTGGTGATGAGCTTCACCCGGTCGTTCAATCGCGCGAGTACCTTAATCGCGTCACTGGTGTGGCCTCGCGACAGGGCCAGCGCACGGGTGCTGACCTCGCGCTTTGCTTCGCCGGCTGACCACTGGTGTGTGCTCAGCCCGCAGCGAGCCGGACGGCTTCGGCCCGTGCCGTTTTGAGAGTGTGCAGAAGCTCCTCCTGGCGGTGTCGATCTTCGGCTGTGTGAAGGCGGTTGCGGCGCAGGAACGCGAGTTCGGTCACGCTCGCCTGATACTGCCCGACCGCCCGCGCCGCCGCTCGCCCCGACTCACGCCGAGCCTGCCGCCGCCACGCGCGCCGCCCCGAAAGACTCGCCAGCAGCTCGACCTCCGACGGCGCGATCCACCGCCGCTCCACCATTTTCGGCAATGCGGCGGCCACGATCCGTTGTTCCCGGCGTCTCTGGAGCACGACGACATACACGACGCCGATGAACAGCGGCACCATGATCAGGAAGTAGACCGTGAGGAAGGCTTTCGACCCACCGAGTGTGGCAGAGCTGTTCCACAACGCGTGGAGCAGAACACCGGCGACGTACCCGGTCAGCGGCGCGACGACCCGCAGCCATTTCTGCCGGGTGCGCGCCGCGACACCGATCCCAATGCCCGCCATCACGGCGAACAACGGATGCGTGAACGGCGACAGCACACCGCGCAGGAAAAACGCAGCGAGGACACCGGCATTGGCGCCGTTGCCGAAGCCGTAATCGGCGAATGCGCGGCCGAAGTAGTAGATGTTCTCGGTGAACGCGAAGCCGGCCGCGGAGAAGCCCGCGTACACGATTCCGTCGACGATCCCGTCGAATTCCGCGCTACGCCGCCAGAAGATCAGCAGCACGAAGGCGTCTTTCGCCGCCTCCTCCACGAGCGGCGCGGACACGAGCGCGCTGACGTTGCCGCCGTGGCCACTGCCGAGCAGCAGCTCACCGACCGCCTCGGCACCGGTGTTGATCGCGAGCGCCGTGATCGTCGCGATGCACGCTCCCCACGCGAAGGCGAGCAACAGCAGCTTCGCCGGCTCCGGCTCCCACCGGTCCACCCACAGGAAGCCCGCGACCACCACGCCAACAGGCACCAGCGCGGCCACGACCCCGATCGCGACGGCCAGTGCACCGACCCGTGCGGTCGCCAGCCCGAACAGGAACAGCCCGCACAGGGCAACCACGAGCAGCCCCGCCACCGGCAACAACACCGTCACCCGCCGCGGCAACCGCCCCTTCGGCTGAGCCCCCTGCGCGGTCGAAAGGGTTCCGTTCACGAGCGGTCACCATACGGGGCGAGGTGCGTGGTGCTGGCCGTGGCTACGCTCGGCGTCCGCCCGGCCGGCTCCACTCGGCGGGGGCGGCTCGGTCCGCTCACGGGACAACGCGCCTCTGCCTGCGACCCCGGGTTTCTCGTACTCGGTGGGCGAGAAGCCGAACCGTGTCCGCGCCCTGATCGCCCTCTACCAGGCGTTGACGACCGCACCGCGCGTTCGAGTACCCAAGCCGGCACGCGAAGACCCCGGCCACCACGCCGGTGACCGGGGTCTTCAGCACGCGTTCAGTCTTCGGCGCGCCTGCGGCGGCGCGGGGCGCCGTCTTTCGCGGCGCCGTTGGCGGCCAGCAGTTCGGTCACCGATCGCCCCGCGGCGTGGGAGCCGCTGCCGGCGGTGTCGTCCTCCGAGTCGGTGGAACGCTGACTCTCCCAGGCCGGTGGTTCGCCGTCGGGGCGACGACGGCGGCCGGCGCCGGCGGTTTCGGCTCGGGGTTCGTCGTCCGAGCGACGACGCCGGCCGCCGGATTTGCCGTGGGCGACGGTGCTACGGACGGATTCCGGCAAGGTCGGATTGGGGGATGGCTCTTCGGGCTGATCGTCGGCCGAGGCGCGCGCACCGTGGCGGGACGGCTGCACGGGCGCGGCCAGAGGTGACAGGTCGGCCCGTGAGAACTGCTCCAGCCGCGACGGTTTCCGTGGCGCCGGCTCGTCCGCGGACGGATGCGGCGACGGCCCCTCCGCGGGGGCCAGGTCCGTTCGTGACGCCGCTTCGCGGGGCTTGGGCGGCGTGACGTCGGACGCGCGGCGGTCGTCGAAGTCGGCGGATGCGTCCCAGATCGGCTTCCACGCTGCCGTCGACTCTCCGGTGCGGGGTCCGGGAGCCGGCCGTGCCGGGGTGGACGGCGCAACCGGCGGCAGGGCAGGCCGCGACTCCTCGCCGTGCGCCGCCGGCCGCATCGTCGGCCGCGACTCCTCGGCGCGCCCCGCCGGCCCGGCTCCCTCGTCGCGAGGTGCCGGGCGTGGCTGCGCGGCCCGGATGGGCGGGTTCATCGCGGGGCGGGAATTCTCCGCAGCCGGACCCGTACCGGGCCGCGGCGGACGGCGAGCGCCCATGCCCCTCTTGTCGTCTTCGTCCCGCGAAGCAGGCGACAGACCCGACCGGGAGTCCTCCGCGCGGGAAACCGGCGGCAAGCCTGAGCGCGAGTCGTCCGCACGCGCGTCCCGGCGCGAGCCGTTGTCCTGCGACTCCAAAGCAGCGCTCAGTGAGTCTTCGTCCCGGCTCGACCGTGACTCCTCAGCGGAGGCCGGCTCGTGGTCACCAGTCAGATCGGGACGCGGGACCTGGCGGGTCGCCTCCAGGGCGTCCTTGTTCACAGGCGCGTTCACCGGCGCGTTCACAGGCGCGACGGTGCGCGTCGGCTCCGACGCATCGGCCGGCTTGGTCCGGACCGGCTTCGGGCGGGTGAGCTGCTGCCCGCGTTGGGCGACGCCGTTCGGGCCGTGCGACGAGCCGGGACCGTGCGGCGTCGCGCCGTTCGCCGGTTTGCGACGGCGTTCTCCCAGCGGGCCGGACGGCCGGTCCACGACGCGGTCGATCAGCTCCGTCGGCCGCTCGGCGACCTCGGCGGCGGGCTTCTTCGAGGCCAGCAGCTGGGCCGGCTTCATCCCGTTGCCGTTCTTGGACTCCGCGCCCGCCGCCACGAGCCGCTGCTCGTCGTTCAGCGCGCGCATGCGCGTGGCCTGCGCGGTCAGCGCGACGCGCTCCAGCAGCACTTCGCCCCCGAACAGCGCCTGCAGGCTCTCGCGCAGCGACGCCACTTCGGCACGCAACGCGTCGAGCTCCTCGCTCGACCTCGCCTCCGCGGCCTCCCTCGTCTCGGCTTCGATCTCCAGCTCGTACTCACGCCGAGCCGCGATCTCGCGTTCCAGTTCCAACTCGTATACCGCCTGCGCCTCGGCGACCGCGTCCTCGCTGTGCGCCGCGTGCTTGCGATACCTCACGGCGAGGAAGGCGCCGATCAAGGCGGCCCAGAGTGCGGCGACGATGCCGAGCCGGAGGAACCGAAGGTCGTCGCTGAGCACCAATGCGAGAGTGGCTCCGATGGCGAGGAGTAATCCGACGACAAGCCACGGCCTGCCCAGTAGGCGGCCGCGCGAGTCGTCACCCACGCCGGTCATGACTGACACCGTACCTTCCAGTGATCCGAACGAGACCTAGTCGGTACTTCGAGCGGCAGGATCTGGTCGTTAACCGGTCGTTCCGCGGGTCGGTGACCGCTCGTCGTCGCGGGGGGTCCGGCAGCAGTGCTCCAGCCACAAAGCCGCAGCTACCAGCAGCGCGGAGCACACCGCGCCGACCACCGCCGCGCGGGTGTCCGACACGGCTGCGACGAGTTCGGTGCGCCGTGGGAAGACGTACACGAACGCGGCCACCCAGCCCCCGGTCATGAACCCACCGGCGAGCGAGGACGCCTTCGCGAGCGCAACGGAGCGTGCGACGCCGATCGAAGCCGTCACCCGTCCGGCCCTAATTCTCGACCTGATCGTGTAGCCCAAAATCGCTTCGGCCACGGCGAGTAGTGCGAATGTGATTCCGGCCAGCGTCGGGAGTTGTGGCAGGTCACCGTAGGCGAGCTGGAAGATGACGTACCCGAGGACGAGGCCGAGGACCGCGGCCACGACCAGGTCCCGGGGCCGGGTGAAGTGCATGGAACCACCGTACCGAGCCCAGCCGACCCTGCTGTGCGACGCTTGACCCTCCAGTGACTGGAGACTCCATGATGCGACGGATGGGTGCCACTGCGGTCTTCACGATCGGCGAACTGTCCAGGCGAACGGGACTGCCGGTCAAGACCATCCGCTTCTACTCCGACGAGGGCCTGCTCCCGCCGACGGAGCGTTCCGAAGCCGGCTACCGCCTGTACGACGCGCACGCGCTCGCCAGGCTCGAGCTGATCCGGACGCTGCGCGAGCTGGGCGTCGGGCTGGTCGACGTCTCGGCCGCGCTCGATCGGGCGACGTCGGTCCGCGACCTGGCCGTGCGCCACGTCGAGGCGCTCGACGAGCAGATCCGGCGGCTCCGGCTGCGCCGGGCCGTGCTGCGGGCGGTGGCGAAGAGAGATTCCGAACTGGAGGAAGTGAAGCTGATGAACCGCCTCGCACAGATGTCCGACGAGGAGCGCAAACGTCTCGTCGACGAGTTCTGGGCCGAAATGACCGAGGGTCTCGACGTGGACCCGGCGTTCTACCAGCGCATGGCGTCCGCGAAGCCCGAGCTGCCGGACGATCCGACGCCCGAACAGCTCGATGCCTGGATCGAGTTCGCCGAGCTCGTGCAGGACGACGAGTTCCGCGCCCTCATCCGCGGCATGAGCGAACGCCACGCGGCCGACCGCGCCGACGGCCAGTCCACCCAGGTCACCGACGCCCAGCGCGACAACTGGGCCGCCTGGTCCGCCGCCGCCCGCGAGGCCCTCGATGCGGGCGCGGGCCCGGACTCACCCCAGGGCCGGGCGCTCGCCGACGCCATAGCCACGGCTTCGGCGTCCCCCACGGACGACCCGGCCTCGCGCGCGTTCCGCCACGCCCTCGCCGACAAGTTCGCGCAGGGCGGCGACCCCAGGGCCGAGCGCTACTGGCAGCTACTGGCCATCATCAACAGCTGGTCGCCCATCCCCTCGGCCCAGCCGGAGGTCGCGTTCCTGCTCGCCGCACTGCGGGCCTGACGCGTTACCACCGAATCGGTGAACGGACGACGAACGGCGCCGAGTCACGCCAACCGCAGGTCCGGCCGGAGGACGACGCTCGCCTTGTCGGACTCCGGCCGGGCCGCCAGTAGGTCGACGACGGGCCCGTGACCGGGAAGGACGGCGTCCGGCTCGATCTCGAGCCAGGGGATGAGGACGCTGGCTCGGTCGGGGGTGCCGGGGTGGGGCAGGAGGAGGCGAGGATCGTCGGAGCTGACACCGGCGACGGTGACGATGTCGACATCCAGCGTGCGCGGGCCCCAACGCAGGTCGCGCACGCGGCCAGCCGACTGTTCGGCCGCGTGCGCCGTCGCGAGCCACCCCCAGTGGTCGCGGGCCGGGTCGTCGGCAAGGCAGACGGCATTGAGGAAGTCAGGCTGGTCCTCGACACCCCACGGTTTCGTCTCGTACACGCTCGACACCGCCACCAGCGCCGGCCCGATCTCCTCGAGCGCCAGGCGCAGGTACGCGACCCGGTGTCCGAGGTTGGAGCCGAGCGACAAGACGGCGCGGCTCACCGGTCCCGCCGCACGGTGACCGCGACGTCGTCGAACGTCAAGGGGATCGGGGCCGCCGGCTTGTGCACGGTGACCTCGACGGCACTCAGCCGGGAGTCGCGCATGACCTCGTCGGCGATCTTGCCCGCGACGCTCTCGATCAGGTCGTACGGCTCACCCGCCACGATTCCCGCGGCCAGCTCGGCGAGCTCGCCGTAGTGCAGCGTCTTGGTGAGATCGTCCGACGCCGCCGCGGGCTGCAGGTCCAGCCACGCCGTGACGTCGACGACGAACTCCTGCCCGTCGCGCTTCTCGTGCTCGAACACACCGTGCCGGCCGAACACGCGCAGCCCCGTCAACGTGATGCGGTCAGCCATCCGCCCGCCCCTTCCCCCACGCCGCCGCGACGGCCACCGCATCGAGTGACGCGCCCACCTCGTGCACCCGAACGCCCCACGCGCCGGCCGCGGCGGCCAGCGCGGAGATCGCGGCGGTCGCGTGCTCGCGCCCGTCCGGCGGCCGCGGTTCACCGTCCTTTTCGGCCAGTAGCCGGCCGAGGAACCTCTTGCGCGACGCACCGACAAGTACGGGGAAACCCAGTGACAGAACGGAATCGAGGCCGTGCAACAACGCCCAGTCGTGCTCGGCGTGTTTCGCGAACCCGAGCCCGGGGTCGAGCACGATGGCGCCTTCGTCGACACCCACCGCGAGCGCGTCGTCCACTCTGGACACCAGCTCGGCCCGTACCTCGGCCACGACGTCGGTATACGTCGCGAGCGCGGTCATGTCCTTGCTGTGGCCGCGCCAGTGCATCAGCACCCACGGCACCCGGCAGCTCGCGGCCACGCGGCCCATGTGCGGGTCGGCGAGCCCGCCCGAAACGTCGTTGATCACCCGCGCACCCGCCTCGACCGCAGCTTCGGCCACCGACGCCCGCGTGGTGTCCACGGACAGCGCCACACCTTCCGACGCCAGCTGGCGGATCACGGGCAGCACCCGCTCCGCCTCGGTCTCCGCGTCGACGCGCAACGCGCCCGGTCGCGTCGACTCGCCGCCGACGTCGATCAGGTCCGCGCCCCGCTCCCACATCTCGCGCGCGTGCTCCAGCGCCTGGTCGAGGTCCAGGTAGCGGCCTCCGTCGGAGAACGAATCGGGCGTCACGTTCAGCACGCCCATCACCGCGCACCGGTCGGGCCGCGGCAGCCCCGAACTCACAGCCGCCCCTTGATCAGCTCGATCGCTTCGGCCCGTGAGGTCGCCGACGACCGCAGCAACCCCCGCACCGCCGACGTCACCGTCCGCGAGCCCGGCTTCCGAATCCCGCGCATCGACATGCACAGGTGCTCGGCCTCCACCACCACGATCACCCCGCGGGGCTCCAGCTTCCGCTCCAGCGCGTCGGCCACCTGCGACGTCAGCCGCTCCTGAACCTGCGGCCGTTTCGCGTAGAGGTCGACGAGCCGGGCGAGCTTGGACAGTCCGGTGACCTTCCCGTCGGCATTGGGGATGTATCCGACGTGGGCGACGCCGTGGAAGGGCAGCAGGTGGTGCTCGCAGAAGGAGTACAGCGGGATGTCCGTGACGAGCACGAGTTCTTCGTGGGACTCGTCGAACGTTTTCGCGAGTACCTCGTCCGGGTCGGTGTAGAGGCCGGAGAACATCTCCTGATACGCGCGCGCCACGCGGGCCGGCGTTTCGCGAAGACCGTCGCGCTCGGGATCCTCGCCGCAAGCCAGCAGGAGTTCCCGGACAGCGCGCTCCGCCCGGTCCTGGTCGAAGACCGGGATCGGGCGGAGGCCGTTGTCACTGCTTGTTGTCGGGTCCGTCCACGTCACGCCGTTGCTGCCCCTCGTCCGGCTGCTGGCCGTTCGCGCCGTCGGCGAACCAGCCCTGCTCACGCGGACGGTCTTCGGCGGGGCGCCACGGCTGGCTGCCCGGGGATGTCGCCGGGGTCCAGCCCGGAGGCGCCCCGTAGTGGGGCGGACCGCTCTGCGCACCACCCGGGCCACCGGGGTAGTAGCCACCCGCCGGACCGCCCGGCTGCTGACCACCATACGACTGGGGCCAGCGGCCGCTCCCATTCGGCCCGCCGTTTTGACGGCCACCGTTGGGCTGCGGCGGAGCGTACGGGTTGGCGTTCGGATCCGGCGCGGGCGTCGGGTACGGCGCATCGCCGGGCAGGTCGCCGGCGCCGGAAGCCGTGCCGACCGGGGTCGGCTGCGGCTTGAGGGCCGGCTTCTCCTTCTCCGGCGGGGGCCACGGCTCGCCGCGCTCCATCGCCAGCTCACCCGGGGTCTTGATCGGCGGCTTGTCCGACGGGGTGCGTTCACCGAACTCGTTGAAGACGGTGATGTGCGGGCGTTTCTCGACGGTCGCGAAGATCCGCTCCAAGTCCTTGCGCTGCAAGGTTTCCTTCTCGAGCAGCTCCAGCACCAGGTTGTCGAGCACGTCGCGGTAGGTGTTGAGCACGTGCCACGCCTCGGTGTGCGCCGTCTCGATGAGCTTGCGCACCTCCTCGTCGATCTCGTGCGCCACCTCGAGTGAGTAGTCGGCCTGCCGGCCCGCGGAGCGGCCGAGGAACGGGTCGCCCTGCTCCTGGCCGTACTTCACCGCGCCCAGCCGCGCGCTCATGCCGTATTCCGTCACCATCGAGCGGGCGATCTTCGTGGCCTGCTCGATGTCGGACGACGCGCCGGTGGTCGGCTCGTGGAACACGAGCTCCTCCGCCGTGCGACCACCCATCGCGAACACGAGCCTGCCGATCATCTCCGACCGGGTCAAGAGCTGCTTGTCGTCCTCCGGCACCAGCAGGGCGTGCCCGCCCGTGCGGCCGCGCGGGAGGATCGTGAGCTTGTACACGGGCTCGATGTCGGGCATCGCCCACGCGGCGAGCGCGTGCCCGCCCTCGTGGTAGGCCGTGATCTTCTTCTCCTTCTCGGAGATGATCCGGCTCTTGCGCGCCGGACCGCCGACCACCCGGTCGACCGACTCCTCCAACGCGACGTCGGTGATCACGTGCCCGTTCTGGCGCGCGGTGAGCAGCGCGGCCTCGTTCAGCACGTTCGCCAGGTCCGCGCCCGACATGCCGACGGTGCGCTTGGCCAGTCCTGAAAGGTCCACGCCCTGGGCGATCGGCTTGCCCTTCGAGTGCACCTCGAGGATCGCCTTGCGGCCGCGCAGGTCCGGTGCCGACACGGGGATCTGACGGTCGAACCGGCCAGGGCGCAGCAGCGCCGGGTCGAGGATGTCGGGACGGTTCGTGGCCGCGATGAGGATGATGCCGCCGCGCGCGTCGAAGCCGTCCATCTCGACGAGCAGCTGGTTCAGCGTCTGCTCGCGCTCGTCGTGGCCACCACCGAGGCCGGCGCCGCGCTGGCGGCCGACCGCGTCGATCTCGTCGACGAAGATGATGCACGGTGCGTTCTGCTTCGCCTGCTCGAACAGGTCGCGTACCCGGGACGCACCGACACCCACGAACATCTCGACGAAGTCGGAACCGGAGATCGTGTAGAACGGCACGCCGGCCTCGCCGGCGACGGCTCGCGCGAGCAGCGTCTTACCGGTACCGGGTGGACCGTAGAGCAGCACGCCCTTGGGAATCTTCGCGCCGAGCGCCTGATATCGGGCCGGATTCTGCAGGAAGTCCTTGATCTCGTACAGCTCTTCGACCGCTTCGTCGGCGCCCGCGACGTCACCGAACGTGGTCTTCGGCATGTCCTTGTTCAGCTGTTTCGCCTTGGACTTGCCGAAGTTCAGGACGCGGTTGCCGCCACCCTGCGCGTTGTTCATCATCCACATCAGCACGCCGAGCACGAGGGCCAGCGGGATGGCGAAGATGAGGATCTGGCTCAGGATGCTCTGCTGCGTGACCTTCGTCGTGAACTTGATCGGCTGCCCGTCGACCTTCGCCTTGTTCAGCTCGTCGTAGATCTCGCCGGTGGCACCGGCCGGGAACTGCGAAACGATCTGGTCGGTCTGGGTGCCGTCGACGTTGATCTTCTGCGTCAAAAGGAGCTTGAGCTGCTGCTCTTTGTCCTCAAGGCTGGCTTCCTTCACGTGGCTCTGACTGATCTGCTGGTTCGCCACGGAGATCGGAGCCTGGGTGTAGCCCCGGTCGCTGTCGAAGATCGTGTTGTAGGCGAACAACGCCAGCAACCCCGCGACGATCCACAGCAGTGGGTTCCTGAGCACGCTCTTCCGGTTCATACGACTCGGCCCTGCTGGCCTCGACCCTCCCTGGTTGGGCGGCTCCTGTGCTACCCGCCATCACGATCTTGAAAACCCGTTGGGTGCCCTGAGCACCCGTCCCACCAGGGTACCGTCCGTTCGGACGATCGAACCTTGTGAGCCTCTCGCAGGTCAACGGGCAATACCGCCCGAGGGTTCCCGGATCGCGCCGGTCCCGGTCACCCTAGCGTGTGTCCGCGGCCACCGAAGCGACCATCTCGGCCAGCCGTGTACGCAGCGTCGCCGGGTCCGCCGGCGCGACCGTAACCCATTCGCGGCCGTCCGAACCCGCACGTGACAGGCTCAGGTAGCGGCCCGTGGCGGTGTCGAACCAGCCCAGCACACGCGAGCGCTGGCGGGCGCCGAGTTGCGTACGGCTGTTCGCGGCCAGCTGACCGCCGCGCAGCCGCGGCTGACCGGAAATCAACGCGTACGTCTCACGCGGATCCACGTTCGCGCGATCGCTGAGCGACTGCCGTTTGGCGCGGCGCCTCTTCTCCTCCGGTGCGCCCCCGAGGCCACCGGCCGCGACGGGCACACGCACCGGGCGCGTGTGCAACGCCTCGTCCAGCGGCAGTGTGACGGACGCCTCGCTGCCGCGACGGCCCGCGGGCAGCAGCTCGACGATCGCGGAGACAAGCCCGTCGGCCGGGATCTCGCGCAGCCAGATGCCGTCGCCGTCCTGGATCGCGACCACGCCGGAGCGTTCGTCGGCCGCGGCCAGCAAGGCGATGGGGTGGGCCTGGAACTCGGGGATGTGCAGGGCATCGACGGTCAGCGGCGCCCGCGCCAGCAGATCCAGCCACTCTTCGACGGGCGGCTCCAGCCGGCCCCGCGAATCACGAACCCCTCGCGCCTTGAGCTCGACGTCGACCCGGTGCCGCAGCGAAACGCGCTCGTCCTCGGTCGCACCGTGCGACTGGATCCGCAGCGGGTAGGGCAGCTCACCGAGGTCGGCGGACTCCCACAGGAAGTCGAATGCCATCGGCGAGAAGAACTCTTGGTGCATGCGGTGGTGCTCACCCTCCAGGATCGAACTCTCGCTCAGCGTAGCGCGAGCGGACGCCGGGCGGGGACCAGCCGGAAGTCTAGAACGCCGCTGCGCCGGACTGTTCCGCCGCGCCCGCCAGCATCTCCCCGAGGCGGTAGCGCAGCGTCGGGGCGTCGGCCGGTGCGATGGTGATCCAGTCGCGGCCGTCGTGGCCGCTGGTGGCCTGCGTGAAATACCGCCCGGTTTCGGTGTCGAACCAGCTCAGCACGGGGGTGCGGGTGCGACCGCCGAGGCGGTTGCGCGCGTTGGCGCCGATCTGCCCGCCGCGCAGCCGCGGCTGTGCGTGGAGCCGCGCGAGTGCTTTGCGATCTTCGTCGACGCTCGCGCGACCTGAGGCGTCGACCTGGTTGCCCCGGCGTTGCATGAAGTCGACGCCGGAGCTGCCCACGAGCTGTTCGAGTGGCACGGTGATCGACTTCTCCGTGCCGCGCGGCGCACCGGGCAGCAGCGACACGATGGCCGTCGCCAGGCCGTCGGGGGCGCACGGCTGCAGGTGCAGGCCGCGCTGGTCCTGCACGGCGAGCAGGGCCTGGTCGCCGATCGAGCCCGCGACGGCGAGCAGCGGCTCGGCACTGGGGTCGAGCAGCTGCACGGTGTCCAGGCTGACGTCGGGCGAAGCGAGGATGCCGAAGTAGTCCTCGACGTGCGGCGCGGGCCGCCCGCGGCCGTCGGCGAGCCCTCGGTCGACCAGTGCACCCAGTGTGCGGGCGCGCAGGGCGGCGCGTTCGTCGACGGTGGCGCCGTGCGACCTGATCCGCAGCGGATAGGGCAGCTCACCCAGCGCGGCCGACTCCCACAGGAAGTCAACCTCGACCGGTGTGAGCAGCTCCGCGTTCGGCATCGACCAAACCCCCCAACGCCTAGCGTCGTTCAGGACGGACAGTGTTCTTCAGGACGGACAGTGTTCAAGGACATGCGGTTCAAGACAAGCTGTTCAAGACAAGCGCGGGCGCGCGACCGGAGAGGCCGCGCGCCCGCGGGAAGCGCATCAGTTGTCGTCGTCGTCCGACCACGCGCCGATCACCGGCGGTGGTGTGGCTTCGTTGGCGCCGAACGCGTCGTCGGGGTCCGGCTCGATGAGGAACGACGCGTGGGTGTGGACCTCGTCCTCCTGGCCCTGCCCGGCACCGCGCATGCCACCCATCCCACCCATGCTCGGGGTGGGCTGCTGGCCGCCGATGGTGCCACCGGCCGACACGACACCCTGCTGTTGCTGCGGCGCCGGAGCGGCGTGCTGGTCGCCCTGGTGCTCCGCGGACGCCGAGGTCTGCTCCTCCTCGGTGCGTGAACCGCTGCGCGCACCCTGGCCGAGCTTGGCGCCGGCGAAGCCGAGGCCACCGCCGAGCGCGCTCGCGCCCAGCGCGGACCCGATGCCAGAGCCGGCCGCCGGGGCGGCGGGCGCGGCCGGAGCCGGCGCGGCACCCGCACCGGTGCCCGCGGCGGCGGCCAGGCCGCCGTTGTAGCCGGAAGTGCCGTACGTGCCGGAGTCGGCCGTCACGTGCGCCGCGGGTGCGGACGAACCCGCGCCGCCGGCCCCGCCGAAACCGGCGCCGATGCCGTACGCGCCGCCGCCGGAACCCGCGCCGAGGTCACCGGGACCGTGGTGGGCGCCGGCCGGGGCGAAGTCGTTGCCGTTGAAGTGCGTCGGCGTGGCCTTCATGCCGAGGGAATCGGGGCCGAAGCTCGGGGTCGAGCTGTCGACCTCCTTCATGGCTTCGGTGTAGGCGTTGAAGAATGCGACCTGCTGGGCCTTGACGTCGTTCGCGGCGTCGGCCTGCGCCTTCTGGTCGGCGGCCATCGCGGCGGGCCCACCGGCGAGCGCCGCGGCCATCGACTGCTTCGGGTCGTAGTCGAGCGGCGCCGGCATCTTCTTGACCTCGGCTGCGGCCGCGGCTTGCTTCGCGAGGCGGTCCGACATCGTGTGCGCCGCGTCGGACGCCTGCGCGCCCGAGTTCGCGATCGCCACGAGCACGCCCTGCGCACCCGCGGCACCTTCACCCACCCACGCGTTGCCGAGTTCGCCGATCGCGTTGTAGAGGTCGTCGGACGCCGTCTTCAGCTGGGTGCCGTGGTGGGCCCAGTGCTGACCCGTGGCCTCGGCCGTGCCGGGGTCGTTGTCGTTCACAGCGCCGTTGTAGAGCTGCTGGCTCGCCTGCGAGTTCCAGTTCGGCGGGTTCGCGATCGCGCGGTCGCCGCCCATCTCGAAACCGCCCGCGCGGCTGCGCGCGGAGGCGACGATGCTGTCGGACGCGGAGTTGTTCCCCAGCGGCACTGCCGCCGCCGGAGCCTGCGTCGACGGCGGTTGTGTGGACGGCGGCTGTGTGGACGGAGCTTGCGACGACGTCTGGTCGTAGGCGCTGTTGTCGTAGTTCGGAGCCATGACTTCCTGATCCCCCTCGTCAGGCCTTGTTGAGCGAACTGGAGGCGGAGTGGTCCATCTCGTGGTAACGCGACATCGCCGCGACGATGCCGTCCTCAGCCGCCTGGTACTGGCTCAAGAGGTTCTGCAGCGCGGACGTGTAGGAGTCGCCGCCGCCGTCGGCGCGCTGGACGAACTTGGTCGCCATCGCCTGTCCGACGGGGTTCGCCCCGAGCTTCGGCGGGTTCGCGAGCGAGCCCGCGCTGTTGAGCAGAGCTTCGACCGCGTCCTTGCCGGTGCGGATCTTCCTCAGCACGGCCTGCGCCGCGTCCGGGTCGACACCGAGCTGGCCGTTGACGGCGGCGTTCTTGAACGCATTCGCGTCGGCCAAGCTGCTGTTGCCCATTGCCCTCTCTCCGTTCCCCCGCGGGAGCTCCCCGCCCACCTCGGCATGGTCTTCGCTTAGATTAACGCACCTGATCGGCACCTATGACGCGTTCGGCGAACACAGGGTTCCGCACCTGGTGTGATCGCCGCAACAGCTGGGCCGCGCCGTGTCTCGTCGGTTCGCACGAGCGAGGAGGCGGGCCGTTCAGCTGGTGTAGACGTGCGGGTCCAGCGTGCCGATGTAGGGCAGGTCGCGGTAACGCTCGGCGTAGTCGAGGCCGTAGCCGACCACGAACTCGTTGGGAATGTCGAAGCCGATGTACTTCACCGGCACGTCGACCTTCACCGCTTCGGGCTTGCGCAACAGCGAGACGACCTCGAGCGAGGCCGGATTCCGGCTCGCGAGGTTCTTCAGCAGCCAGGAAAGCGTCAGCCCGGAGTCGACGATGTCCTCGACGATGAGCACTTCGCGGCCCGCGATGTCACGGTCGAGGTCCTTGAGAATCCGCACGACACCCGACGACGACGTCGACGAGCCGTAGGACGACACCGCCATGAACTCCAGCTGCGTCGGCAACGGCAGGGCGCGGGCGAAGTCGGTCATGAACATCACGGCGCCCTTGAGCACGCCCACCAGGAGGAGCTCACCCTGGCCGTTCTCGGGGTAATCGGCCGCGATCTTGGCCGCAAGCTCCGCGATCTTGTCCTTGATCTGCTGCTCGGTGATGAGCACGGAGGCGATCTCGCCCTCGTACACGGGTCATTCCCCTCGGGTGGTGGGTTCGGGTCCGGCCAGGGTGAGCCTGCCACGGCACCGGCGCACCTCCAAGTGGCCCGGCAGCCAGACGCCACCCTGTCCGCGCCACCGCGCGACGAGCGCGTCGACCGAACGCAGGTGCGCGTCGGTCAGTTCGCGCACGCCGGAGGCCAGCAGCCACCTGCGGAGAACCCGTCGGCGCACCGCTGCGGGCTCGGCCGCGAGCACCGCCACTTCCGGCCCTTCGGGGCCGCCGGCGCGGGTGAGCACCCGCTCGGCCAGTGTGTCCAACGCCTCGGTGTCCTCGCGCAGCTGGGCGGCTGTGCGGGCCAGCGCGCCGGCGACGCCGCCCGCGAGCACGTCCTCCAGCAGCGGCAGCACTTCGGTTCTCAACCGCACGCGGGTGAAGCGCGAATCGACGTTGTGCGGGTCCTGCCACGGCTCTACGCCGAGTTCGGCGCAAGCCGCCCGGGTCTGCTCGCGGGTGATCGCCAATAGCGGACGTCCCCACGGCGGGTCGTGCGGGCGCATGCCCGCCAACGAGCGCGGCCCGGAGCCGCGGCCGAGGCCCAGCAACACGGTTTCGGCCTGGTCGTCAAGCGTGTGGCCGAGCAGCACGAGCCCTTCGCCACCGGGCAGCGCTTCGCGCAGCGCGCGGTACCTCGCGGCGCGTGCGGCCGCCTCCGGCCCGCCTTTGCCCGTGACTTCGACGGTGCGAACCTCGGCCGCGTCCACACCGAGCTCCTTCACCGCGGCAGCGGCGCGCGCGGCGACCTCGGCGGAACCGTCCTGCAGCCCGTGGTCCACGACGAGCGCACGAGATCGCAGATGACGGTGACGCGCGACGTACGCGGTGGCTTCGGCGAGCGCCAGCGAATCCGCGCCCCCCGACACGGCGACGCACACCTCGGCCGGCGGCTGGTGCGTCGCCAGGAACTCCCGCACGGCCCGCCGGACCGCGGCAAGCGCGCTCACCCGTGCAGGCGCCGCACCCAGGCCGCCGGATCGCTGATCTCGGCGCGGGTCGGCAACGTGTTCGGCGACCGCCAGACCGCGTTGAAGCCCTCCATGCCCACGGCGTCCACCACGTGCCGGGTGAACTTCGCGCCTTCCTCGTATTGGCGGATCTTCGCGTCGAGCCCCAGCAACGCACGCAGCAACCGGTCGACCACGCCGCCGCCCTGGCGTCGAGCGCTGAACCGGGAACGGATCACGTCGACCGTGGGCACGACCTGGGGGCCGACGGCGTCCATCACGTAGTCGGCGTGGCCTTCGAGCAGCGTCGACAGCGCGAGCAGGCGATCGAAGATCGCGCGTTCCTTCGGCGACTGCAGCAGCTCGACGAGCCCCAGCCCGCTGCCGCCCTTGCCACGCTGTTTCAGTGCGTCGGGCAGCCGGCCGACGAGGTCGGACAGCCCGTCGGCGGAGTGGCCTGCGATGCCGGCGACAAGGCGTTCGACCTCGTCGGCGAAGTAGTCACGAAGCCAGCGCACGGCGGTGAACTGCAGGCGGTGTGTGCACTCGTGCAGGCACACCCACAGCCGGAAGTCGGGCGCGTGCACCTTCATCGCGCGTTCTGCGGCGACGACGTTGGGCGCCACGAGCAGCAGCCGGCCTTCACGGTCGGGCCCGCCGAAGGGGTCGTACTGACCGAGCACGCGCGACGCGAGGAACGCCAGCACCAGCCCCGTCTGCACGCCGGCACCGGACGCGAGGATCGGGCCGAGGGGGCCACCCTGCGCCTCCGGCAGCGCCCGGCCGGTGAGCGCGCCGAGCCCCGACGCAGCCGAGCGCACCCACCCGGGCCGGTCGACGACGGTGCCCGGCAGCAGCGGCAGGTCCTTGCCGAGCCCGGTCAGCTCCCGCACGTGGCCCTCGGCCTCCGCCGTGAGGTCGCGAAGGTCGGTGACGGCGCGCGCGGCATGGTCCTTCGCCACCTGCGGGCCACCGCGCACGAGCCGTGCCCCGGTGGCCGCGGCGAGGTCCCAGTCGATCATCGGCCGCTGACGGGTCCCGGTTTCCTGGCTCACGCGTCCGACGCTACCCGTATCGGGCCGGTTTCCCCGACCGCCGCCGGGGAGTCGGCGCCGATCGGCCTAGTGGCAGCCGCAATCACGCAGGGTCGTGGCCAGCACGTCGAGTGCGGCCTGACCGGAATCCTTGTCGGAGCCGTTGGACATGAAGGCGAACGCCAGCACGCGATTGTCGCTGTCGAGCACGTAGCCGGCGAGGGTGTTGACCCCGGTGAGCGTGCCCGTCTTGGCGCGCACCCAACCCTTCCCGGCTTGCGTGTCGGGGGTGTTGTAGCGGGTGCCGAGCGTGCCAGACGGGCTGCCGGCCACGGGCAGGCCCGCGAGCAGGGGCCGCAGCTTCGGCGTCGCCGGGTTCTTGCCGTCGGGTGCCGCGGCGGCGGCGAGCACCTGCGCCAGCAGCCGCGCCGGGACCTTGTTCTGGTTGGACAGCCCGCTGGTGTCCGAAAGCTGCAGCCCAGTGACGTCGAACCCGTTCTCGGACAGCACCTTCTTCACGGCCGCGGCCGCCCCGGCGAACGACGGGTCCCCGCCGGTCGCCATGGCGACCTGGCGGCCGAGGGCGTCGGCGAGCACGTTGTCGGAGATCTGCAGCAGCGCGTACGCGAGGTCCGGCAACGGCGCCGACTGCACCTGCGCGACGACCTTCGCACCGGCGGGCGCCTTCGCCGTGCCGGCGGCCTGCGCGCCGAGCTTCTGCGCGATGAGCTGGATCAGTGCGGTCGCCGGATTGCCCGCCCGCATCGTCTCGTCGACGCCGGGGTTGCCGCGCCCGCCGTCGGCCATCGCGGGCACGATCGGCGCGCCGTACAGCGAAGGAGCGTCGCCCGCTTCCCAGCCCGGCGCGGTCGTGGGTCCGGTGTAGGCACTGACGTCGACCTGCACGCGCTTCACACCGGGATCGGCCTTCTTGATCTGCGCCACGATGTCGTCCACATGGGCCGCGCCGGGGTAGATCGGCGAATCGGTACCGAGCGGCTCGGCGGTGATGGTGGGATCACCGGCGCCGACGAGGATCACCGTGCCCGGATCCGCCCCCTCCACGACCTTCGTGGTGATCCGCTTCGTCGGATCCATCGCCAGCAGCGCCGCGGAGACGGTGAGGATCTTCGTGGTCGACGCCGGGGTCAGCGGCTGCGTGGAATTGTGGTCCCACAATACGTTTCCGGTCGTGGGGTCGACGACGCTGCCCGTGAGCTGCGCCAGCGCCGCCGCCCCGGCCGGCCCGGACAACGCGGACGCGACACCACTCGCCGACGCCCCCTGCCCGTCGCCGGACGGTCCGTGCAACGCGAGACTCACCGGCGCCGGATCGGGCATGTCACCCTTCGGCGCGTTCGGCGCCCACGGCAGCCCCAGGCGGTTGGACACCTTCGGCATCGCCGACGCCACCCCGGCCGCCGCCAGCACCAACACCACGACCAGCCCGAGAACGACGAACTTCTTCTTGCCCCGCTTGGTTTTCTGCCCCTGCTTCGGGGAGGCGGCGAACCCTTCGGCCGGGCGCTCGATCCCCGCCGAAGGGTTCCCCGCCTCCCCGGCCGGCTCGATCCGGACGGGCCGCGCCCCTACGCCCCCGGCCGGGGGCACCTCGGCGCCCACGCTGTCCCGGTGGGCCTCGCCTTGCCGCGGTGCCGGTGCGGGGTCCGGGTTTTCGGTGGTGTGGAAGACACTCCACCGCTGCGTGACCTCCGCCGGCGAAGGCTCTTCGACCCGCTCCTGATCGGCTCGCCGCCGTCCTTCGGCGCTCTGCTGTTCGGGCCAGTGGTCTTCGGGGCGCTGATGGTCGGCCTGCTGCTGATCGGACGGCTGATGGTCGCCCTGCTGGTGGCCGCCCTGCTGCTGGCCGGGCCGTCGCTGATCGGCCTGCCACTGGCCGACCTGCTGCTGGCCGGGCCACTGCTGATCTGACTGCCACTGGTCGGGCCGTTGCTGGCCGGGCCGTTGCTGATCGGGCCACTGCTGCTCGGCCTGCTGCTGGTCGACTCGCTGCTGATCGCCCGGGCGCTCGTCGATTCGTTGCTGCTCGCCCCGCCGCTCGTCGGGCCGTCGCTGGTCGGCCTGCCGCTGGTCGGTTCGCTGCTGATCGCCCGGGCGCTCGTCGGGCCGTCGCTGCTCTGACTGGTTCTGCTCGGGCCGCTGCTGGTCGCGTCGTTGCTGCTCGACCCGCCCATCGCCGGGCCGCTGCTGGTCTGACTGCTGCTGCTCTGACTGCTGCTGCCCGGACGGCTGCTGTTCAGGTCGTTGCTGTTCAGGCCGTTGCTGCTCCGGTTGCTGTGCGTCGATGTACTGCGTGGACTCCCCGCCCTCGCGTCCCTCGTGCTGGGGATCCCGCACCGGCTCGAACAACGACGCTGGCCGCCGCGTTCCCCCATCCCCGGGCCCGGCCTGCGCCACGCCCGGCCCCTCCACCGGCACGACCGGCACCTGCGGCAACCGCACAGGCAGCTGTTGCGTCGACTGGCCACCCGACGCCGCCTGCTCCGGCTCCCGCCGATCGGGCCGGTCACCGGGCCACCCTTGGGCTTGCCCGCCGGCCGGACGTTCACCGGGGCGGTCCTGGGCCTGACCGTCGTCGGCGGGACGTGAGGGATTCTGGGCCTGCGGACCGGCGGCGTCCGGCCGGGTCCGGGGGCGGTTCTGCTGCGGCTGTGGCTGGGCCCACTGGGGCGGTCGCGGGCTCTGTGGGAACTGGTCCTGTCCCGGCTGGCCGTCGCCGGCGCGGGCGACTTCTCCCGGGTGGCGTCCGCTGAGGCGGTCGGCGAGGCCCGGCTTGCCCGGCGTCGGAGTGGCCTGGCCGGGTGCCGGCCGCGGCTCGGAAGCGTTCGGCTGCGAGGCGCGCCGGTCATCCGCGCCGCCTGGTGGGGCCGTCGGTGGCCACAGCGGCGCGGTGCCGGGGCGGGGGTCGATCGGGGTGTTGAGGCCAGGAACGAGGGTCGGGGGCACGTTGGGTTTGAACCATGACCCCGGGGACCGCTCGCCGGGTGTGACGTTCGGCACGGAGAGTGGCCCGGTGACGGTCTGCCCTGGCTTCGGGATCGGGAAGCGCGCGGTCGGGCCCGCCGGGCGTGACGACGTGTCTTCGTCACCCTCGGGCCACCTCGGCTGATCGTTGTCCGACACCCACTACTCCTTCTCACCTGCCCCGGAAGGGGCCAAGGTCACATGCTGCCTAGCCGACATCCGTGGGACCCGGCGGCAGCGCGTGGTCCACACTAGTGACGTCAACGAGGTGATTACGGTTGCCGCCCACGACTTGTGGGATACCAAGATTCGAGAAGCAGCGAGGACGGCCGTGGAGTTCGACGTCACGATCGAAATCCCCAAGGGGGAGCGCAACAAGTACGAGGTCGATCACAAGACCGGACGCATCAAGCTCGACCGGACCCTGTTCACGGCGACGCAGTACCCGGCCGACTACGGCTTCATCGACGACACCCTCGGCCAGGACGGCGACCCGCTCGACGTGCTGGTCCTGGTGCAGGAGCCGACGTTCCCGGGTTGCCTCATCCGCTGCCGTGCCATCGGCATGTTCCGCATGACCGACGAAAAGGGACCGGACGACAAGGTGCTCGCCATCCCGACCAACGACCCGCGGCTGGAGCACCTGCGCGACATCCACCACCTCAACGAGTTCCACAAGCTCGAGATCCAGCACTTCTTCGAGGTCTACAAGGACCTCGAGCCGGGCAAGAGCGTAGAGGGCTCGGTGTGGGTGGGTCGCACGGACGCCGAGGCCGAGATCTCACGGTCGTTCGAGCGGGAGCGGGACCGGCTGGCCAAGGAGGCCGTCGAGGGCGAAGCTCACTGAGCAAGGAAGAGTGAAGGGGCCGTTCATTCCACGTGGGATGAACGGCCCCTTCGTCTGCCTCGGGCCGGATCAGGCGGTGTAGCCCGGGATCGGGAAGGGGGCGAGGAACTCCCGGATCTCCGCCGCGATCGTGTCCAGCACCGGTTCGTCCTGGGTGGCCGCCGCGGCGACTGTGCGGTCGATCCACGCGGCGAGCTGCGGCATGTGCTCGGGCTTGAGCCCGCGCGTCGAGATGGCCGACGTGCCGAGCCGGATGCCGGACGGGTCGAAGGGCTTGCGCGGGTCGAACGGGACGGTGTTGTAGTTCAGCTCGATGCCGGCCCGGTCGAGGGCCTGGGCCGCGGGCTTGCCGGGCACGTTCTTGTTCGTCAGGTCGATCAGCAGCAGGTGGTTGTCGGTGCCGCCGGAGACGAGGTCGTAGCCGCGGGCCAGGAGCGCATCGGCCAGCGCCGAGGCGTTCGCGACGATCGTGTGCGCGTAGTCCGCGAACGACGGTTGTTGCGCTTCGTGCAGCGCGACCGCGATGGCGGCCGTCGTGTGGTTGTGCGGGCCGCCCTGCAGGCCAGGGAAGACCGCCTTGTCGATCGCCTTTGCGTGCGCGGCGTCGGACATCACCATGGCGCCGCGCGGGCCGCGCAGCGTCTTGTGGGTGGTCGTCGTGATGACCTCGGCGTGGCCGACCGGCGACGGGTGCGCGCCACCCGCGATGAGGCCGGCGATGTGGGCGATGTCGGCCACCAGCACGGCGTCGACCTCGCGGGCGATCTCCGCGAACTTCGGGAAGTCGATCGTGCGGGGAATGGCCGTGCCGCCGGCGAAGATCAGCTTCGGCCGGTGCTGCAGCGCAAGATCGCGCACCTGGTCGAAGTCGACGCGGCCGGTTTCCTTGCGCACGCCGTAGCGGACCGGCGTGAACCACTTGCCGGTCGCCGACACGGACCAGCCGTGCGTGAGGTGCCCGCCGTCGGGCAGCGCCATGCCGAGCACGGTGTCGCCCGGCTTGGCGAACGCCAGGTACACCGCCAGGTTCGCGGGAGATCCGGAGTACGGCTGCACGTTGGCGTGGTCGACGCCGAACACGGCCTTGGCGCGTTCGATGGCCAGGGTCTCGATGGGGTCGACGAACTGCTGGCCCTCGTAGTAACGCTTGCCGGCGTAGCCTTCCGAGTACTTGTTGGTGAGCACCGTGCCGGTCGCTTCGAGGACCGCGCGCGAGACGTAGTTCTCCGACGCGATGAGCCGAATCTTGTCGTGCTGGCGCCGGGCTTCGTCCTCGACGAGCCCCGCGATCTCCGGGTCCGTCGCGGCGAGCGTCGGAAGGGCGGGCTGGTGTGTCATGCCGTACTCCGGTCCTGCTGTGGCCGGCACCCAGGCGCGCGGTGCCTGCCTCGTCGTCGCTTCCCGGTGGTGCTCCACCTCTGATGGCGCCAGTCGCTGCTGCGCAGGCGAGTTTAGTCGACGCGGGAAGCCGTCATACCTGCTCCGAGCCGTCGCAGTGCCGACGCGCGAGATCCTGGTAGATCGCGGCGTTGTGATCGACCCAGAGCCGCGCCGAGTCCGTGAGCGGCACGAACTTCTTGGCGGGGCTGCCGATCGCGATCATTTCCTCGGGCACCTTCGTCCCCGGCGTCACCGTCGAACCCGCGGCGACGAGCGCCCGCGCGCCGACCACGGACCGGTCCAGCACCGTGGAGCCGTTGCCGATCAGCGCCTGCTCCCCGACGGTGCAGTCGTGCACGAGGCACTGGTGCCCCACGGTCACGTTCTTCCCGATCTCGGTGGGCGTGCTACCGGAGTGGATCACGGAGTTGTCCTGCACGTTCGCGCCCTCGCGGATCACGATCGGCCCGAAGTCGGCGCGGATCACGGCGCCGTACCAGACCGACGCGTTCTTCTCGACGGTCACCGCGCCGATCAGCGTTGCGGTGGGGGCGATCCAGGCGTCGGGGTGGACCTGAGGGCTCGCGCCCTCGAAGGAGAACAAAGGCATGCCAGCACCCTACTGTGCAGATCATTGCCGATCCGACCATCCGACCACAGCCACGGCCGAATGGCTTCGCGGCAACGGTTACGTGTCGTGCGGGTGCGGCCGGCTTTTGGCCGGATCAGTGATAGCCCGCGAAACAGAGCGCTTCGACGTCCCCGCGCAGGCTTTCGAACGCGCGCGGCCGCACCCGCTGCTGCACGACGGCGCCGAGCAGGTAGCTCAGCAGCGCGCGGGCACGGGCGCGGGGATCGTCGACATCCAGTGGTGCCAGCAGCTCCGCGAACAGCTCGGTGACCGACGTCAGCATCGCGTCGATTGCCTGCGGGTGCTGCGCACGCCCGGCCGCGATCCAGTACTCGAACCACAGGAAGGCACCATTGGGCCGTTCCGCGAATTCCGCGAGATACGCGCGCGTCACCTCGAAGAGGCGTTCGCGCGGGTCGTCGTACTTTTCCCCCACCGCACGCAGTTCCGCCGTGAACGTGGTGATGTGCGCGGCCATCGCGCGGTCGATGAGGACATCGATGTCGGCGAAGTAATAGTGAATCGCGCTCTTCGTGAGCGGGCCCGCGTCGGCGATCGCGCGTACCGTGCAGCCGGCGAGTCCATCTCTGGCGAGCACGATCCGGGCGGCCTCGACGATCTGCTCCTGCTTCTGCAGCTGGTTGGGCGAGAGCTGCGCGCTCCGGCCGGGTACGGCAGTCACGGTGATCCTCGTTACGTTATTCAGGACGGCAGGCCCGAATCCTAGGGCAGACGTCCTGCGAGGCCCGTCCGGGTGAAAAACCGGATTGGCCACCCCGGTCTGTGCAGCGGACAATGCGCGACATGGTGATCTCAGGGGACAAGGGGCTCAGCGAGGCGGCGCGCCGCCGGCTGGAGAAGGAACTGGCGGATCTGCGCGCCCAACGCGCGGCACTGGCGCCGCAGCCGGGAGACCAGGAACGCACGGGGGACGCGGCCGACCAGGCCGACGTGATCGACCGCGCCGAGGCGGCGGCGCGGCTGGACCGCCAGATCGCCGACGTCGCCGCGAAAATGGAACACGGAGCGTACGACAGCTCACTGCTTCCCGACGGCACGCGCGTGTCACTGCGGTTCGCAGACGGCGACGAAGAAGTGCTCAACGTCGTGACCCTGCCGGGCGACGACCTCGACTCGGTGACCTCGGACAGCCCCCTGGGCCTCGCACTCGTGGACGCCAAGGCCGGCGACGAAATCACCTACCGCACGCCGCGCGGCGAGACGACCGCGACGGTCATCGAGCTCACCCCACCGAAAGACTGACCACATCGGACTCACGGGTCGGGCCGCCGGACTTCGCGGCCTGGCGGCCCGATCCGTTTTCACCGCTGTGGCAACGTCTCCGGCTTGTCCGCCTGGGCCGCGCCCTGGCGACCCGAGCCGAACGGTCGACCACGGCCGCACTCCGCACCCTCAGTAGCCAGCCTTGCGCGTTCACCCCGAGGAGTGAGCTTCACGAACTCCCATCGCGATGAGGTCAGCCGCCTGGGGGAATCGAGCACCCGGGCCTATTCATCACGAGCAGTCGCTTCTCTGCCTTGGTCGCAGGACTCTTCCTGCTGGGCCCGGTCCTACGTTCGTGCACAGGTCGTCGGCGCGCTCACTAAAAGTGGCACTGCCCGAGATCGACAGCTGCGGCACGGCGGCCCAGAGCGGCCGAGACGCGGCTGTGGCTGCCGATGAACGCTCCCAACGACGAATCGATGAACCCGGCCATCATCGCGGGAACTGTTCCAAGATCGGTGTTTCCGGCCCGACACGCCGGGCTGAGGTCCGGCGGGATGGGCACGGTGAGTGATGACATCGGAACGGCGGCCCTCGAGCGACAGCGGGGCATTACGGTGGTGCATGGACGGGTCTTTCTGTTCGGAGGACGAGTTGGTCGCACTTCTCATCCTGCCGCCGAAAGACCCTTCCCTTCGTCTCAGGCCCCGTCAGCTGTCACCAACCTCATGACCCGCAACAGCTAGTCAACCGAGCATCGTGTAGGCGCGGTACGGCGAGAGGGGCGCCACAGTAACCGTCGGCGGGATGCTGGCCACGCCGCGGCGGGCAGCTCACCTAGACCCCCCCGCTCACAATTCGGCTGCCATGGTCGCATGTAACGACCATGGCCGAGCTGGTTTACCGGAGGGCTTGTATTGCCAGTTCGGGAAGGCGTGCCGTAGACAGAGATGCCAGAACCGATTCTACCGCGGACATCGGCCGACCGGACTGGTGGCACGATCCTGCGATCTGCCAGCCGGACGTGGCCAAGGCCCGTGAAGAAGGTCGGCTGGAGCGCGGTCGAGCCTGGCCAGCAGATCGTCCAGGTCGGTGGTGGTGAACCTCCACTGGAATGGCTGTGCCGTGGCGTTGTAGCGGTGTTCGATTGCTCGGAGCCGGTTTCGGACCTCGTCGAGGTCGGTGAAGTCGTTGGGTGAGACAACCTTGGGCTGCACGATGGAGAAGAAGATCTCTATCTGGTTCAGCCAGGAGGGGTGGATGGGTGTGTGGACCATGACGGCGTTCGGGAATCGCGAGGCCAGGCGGTCGATGGCCGCCCTGCCGCGGTCCGAGGAGCCGTTGTCGACGATGAAGAAGACCCGTTTCGCGCTGGCGTAGGGTTCGTTGCCCATCACCTGCTCAACCAGTCTCATGAACGGCACGATGCCTGTGCTCTGTTCGCAGCGGCCGAAGACCTCGGCCCGGTGGATGTCGCAGGCGGCCAGGTAGGCCAGGGCTCCGCCGCGCCCGTAGGTGTGGTTGACGCGCATCGAACGGGCCTGGCCTGGGGCCAGGGTGGGATGGCAGCGACAGCGGGCCTGGATGGAGGTCTTCTCGTCCGCGGAGATGACGTACTCGTCCTCTCCGAGCGGGGTGCCATCGAAAATACGCGCGTACAGGTCCAGGACCCGTTGAGCGGTGGCGCGGAAGTTCGGGTCGCGGATGAAGATCCAGGAGCGGTGCTGCCAAGGCTTGAGTGCGTCGTCCCTGAGCCAGCGGCGCACAGTGGAGGCGGAGATCGTGTCGGTGATAGCCCGGGGTACGGCCTCGCGCGCGAGTTCGGGGCATGACCAGCGCGAGAGCGGGGCTCCGGACTGGGTGGGCAACTGGCAGGCCAGTGCTTTGACTTCGGCGATCTGCAGCGCGGTGAACGTCGGAGGCCGCCCCGCCCGCCTTCGGTCGGCCAGGGCGGGCACCCGGCCGGCCGCGAATCGGCCGCGCCAGCGGCGCACGGTGTCCACGTGGAGGTGGGTTTCGGCAGCGATCCGGGCATTGCTGCGGCCTCGTGCTGCCAGGAGCACGATCGTCGCCCGCTGGCGTGCCTGGTGCGGGGTCTTGTGGCCGTAGGCCATCTTCTTGAGCCGGTGGCGCTCGGCAGCGGTCAGTTCCAAGGGCACGGCGGAGCACACGGGCATGGAAGGAGGGCGGCCAATCTATCCATGGTGGAGAACGAAGTGGCGGGCCCGGCTTCCCGCACGGGCCGTCGGCTCGCCAGGGCCACAGCCTGAGCATCGGACCCCGTGAACCTTCCAGGTAGAGCCAAATTACTCGTCAGGCGTTGGAGTGAACACCGATGCCGCCGGAGACGGTGAGGTTGTCGCCGGTGATGTAGTTGGCGGCGTCCGAGGCGAGGAAGGCCACGGCTTCGGCGATGTCGGCGGGAGCGCCGACGCGGCCGAGCGGGACGTCTCGGGCCCAGGAGTCGATCATTTCCCGGGAGACACCCATCTTGCTGTAGACAGGGGTGTTGATCATTCCCGGGCTGACCGCGTTGACGCGGATGCGGCGGGGGGCGAGTTCGAGCGCGAGGGACCGCATGAGGGGAAGCAGAGCGCCCTTGGCCGCTGTCGTCGCGGCCCCGAGCACTTCGGCGGCGCCTACGGTGAACACGACCGAGGCGCCCTCGTTGAGGAGCGGCAGCGCCTTTTGCAGGGTGAAGAAGTTTCCCTTGACGTTGATGTCGAACAGGGCGTCGAAGGCGTCTTCGTCGGTTGATTCGATCGGGCCGGGGCGAGAGATGCCCGCGTTGAGGAAGAGCAGGTCGAGGGAGCCGAGTTGCCGGCGCGCCTGGTCCATCGCCTGGTCGACGTCCGGCAGGGACCGTGCATCGGCCCGGACAGTCGTGACGTCTTCGGGAAGTCCGGCGTCGCCGACATTGCCGAGGCCGGTGACCATGACGCGGTAGCCGCGGGAGTGGAGTAGTTCGGCGGTCGCCTTGCCGATGCCGCTGGTTCCACCGGTGATCAAAGCTGTGGGTGCAGGCATGATGCGCTCCTTTGCGTACTTCTGGGCGGGGGGTGTGAGCGGCTCTGTCCGTGGGGCAGCGGGCGGTACTGCGCCACCGCCCTGGCAACGTACGACAGTCTGGCAGCGACTGTCAAACGTGATGTGACTGTCGACCTGGCAGTGCTGGGCTAGTCTGGTGACATGAAGCAGGAAGCCAAGTCAGCGACGGGCGCACCGACCACGCTGTGGGACCGGACACGGCAGCTGGCTTCCCAGGAGATCCTCGAGACGGCGCTGCGCCTGTTCACCGAGCAGGGCTACGACGAGACGACCATCGCCCAGATTGCCCGGGAGGCCGGCGTCTCCCAGCGCACCCTCTTTCGCTATTTCGGCGCCAAGGAGGACCTTCTCGGCGGCGGCCAGGACCGGTTCGGGCAGGTCCTGATGGACACGATCAGCGAACAGCCCGCCGATGCCGGTGTCTGGGAGGCCCTGCGCGCAGGGGTTGCTGCCGTACTGGCCTTGCACGACAGCCGAGAACAGGCCCTGGAGCGGTTCCGCCTCCTGCACAACACCGCCTCGCTGCGTGCCGGTTGGCTCGAAAAGCGACTGCGGTTCCAGGAGAACCTGCTGCCGCTCATCGAGACCCGTATGGACGCAGCTACCGGCAACGAGGGCGCGAAGGCCCGCGCGGTGATCGCGACGGCGTTCGCGTGCCTGGATGCCGCATCGATGACTTGGGTCGCCAACGACGGCAAGGGCGAAATCATGGGCCTGTACGACGAGTGCATGGCTGCGGTGCGCGGCTGACCCGCAGCGGCCAACCAGCCCGGAAACCGTGGACGGAAACTGGGCACATCCGCTGCCACAGACCAGGTCCACATCCGCATCTCCCAGCTGGCTACAGATGGGCCACGCTGGCGTCATGCGCAACGACACCGGTGGCACGTCCGCTCCGCTACCTGGACTCCACAAGACGAGTGCTCAAGTCAACCCCCGAAGGACTTCCGGAGCCGACCACTTAGTCACCCACTACACGAATCAGGCCCCATCCGAAGGTCTTCGGATGGGGCCTGACGTGGTGGAGCCGCCTGGGGGAATCGAACCCCCGACCTATTCATTACGAGTGAATCGCTCTGGCCGACTGAGCTAAGGCGGCACGTCGGCAGGCTTCGCCGTCCGACGGAAGAAGTGTAGCCCAGGCCCGTTGCGTCACCTTGCGGGGGCTGCGTCGTTAGGGTCCTATGACCTCGGTCTCACCCCCCGACCGCCCGAGCACCTGGAGGATTCGGCCCATGCGGCGAAGACTGCCCCGCGCGGTGGCCCTGCCTGCGGCCGCGGCGTTGCTGCTGCTCACTGCCGGTCCGGCGAGCGCACAGGTGATTCCGACGACGCCGATTCCGCAGCCCGTGAACCCGACCCAACCGCCGGCGTCCGCTCCGACGGGGCCGCAGCCGCTCGGGCACGCGGTCGGCGACGCGGGCACGGCGCTGGGCGTGCTGCGCCTGCTGCCCAACTCCGTGCCGACGGACACGATCCTGCCGGGCTTCGGACAGACGCTGCCGAAGCAGTCGGCGCTCGAGGCGGGCATGGGGCTGTCGAGCGCGCAGGCGAACTCCGAGGCGTACCTGAGCTACGAGAAGTCCATCGCGCAGGCGTCGCCGTTCGGGCTCGCGGTGGGCGGCCAGGCGCCACAGACGCCGGGCAGCGTGGTCCAGACCGCGTTGCCGGACAACCCTCAGCAGGTGTCGGGCGGGCTGAACTTCCCGAAGAACCCATTGCTCAACGTCGGTCTCCTCGACGGCACGGCGCATGCGCGCTGGAGCGACTCGCTCGGCCCGTGCGTCGGCACGATCTCCGACGCGAGCACGTCAGTGGCAAGCCTTTCCCTGCTCAACGTGATCCCGTCGCTGCCGCAGATCCCGATGCTCGGTCAGGGCGGGCTGAAGCTGCCGCAGGGCACGCAGCTCGCGCAGGGCTTCGACCCGACGAAGGGCCTGCAGAGCCTCGGCGGGCTGCTTTCGGGCGGTGGGCAGACCGCGGCCGACGGCACCGGTTCGCTGCTGAGCCTGCCGAACACGCTGTCGTCGCGGTCGCAGGTCAAGCTCGTCGACATCCCGGGGTCGAAGAACAAGGCGGTGCAGTCGACCTCGACGCTGCAGGCCGCCGACATCGACATCCTCAAGGGCACACCGCTCGAGCTGTCGATCAAGGTGACCAGCCAGCCGACGCTCACGGTGACCTCGACCGGCGACGCGAAGACGTCAAAAGTGGACTACACCGCGCCCGTGCTGTCGATTCAGGCCGGCGGCAAGACGCTGTACACGCTCGACGCGGCGCACCCGACCAAGGACATCCCGATCGGCCTGCCGCTGCAGGGACTGTCCGACCAGTTCGGACCGCTGAACTCGGTACCCGTCGTGGGTGGGCTCGTGTCGACGGCGACGAAGGGCGTGCAGCAGATCGGCAACACCGCGGGGACCGTGCTGGACCTCGGCGTGCTGCGGCTCTCGATCGCCGGGCTCGACCAGAAGGGAAACCAGGCGACCACGCCGTTCAAGGGTTACCAGCTCGGCGCCTCGGCGAGGCTGTTCGACCTGCAGGTACTGCCGACGGCGAACCTGAAGTCGCTGCTGCCCTCGAGCGCCGGCGCCAACTTGCCGTCTTCGCTGGCGCAGCTATCGCTCGGCGAGCAGGTGGCGAGGGCGTACGCGCCGACCGGCGGGGTCGTCTGCGGCACGGCGGCCGCCCCGCCCACCGCCGGTGGGCAGGCACCGCAGGCCCCGGTGAAGAACCTCGCGTTCACGGGTACGGCCTACAACGCCATCCCCCTGTTCTGGACCGGCACGTCGATGCTGCTGCTCGGCGTCGTGATGGTCGCCGCATTCCCGAGCCGCCGCCGGATCGCGCCGGCCCCGGTGAAGAAGCAGGACCCGAAGCCGTCGCCGTATCCCCGCGAGTGACGGTGCACCCACAACCCGGCCCGGTCTCCGTATCGCGGTGGCTGGGCCGGCGTCCGTTCAGCCGTGACGCAGCGCCGTCACCATGGCCTCCACAGCGATGCGCGGCTTCACGTTCAGCTCGATCGCCTCACGGCACTCCAGCACGGCCTCGAGGCGGCGCAGCGTCGACTCCGGCGTCCAGGCCGCCGCGGCCGAGCGGATGTCGTCGGCGTGGTCCGGGTGCGTCAAGGTTGCGCCGGAGCGACTCCTGGTGATCAGCACGTCGCGGTAGAAGCCGGCGAGGTCGACGAGCGCGAGGTCGAGCGTGTCGCGTTGGGTCCGGGTCGCGCGGGATTTCTGGCGTTTCTCGAGCTGCTTCACGGCGGCCTCGGCCGCTCGTTTGGCCCCGGCGACGCCTCTGCCCGTGCCGTCGCCACCCATGGCCGTGCGCAATTCGCTGCGTTCGGCCTCGTCGCGGACCTTGCTTTCCTCGCCCGCGTCGGCTTCCGCCGCGCTGATCAGCTGGTCGGCACAGGTGAAGACGTCGGCAGGGCGCCGAAGGCCAGTGGGGATCCGCAGCACGGTGTCGCGACGCCGCCGTGCGGACTCGTCGGTGGCCAGCCGGCGCGCGCGGCCGATGTGGCCGTTGCAGACCGCCGCCGCCCATCGTGCGCGCTCGGCGTCCACGCCGTCGCGCGCTTCGAGCACACGCGCGATGGCTTCGGGCGGCGGCGTTCGCAGGGTCACGAGCCGGCAGCGCGAGCGGATGGTCACCGACACGTCGTCGGGGTGATCCGAGGGCGCGCACAGCAGGAACACCGTGCGCTCCGGTGGTTCCTCGACGGCCTTCAGCAACGCGTTGGAGGCGCCTTCCGTGAGGCGGTCGGCGTCCTCGATGATCACGACCTGCCACTCGCCCGTCGTCGGGCGCCGCGCCGCGGCCTGGACGAGCGCTCGCATTTCGGCGACCGAGATCGAGAGGCCCTCGGGGACCACGAGCCGCACGTCGGCGTGGGTGCCGGCCATCGTCGTGCGGCAGCCTGGGCAAGCGCCGCAGCCGGTGCCGGTGCTGCACTGCAGCGCGGCCGCGAACGTACGTGCGGCGACCGAACGGCCCGAGCCAGGTGGGCCCGTGATCAGCCACGCGTGCGTCATCGCGGCCGGTGCGACGGGTTCACCCGCAACGATCTTCGCCGCCGCCGATGCGGCCGAAGAAAGCGTCTCCACCGCCGGTTCCTGACCGACGAGCTCGGCCCAGACCCCGATCGGCCCGGTCACTTCGCCTCCACTTCGGACACTTCCGGTTCCCGCACGGGCGCCAGCTCCGCTTCCGCGGAGTCGCCTTCGACGACGTCGGCGGTCGCCACGGACACGGCGTCGCCACCGGTGCCTTCGCGTTCGGCGGGCTCCGTCGGCGCCAGGCCGGACAGGCGGCCGACGAACACAGCCCGCACAGCGGTGCGGACGCGCGCGGCCACCTCGTCGTCGGTGCCTTCGGCGTCGACGACCACGTAGCGGTCGGGGTCGGCGGCGGCCATTTCGGCGAGCAGGGTCTGCACGCGCCACTGCTCGTTGACGGCCTTCGCCGCGTTCTCGATCCGGGCGCCGGGCGCGGCGTCGAGCAGGACGGTGAGATCGGGCCGTAGCCGGCCGGTCGCCCAGTCGGCAAGGCCTTCGAGCTCGTCGGTGTCGAGGCCCGCGACCGTGCACAGCTGCGCGAGCGGCGAGTCGACAAACCGTTCCATCACCACGACCTTGCCGGCATCGAGCGCCGGCTGGATCTGGCGTTCGACCAGTTCGGCGCGCACCGCCGCGGCGACGAGCGCCTGTGCCCGCGCACCGGTGAGCGATGCGTCGGAGACCAAGGCACGGAAGCGGCGTTCGTCGAGCGCCGGATCGGCCGCGAGCACGACGGGCCGGGTGCCGGTCCCGAGCCAGCGCGACAGGCGGGCCGCCTGACTGGCGGTGTTGATGGCGGTGGTGCCTTCGAGCGCGATGAGGAACCCGTTGACCCGCCTCGGGGCGCGGCGCAGGGCGTTGCGCAGGTCGGTGAGGATCTTTTCGCTGCGACGGTCGTCCATCTGCCGGTAGGCGATCACGCCCAGCAGCACGGCGAGAACACCACCGCCGATCATCACGGGACGTGTGCCGTCGATCGTGATGGGGTTGCCCCACACGTTGATCTGGCGCGGCCGGACGAGCCCGATGAGCGCCGGAGTGATGATCGTGGAACCGAACAGCACGATCTTCAACATCGACTGGTAAAGCGCGTTGACGCGGCCGCGGATCGCGTCCTCCACGCGTGAGCCGATGATCGTGACACCCGTGAGGAACGCGTTACCGGCGCAGAATCCGGTGAACGCGACCGCCACGACCGAGATCGCGAGGTGCGGCGACAGCGCGATGATCACCAGCGACAGGCCGGCACCGACGATCGACAAGCCGAACAGCCGGTCGTGCGGCAGCCGCCGCGCGAGTTTGGGCGCGAGCGCCATGCCTGTGGCGAGGCCGAGGAACACCGCGAGCACGAGCAGGTTGAACGCGGCATCACCGGCGAGCAGCGACGACGAATACGGCTTGGCCGAGGCGACGACGGCACCGCCGGCGGCGAAGGCGCCGAACGCGCCGATCAGGAGGCCCCGGACCAGTGGGGTGCTTTTGACGAAGCGGATGCCGTCGCGCATCATCTCGCCGACGCCGAACTTCTCCTCGTCGGCCTTCTTGACCTTCTGTTCGGGCAGCTTGTGGACGTCGCGAAGCGACAGCTCGGGAATGCGGGTCGCGATGAGGATGGCGCTGGTGAGGTAGAGCAGGCCGTTGATGACGACGACGATCTTGGCGATGTAGAGACCAGCCGTCTCGCCGGTGAACAGGTGAAAGGTGCTGTTCGCACCGAGGATGAGTGCGTTGGCACCGGCGGCGGTGATCACGGCGAGGCCGTAGGTCATCACCATGCCGAGCTGGTTCGCGGTCTCGACCTGGTCGGGACGGCGCAGGAGGTTGGGGACGGCCGCGTCTTTCGACGGGATCCACATGATCGAGCAGCAGCCGACGAGGAAGTTTCCGACGAAGAGCCACCACGGCGCGCCGACGATCGCGATGGAGAGCAGGAAGCCGCAGCGCAGGAGGTCACAGATGACCATGACCTTGCGGCGGTCGAAGCGGTCGGCGAGAAGGCCGCCGATCGGTGCGAACAGCAGGCCGGGCAGCAGGTTCGTGAGCACGACGCCGACGAACGCGAAGTTCTGCGCGGTGTAGTTGTCGAGCAGTTTGGTGCTGAGGCTCGTGAGAGCCAGCAGGTTCAGCCAGTCGGCGACACTGCACAGGTACGTGACGCCCCACAGCCGGCGGAATGGCCTGATCGCCAGCACCCGCCGGACCCGGTGGATCGTGGACGCGTCCGCACCCGGCGACCCACCCGGATCGGCTCCGGGCACCGACCGTACGCCCTCGCTGATACGCCCACCCCACTCGTCACGGCGGCGTCGGGAAACCAGGCTTCGGATCCCTCGACCGTGTCGTCAGGGTAGCCCGATCGCCGATCCGGACGCGGCACCGGCCCGGGTGTGGCGGCGGTGGCGCGAGGTCAGCTGAACAGTCCGGCGATGCTGCTGACCAGGCTCGACAGCATCAGCACCGCCACAAGCGCGAACACCAGCAGCAGCGCGACGGCCAGTAGCACCCCCGCCGTGCTGTTCGAGGGACGCCCGAGGTTCGGCATGCCGATGTTCGGCAGCCGACGCCCCTTCGGCTGCCGTTCGGCCAGCTCGGCCTCGATGTCGTCGTCCGCGATCTCCGGCTTGGCCTTCGGCCGGGGTACCTTCGGGCGGGGCACCTTGGGCCGCGGCATCTTCTTCAGCAGCTGCGGCGCCCGCGTCGGCCAAGTGCGCTGCCGAGGCAGCAACCCCAGCGGCACGTTGTCGGGTCGCTCCGCCGCCGGCGGGATCTCCTTGGGCGTCGTCGCGGCGGCCTCCTCCCTCAGCGCGGCCTCCACCATGCGCTTCACGGCCTCCGGGTCGTGCTCAACCGGCCTCGCCGTTGGCAACGCCCCTTCCGGCATCGCCGCCGGCGCCGCCTCGGCCGCCGTGACCAACCCGGAAAGCGGATCGGCGAACCGCTCTCCGGCGGCGTTCCCGTCCAACGTCCCGTCCCGCTCCGGTTCGGGCGCGCTCCCTGGGGCGCCGAAGAAGGGAGCCCCACCGCTCGTGCTCATGGTGACCACCTCACTACGGAATGTCCTCCGCCTTCCAGTGTCGGCGACACTACCGGCTCACGCATCCGCCCAATGGCCGCACAACCACGCCATCCACCGGCCGCTCCGCCGCCAGTCTGCAGGTGCCCGCCACGGCCGTCGACCGCCGGGGGTGTCGTCCCGCGGGTGATCCCGCACACCTGTCCACCTACACTCCGTAATCATCGCCGACCTTGGCGCCGACACCGCGACGCCGACTCCGCGTCTCGTCAGCGTCTCACCGCCGCAGCACCTGAGGTCTCACTCCGACCCTCTCGCCCTCCTGCGGGTACCCACTTCGCAAGACCTCATCCCACAACACAGGCACCCTCGGACCCGTCCAATCGCCACACCTCTCGTCTCGGCCGCACCTCTCGTCTCGGCCACGCTTGTCGCCTCGCTGCACCTCTCGTCCTCGCCACACCTCTCGTCCTCGCCACACCGCTCGCCTCGGCCACGCTTCTCACCTCGCCGCACCTCCCGCCTTCCACGCCACGCGCCTTACCGCATCGTGCAGTGCCCGCGCACTCTCACCGCAGGGCTCGCCCAAACCCTTCGCGCCAGGCCTCATCAGGTCCTGCCCTCTCGACACGACCAAACTCACTCGAGCTCAAGCGTGACTCTTCACCGCCTCGACGATCCACGCCTCCGCCGTGCCCCGGGTCGCCGGTGTCCAGGTCATCACCCAGCCTCCGTCGGCCTTGGATTCGGCCCGGAACTGGTACCGCCCCTCATCGTTGTCGACCAGCCCGAACGCGCCGTGCGGATACTCCGCCAGCACGGCGTCCCGCACAGCCAGGTCGACCAGCACCGTGCCGAGGCGAGGCCGGGCGACGGCCGTGCGGATGATGTCCAGCGAGCCCCACGCGGCGGGCGGCACCAGACCACTGCTGTCCGTTTCGATCCGAACGGCCGGGCCAGGACCAGGAGGCCGGTCGGGAAGGCCGTCGAAGACCCAGCCGGGCAGGGCGCTGAGAAGGCCGGAGCGCAGGCGGGCGCGGCGGCCGCGCTTGCTCATGACCGTGGTGTAGTCCTCGTCGCCGAAGAAGCGGACCTCCCACGGTTCCTCGCGAGTCGGGAAGACGCCCGTGACTACCCCGCGAATGAAGCCACCTCGAAGGACCCGGTACAGCCCGACGGCCTCGGGCGTCACCTCGCCATCGGAAACCAGGCCGAGCGCGGCCATCCCGGCCACGAACCGCGTGTACTGCTCCACCTCTTCGACGAGCCCTGGCCCCAGCGCGGGCCCGAACGACTGCCGCACCTCCTCGGCGAGACTCACCTCGGGAGCCTCCTCGTCCGACGCGAGCACAGGAGGCACCCGGAACTGCGGGTCGTAGAACTCCATCACCGACGGCCGTTCCGGGACCTCGGCCCTGAGCGGCGCGGTGACCTCGTCGATGACATCGAAGACAACGGCTGAACTACTCACCCTTGCATTGAACACCCTGGCACCGACAATTTTTCGAACTTTTGTTCGAGTCGACACGATCGTGCGCCGAACGGTCGGTCAACGCCTCGCCGGGGCCGGCACGACCCGCATCGCCGGCGCCAGGAAGTACACGGAAATCACCAGCAACCCGACCACCGCCGGCGTCCAGTGCAGCCCGATCACGCCGGCCAGCGCGCCGATCAGTACCGGCCCCACGAGGAACCCGACGTACCCGCACGCCGCCACCGCCGCGATCGCGCGACCCGGCGCGTCCGGCTGTTTCCGGCCCGCCGCGCTCCACGCCAGCGGCACCATCCCCGACACCCCGAGCCCGACGACGGCGAACCCGGCCACGGCGATTCCCGGCACCGGCACGGCCACCACCAGGACAAACCCGGCGACGGTCACCGCCGCCGCCGTCCGCATGAACGCAACCATGCCGTTGCGCTCGACCAGCCGGTCCGCGACGACCCGCACGGCGATCATCGTGATCGAGAACGCGAAGTACCCCAGCGAAGCCAGCGCGGTGGAAGCCGACGTGACGGCCCGCAGGTACACGGCACTCCAGTCGTTCACCGTGCCCTCGGCGACGAACCCGCAGAACGCGACGACGCCCAGCGGGATCAGTGCCTTCGACGGCAACGCGAACGCCGCCTCGCCCTGCCCGCGATCCGCGCCCGGCAGGAACCGCGCCGTCGCACCCAGAGCGACCACCAGCAACACCGCGCCTGTCGCCGTGAAGTGCACCTGGATCGGGACACGCCACGCTTCCATCAGCGCACCGGCCCCCGAACCCAGCAGCCCGCCGATGTTCCAGAACGCGTGGAATCCCGCGAAGATCGGCCGCCCATAAGCCTCCTCGACGCGCGCCGCATGGGCGTTCATCGAGACGTCCAGCAGGCTGTTTCCCACCCCCAGAACGAAAAGCGCTCCCACGAACGCCACGAGCCCCGGCGCGAAGGCAACCAGCGGCAGCCCCGCGCACAGCACCGTCGCGCCCGCGACCACACCTCGGCGGCTGCCGATCCGCGTCAGCAGCGGTCCCGCCGCGATCAGCGCGGCGACAGAACCGGCCGCAAGGCCGAACAACCCGATCGCCAGCTGCCCGGCGCTGGCCCCGACGTGCGCCTGAGCCGCCGGGATCCGCGCGGCCCACGTCGCGAACGCCGCCCCGCACACGGCGAACACCACCGACACCGCCACGCGCGCCCGCTTCATCGGCTCCCCCGAACCCGAAAGGGCCACCCGAAACACTCGGGTGGCCCCAACGGACAATTCGACGCCTACTTGGCCTTCGCAGTGCTCGCCTTCTTCGCGGGCGCCTTCTTGGCCGTGGTTGTCTTGGCCGAGGTTGTCTTGGCCGTCTTGGTGGTCGTCTTGGTGGCCGCCGACTTCGTCGCCGTCGGCTTCCGCGTGGTCGTGCGCTTCTTCGGCGCCGGACCCTTCGCTCGCTTCTCCGCCAGCAGCTCCGACGCGCGCTCGGCCGTCAGGTCGTCGATGCTGTCGGACTTGCGCAGCGTCGCGTTGTACTCGCCGTCGGTCACATACGGGCCGAAGCGGCCGTCCTTGACGACCATCGGCTTGCCCGAAACCGGGTCGTCACCGAGCTCCTTGAGCGGCGGCCTCGCGGTCGCCGACCGGCCCCGCTGCTTGGGCTCCGAGTAGATCTTCAGCGCCTCTTCCAGCGTGATCGAGAACAGCTGGTCCTCGGTCTGCAGCGACCGCGAGTCCGTGCCCTTCTTCAGGTAGGGCCCGTAGCGCCCGTTCTGCGCGGTGATCTCGTCGCCCGACTCCGGGTCCTTGCCCACGACCCGTGGCAGCGACAGCAGCTTCAGCGCGTCTTCCAGCGTGATCGTGTCGATGGCCATCGACTTGAACAGCGAACCCGTGCGCGGCTTCGGCTGCTTCGCCTTCGCGGCCTTCTTCTGCGCGGCCGTCGCACCCTCTGGCAGCGGTTCCGGCTCGGGCAGCACCTCGGTGACGTACGGGCCGAAGCGGCCTTCCTTCGCCACGATCTCGTGCCCGCTCACCGGGTCGACGCCGAGCGCGCGGCCCTCCTGCGGCGTCGCGAACAGCTTCTCCGCGATCTCAGACGTCAGCTCATCCGGCGGCAGATCCTCGGGCAGGTTGGCACGCTGCGACTGGCCGTCGACCTCGCGCTCGAGGTACGGCCCGTAGCGGCCGACGCGCACGACGACCTTGTGGCCGTCGGCGTCGTTGAACAGCGGGATCGAGTTGATCTCCCGCGCGTCGATGCCCTCGACGCTGCCGTCCACCAGCTTCTTCAGCCCGCCGAGCCTGCCGACCGAGCCCTCCACGCCGAAGTCGCCGCCGAAGTAGAACTTCGAAAGCCACTGCGCACGGTGCTCGTCGCCGTTGGCGATGCGGTCGAGCTCGTCCTCGAGACCCGCGGTGAAGTCGTAGTCCACCAGCCGCTCGAAGTGCCGCTCCATCAGGCCGATCACGGCGAACGCGACCCACGACGGCACCAGCGCGGAGCCCTTTTTCCAGACGTAACCGCGGTCCTGGATGGTCTTGATGATCGACGCGTAGGTCGAGGGCCGTCCGATACCCAGTTCCTCGAGCTTGCTGACCAGGCTCGGCTCGGAGTAGCGCGCCGGCGGCGACGTCGTGTGCCCGTCCGCCGCCAGGTCGGCCGCGGTCAGGCCTTGGTCCTTCTCAAGCACCGGAAGGCGGCTCTGCTTGTCGTCGGCCTCGCCGCCGGCCTCGGTGTCGACCGCCTCGACGTAGGCCTTCAGAAAGCCCGCGAACGTGATCGTGCGGCCCGACGCCGCGAACGTGCACTCCTCGCCCGAAGTCGCGGTACCGACGATGCGCACCGACATCGTGGTGCCCTTCGCGTCGGCCATCTGCGACGCGATCGTGCGCTGCCAGATCATCTCGTACAGGCGGAACTCGTCGGAGTCCAGCTCGCCCGCGACCTGTCCCGGCGTGCGGAACACCTCGCCCGACGGGCGGATCGCTTCGTGGGCCTCCTGTGCGTTCTTGACCTTGCGCGTGTACTGCCGCGGCGACGGCGACACGTACTCCTTGCCATACAGCTGCGTCGCCTGGCTGCGCGCCGCCGCGATCGCCGACTCCGACAGCGTGGTGGAGTCGGTACGCATGTAAGTGATGTAGCCGTTTTCGTACAGCTTCTGCGCGATCCGCATTGTGCGCTCGGACGTGAACCGCAGCTTGCGGCCCGCTTCCTGCTGCAGCGTCGAGGTCATGAACGGCGCGTACGGCTTGCGCGTGTACGGCTTCTCCTCGACGCTCGCGACACGGAAGTCACGGGTCGCCAGCGCCTGGGCCAGCGCCTGCGCGTCGGCTTCGCCGAGCACGCGGATTTCCTTCGTGGAGCCCTTGAGCCGGCCGTTGGAGTCGAAGTCGCGGCCGGTGGCCAGGCGCGCGCCGTCGACGGAGAGCAGGCGCGCCGGAAAGGTCTGCGGCGACGCGTCTTCGCCCGCGTCCATCGTGGCGGAGATGTCCCAGTACGAAGCCGAGGTGAAGCGCATGCGCTCCCGCTCCCGCTCGACCACGATGCGCGTCGCCACGGACTGCACGCGGCCCGCCGAGAGCTTCGGCATGACCTTCTTCCACAGGACCGGCGAGACCTCGTAGCCGTAGAGACGGTCGAGGATGCGGCGGGTCTCCTGCGCGTCGACGAGGTCGGCGTCGAGCTCGCGGGTGGCGTCGGCGGCCGCCCGGATCGCCTGCTCGGTGACCTCGTGGAACACCATGCGGCGCACGGGAACCTTCGGCTTGAGTGTCTCGAGCAGGTGCCACGCGATGGCTTCGCCCTCGCGGTCGGGGTCCGTGGCGAGATAGAGCTCGTCGACGTCCTTCAGCAGCCCCTTGAGCTCCGTGACCTTGGATTTCTTGTCCGGCGTGACGATGTAAAGGGGCTTGAAGTCGTTGTCGATGTCCACGCCGAGGCGCGCCCACGACTCGCCCTTGTACTGAGCGGGCACGTCGGCGGCACCGCGCGGCAGGTCGCGGATGTGCCCGACGGAGGACTCCACGACGTAGTTGCCGCCGAGGTACGGGGCGATCTTGCGGGCTTTGGTGGGCGATTCGACGATCACCAGCCGCCGGCGCCCGGCGCCGTCCGTCCCGGTGCCGTTCTTCTTGGTTCGTGCTCCTGCCACGCTGCCCTGCTCTCCACTCATCTCCGCGCCATCGCCCACGATGGCGGCGGCACTCCATTACCCCGGCACCCTCATCGGAGGGCGCTGCGCCGCGTCTTCGACCTGCCAGTGTGCACGCTGGCGCCGACCCGACAGCGGTTAGGTGGCCGGACACGCCAACCGCCCCCTGCCCGTCCGATCGCTGCTGACCTCGACGATGTTTCCTTTCCAGACCTAGCACGTGATTCCGGACACGTGGCGTGCAGGGTAGCGCGTGACCACGTCAACACCCTCCGTTCGACGGTGGCGAGCCCGGCACCGACATTTCTTCACCGACTGACTTGTATGATCGGTAAAATTTCACCACGGCCGCCGGCTGCCCGGTGGCGTGATCGCCGCCGCCCTCTCGTCTTCCCTGGTCAGCACCCTGCTGCGAGCGCCGCGTTCGCCGGCGCGGTGGCCGGGTCCTACCGCTCCGACTCACGCATCGGCGTCTTCTCGGGCTGCTGGAAAAACGACCTGCTCCGTCGACGGGTTCGCCAAAGCTGCGCCAGCGAACCTGGAAAAACTCGCTCCGCTACACACCCGAGTGAGAATGCCGCTTGCGGTTCCGCCACACGTCGAACGAGAAGGGTGACCGGTGCACCCTCGGCAGCCTGTGCGAGCTCGGTGCGTGTCTCCCGCTACGAAGTACGGCGAGGAGACCCTCGGTATTCCCACGTGCTCGACGCCGGCGAGATCGCACTCGATCAGGCAGGCCAACCCCTGACCCCTTTATCCAACGGCCTCCAGCAAGTACTGAAGGGGACTCTCGCCACGGCGGGAGCTTGCTTCGGCTCGACCGGCCGGTGCTCGCACCGTGGCCGGTTCGCGCGGCTCCGGCAGCTCCGGCCACGCCGCCTCGGCGCCCCCGGGCGGCTCGCCGATGAGCTCCAGCAACCCGTGGAGCCGCCGACGGCCCGTGACCCGCACGCCGGGCTCCTCGGCCTTGGGCCCGAGCAGGCGCGCCTGCACTCCGAGCGGCTCCAACGCGGCTGCCAGCGCCTCGTGCATCCCCGGCGACAGCGGGTCCATGCCGAGCAGGTAGCCCGACGGCCCCGGCCGCCCGGCCGCGAGCGCCCACATGCGCAGCATCGCGCCACTAAGCCGGAATCCCGGCGGCAGCGCCTTTCCCGAATCGGCTTCGGCCGGACCGGTCCACCCCGCGCGCAGCCACCGGTCTGCCAGCGGCAACAAGTCGACCCGGAACGAGGTGCGCACCTGCGGCTGCCCGCATTCGGCCACCGTCACCTTGGCATCAGCGCCCCGCCGACGGCACTCACGCGCCAGCACCCCGGCGCGCCACTGCTCGCGGACGACAACGGTCAGCCGCGCCGCCGTGCGCCCGAACCCGGTGATCTGACCCTGACAGCACAGCAGGCCGGCCAGGTCCGCCAACCCCGGCCCGCTCGCCTCCGCCGAGAACAGCGAGATCGTCCGATCCACGCGATCATGATAGAACACAAGTTCGATTGGACGCGAGATCTTCGGGCTGCAGTTCGTGCACCACACCACCCGATCGCGCGCCGCAGAGCTCTAATGCGGCGCCGGTGGCACCACGAGCTGCTGGCAGCCCGGCGCACGCTTGCCCGCGGCAGCGAGGGCCGGCGTGGCATTGAGGGCCTGCAGCAGGTCGAGATTCGCGACGTCGTCGAGAGTCGACCTGGCGTCACCGAGGGCACGTTCTGTGGTCGCCGCGTCAGTGGCGGTGTCGAGGCGTTCGCGGGCGGAGTCGGCACGTGACCGCACCGACGAGAACTCGTCGAGCAGGTCCGTGCGCGCCTTGTCCCCACCAGCCACCGGTGGCGGGCCGACGCGGTCGAGTTCAGCGACGGTCTGGTCGATGCCGTCCACCACCGACGACAACAGTCGGCTCGAGGATCTGGACGCGTGTGCGGGAGTGCTGGGGTCGATCGTGGGCAGTCCCGCGAGGGTACGGACGAGGTGCGTCACAGCCGTGCAGTAGCCGTCGGCCCATCTCGCGGCCGGATCGGCCGGGCTCGCGGTGCCCACGTGTCCCCCGGCCTGGGTTTGCGATACCGGTGGCTGCTGACCGCATCCGACGAGGCCGATCCCGAGCCCCGTCACCAGCGCGGCTAGAACGGTCAACCGCGGCCGCACCCACGTACCTCCCACCCCTCGACGTCCAGGTGCCCCCGACCGTACCGATCCGAGATTCCTTCGCAAGTCACCGCTCGGAGTTCGGGAATCTTTCCCACACGCACCGAGGCCCGGCACGCACACGGCGAGCCGGGCCCCGGAGGGATTCGTGCTGTGGCGGATCAGGCTGTCGCCTCCGCCGGACTGTCCTGCATCACCGATGCGCGCCGCTTGGACACGACGATCGCCGCGACGACGACCGCAACCGCCACGATGGCGATCACGACACGCCAGGCGGTGTTCGCGCCGCCACCGGCCGTGAGAGCCACGACCGCGGGGGCGATCAGCACGGAGACCAGGTTCATGACCTTGATCAGCGGGTTGATCGCGGGCCCAGCGGTGTCCTTGAACGGGTCACCCACGGTGTCACCGATGATCGTGGCCTCGTGCGCCTCGGAGCCCTTGCCGCCGTGGTTGCCGTCTTCGACGAGCTTCTTGGCGTTGTCCCACGCGCCACCCGAGTTGGCGAGGAAGATCGCCATCAGGGTGCCGGTCGCGATCGCGCCCGCCAGGTAGCCCGCGAGCGCGCCCGTGCCGAGGCCGAAGCCGACGGCGATGGGGGCGAACACCGCGAGGAGACCCGGCGTGGCGAGCTCACGCAGCGAGTCGCGCGTGACGATGTCCACGACCTTGCCGTACTCGGGCCGCGTGGTGCCCTCCATGATCCCGGCGATCTCGCGGAACTGGCGGCGCACCTCGTACACGACGGCGCCCGCCGCGCGCGAAACCGCGTTGACCGCGAGGCCGGAGAACAGGAACACGACCGCCGCACCGACGATCACACCGACCAGCGTTGCCGGGCTGACGATGTTCGCAACGAACGTGCCCATCCCGCCGACGGCCTTGGTGATCGCGTCCGAATAGGACCCGAACAGCGCCGTTGCCGCGAGGACCGCGGTCGCGATCGCGATGCCCTTGGTGATGGCCTTGGTGGTGTTGCCGACCGCGTCGAGCTCGGTGAGGATCTGCGCGGCCTTCTCGTCGACGTCGCCCGACATCTCGGCGATGCCCTGCGCGTTGTCGGAAACCGGGCCGAAGGTGTCCATCGCGACGATGACGCCGACGGTGGTCAGCAGGCCGGTGCCCGCGAGCGCCACGGCGAACAGCGCGACGCCGCCACCCAGCAGATAGGCACCGAACACGGCGGCGCCGATCACGAGCGCGGTGTACACAGCGGACTCGAAACCCACCGAGATACCGGAAAGGATCACGGTCGCCGCGCCGGTCTCCGACGTCTTGCCGACATCCTTCACCGGCTTGTGCTCGGTGCCGGTGTAGTAGCCCGTGAGCCGCAGGATGATCGCGGCCAGCACGATGCCGATGATGACGGCGACCGTCGCGATGACGGCCGGGTTGCCGCCGGTTCCCGCGAACTGGGAGCCGAAGTCGGAGAAGCTGCTCGGCAGGTACACGAACGCCGCGATCGCCGACAGCACCGCGGAGATCACCGCGGAGATGTAGAACGAGCGGTTGATGGTGACGAGGCCGCCTTCGCCCGTCCGCGCCTTCGTGATGTACACACCGATCACGGCGGTGATGACGCCGATGGCCGGCACGATGAGCGGGAAGACCAACCCGCTGGAGCCGAACGCGGAGCTGCCCAGGATCAGTGCGGCGACGAGCATGACCGCATAGGACTCGAAGAGGTCCGCCGCCATGCCGGCGCAGTCACCCACGTTGTCGCCGACGTTGTCGGCGATCGTCGCGGCGTTGCGCGGGTCGTCTTCCGGGATGCCTTGCTCCACCTTGCCGACGAGGTCGGCACCGACGTCGGCGGCCTTCGTGAAGATGCCGCCGCCGACTCGCATGAACATGGCGATCAGCGCGGCGCCGAACCCGAAGCCCTCCAACACCTTCGGGGCCTGGCCCGTGTAGACGAGCACCACGATCGCGGCACCGAACAGGCCGAGGCCGACGGTGATCATGCCGACGACGCCACCGGTGCGGAACGCGACGCGCATGGCGACCTCGCGCCCGCCGCTCTCCCGCGCGGCGGCCGCGACGCGCAGGTTCGCCTGCGTCGCGAGCCACATGCCGAGGTAGCCGATCGTGAACGAGAACACCGCGCCGACGAGGAAGAAGATCGAGCGGCCGATGCGCTCGTTCCAGTCGTCGGCGGGGAGTGCGAAGAGGAGCAGGAACACGATCACGCCGAAGATGGCGAGGGTGTTGCGCTGCCGCTTCAGGTATGCGGCCGCACCTTCCTGCACTGCCTTGGCGATGTCCTGCATCTTGGCGGTGCCCTGGCCCGCGGCCAGCACCTCCCTGAGCAGCACGTAACCGACTGCGAGTGCGGCAAGGGCGACCACGGCGACCACACCGGCGATGGTGTAGCCACCCCCGGAGAGCGTGAGACCGCCCTCCGCAAGGTACTGCCGGGACATTCGTCCTCCTGGAAACGCCGTTGGCCAACGCGGACCCGTCGAACCCGGCGTGCCTGCGCTGGCATGGGATCTGTACCGATCGTCACGCTAGCCGTGCGGGCAATGCACGTCTCACATGACTCTCGCCACAGAGGGTGTGGATTGCGGGAGTGTATTGGTAGTGCTCAGGCGCCGTGCAACGCGTCCCGGCGAGAGCACGGTCGGTGACCATGTGTGATTGCTCACTGGATCGATCTCGGCCCGGTACTGTCGGTGCCCTGTGCGAAGCTTCGGCACGTGGTCGAGCAAGGACGGAGGCTGCTGAGCCGCGTCACGGCGGGCGTTCCGGTGCACGAGAACCCGGTCACGCACGTGGCGCAGCTGCCCGCGCGGACGGCGGGGTTCGCGCCGTGGCCGGAGTGGGCGGCGCCGGCGGTGGTGTCGGCGTTCGCGGCGGCGGGTGTGAAAAAGCCGTGGCGACACCAGGCGGATGCGGCGTCACTGGCACACGCCGGCGCACACGTGGTGGTGTCCACGGGCACGGCGTCGGGGAAGTCGCTGGCCTACCAACTGCCCGTGCTGTCCGAGCTGGCCTCGGGTACTCGCGCGACTGCGCTGTACCTGTCGCCGACGAAGGCGCTGGGCGCCGACCAGCTGCGTTCGGTGTCCTCTTTGGACTTACCGGGGGTGCGCGCGGCGGCGTTCGACGGAGACACCCCGATGACGGAGCGCGACTGGGTGCGCGCACACGCGAACTGGGTGTTCACGAACCCCGACATGCTCCACCGCGGGATCCTGTCAGCCCATTCGCGGTGGACGCAGTTCTTCAAGAACCTCGCGTACGTGGTCGTGGACGAGTGCCACAGCTACCGCGGGGTCTTCGGCTCGCACGTCGCGCTGTTGCTGCGCCGGCTGCGGCGCGTCGCGGCGCATTACGGGGCGTCGCCGGTCTTCGTGTTGGCGTCGGCGACCACTGCTTCGCCGGCGGAGTTCGCGTCGCGGCTCACGGGATTGACGTGCGCGACGGTCACGGAGGACGCGTCGCCGCGCGGCGCGCGGACGGTCGCACTGTGGGAGCCGCCGCTGCTCGACGAGCTCACGGGCGAGAACGGCGCGCCGGTGCGGCGTTCGGCGGGCGCGGAAGCGGCACGGATCCTCGCGGACCTCGTGGTGGAGGGCGCGCGCTCGCTGGCGTTCGTGCGGTCGCGGCGCGGAGCCGAGCTCACGGCCCTTGGCGCTCGCCATCTACTGTCTGAAGTGGACTCTTCATTGGTGGAAACCGTTGCGGCGTACCGATCCGGCTTTCTGCCGGAGGAGCGGCGAGCGCTGGAGGCGGCATTGCTGTCGGGCCGGCTGCTCGGCGTGGCGACGACCAACGCGCTGGAGCTCGGCGTCGACATCGCGGGCCTCGACGCCGTGGTGCTCGCCGGCTACCCGGGCACGCTGGCGTCGTTCTGGCAGCAGGCCGGGCGCGCGGGCCGCACGGGCGACGAGGCACTCGTGGTGTTCGTCGCGCGCGACGACCCGCTGGACACGTACCTCGTGCACCACCCGGCGGCATTGCTCGAACGTCCCGTGGAAACGGCGGTGCTCGACCCGGCGAACCCGTACGTGCTCGGGCCACAGCTCGCGTGTGCCGTCGCGGAACTGCCGTTGACGGAGCCGGAACTCGACATGTTCGGCGGCGCGGCGGCCCGGTCCGTGCTGGCGGACCTCGCGGCGGAGAAGCTGTTGCGCCGCCGGTCCAGCGGCTGGTACTGGATTTCGCGCGAGCGTCCCCACGCCGAGGTCGGCATCCGCGGCTCGGGCGGCGACCAGGTCGCCGTGGTGGAAGCTGACTCCGGCCGCATGCTCGGCACGGTCGACCCGGGCTCGGCTTGCTACGCCGTCCACCCGGGTGCCGTCTACCTGCACCAAGGCTCCTCGTACGTCGTCGACGAACTCGATTTCGCCACAGGACTCGCCCTCGTCCACGCCGACGACCCCGACTGGCACACGTCGCCCCGCGAGGTCGTGGACATCTCCGTGCTCTCGACAGAACAGCGATGCCATCACGGCGGCGTCACCTTGAGCCTCGGCGAGGTCGCTGTGACATCGCAGGTCGTGGGTTACTTGCGGCGGCGCCCCTCCGGGGAGGTGCTGGACCACACGCCGTTGGACCTCCCTGGGCAAAGCCTCCACACCCGCGCCGTCTGGTACACCGTGACCGGCGATTTGCTGAGCGGGTCTGCCGATCGGAGCGCAGCTTCGCAGCCGTCCGAGCCCCGTCCCGGATCCGGTGCCGTCGCCGGCCGGGTCGGTGGCGAAGGTTCGAGTGACGAGCCGGGTCAGGGTCACGACGAGTTGTCGCTGTCGGTCAGAACCGGCGGTGTAGCAGCGGCGACGGAAGCTGCGGGCAAGGGAGCACGGCGGGGACGCGGGGAAGTTCGGGTACCCGGGCCCGAGGAGCGGGGCCCCGGGCTGCCGCCGGTGGGGAAGGTGGCGCCGGTGGGGACCGGGGGGCTGGGCAGGGCGCCGGGGGGCGCCGGACTGGTTCCGGCGCGCGTCCCCGGCGCTCTGCATGCCGCCGAGCACGCGGCGATCGGCCTGCTACCGCTGTTCGCTACGTGCGACCGCTGGGACATCGGCGGGGTGTCGACCGCGTGGCACGAGGACACCGGGGAGGCGACGGTGTTCGTGCACGATGGGCATCCCGGGGGTGCGGGATTTGCCGACCGCGGTTATGCCGCGATTGTCCCGTGGCTGGCCGCTACGCGGGAGGCGATCGTCTCCTGCGAGTGCCCGACGGGGTGCCCGTCCTGCGTCCAGTCGCCGAAGTGCGGGAACGGCAACGAGCCGCTGGACAAGGCGGGGGCAGTGGCCGTTCTGGATACCGTGCTCGGGGCGTTGCGTCAGCACGGGGAGCAGTGCGGCCACGGTGGTGCGTGAAATCTCTTCAATTGTCAACGCTGCTCGTCCGGGATTGAACCGGTCAGGCGGCGGTGGTCTCCACGAGCAGTGAGGCGTGGTGGTCGTCGAGGGCGCGCACGAGAACATCGTGCACCTCGGCCGGATCGGGCAAGTGCCAGCCGCAGACCTCGGGCTTCACACGCCAGTGCACCACGCCGTGCTGGAACGGCGAAGGCGGAAGCGGAATGTAGCTGCCGGCGCCGTGCCACTGCACCGAAGCCTGCCTGGCCAGCTCGAGCGGGAGGCGCTCGGCGGGCGCGGTGAGGAACAGCCAGCGGCCGTTGGGCATCGCGACGATCGGCGCGGGGTGCCCGAGCGAACGCAGCAGCCGGGCGGCGCGCTTGCCCAGCTCGTCGTTGACCTCGACGGCGTCGACGACCGTGCCGGTCGCCACGAGCAGGCTGTGGGTGCGGTCGGAGAACCAGGTGGCGACCTCGTGGGCGTGGGTGCCGATCAGCTCACGCCAGTCTTCGCGCACCGGCACCGGGCGGCGCCAGGTGAGGTCGTCGTCAGCGCTGATCGACGCCGGGGTGGCCCCCGGCAGCACCGGCCAGCCGCGCCACGCGAGGCCGATCGCCTCCGCTCGCAGTTCGATGCGGAAGGCGCTCCGCCAGCTGTCCGGCCAATTCGCGTCCAACATTGCTTTCCTGCCTTCGAGGTCCGTTTCGCGCCACCCGGGTCGGGGCCGTTGGTGGCGTACGTCTCACTAAACGGCAATTTGCACATTGCGCGGAAGGGGCTCGCGACAACCGGTGGCTATCGGGCGATGAACGCCAAGTAGTCCGACCGCTCGACCGATAAGCGGGGGTGTCGCTGGACTACCGTTCAGCCCCCGTCGAACCCGGGCGAGCACTTTCGACACCCACCGCGTGCGTGCGGCACCTCCTGTTGGTTTACGCCTCTGACCTGCTGCTTCGACCGCTCGCCGTGCGTCAGCTACCGCTGCCCGTGAACGCTCGCCGCTCGTCGAGCCGGCCCTCCTGGTGATCACCGCGGAGATCAACTGCAGCCACCACTCGTCGACGGCGTGAAGGACGAGCGGCTCGCCGATCACTCCGGCAGGTCCACCGGCCCCGCTCTGGCACGCGCCGACGGCACCGGCAGCCCCGGGACCGGCGGGCTCGACGCGCGTACTTCGACGAGCGCGTCCCGCTCCCGCCAGCTGCACGCCGTCACGACGGCGCCTTCGTGATCTGCGACCTCCCTCGCTCGGTCGCACGCGCGCGAGGGACCGTCGGCGGCGTGCGCGGCGGCGGCAAGCGCACCCAGGTCCGCAGCAGCTTCGACACGGTGCCGCGCCGCCACCGCCGCGGCGAGCCAGCCACCGGCGGCCGCGAGGCCGATGAGCGCGGCGATCACGATGGCCGTCCACACAGTGGCGACGCCGTCGTCCTTCTTCATGCCGCGACTCCCGGTTCGGCGATGGCGTACGCGCTCGCGTCCAAGTGGAGGCCGGCGAGCGTGTCGGTGGTGACGACAGCGGTGATGCCGTCGCCGGAACGGGTCACCGTGAGACGCGCCCCGCGCGGGGCGATCGTCTGCACCACAGCCTCGGCGGCGCCCGGCTGCCCGGCCGCGGCCAAGCGGGCGGCCTCGCGTGCGGCGTCGAGGCACCTGAGGTGGCCGAGCACCGCCGCCAGGCCCGTCAGCAGCGCCGCGACGACCGCCATCAGCGCGCCCAGCGCAATGGCGGCTTCGACCGTGACGTAGCCCCCGTCCCGGCGACGGCCCGCCATCAGTCGGCCACCGTCAGGGCTTTTTGAACGAGCCCCGAGAGCGCCGTGCCGATCGCATCGCCCCGCAGCAGGACGAGCAGCGCGAGGGCGAACGCCGCGGCGGCGACGGTGCCGATCGCATATTCCGCCGTGGTCGTTCCTTCGTCTCCTGGGAGAAAAGGCATTCCGGTTCCTTTCTGTCCATTGTGGATTCATCTACACCATGCCCCCGATCTGCCCGGCGAGGCCGAGCACCACCGGCAGCACGCCCAGGACGAAAAACGCCGGGAGGAAACAGAGCCCGACTGGCAGCGCCAGCGCGACCCCGGCCCGTTCGGCGCGTTCCTCGGCCTCGACGCCGAGCCCGTCGCGCAAGCGGCGGGAGATTCCGTCGGCGGTCGCCGCGAGCGCGGCGCCGGATCGCGCGGTGCGCGTCGCCGCGACGGCGAGCTCGTCGAACCCCGGCCGCTCCCGTGTCGGCGCCCATGCCTCGACCGGCGCGGCCCCCAACGCCAGCAAGCGAGCGGTGGCCCGTAATGCGGTAGCGGTTTCGTCCGGTGCGGTGGCGCTGACGGCCTCCAGAGCCGCCGGCACCGGCAGGCCCGTGCGCAAGCACGCGCCGAGCAGGTCGAGCGTCGAGGCGGAGGCCAGCCGCTCGCCCACGTCGTCGGCCTTCGGGCGCCGCGAACGGCGCAACAGCCACCACGCCCCTCCCCCGGCGAGCGCGCCGCCGGGCCAGCCGGCGAACACCGCGACGGAGACTCCCGCGAGCACCGCGGCGGCCACGTGACGGACGCGGAGGCTGGGCAGCGCGGGACGCCAGCGTTGTGCCGGCGCCAAGCTGCGGGCGCTCGCGGCGGTCGGCCAGACGAGAAGCGCCACGGCCGCGAGAAGGAAGGGAGTCATCGGACTGGCTCCCGACGTGGCGTGATGCGTCCGGTGAGTGCGCGAGACCAGGCGGTGCCGGCCCAGATCAGCACGGCGCCGGCCACGAGGAACAACTGGCCGAGCAGCGTCCGGGTGAGCACCGCGACCGGCGCGGCGCCGATGGCTTGCCCCATCGCGAGGCAGACAACCGGCAACGCGGTCAGTACGGTCGCACTCATGCGTGGGCCTGCCATTTTGGCGTGCAGCCGGCGCGCGAAGGCCGTGGCGGCATCGGTGTCGCGGCGGGCGGCGTCAAGCGTGTCGGCCATCGGCAGACCGTGCCGCCGCGCAAGCGTCCATGCCGCCGCCAGCTCGGGCAGCTCGTGTGATCCCAACGCTCCGTCGAGACGCGCCGCGGTCGCGAGATTGCGCAACTCTCCCGCGAGACTCGGCACGGCGTCGGCCGCCGCCTCGGCCGCCAGCACCGGATGCGCCCCCGCCCGCAGCTCCGCGACCATCGTCCGCAACACGGCCGACGTGTGCTCCCCACGCGCCAGCACGGCCGTGGATTCCTTGCGGTTGCGCCACTCCTGCGCCACCGCAACGGTGACCACAAGGACCGCCACACCCGCGCCGACTCCGGCAACCGGTACGGCGACCACGGCCGGCCCCAGCCACCACCCCCACCGCGGCATCCGCGGCACGGCGAGGCGCCGGCGACGCGGCGGGTTCAGGCGGGTCGGCAACGTTGGCCAGGCGAGAAGCGCGCTGCCGAGGCACAGAAGAGGCCATGAGTCGATCATCCGGTTGCCTCCGCACGCCAGTGGCGCCCGACCGGCGGGCGCCGGAATTCTTGTGCCTGGCACCCATTCGCAAGACCGCGGAAACGCCGAGCGACCATCTGCCGACCACTGGTCCGCAGACCACTGCGGAGCCGCGACGCGCCCGGCAAGCCGAAGCCGACGACCGCCACGGACGCTAGCCCGCGGCGGCGCCGGGCGACCATCAGCCGACCTCCGGGCATTCCGAGCGCGGGGAGGGCACCGCCGGAAGCGGAGGGGGTAGAGGAGGCGCGAATCATCGGGTGGCCTCCTCGAAGAGTGAGCGGTGGCGCGTCCAGTGGCCGTCGCGCCAGATGGTTGTGGGCTGCGTGGTGGCAGTGGTGCGGTGCAGAGTCGCGATTTCGGTGAGGCGGCGGGTGCCGTCGTGGTCACGCTTGAGGTGGAGGACAACGCGGATGGCGGCCGCGAGCTGGCTGTGCAGTGCGTCGCGCGGCAGGCCGCCGAGTGCGGCGAGCGCTTCGAGACGAGCGGGCACCTCCGAGGGGCTGTTGGCGTGGAGTGTGCACGCGCCGCCGTCGTGGCCCGTGTTGAGGGCGTTGAGCAGGGAACAGACTTCGGCGCCGCGCACTTCGCCGACGACGAGCCGGTCGGGCCGCATGCGCAGCGCCTGGCGGACCAGCTCGGGCAGCTCCACGGCGCCCGCGCCCTCCACGTTCGCCGGGCGGGAGACGAGGCTGACGAACTGCGGGTGGGACGGGCGCAGTTCGCCGACGTCTTCGACGCAGACGATGCGTTCGCGGGCGTTGACCTCGCTCAGCAGTGCGCTCAGCAACGTCGTCTTGCCGGCGCCCGTGCCGCCGGTGACGAGGAAGGCGAGACGCCGGCTGATGATCGTGCGCAGGAGCTGGGCTCCTTCGGCGCTGACGACACCGAGGGTGGTCAGCGTGTCGAGGGTGTGCGTCGCCGGGCGCAGGACGCGCAGCGACAGGCAGGTGCCGTTGGGGGCGATGGGCGGCAGCACGGCGTGGACGCGCACGTGGCCACCCGGCCCCGGAAGCCAACCGTCCACATAGGGCTGTGCGTCGTCGAGGCGCCGACCTGCGGCGAGCGCCAGGCGCTGCGCGAGGCGGCGTACGGCTTCCTCGTCCGGAAACCTCAGCGGGGTGCGGACGAGGCCGGCGTCCCCGTCGGTCCAGATCTGATCGGGAGCGGTGACGAGGACGTCGGTGACCACGGGGTCTTCCAGCAACGGAGCGAGCGGACCGGCACCGACGAACTCGTCACGGGCCTGGCGGACCGCGTCCAGCACGGCGTCGTGGCTCAACGTCCCACCCGCCTCGGCGCGCACCGCCGCGGCGACGGCGACTGGATCCGCGAGACCGGTCCCGCCGGCGAGGCGGTGGCGGACCCGTTCGACGAAATCGGTGCTCATACTGATTGCCTGCGGCTGGTCATGGTTTCTCCGTGGGTGCGGGGGAAAGAATCAGGCGGCTTGCGGCAGCGCGGCCGGGCGGGCCTCGGCGAGGAGCGCCCGCGCGGTAGTAGCGAGAGATCCTCTTGGCGGAAGGTCGAACTCACCGGTTTCAAGGGTCGCCGCCACGCGACGCTCCGGTGTCAAGGTGGCGAGCAGGGGCGGGCCGAGCAGCGCCGCGGTGCGCGATGGCGGAGCGGCGGCCCTCGGGTGTCCACATGCGACGATGCCGAGCCGGTCGGTGTGGCCGGCGAGGCGGTGCAGGACTTGCTTGGCGGCCATGCACGCCCGGAACTCGACCGGTACGAGCAACGCCACGAGGTCGGCGAGCTCCGCGACGGCGAGCGCGCCGTCGTCGAGGTGCCGAGGCAGATCGCACACGACGACGCGGCCCGCGCGCCGGGCCGCCGACACGACCGCCGTCAACGCGCGCGCCGTCGGTCCCGCGCCGGCGCGGCCGCAGGACAGGACGGGCAGCGTGCCGCGGTGGGGTAGCGCATCGAGCAGGGACGGGAGGGAGACGCGGCCGGAGAGGCGGACGTCGGGCCAGCGGTGGCCGGGGGTGTTTTCCAGGCCCAGCGTGAGGTCGAGGCCACCGCCGAGGGGGTCGCAGTCGACGAGGAGCGCCGGGACGGCGTGGTCGGCCTCGACGGCGAGGGCCGCGGCCAGCACGGACGCGCCCGCCCCGCCACGTCCGCCGACGACGGCGAGCACCGGGCCCGGCGCGTCGGCGGGCGCGTCGGTGACGTCCGCGAACGCGACGGTCAGCTCGGACTCGTCGTCCGGCAAGCAGAACACGCGCCGCGCACCGACTTTCACCGCCCGACGCCAGACCTCCACATCGGCGGATCCCTTGCACACCAAGAAGACTCCGTCCCGGCGCGGCAGGGTGACCGGCTCGTCGGCCCGGTCTTCCTCGATCACCACGAGCGGCGCGCGAGTCCAGCGCGACCGTGCCTCGGCAAGGTTCTCCACGCGCTCCAGCTCACAACCGGCCACCGCCGCGACCCGCTGCACCTCACCGAGCACAGCGCCCTCGCCCGCGACGACCAGCGGACGGACGGGCCTCATCGGGCCCACCTCCACTGACCGGCCGAAGTGGACTGAAGGCTCCCGTTGGGCCTCGAGCGCGCAGCCGTGCCCGAAGAGTCGCTCCCGCACACGATCTTCGCGGCCGGCGAGATCGACACCGGCCGCCTTGCCTGGCCTGAAGGTCCAGCCGGGCGGCGAAGTCCGGCCGCCCGACAGTCGGGCGGATAGCACGTGCCACCCAGTGCCGGATCGAGCCCGCCACCGGTCGTCGCGCGAGCGCGGCCGAGAGGCGGTTCCGGATCGGCATGAAGTGCCGCTGGCACCACCGAGCTCCTTGCCACCGCTGAAGATCCGGGCGGATGGGGCAACCGGCCGCGAACCAGGGCCGCAGGTGCGACAAGCTCGGGTAGGACGGTGGAAAGTGGACCGACGGCCGCCGACGAGGAATCGATCCAGCGCGCGATCTTCCCGGTCACCCGGGTACCCGTTGCGCACAGGGCCGTCTGGACGACCGTGGAAAGTGGACCGTCGCATGGCGCCGGGCACTTGAGAGGTGTGGTTGGCATCAAAGGCTCCCCCGTGGTGTGACAGGTTTCGAGATCCACCGTCGCCCGGGTGGACAGGCACGGCAATGGGCGCGGGCGGCGCCTGTGGACAACTGGGGGCTTGTGGACAACTCGGGACCCAGGAAGGTGGAAGCCGGGATACGGCGGCAACGATGTGCCACAATGCGCGGCCGCGCGGAAGGTGCAGCGCAATTTCGGCGGAAGAGACACCGGAGAACCGCAAATGCGGAGGAAAAATTGCGCGAAATCGTGAAATCCCGGGAAAAACTCCGGAGAATAGAGAGCGGCCCTCGCCAGGGGGGAGGGACGAGGGCCGCCTAGGGTTCAGCCCCGGGGGGTCGGACTGAACCGGCCCGGTTGAACACCGGGTCCCCACACTTTAACTCGGCTTGGCGCAAGTTGGCGCTCTGGGCGACACCTACGATTCGGTAACGGCATCCAAAGCCGGATGTTTTGCCCTGTCATGAATTTTCCGCCGGGCCCGCGTGACCGTGTTCGATCAACGACCGAGAGTTCTCCTATCCTGATCACGTGGCCGAACCCAGCAGCGCACCCGCCCGGCGAACCGTCGCCGCGTTTTTCGATCTTGACAAGACGATCATCGCTTCTTCCAGCGCGTTGGCGTTCAGCAAACCATTGCTCAAGGAAGGGCTGATCAACCGGCGCGCGGCATTGCGCAGCGCGTACGCGCAACTGGTGTTCTCACTCGCGGGCGCGGACGCCGACAAGACCGAACGCATGCGCACCGAGGTGTCGAAGCTGTGTGCCGGCTGGGACGTCGCGCAAGTTTCGGCGGTCGTCCGCGAAACTCTGCACGACGTGGTCGACCCCCTCGTGTACGTCGAGGCGACCGATCTCATCGCGAGCCACCTCGCCGACGGCCACGACGTGGTGGTCCTCTCCGCGACCGGCGAAGAGGTGGCCGCACCCGCGGCGGCGATGCTCGGTGCCACCCGGTGCGTCGCCACGCGCATGGCGATCGCCGACGGCCGCTACACGGGCGAAGTCGACTTCTACTGCTACGGCGACAACAAAGCGGCCGCCGCGAAACAGCTGGCCGCGACGTACGGGTACGACCTCACCGAGTGCTTCGCCTACACCGACTCGAGCACGGACCTCCCTCTGCTGGAAGTCGTCGGCCATCCACACGCCGTGAACCCCGACAAGCTCCTGCGCCGCCGGGCCGTCGACCGCGACTGGCCGATCCTTGCGTTCGAACGGCCCATGTCCCTGCGCACCCGGATCCCGGCACGTTCCGCGGGCATGGTGGCGCTCGGCGTGGGCGCCGTCGCGGCCGGCGCGACGTGGTACAGCCTGAGTCGTCGCCGACGGTTCCGAAGGCCGCCGAACTGAGCACCCACACGGCGGTACCGGGACCGTTTTTTCAAGCACAGAGCCGAATCAGCGATTGCTCAGGGTGTGTGAATCACCGGATCGAGCCTCTTTAACGGTTGCACCCTCCCACACCCTTGAAGTGACCGTGCTCACGGCGTAGAAAGTAGGTGCGGACGTCGAGCCGGCCAGGACAGAGGTAGAAGAGAAGCCTCTGTCACCCCGGGAGACCTCCGTGCGCGGACTCCGGGTACCCACGCGCAGCACGCCGCGGGAGGCTCGTCGTCTAGGGACTGCGTACCGGGACGCCGGACGCCGAGTCCATGAAGGTACGACCAGAGTTGCACGCTTGGTCGCCCGAGATGTTCCGCGCTTGCAGGCGGCGCCCGCCGGCTTCGGCCGACGGGCGCCGCCAGTGTGTGTAGAAAATCCGGCGTGCGGACAGAACCCCAGGTGACCGACACGTTCCTGCGCACGGCCGATGGACAAAAGCCCAAGCCGGTGAGTAGCTTCCCGATACCGGCGCCGTCAGGTGGACTTATCACACCCGTGGCGCACGAGACCGGGGAGGCTTTGTCGTGAGACGCCTGCGGAGGATCCATGCGTTCGCCGTCCCCCTCGCGGGGCTGCTCGCCGCCGCCGGCCTCACCGCGCACTCCGCGACGGCCACCCCGACGATGACCGAAGCCCAGCAGCTCCTCGGCGGCATGACCCTGGAAGAGAAGGTCGGCCAGCTGTTCGTCACCTGGGTCAACGGCAAATCCGCCGACGAGGTCAACGCGAGGAACCAGGCCGACTTCGGCGTCGACACGCCCGCGCAGGTGATCCGCAAGTACCATCTCGGCGGCGTCATCTACTTCAACAACGACACTCGCGACAACTTCGACGACCCGGCCCAGGTCGCAAGGCTGTCCAACGGCCTCCAGCGGGCCGCGGCCTCCAGCGGCGCGCGCATCCCGTTGCAGATCGGCACCGACCAGGAAGGCGGCACGGTCACCCGCATGGGCGCGCCGGCCACCGAGTTCCCCAACTCCATGGCCATCGCCGCCGGCCGCGACGCCGCCGACGCCACTGATGCCACTGATGCATCGACGGTCCTCGGTCACGAGCTGCGCGCCGTCGGCATCAACCAGGACTTCGCGCCGGACGCCGACGTCAACTCCAACCCGGCCAACCCCGTGATCGGCGTCCGTTCCTTCTCGGGACGGCCGGATCTGGCGGCCCAGTTCGTGACCGCCGAGGTCAAGGGCTACCAAAATTCAGGGCGGCCGGCCGAAACCGTTGCCGCCACGGCCAAGCACTTCCCGGGCCACGGTGACGCGGCCACCGACAGTCACACCGGCCTGCCGCGGATCGACCGAAGTGAGGCCGATTGGCGCAAGATCGACGTGCCGCCGTTCAAGGCCGCGATCGCGGCCGGCATCGACTCGATCATGAGCGCGCACATCCAGTTCCCGAGCCTCGACCCGTCGGGCGAACCCGCGACACTGTCGAAGCCGATCATCACCGGCAAGCTGCGCGACGAACTCGGCTACGACGGCGTGGTGATCACCGATTCCCTCGAAATGCAGGGCGTGCGCGAACTGCACAGCGACGCCGACATTCCCGTGCTGGCACTGAAAGCGGGCGTCGACCAGCTGCTGATGCCGGTGCACCTCGACGTCGCGATCAACTCCGTGATCAACGCCGTGAAATCCGGTGACCTGCCGATGCGCCGGATCGATCAGAGCGTGTTGCGCGTGCTCAAGCTGAAGCTGCACCGCGGCATCCTCACATCGCCGTTCGACAATCCGGCGCAGGTACCCAAAACCGTTGGCACGCCAGCGAACCTGGCGACCGCGCAGCGCATCGCCGACAAGTCGATCACCGCGATAGCCAACGACGCCGGCGTGCTGCCGCTCAAGCGCAAACCGGCCACCGCGCTCGTCACGGGCTGGGGCGTGACGGCGACGCAGGCGCTCGCCGACCGGCTCACCGCCCACGGCACGAAGACGACCGCGCTGCCCACGGGACAGACGCCGTCCGACGAGCTCATCACCCAAGCCGCGGCGGCCGCCGAGAAGACCGATCTCGTGATCGTCCTGACGAACAACCTCGGGCAGTTTCCCCGGCAGAACAACCTTTTGGCGGCGTTGATGGCCACCGGCACGCCCGTGGTCGCCGTCGCGGCACAGATCCCGTACGACGCCGGTTACGCCAACCCCGTGCCCACCTGGCTCGCGACTTACGGCTACCTCACGCCTTCGCTCGAAGCCCTCGCGAAGGTCGTGCTCGGGCAGGCGGCGCCCGGCGGCAAGCTGCCCGTCGACGTCCCGGCCGGCGCCGACGTGACCACGATCAAGTACCCCTTCGGACATGGACTGAGCTGGTGACCGTAAACCGCAGGAAGTTCCTCACCGTCCCCGCGCTCGCGGTGCCGTCGGTCGCAGGTGGCTCGGCCGTCGCGCAGGCCGCACCGGTACCGATGTCGGCAACGGTCCTCACCGGCGCCGAACAACTCGCCGCCCAGCGGTGGCGCCCGCTCGCCGGCCGCAAGCTCGGGGTGCTCTCCAACCCGACGGGCGTGCTGGTGAACGGCGACCACATCGTCGACGACCTGGTCGCCGCCGGGGTGAAACCTGTCGCCGCGTTCGGTCCGGAGCACGGCTTCCGCGGTAGCGCGCAGGCCGGTGGGTCCGAGGGCGACTACACCGACCCGCGCACCGGCATCCCCGTGTACGACGCGTACGGCGCCGACGCGACGAAGCTCGCCGGGCTGTTCGCCAAAGCCGGCCTCGACACGGTCGTGTTCGACATCGCTGACGTCGGCGCCCGCTTCTACACCTACATCTGGTCGCTCTACACGGCGATGGTCGCGGCCGCGAAGGTCGGCGCCGCGTTCGTGGTGCTCGACCGGCCGAACCCGATCGGCGGCCGCGTCGCCGGGCCGGTGCTCGACCCGAAGTTCGCGTCCGGCGTCGGCCGGAAGCCGATCGCGCAGCAGCACGGCATGACCGTCGGCGAGCTGGCGCGCCTGTTTGACGGCGAGTTCCTGCCCGAAGACGGCGGCGTGAAGCTCGAAAAGCTGGAGATCGTCGAGGTCCGCGGCTGGCGGCGCGACCAGTTCTTCCCGTCGGCCGGGCTCGACTGGATCATGCCGAGCCCCAACATGCCGACCTACGACACGGCGCTCGTCTACCCCGGTACCTGCCTGTTCGAAGGCACCCTCTTCGCCGAGGGTCGCGGCACCACCCGACCGTTCGAGATCATCGGCGCGCCCGGTGTCGACTGGCATTGGCGTGACGAACTCGAAGGGCTCGACCTGCCCGGCGCGAAGTTTCGCGAGACGTACTTCGTTCCGACCTTCAGCAAGTTCGTGAACGAAACTTGCGGTGGCGTCGAGCTGACGGTGACCGACCCGCGCGCGTTCGACGCGATCTCCACGGCCGTCGCCATGCTCGTCACGGCCAAGCGGATCGCGCCGGGCACGTTCGGCTGGCGGCCCGATCACGCCATCGACCTGTTGTCCGGCTCCGACCGGTTGCGCACCATGATCGACGCCGGCGCGGGGATCGACGAGGTTACCGGCGCCTGGCGCACGGAGCTGGCCGCGTTCGAACGCCGCAGGCGGCCCTACCTGATCTACCGCTGAGGGAGACCGGCCATGCGTGCTAGGAAGGTGCTCGTCGCGATGGTCGCCTTGCTCGTCGCGGCGTCGTCGACCGCAGGAGCCACCGCCATCACCACGTCGCACGATCCGCTCGCCGGGCGCTTCGATGTGCCCCGGCACGGGTTCGCGCCGGCGTCGACGACGCTGCGCGACGCCAAGCCGTCCGACGCCGGCCTCGACGACGGCCCCATCAGGAGCGCCGAGCAGTTCCTGGCGAGCTGGACGCGGCCCGACGCCAGTGGCCACCCTCACTTCTCGGGCGCTGTCGGTCTGCTCGCGCACGACGGACTGATCGTCGACCGCTACGCCGTCGGCGGCGCACTGCGATACGCCGACGCATCGGGCACCGAGCTGCCGCCGGACCGGCAGGTGCCGATGCGCGACGACACCATCTTCGACCTGGCGTCGATCTCCAAGCTCTTCACCTCGATCGCCGCGCTGCAGCTCGTGGACCGGGCCGAACTCGACGTGAACGCACCCGTCGTCCGCTACCTGCCCGAGTTCGGCGTGAACGGCAAGCAGGACGTGACGATCGAGCAGCTGCTCACGCACACGTCCGGCTTCGACGCCGACCCCACACCGTCGCTGTGGGAGGGCTACCCGGACATCCCCTCGCGGCGCAAGGCCGTGCTCGACAGTCCGCTCAAGAACCCGCCGGGCTCGACGTACCTGTACTCCGACCTGAACATGCTCACGCTCGGCTTCGTGATCGAGAAAATCACCGGGCAGCCGCTCGACCAGGTCGTGCACGACCGGATCACCGCGCCGCTCGGCATGGTCGACACCGGATACAACCCGCCGGCCTCGAAGCTGGATCGCATCGCCGCCACCGAGTACGAGACCGATCCGCCGCGCGGGCTCGTGCGTGGACAGGTACATGACGAGAACGCCTGGTCACTCGGTGGCGTCGCTGGGCACGCCGGCGTGTTCTCCACCGCGAGCGACCTGGCGATCCTCTGCCAGACGATCCTCAACGGCGGCACCTACGCCGGCCACCGCATCCTGCGGCCGGCCACCGTCGAGCAGATGCTGACGAACTACAACCAGCGCTTCCCCGACGACTCCCACGGCCTCGGCTTCGAGCTCGACCAGCCCTGGTACATGGGCGCGCTGTCCTCTCCCGTCACCGCGGGCCACACCGGCTTCACCGGCACGACGCTGGTCATCGACCCCGAGTCACGCTCGTTCGCTCTGCTGCTCACGAACCGGGTGCATCCGACGCGCGACTGGGGGTCGATCAACACCGCGCGCCAGGTCTGGGCGACCTCTCTCGCCCGGGCCATGGCGGTGCGGCCCGTCACCGGCCGCGACGCCTGGTTCGCGGGTCTCGGGAACGCGTCGACGGCTACGCTGAGTACGCGGCCTTTGACCCCCGCGTCGGGCGGCCCGTTACACGTCGTGTTCGACGCTTTCGTCGACACGGAAGGCCCCTCGGACCCGCTGGTGCTCGAATCGTCGGCAGATGGTGTCAGGTGGCAACCGGTCGCTGTGCACGCGACGGGACCCGGCGCGCCGCCGGGCGAGGTGACATCACTCTCCGGCCACGGGCACCGGGCCTGGTGGCGGGTTTCGGCCGACGTGCCGGTGATCGCCGCGACGAGCCTACGCTGGCGTTACAGCACCGACGCCAGTTACTCCGGTCGTGGGATTTCTGTCGACGGTGTGAAAGTCACCGAACGCGGCCGGCCAGTTCTCGATGGTGAACGGTACCCGTCAGTATTCACCGCAATCGGGTGGAAATTGAGCAGCCGGTGACCGCACCATGGCGCAGCGCTCATCATTGCCGCCCACTGGGTGATCCACAGGCGTCGGCAGAACGGCAGTAAGTTGCCAAGTCGTTAGGTCGAGCTCGTTAACAGGGTCGACCTGGTTAGCGACTTTCTGGTCATTGATTAATCGCAGATCTAAGTCCGCTGACCCGGACGGGTTGCGATCCTGCTGAAGGATGTGGGTAGCCTTGTCGCAAATGCCAACGGTTAGTAACTTTCCGACGGTGGACGATGCCGATTCCGTAGCCGTCCCGGCACCGTCCGGAGATCCCGGAGCTCAGAACACAGCGCGTGACGCCGACGCCAGCCCGCTGGTCCGCATCCGCTCGCTGCTGCCCGGCCTCGCCCGCGCGGAGCAGCGCGTCGCGAACGTCGTGCTCGAAGACCCGGCGTCGGTCGCCCGCCGGAGCATCACCGAGGTCGCCCTCGCCGCGAACACCAGCGAAACGACCGTCACGCGATTCTGCAAGGCCGTCGGGGTCGGCGGCTACCCCCAGCTGCGCATCGCGCTGGCCGCCGACACCGCCCGAACCGAAGCGAGGACCACGCGCAACCTGGGCGGCGAGATCGGCCCGGAGGACGACCTCGCGGCCGTGATCGGCAAAGTCAGCTTCGCCGACGCCCGCGCCGTCGAGGAGACCGCCGACCAGCTCGACGTCGCAGAGTTGCAGCGCGTGATCGACCTCGTGGCCGAAGCAGGCCGGGTGGACGTGTACGGCGTGGGCGCGAGCGCGTTCGTCGCCGCCGACCTGCAGCAGAAGCTGCACCGCATCGGCCGCGTGAGCTTCGCGTGGTCGGACACGCACATCATGCTCACCTCGGCCGCCGTGATGCGCGAGGGTGACGTGGCCATCGGCGTCTCGCACACCGGCGCGACCACCGACACCGTCGAGGCCCTGCGGGTCGCGCGCGAGCACGGCGCCATCACCGTCGCCGTCACGAACTTCCCGCGCTCACCGATCACCGAGGTCGCCGACCACGTGCTGACGACGGCGGCGCGCGAGACCACCTTCCGCTCCGGCGCGACCGCGAGCCGCATCGCGCAGCTCACGGTGATCGACTGCCTGTTCATCGGGGTCGCGCAGAAGCACATGGATGCCTCCGTTCGCGCGCTCGACGCGACGAGGGACGCGGTCGGCTCGCACCGGCTCGGGGTCAGGCCCGACGGTCGCCGTCGTCCGCGGGAAACCGGCAAGTGAACCGAGAAGTGAGGCGCATGATGACCGTCCCCCGCCAGACGGTGCACGTCGATTCGCCGACCGAACAGCGCAATCCCCGCACGGTGGACATCGATCTGATGTCCACGATGGGCATCCTCAGCGCGATCAACGCCGAGGACCGCCGCGTGCCGGACGCGGTGGCCGCGGTGCTGCCGCAGCTCTCGCACGCGGTGGACTACGCGGTGGACGCGCTGCGCGGTGGCGGACGGGTGCACTACGTCGGGGCGGGCACGTCCGGGCGGCTGGCCACGCTCGACGCGGCCGAGCTCGTGCCGACGTTCAACGTGCCAGCGGACTGGTTCGTCGCGCACCACGCCGGTGGAGAGAAAGCGTTGCGCCATGCGGTCGAGAACGCGGAGGACGACAGCGAGGCGGGCGCGGCCGAGCTGACGGCGGCCGCACGGCCCGGTGACTTCGTGCTCGGTCTCGCCGCGTCCGGGCGCACGCCGTTCGTGCTGGGCGCGCTGGCGGCGGCCAAGCAGCTGGGCGCGAACACCGGCCTCGTGTCGGCCAACCCGCGCGCGGCGATGCCCGAGGGCGTCGACGTGCTGATCGCCGTGGACACCGGACCGGAAGTGATCGCGGGCTCGACCCGGATGAAAGCGGGCACAGCGCAGAAGCTGATCCTCACGGCATTCTCCACGGCCACGATGATCAAGCTCGGCAAGACGTATTCGAACCTGATGGTCAGCATGCGCGCCACCAACGCGAAGCTGCGCGGCCGCACGATCCGCATCCTGCAGGAGGCCACGGGCCTGACCATGGCCGACTGCTCCGACGCCCTCACCGAAGCCGGAGACGACCTCAAGACCGCGCTGGTCCACCTGCTGTCCGGCTGCGACGTCGACCACGCCGCCGCCGCTCTCGACGCGAGTGGCGGGCACGTCCGCAAGGCCCTGGACTCCCTGCACCTGCGCGCCGGCTGAGGCACTGAACGACTCGTGAGTGTTTACGCCGGTTCTGAGCGGCCGCGGCACTCACGAGTCCGTGTCGTCGCCTGGCCGATCGCTCATTGCGGTTCACCTGTTCACCTACTTAACCTCTCAGGTATCGCCGAGAGAAAGCGGGTTTGCGATGACCGCGGTCGCCACCGAGCCCAGGAAGCCGCTGAGCCGGCGTGAGTGGGGCTCGATCTCGGGGATGGCCGCGGTGATCGTGCTGCTGAACCTCGTCGGCTGGGGCGTGCTGACGGTGTTCATCGCGCCGCACCACTACGACCTCGGTGCGTCGGGGGCGTTCGGGATCGGCCTGGGCGTCACGGCGTTCACGCTGGGCCTGCGGCACGCGTTCGACGCCGACCACATCGCCGCGATCGACAACACCACTCGCAAGCTCATGGCCGACGGACGGCGGCCACTGTCGGTCGGGTTCTGGTTCTCCCTCGGCCATTCGACGATCGTGTTCGGGTTGTGCCTGTTGCTCTCGCTCGGCGTACGCGCGGTCGCGGGGCAGGTGGAAGACGATTCGTCGGCACTGCACCAGGCGACGGGGCTGATCGGCGCCTCGGTGTCGGGGGTTTTCCTCTACCTCATCGCGATCGTCAACCTCGTCGCGCTCGTCGGGATCATCCGGGTTTTCAGTGGAATGCGCCGCGGCGAGCTCGACGAAGCGGCGTTGGAACGCCAGCTGGACAACCGCGGTGTGATGAACCGGCTGCTGCGCGGCGCGACCAAAGCCGTGCGCAAGCCGTGGCACATCTACCCCGTGGGTGTCCTTTTCGGACTCGGCTTCGACACGGCGACGGAGGTCGGGCTGCTCGTGCTGGCCGCGGGCGCCGCCGCGTTCGCCCTGCCGTGGTTCGCGATCCTCGTGCTGCCGGTGCTGTTCGCGGCCGGCATGAGCCTGTTCGACGCGGCCGACGGCGTGTTCATGAACTTCGCCTACGGCTGGGCGTTCGCGCGGCCGATCCGCAAGATCTACTACAACATCACGGTCACCGCGCTGTCGGTGGCCGTCGCGCTGGTGATCGGCACCATCGAGCTCGCGTCGATCCTCGCGCAGCAGCTGGGGATCACGAACGGTCCTCTCGCCGCGATCGCCGGTGCGAACCTCGATTACGTCGGCTTCGGCATCGTCGGGTTGTTCATCGTCACGTGGCTGGTCGCGCTGGCTGTGTGGCGGTTCGGGCGCATCGAGGAGAAATGGTCGGCGCGGCTCACGCCGGCCGAATAGCACCCAGCTGGTCGACGCGCAGCGCGAGCGGTTCTCCGACGCGCCCGCGCTCACGCCAATCGTCACCGAGCAGCCCGTCACCGAGCAGCCCGTCGCCGAGCAGCACCGAAACGCGCGCACCACCGTGTTCACGGGCACGTGCGGAGCGGCCACTTTGGACAGTCGTCGAGTGCGTGCTTCGTACGCGGCTTTGCCAGGGCCGGCGCGCACCCCGTGGCCGCTGGAGACGTCGACGATCCGACGCCACCCGTCTCGCACCCACCTCGGCGACCATCTGCCGGACGACCACGACCGGCCGAACCACACCGTTCACCCGGCGGCTGAGGAGATGCCGCGAGCCTCGCGCGCACCCGCTTCGAAGGCCTCGCAGCAGAACAGCAGCCAGTCGCGGACGCCCGTGGGGGTGCCGGTGGCGAAGCCCGCGGCCGCGTCGACGTATTTCGGCACGCGGCGGAAGAACGCCACCTCCGGCACGGTCAGCGCTTTCGGGTCGAGGCCGGTCGCGACCATCGACAGGCGCGCTGCGGCGCGGGCGACGATGCCGTCGGCCGAGCCGAACGGCCGGAGTGCGAGCAGCTCCCCGTGGACCACCGACGTGAGAACCGCCCCGGGGACCGCCGTGGCGCCGGTGACGAGCTGGGCCAGCAGTTCGAGGCGTTCGCCGCCCGCCAGGGGCCGGCCGAGCGCGTCCTGGTCGGTGACGACGTCGGCGGCCGCGAGCACGTGCAGCCGAGCCAGCGCCTGCAACGGCGCACGCCGCCACGTCGGCAACAGCGGCTCCAGTGCTTCGGCCACGCGCAGCGAACCGGCCAGCAGCGGATCGGCGACGGCGCCGTCGGCGGGCAGCTCGGGGTTCGCGCCGTCGATGCCGGCCGACGCGCGGGCGGCGCGCACCGATGCCTCGGCGGCCGTCTGTGCGCCGCCCCGCAGGTTCGCGGGCAGGCGGTGCACGGCGAACACCGCGTCCTGCGCCGCCTTCGCCGCGGCCGCGACACCGTCGAGGTCCAGCAATGGCTTCAGCGGATCACTCATGCTTCGAGCACCTGGCCCGGGTGCTTCACGACGGGCGGCAACACCGACCACGGGAAGTTGATCCAGCGGTCCGTGCGGCGCCACACGTAATCGCTGCGCACGATCGAATGCGGCTTCTCGTAGACAACGGCACAGCGCACCTCGGCCACGTGGTCGGCGCAGAAGTCACGCACGAGCTTGAGAGTCGCGCCGGTGTCGGCCACGTCGTCGGCGACGAGCACCTTCTTGTCGCTCAGGTCCACGACGTTCGGCACGGGCGGCAGCATCACCGGCAGATCGAGACGCTGGTCGACGCCGGTGTAGAACTCGACGTTCATCACGTGCAGGTTCTTCACGTCCAGCGCATACCCGAGGGCGCCGGCGACGAACAGGCCGCCGCGCGCGATGGAGAGGATGAGGTCGGGCTCGAAGCCGTCCGCGGCGATTTCCTCGGCCAGCTGACGGCTCGCGGAGCCGAACAACTCCCAGGTGAGCTCTTCCCGCTCGTCGCCCATCGCCGCGCCCCTCTCCTCGGTGGTTGCCGTGAGCATAAGCAACCGCGAAGTGGTCTGGAGAAATCACCGAGTATTGGCTATACGAAGAGACCACTTGTGTTCATAGGTTTGGCTGGTGAGCGACTGGAGCGACCACCCGACCCTGTGCGGCACCCACGTACGCCTCGAACCACTGGGTCCGGACCACGCGAAGGGACTGTTCGACGCCGGACAGGATCCCTCGATCTGGTCCTGGCTGAGCTCCCGTCAGTTCAGGGACCTCACCGATGCCGAAAGGTACGTCGACACCGCCGGTGCCGATCCGAGGCGCCGCGCGTTCGCCCAGGTAGACGTGGCTTCCGGCCTCGTTGCCGGCACCACGTCGTATTACCAGATCGGGCCCGAACACCGGATCATCTCGATCGGGCACACCTGGCTCGGCGTCCGCTGGCAACGCACCGCGCTCAACACGGAAGCCAAGTTCCTGTTGCTGCGCAACGCCTTCGAGGTGCTCGGCGCCCAGCGAGTGGCGTGGGAGACCGACAGCAGGAACTTGCGCTCCCAGCGAGCGATCGAACGCCTCGGTGCCCAGCGTGAGGGCGTGTTGCGCGCCCACCGCGTTCGTCCGGATGGTACGTCGCGCGACACGGTGGTGTACTCGATGACGGAAGCGGAATGGCCCGGCGCACGCGCCCGGCTCCTGGCCCGCCTCGCCTAACGGCCTCGACACGGCTGTGTGCTTGTCCTGGGCGGGCAAGCGTCGATAGCGTGGTGAGCCGCGGGTTCGCACTACAGGAGGCCTTGCAACCATGACCGAGCAGTCCCCAGCTCTGGACAACCTGCTCACAGAGAGCCGCACGTTCCCCCCGAGCGCCGAATTCGCCGCTCAGGCCAACGCGCAGGCCGAGATGTACGACAAGGCGGACGCCGATCGGGATCGGTTCTGGGCCGCACAGGCGGAACGGTTGAGCTGGGACACGAAGTTTTCCCAGGTGTTGGACTGGTCACAGGCACCGTTCGCGAAGTGGTTCGTGGGGGGCAAGCTCAATGTCGCCTACAACTGTGTGGACCGGCACGTGGAGTCGGGGCACGGTGAGCAGGTCGCGATTCACTGGGTCGGTGAGCCGGGTGATACCCGGGACATCACCTATGCGCAGCTGAAGGACGAGGTGTCCAAGGCGGCGAACGCGCTGGTGTCGCTGGGGGTGGGTGCCGGTGACGTCGTGGCCATCCAGCTGCAGATGGTGCCGGAGGCGATCTTCGCGATGCTGGCGTGCGCCCGGATCGGTGCTCTGCACAGCGTGGTGTTCGGCGGTTTCTCGCCGACGGCGTTGCGGGCGCGGGTGGACGATGCGGCGGCGAAGGTCGTGATCACGTCGGACGGGCAGTACCGGCGCGGCAAGGCGGCGCCGATGAAGGCCAACGTGGACGAGGCGTTGCAGGGTGCCGACACGGTGGAGAAGGTCATCGTGGTCCGTCGCACCGGCAGCGACCTCGAGGGAGAGGTGCCGTGGACCGATGGCCGGGATCTGTGGTGGCACGAGCTGGTTGACGCCCAGTCGGCCGAGCACAAGCCGGAGGCCTTCGACAGCGAGCATCCGCTGTTCATCCTCTACACCTCGGGGACCACGGGGCGGCCGAAGGGCATCCTGCACACCTCGGGCGGGTATCTGACGCAGGCGGCGTACACGCACCATTACGTGTTCGACCACAAACCGGGCGAGGACGTGTATTGGTGCACCGCGGACATCGGGTGGATTACCGGGCACACCTACATCGTGTACGGGCCGCTGGCGAACCGGGTGACGCAGGTCGTGTACGAGGGCACGCCGAACACGCCGCACGAGGGCAGGCACTGGGAGATCGTGCAGAAGTACAAGGTGTCGATCTATTACACGGCGCCGACGTTGATCCGCACGTTCATGAAGTGGGGTGCGGACATTCCCGCCCGCTACGACCTGTCGTCGCTGCGGGTGCTGGGCAGTGTGGGCGAGCCGATCAACCCGGAGGCGTGGATCTGGTACCGCGAGACGATCGGCGCGAACGCGACACCGGTGGTCGACACGTGGTGGCAGACCGAGACGGGGTCGATCATGATCTCGCCGTTGCCGGGTGTCACCGCGGCGAAGCCGGGCTCGGCGCAGCGGGCGCTGCCGGGTATCTCGGCGAAGGTCGTGGACGACACCGGCACGGAGGTCGGGCCCGGCGGTGGCGGCTATCTGGTGCTCGACAAGCCGTGGCCGTCGATGCTGCGCGGCATTTGGGGCGATGAGGAGCGCTACCGCGAGACGTACTGGGCGCGGTTCGCCGATCAGGGCTTCTACTTCGCCGGCGACGGCGCGAAGTACGACGACGACGGCGACGTGTGGCTGCTGGGCCGGGTCGACGACGTGATGAACGTGTCCGGGCACCGCATCTCGACCACCGAGGTCGAGTCGGCGCTCGTGTCGCACCCGACCGTGGCCGAGGCCGCCGTGGTCGGCGCGACCGACCCCACGACCGGGCAGGGCATCGTCGCGTTCGTGATCTTGCGCGGCGACGCGGCAGAATCGATCAAAGCCGGCGGCGCCGGTGCCGGTGAAGCTGCGGTCCAGGAGCTGCGCGACCACGTCGCCAAGGAAATCGGCCCGATCGCCAAACCACGCCAGATCATGGTCGTGCCCGAGCTGCCGAAGACCCGCTCCGGCAAGATCATGCGCCGCCTGCTGCGGGACGTCGCCGAAAACCGCCAGGTCGGCGACGTGACCACACTGGCCGACTCCTCGGTCATGGACCTCATCTCCGCCGGGCTGCAGACCGGTAAGGAGGAGTAAGTTCACCTGACGCAGGAGGGGCTCTCCCAGCTGGGAGAGCCCCTCCTGCATGCTCACCCTGAATCGCGGACATCGAACGCTTGTTCTACGATGTGCCGCGGTACCCACCCCTACCCGGGCAAGGAGACGACACGTATGACCGTGGAAGCCTTGACGCACGACGAGGACACTGCGGCCGAAGCGGCGACCGGTTCAGCGCCGGCCGCTTCGGAAGTCACAGGGGCGTCACCTTCCGACTCTGCTGATTCCCTCGATTCGACCGACTCCCTCGATTCGACCCAGGCCGTTGCCGCCGAGGACAAACCGGCGGAGGAGAAGCCGGCCGAGGAAGCTCCCAAGCCGAAGCGCGGCCGCCCGAAGACTGCTGGGTCATCGGCGAAGAAGACCCGCACCGTCGAGCTCACGCTCACCGTCACCGGCACGGCCGACGGCGAGTGGCAGGCCGAGCTCAAGAACGGCAGCAAGTGGGTTGCGAAGGGCCTCGAAATCCCGGCGGCGGCCGTGTCGCGCGCCGCGCGGGAGCTGCACGAGGACCTGTCCGGCCCCATCGACGAGGTCATCAACCAGGCCCGCGAGGCGCAGGCCGCAAAGGTCGCGCAGCTCGAAGCGGAACTCGAAGCCGCCAAGGCCGCGCTGGCCGAACTGGACGTCTGAGTCGCACCTAGAGGCCCGGTACCCGTAACGGCGCCGGGCCTTTGTGGTGTTCTGGCAACGTTTCCGGGCAGTCCACTCGAGCGAGCCACTGTCCACAGTGGCCGATACGCCACCGAGCACCGCTCACGGGTGCCCCACGGCCCTGCGGGTATGCTCCGTGTATACAAGGCTCGGCGCCAGGCTTGCGGAGGCCACCGGTGCGCTTCACCCTGCCCGACGGATCGACGGTCGACACGACCGTGCACACGCTGCTCAACGCCGGGTACGCCGGGCGAAGCCAGGACGACGTGGCGGCCCATGTCCGCGAACTCGCCGAGCTCGGGGTGCCCGCGCCCGCCGTGACGCCTGCGTTGTACCCGGTGGCGCCATACCTTGCGCAGCAAACGGAAACCGTGCCGGTGCAGCACGGGCGAACGTCCGGTGAGGCCGAGTGGGCGTTGGTGGTCAGCGAAGAAGGCGTGTTGCTCACGGCAGCCTGCGACCACACCGACCGGGCGCTCGAAGTGCACGGGGTGGCCTGGAGCAAGAACGCGGCACCGGACGTGCTGGCGCGGCGAGCGTGGCGGCTCGCCGACCTCGGAGACGTCGACGCCGTTCGCCTGCGGTCGTGGATCGACGGCAGGCTGCTGCAGGACGGCACGCTCGCCGAACTGCTGGCGCCGTCGTACTGGCTTGCGGCGCTGGAGGAGCGCGGCCTGGCGACGCCGGGCACGGTGCTGCTTTCGGGCACGCTGCCGATGGACCCGGCCGTGGATCAATTCGGGGAGAGCTGGCGCGTGGCGATGACCGATCCCGCGACCGGAGACGTGATCGAGCTGGCCTACACCGTGGCGCCGCTGCCTGAGCCGATCGGCTGACATTCCGGCGAAGGCAAGGCACAATTAGATAAGGCGACCCTTTCTTAATGTCGCCGACCGAACACCGACAATGTATCGCGGTCGCGGCACTGGCGTGTTTCACTATTCAGGTGACCGAAACGGTGGACGCGACGGAATCCCACTCCCACGAACCGCACGAAGACGTGGGCGGCAAGCTGAACTGGCTCCGGGCGGGCGTTCTCGGCGCCAACGACGGGATCGTGTCCGTGGCCGGCATCGTGGTGGGTGTCGCCGGCGCGACCACGAGCAACACCGCGATCATCACCGCCGGAATCGCGGGACTCGTCGCCGGCGCCTTTTCGATGGCCGGCGGGGAATACGTGAGCGTGAGCACCCAGCGCGACACGGAACGCGCCCTGCTGCGACTCGAGAAGCACGAGCTGAAAACGATGCCCGAGGCCGAAGAGCGCGAACTCGCAGGCATCTACGAGAGCAAAGGGCTTTCCAAGGAACTGGCCGCGCAGGTCGCCAGGGAGCTGACCGAAAAGGATCCCCTGCACGCCCACGCCGAGGCCGAGCTGGGCATCGACCCGGACAACCTCACGAGCCCGTGGCAGGCGGCGTGGGCCTCGTTGCTCGCGTTCACCGTCGGCGCACTGCTGCCGCTGCTGGCCATCGCGTGGACGGCGGTATCCGTGCGCGTGTGGGCGTGCGCGCTGGCGGTCGTGGTCGGCCTGACGCTCACCGGCTTCGTGAGCGCCCGGCTCGGCAACGCGAAGGTGGGGCGCGCGATCCTGCGCAACGTCGGGGTCGGCGCCCTCACCATGCTCGTCACCTACTTCGTCGGGGCGCTCTTCGGCACCACCGTGGGTTAGCGCCGCTCAGTGCACGCCCTTCATCAGCTTCCGGATGAACGGGATGCACACCAGCAGCAGTAGACCGACGACGATCGCGACTCCGCCGATGATGCTGAAGTACGGCGTCTCGTCGTGCGGGTCGTACGACTCCGCGAGCTTGCCCGACATCGCCGTGCCCAGCGACACCGAAAGGAAGTTCAGCGCCACCATCTGCGTGCGGAACGCCTTGGGCGCAAGCTTCGTCGAGAGTGAAAGCCCGACCGGCGAAAGCATCAGCTCGGCGATCGTGAACACCAGCAGGATGCCGACGAGCGCGATCAGCGGGCTGCCGTTCTGGCCGGTGCCGGTCATGGGCAGGAACAGCAGGAACGCGACACCCATGAACACCGTGCCGAGCACGAACTTCATCGGGGTCGAGGGCTGGCGTTCGCCCAGCTTCGTCCACATCGCGGCGATGATCGGCGCCAGGATGATGATGAAGATCGGGTTGATCGAATTGACCCACGACACCGGCATCATCCAGCCGAACAGGTTGCGGTCGAGGCGCTGATCGCTGTACGCCTCAACGACCGTGGACTGCTGCTGGTACAGCGAGAAGAACGCCGCGCTCGCGATGTACATGGGGATGAACGACAGCACCCGGCTGCGTTCGTCGGAGGTGATCTTGCGGCTGGTGAGGATCACGACGAAGTAGCAGATCGAGATCGCGACGACCACGTACACCACGACGTCGGCCAGGTTCGACGGGCCGACCACCCCGGACAGGATCAGCGCGACGACCGCGGCCACGATGACCACCGCGATGGCGACGAACAGCCGGCGCTGCGACGGCTGCAGCGGGTTCGGCACCTCCGACGCCTTCGTGCCGAGGTTCTTGCGGCCGATCGTGTACTGGATCAGGCCGAGCGCCATGCCGATCGCGGCGAGGCCGAAGCCGAGGTGGAAGCCGACTTCCGACTGGGCGAGCCCGGTGAGCAGCGGGCCGATGAAGGCACCGAGGTTGATGCCCATGTAGAAGATCGTGAAACCCGCGTCTCGCCGGGGGTCGCCGTCGGCGTAGAGCGTGCCGACGACGGCGGTCGCGTTGGCCTTGAGACCACCGGACCCGAGGGCGACACACGCGAGGCCCACGCCGATGCCCGTCATCCCCGGCAGCAGCGCGAGGGCGATGTGGCCGATCATGACGAGCACGGCGCTGTAGAACAGCGTGCGTTCGGACCCGAGGATCCGGTCGGCGACCCATGCGCCGATCACCGTGGCGAGGTAGACCGTGCCGCCATACGCACCGACGACGCCGAGCGCGGCGCCCCGGTCGATGCCGAGGCCGCCCTTGTCGGCCGAGTAGTAGAGGTAGATGGCGAGGATGCCGAGCATCCCGTAGTAGGAGAACCGCTCCCACATCTCGACGCCGAAGAGGTTCGCCAGCCCTCGTGGGTGCCCGAAGAACCTCGTGTCCTGCTGGACCTCGGTTGAGGTGCTCACAACTGTCTCGTTCCTGTCCTGGACAACGTTGTCGTTCCTGATTGGCATGCTAGAAGGCAAACGGGTGAATGGAACACCGATGGTGGTGTGGGAAGGGTCTCGAGCGGCCCTCACGGGCGCTTCGCGTTCGTTAAGATGACCTCAAGGTGCGCCGGGAAGGCTGGTCGGCAATGGTCGTGACCGTTCGCCGAACCCGGAGGTCCAGCTGGTGATCGCACCGCGTAGAGCCGCTGCCGAATTCGCTCGTTACCTGCGCACGGAAACCACCGGCGGCATCATCCTGCTGGTCGCCACGGCCGTCGCGCTGCTGTGGGCGAACTCGCCGGCCGGCGACGTGTACCGGGCGGTGCGCGACTTCCACCTCGGGCCTGCGCTTTTCCACCTGAACCTGTCGGTCGGTGACTGGGCGAAAGACGGCCTGCTCGCGTTGTTCTTCTTCATCGCCGGGCTGGAGCTCAAGCGCGAACTCGTGGTCGGCGAGCTGGCGCGCGTCAAGCAGGCGGTGCTGCCGGTCGTCGCGGCGTTGGGCGGGATGGTCGTGCCGGCGGTGCTGGCCTTCGTGATCGGGTCCTCGACGCCCGGTTTCGGCCAGGCCTGGGCGATCCCGGTGGCCACGGACATCGCATTCGCGCTCGGCGTGCTGGCACTGACGGCGTCGAACCTGCCGAGCAGCGCGCGGGTCTTCCTGCTGTCGCTGGCCGTGGTCGACGACCTCGGCGCGATCCTCGTGATCGCGATCGTCTTCACGTCCGGATTCGACCTCGTGGCCGCGGGCGTCGCCGTGGCGGCGCTGGCGTTGTACTCGTACTTGCAGCACAAGCGCGTGCGCACCGCGTGGTTGTACGTGCCGCTGGCGGTGATCACGTGGGTCGCGGTCCACTCGTCCGGTATCCACGCGACGGTCGCCGGTGTCGCGCTCGGGTTGCTCACGCGCGTGAAGCCGGACGCGGACGAGACGGAGGCGCCCGCCTTGCGGCTGGAGCACCGCTTGCAGCCGTGGTCGGCAGGCGTGGCCGTGCCGATGTTCGCGTTGCTCGCCGCGGGGGTCTCGGTGAGCGGGACAGCGTTGGGGCGCGTGTTCACGACCGCGTTGCCGCTGGCCGTCCTGTTCGGACTGGTCGTCGGCAAGTTCGTGGGGGTACTGGGCGCGAGCGCACTCGCGGTGAAGCTGCGGGTGGCGGAAAAGCCGGCGGGCACGGGCTGGCGTGACCTGGCCGCGCTGGCGATGCTCGGCGGCGTCGGCTTCACCGTGAGCCTGCTGATCGCCGACCTGTCGCTGGGCGAACCCGACAGCGATCTGGCGAAGGCGGCCGTGCTGATCGCTTCGGCCATCGCGTCGCTGGCCGCGGCCGCGATGCTGGTGCGCCGCAGTCGTGCTCACTCACGGGGCACCTGATCCCGACACTCCCGACGGTCCGCCGCGCCCGGCGAGGGCGTCCGTGGCACGATGACCCGGTGAGCAGCCCCAAACACGAACGCACCGGCCCCGACGGCGTGGGGGCCGTGCCCTACCTGCCCCTGTCGAGCGACAAAGAGGCCGCGGCCGCCGATCAGTCCATCGGCAAGCTCGTCGGCGAAGCCACCCAGCACCTGTCCACGCTGGTCAGGGCCGAGGTCGAGCTCGCGAAGGCGGAGCTTGTCGGCGAGGTGAAGAAGGCGTTGAAGGGCGCCGTCTTCTTCCTGATCGCCCTCACGGTGCTGCTCTACAGCTCCTACTTCCTGTTCCTCTTCGTCGCCGAGATCCTCTCCGACTGGTGGGGCATCCGCTGGCCGGCGTTCCTCACCGTGTTCGGCCTGATGCTCGTGACCACCGCGATCACGGCGCTCATCGGCTGGCGCAAGGTGAAGAAACTGAAGGCCCCGGAGCGCACGATCGGCAGCGTCAAGGAGACGGCCGCCGCACTGAAGCCGCGGCGTGCCGCCGACGAAGGCGACGTGCCGGCGACGCGTTCCTGACGAGCCGCGGCCGGCGCGAACCCGTGCAGCAGGAGCCGGACCCGTCGATCGTGCGGATCGACGGGCCGTGGACGCACCGCGACGTCTCGGCCAACGGCATCCGGCTGCACGTCGCGGAAGCCGGTGACGGGCCGCTCGTCCTGTTCCTGCACGGGTTCGGCGAGTTCTGGTGGACATGGCATCACCAGCTGCGCGGCCTCGCCGACGCCGGATTCCGAGCCGTGGCCGTGGATCTGCGCGGTTACGGCGACTCCGACAAACCCCCGCGCGGCTACGATGCGTGGACGTTGGCGGGCGACGTCGGTGGCCTGATCAAGGCACTCGGCGTCCGGCAGGCCCACCTCGTCGGCCACGCCTGGGGCGGCCTGCTCGCCTGGACAGTCGCCTCTCTGCACCCGCGCCTCGTGACCTCTGTGACGGCCGTGGGGGCCGCTCATCCGCTCGCCCTGAAGTCCGCCGTGGTGCGCTCGGCCTGGCGCGCGCGCGGCGGCCAGGCCCGCGCGGCCGGGCACCTTTTCCGCTTCCAGGTACCGATGGCCCCGGAGAAATGGCTGGTCCGCGACGGCGCAGCCAACGTGGAATCGTTGTTCCACGCCTGGTCCGGACCGGCGTGGCGGTCCTCTCCGGACTTCACGGTCGCCGCCGGCCACTTCCGTCAGGCGATGCTCATCCCTGGCGTCGCGCACTCCGCGCTGGAGTACTACCGCTGGGCCTTCCGTGCGCAGTTCCGTGGGGAGGGCCGCCGCTTCACCGACGCCGTGGGGACCCGCGTGGCCGCGCCCGTCTTGCAACTCCACGGAGCCGTCGACCCCTGCATCGTCCCGGAAACGGCGCGCGCCTCCGTGCACTGGGCCGGGCCGCACGGCGAACCCCGCCTCTGGCCCGGTGTGGGGCACTTCCCGCACCTCGAAGAACCGGACCGCGTGACGAAGTCCGTTGTGGACTTCGTGGGCTGATCAGCTCGCGCAGGCGCCGGTGCTCACGTTGGTCGTCTGGGAGGGCGCGGCGGCGACTTCCGAGCGCACTTGATCGGCGGTGAGGGTGAATCCCGTGTCCGGGTCTTCGACGGCGGCGCCGAAGACCACGCCGATCACATCGCCGTCCGGGGTGATCATGGGGCCGCCGGAGTTGCCGCTGCGGATGGTGGCGCGGATGGTGAAGACGTCGCGCTGCACGGTGTTCGCGTCGTAGATGTCCGGCCCACGGAGATTGATCCGGGTACGGACGCGGGCGGGAGTGGCGGTGTACGGGCCGTCGAGGGGGTAGCCGAGCACGATGGCGTTGTCACCGGCGCGCGCGGTTTCCGGGGCGAAGGGGAGAGTCGGCGCGCTGAGGCCCGGGACGGCGAGCACGGCGATGTCGACCTCGGGATTGAAGTAGACGACGCGCGCGCGGTAGTCGCCACGGGTGGATTCGATGCCGACCTCGTCGGTACCGGCCACGACGTGGGCGTTGGTCAGCACGCGCTGCGGCGCGATCACGAACCCGCTGCCCTCCAGGGCTTTCGAGCACGACGGCGCGTTGCCCCGGATCTTCACCACGCTCGGGTGCACGCGGCGCGCGACGGCGCTCACGTTCATCGACGTGTCCGGCGGTGCCGTGTCCGCGGCCGGTGCGTTCTCGAACGGCGAAAGCGCCGACGGGAAGCCCGACGCGTCGAGCAGCTTGCGCAGATCGCTCGGCAGGCCCTGCGCTTCGGCGGGCATGAGGTCGTTGACCTCACCCAGCACCACCGACGAGTTGATCGACTTCGCGAGCCCCGGGATCGCCGACACGGTCGTGAGCGGGTTCGCGACCAGCCATGCCACCACGAACACCGCGGCGGCCTGCACGATCGCGCCCAGCGTCTTGTCCACTCCGGACACCCGGTTCGGGCTGATCTTCTGGCGCAGCTTGCGCCCCACCCACACGCCGAGCGTCTCGCCGAGCACCACGAGGAACACCACCACGGCGAGCGCGAAGGCGACCTTAGCCACGGGATTGTCGAACAGCTCGATGATGAACGGCGCCACCTTCACGCCGATCACGGCGCCGATGGCGACGCCGACCAGCGCGGGCAACGCGACGATCACGCCCTGGTACGCCCCCGACACGGCCGCCAGCACCGCCAGCACGATCACGAGGACATCGACCCAGTTCACGTCGTCACCCTTCGATCGTCCTTTCGCGCGCCGCGTTTCTGGCCCGGTGTTCGGACAACGCTACGTCAAGGTCCCGTACGTCGCCGGTGTCCCACTCGCGTTCCCAGCCGCCGAGGGTGAGCAGCACCGACAGCAAGCCGGCGGTGAATCCCCACACGAACAGGCCGTCGACGTCGAACGCCGGACCACGCCAGGAACTGCCGCGCTTCTGCACGCGGAACCGGTTGGCCGGGTCGGCGAGGTCGGCGATCGCGACGCGCGCGACCGCGGCCGTCTCGCCGGGGTCGACGGCGTGGACCGGCGAGGGCGTGTGCCAGTAGGCGAGCACGGGCGTGACCGCGAAGCGCGAAACGGGGACAGGTAGCTGAGGCAGGATCGCGACGGGCAGGATCCCCGACGGGTCGACGCCCGTCTCCTCCTCCGCCTCGCGCAGTGCCGTGCCGACCGGGCCGTCGTCGCTGTCCTCCGCGCCGCCGCCCGGGAACGCGACCTGGCCGGCGTGCGAGCCGAGCGTGTCGGCCCGCCGCTGCAGCAGCACGTCGGGTCCCTCGGCGCGCTCGCCGAAGAGGATCAGGACGGCGGCGGAGCGCCTGAGCTGCTCGGGGTCGAGGTCGAAGCGGGTGAAGGTGCGGCTGTCAACGTCACCGGCCACCTTGATCAGCGGCCGCAGCCACTCGGGTACGGCTTCGGGCTCGACGAGGGGACCGATCATGAGTAGTCCTTCACGGCTGCGCGCACCTCGGCGGTGCTGGAGAACGTGCGGGGGTTCGCGATGAAGTGCACCTGTCCGCCTGCGGTCACGAGGTAGGACGCCGGCAGCGTCGACGGCGCCTTGAGCGCGCTGCGGATCGGGCCGGACTGGCCGTCGCCGTCGTAGAGCGAAGGAAGGTGCACGCCGACGTCGTGGAGGAGACCGAGACCGTCGGCGGCCGGGCTGGCCACCTGGACACCGACCACCCGCACGGCGCCCGGCTCGGCGGCGTAGTCCTGCAGGACCGGCAGCTCCGTGCGGCACGGCACGCACCACGAGGCCCACACGTTCACCAACGTCGGCGCACCCGCCAGAACCTGGCCGACGTCGACGCGCGAGCCGTCGCCGAGGCAGTCGGCCTTGATGCCGGACAGCTCCCCGACGGCGGGACCGGGCGAGGGCGGCGGGCACGCCCGCAGCGCGGCTGCCGCGCGCGGACCAGCGAGGTCACCGGTCGCCGCCGGCGCGTCCTTCGAGCCACCGCGCGTGGTGAGAATGGCCACGAGAACCGCGACCACCAGCACCGCGACGCCGAGCGCCCACTTGGTGACCGCCGTCACCCGCGGGCCGCCAGCTCGAGGATGTGGTCACGCTCCTCGCCCTTCACCAGCTTCGCGGCGACCTCGAACTCGGTCGGCCCGAGGCCGAACGACGGGCAATCCTTCTTGAGCGGGCACGCACCGCAGGCCGGCTTGCGCGCGTGACAGACGCGACGGCCGTGGAAGATCACCCGGTGGGACAGCATCGTCCAGTCCTTGCGCGGAAACAGCTCGCCGACGGCCGACTCGACCTTGACCGGATCCTCCTCCGCGGTCCAGCCCCAGCGGCGCACGAGCCTGCCGAAGTGCGTGTCGACGGTGATGCCGGGCTTGCCGAACGCGTTGCCGAGCACCACATTCGCCGTTTTACGGCCGACTCCGGGCAGCGTGACCAGGTCCTCGAGTTTGTCGGGAACCTCACCCTCGAACCGCTCGACGAGCGCCGCGCCAAGGCCCATCACGGAGTTGGCCTTGGCCCGAAAAAATCCCGTTGGCCTCAGGAACTCCTCGAGTTCGGCGCGGTCGGCACCCGCGTAGGAAGCCGCTGTGGGATAGCGTTTGAACAACGCTGGCGTGACCAGGTTCACGCGGACGTCGGTGGTCTGAGCGGACAAGACCACTGCGACCAGCAGCTCCAGCGGGTTCGTGAAGTCCAGCTCGGCTTTCGCGTCGGGGTACACGTCGTCGAGGCAACGCTTCATACGCCGGGCCCGTCTCACCAAGGCGAGCCGGCTCTCACCGGCGCCTGCGCGGGGGGCGTTAGTGGCGGCAGGTGGCACCCCGATAGCCTACGGGCGAGCCGGACGAGCCGGGCGGGAGCACCCGCCGGTGGACGACCGACACGCCAGAGCACCACCTCGGCACCGGCCACGGCGCCATGAGCGAGGATCTGGAGCGATGTTGACTTTCTTCGTCACCGACAGTAGTGGATGTGTGGCATGACCGCCTGGTTCGTGATTCTGGTCCCACTGGTGATCATGTTCTTCGCGCTTTTCATGGAACGCGTAGAGAGTCGTCTCAAGCACGTCGCGGTGCAGGAGAACGAGGTCGAGGAATTCCTGGAGCAGGCACAACCCAACGAAGTCAGGGCACTTTACGGCCACGGGATCGGGCGCGCGCTGGAGCTGTTCCGGCTCCGCCGGCTGGGCGGACGGGCAGCCAGGCTACGCGCGCGACGCGTGCGGAGTTAGGCTCCCTGTTCGTGCGAGATCGTCTCCGACCGCCGCGCCCAGCTCGGCGAGCCGACGGGCGATCTCGCCGACACGACCTAGACTGACGCGAAAGTGATCGGCGGCACGGCCTTCGACCTGCGAAGGAAGTGATCGTTTCTCGACGAGGAGGCACCCGAGGTGGACGAAACCCTGGCCCGTGCGGGCATATTTCAGGGTGTTGAGCCGGCAGCCGCTGAGGCTCTGGCCCAGACCTTGGAATCCGTGGAGTTCCCCCGCGGCCATGTCATCTTCAGCGAGGGTGAACCGGGCGACAAGCTGTACATCATCCAGTCCGGCAAGGTGAAGATCGGGCGCAAGTCGCCGGACGGCCGCGAGAACCTGCTGGGGATCTTCGGGCCGTCCGACATGTTCGGCGAGCTGTCCATCTTCGACCCGGGCCCCCGCACGTCGAGTGCGACCACGGTCACCGAGGTCCGCGCCGTCACGATGGACCGCCCGGCGCTGCGTCAGTGGATTTCGACGCGCCCCGAGATCGCGGAGCAGCTGCTGCGGGTCGTCGCCCGCCGGTTGCGCCGGACGAACAACATGGTCGCCGAGCTGATCTTCACCGACGTGCCCGGCCGGGTGGCTCGCGCACTGCTTCAGCTGGCGCAGCGCTTCGGCAGCCAGGAGGCAGGGCTGCTGCGCGTGACCCACGACCTCACGCAGGAGGAGATCGCGCAGTACGTGGGCGCCTCCCGTGAGACCGTCAACAAGGCGCTCGCCGACTTCGCCCACCGCGGCTGGCTGCGGCTGGAGGGCAAGAGCGTGCTGATCCTCGACCCGGAGCGGCTCGCCCGGCGCGCGCGCTGAGTTCTTCTTGTTCGGAAGCCACCCCTCGCGTTCGCGCGGCGGGTGGCTTTTCGCGTCCCCCACACGAGGGGCGTCACGGATGTGAGCCGTGTCGCGCGCGGATTTCGGGGCACAGCGGCCAAAAATGACGATGACGACAGCGATGGCCGACGAACTCGTGACCCGAAGGACCGCATGACAAGGACAGCACCACAAGAAACGGTTGACTTGAAGAGTGTGGGCCCGGAGAGGGTGGGCCCGAGAAACTGGGCGAGATAGGCGAAGAGCCGGGCGCCACCCCCGACGTGGCGCACCGGCTCCCCGCTTCGCGCGGACCATCCCCCGACGGTCCGCGCCCCCGCCCTCCGGTTCAGGCCCCGACCCTTATGCCGGAGGGAGCTGGGTTGTGCTGTCGTTCAACCATCATGGCCCATACCCACGAATTCAAGGCCATTCACTCTCAAGGACGCGCTCCCCGCCGTTTCGTTGCACGAGTTCACCAAAAATCGCCTTAGCGTTACAGGATCGAGACCTTCGCCTGGTGATCCAGCTGACCCGGCAAACAACTGGTACTCACGTACCAGTCCCAGCATACTGGTACGCGTGTCTCACTCCGAAGGTCGCACCACGCTCGCCGACTACCGCGCCGCACTGACGGCCCACGGCTCTCGCCGCCCGGTCGTCGCGTCGGCACTCGCGCGCCTTCCGATCGCGATGATCGGCATTTCGGCGCTGTTGTACGTGCAGCGCGAAACCGGTTCCTTCGCCGCCGCCGGGCTGGTTTCCGCCAGCTCGCTCGTCGGCGTGTCGGTGGGTGCGGTGGTGCAAGGGCGGTTGATCGACCGGTACGGGCCGACGCGGCCACTGCTGGGCGTGGTGGCGCTGTTCGTGTCGTCGATGGCCGCGCTGGCACTGGCGATCGAAGCGCACGCGGCCACGTTCGTGCTGGTCGTGCTGGCCGCCGCGACGGGCCTGTCGGAGCCGATGATCGGGTCGGCTTCGCGCGCGCTGTGGACGAAGCTGCTGCCGGAAGGCCCCGCGCGCAACGCCGCGTTCTCGTACGAGGCCATCAGCATGGAGGTGTTCTTCATCCTGGGCCCTGGCATCGCGGGGCTGCTGATCACGGCGCCGTGGCCCGGCACCGGCATGGTCGTGGGAGCCGCGGCGATGGCGACGGGCGCGCTCGCGTTCGCGCTCAGCCCCGCCGTGCGCGCATGGGGGCCCGCACCGCGCGGGAAGTCGCGGCTGCTGGGAGCGTTGGCGAGCCCGGGGATGAGGACGCTCGCCGTTGCGGCCCTGGGTTTCGGCATGGTGATCGGGTTCGTCGAAGTGGCGGTACCGGCCGCCGCCACGGAGTCGGGGCACGCCGCGGTGAGCGGACTGCTGCTTTCGGCGTGGTCACTGACGTCGGTGGCGTTCGGCGTGGCCTACAGCCTGCGCCCGTGGCCGCGACGGCTCGGCCTGCGCCTGCCGGCGCTGCTCGGCGGGTTCGGTGCGCTGGTGGCGTTGCTGGCGCTGCCGTCCTCGTTACAGCCGTCTTCGTTGTGGGGACTCGCCTCGCTGATGCTGCTCGCGGGTGCGCTCATCACGCCGCAGTCGACCACGCACTCGACGGCCATCGAGGTCGTGGCGCCGCCAGGGACCGCCGCCGAGGCGTTCGGCTGGGTGCTGACGGCGGTGACGCTGGGGCTGGCCGCCGGGCAGTCGACGAGCGGATATCTCGTCGAGCACGGTGGGCCGAGCCGGTCGTTCCTCGCGGCGGGTGCGGCGGGAGTCGTGCTGGCCGTGGTGGTGTGGCTGATGCGGGGGACGGTGGGGAAGCGGACCGAGGAGCCGACCCCCGGTTCCGAGCTCGTGGGCGTCTAGACCGGTCAACGCTGGTCACGGAGCCATGGTCCGGTTTTGTCGGTGCCCGTCGCTAGCGTTTCGGGCATGGATCTGACCTCCGGTGTGCGGCCGTTGTCCGCAGCGGTGACCGCCGCGGCCCGGCTCGTGCCGTCCGCGCCACTGCGGTTGTCAGGGGACGCGGACGGGCTCGAGATCGTGGCCGCCGACCGCGACCTGTGTGCGCGGCTCGCTTGCCCGGCGATGGTGCACACCAACGGCGAAGTGCTCGTTCCGGCGGCACCTCTGGCGGAAACGATGAAGATGCTCGACACCGACCTCGTCCGGCTGGTCGTCGAGGGCAACCGGCTGGCGGTGCGCGTGGACGGGGCGCGCTTCGCCCTGCCCGTGCTCGACCCGGGCGCGCGCGTGGAGCCCACGCGGCCACCTCGGCTGTCCGAAGTAGACGGTCGGGTGCTCGCGGCCGCCGTTCGCACGGTCGCCGGCACGGCAGCCAAGGACGACCCGCTTCCGCTCTTCACCGGCGTCCGGGTCCAGGCCGTGGGTGGGCAGCTGGTGCTGACGGCGTCCGACCGCTACCGAATGGCTGTGGCCCGGGTGCCGCTGCGCACCGCGCCCGGCTCACCCGACGCGCCATCCGCACGGGCGACGGTCGGCGAGGTGGCTGTGCCAGTGGGGCCACTCGACGTCCTGGTGCCCGCACGGCTGCTCGCCGAGGCCACGCGGCAGCTGGCCGGGCCGGTCGCGCTCCACGCCGACGTTGCGCGATTCGCGCTCGGCTGGCGTGGCGGGTCGGTCACCACCGCGGTCCTCGACGCCGGTTTCCTGTCCGCCGACACCATCCCGTGCGACGCCGTCGACACCGAAGTGACGGTGCCCGCCGACACGCTCGCGGCGGCCGTGCGCCGGGTCGGCGTGTATGCCGAAGACCGGCGTGTGCTCACGCTCCAGGTCGGCGACTCGCACGTGCGGCTCGCCAGCAGCCGCGCGGACACGGGCGAAGCGGAGGAGACGGTGAAGGCGACCATCACCGGCGGTCGCACCTCGCCGTCGTTCCAGGCGCGCTACCTCCTCGACGCCCTCGCACCCTTCGGTGGGGCAACTGTGCGCCTGTCGATTCAGCCGGGCCTGCGCGCGTGTGTCGTCCGCGCTGAGGACGAACAGGAGGTGGACCTCACGTACCTACTCATGCCGATGCTGCCTCGCTGACGCGCCGTCCCGGATCGCGTACGCGAACGCCCAGTGACCGACCCTGTCTGGCACCCATCCTGAACACGACGTGGGCACCACACGGCGAAAACGATCAGGCTGCGGACTCGGCCCGAGCAGCGGCTTCGACCTCGTCGAACGTCGGGTTGACCAGCGCTGTCGAGCCGATGATCACGGTGGGCACGGTCTCGTTGCCGTCCGCGACCGCGCGCACGCGCTCGGCGGCACCGGGCTCCTCCCAGATGTTGATCTCCTTGACGCGCAGGCCGCTCGCCATCAGCGGTCGGCGCAGCGCCGCGCAGAAGCCGCAGCCCGGCCGCCAGTAGAACTCGACCTCAACGTCACTCATCGCCCGTCCTCCGAAGCGCGTAGGTAGTCCAGCTGTGCCCGCACGCTCTGCTCGGCGGGCACCCACAGGGCCCGGTCGACGTCCGCGTAGACGATTTCCACGACCTGTCGTGGCGACGCGTCCGCGCCGAGCACCTTCAAGGCCGAACGCACCTGGTCCAGCCGCTGTTCCCGGTGTGCCAGGTATTCGCGCGCCGTGGCAGGCAAGTTCGGCAGCTCAGGACCGTGACCGGGCAGACCCGGAGTGCCGTCGGGGAGATCCATGAGCGTCCGCAGGGACCGCAGGTAGTCGCCGAGATCCTTGAGCACGGTGGTGCCGCGCCCGAGGATCGTGTCGCCGGTGAGGATCTGTCCGTCGACATGCAGTGACACGGAATCGTCGGTGTGCCCCGGCGTGTGCAGCACGCGGAACTCCAGGCCGCCCGCGCGGAAGACCTCGCCGTCGGCGAGCGGCTCGGCACCGATGCACAGCGCCGCGTCGAACGCCCGCACCGGAGCGCCGACGCGCTCGGCGAAAAAGGGCGCACCCTCCGCGTGGTCGGGGTGGTGATGGGTCAGCAGCACGAGTTCGACGGCACCGACGGCCGCGAGCTCCGCCAGGTGTGCCAGGTGTGCCAGGTCGTGGTAGCCCGGGTCCACGACCACAGCGGCCGACGCGCCGGACGCGCGCAGCACCCAGCTGTTGGTGCCTTCGAGCGTCATCGTGGACGGGTTGTTCTCCAACAGCACCTGTGCGGACGCCGAGACACGGCGCAGCACGCCGTACGCGGGAGCGGTCACCTTCAGTCCTCCGTGGGGTTGAGCACGACGCGGAACTTGTCACCGTCCTTGATCACGGTCGGCATGGTCTTCACGATCTCGCGTGGTGCGGCGAGCAGGTCGTCGACCGTGGCGAACTCGTCGAGGTCGGTGAGGGTGAGCCACGTCGGCGGCATGAGCATGCGGCGGCCCTCTCTGGCGTCGTCGATCGCCGCGGCCGGCCGTTGCCAGCCGGTGTCGAGGGCTTCGGATGTCGCGCCGTCCGCGCGCTGGCCCTCGGGCAGCTTCGCGGCGAAGAACCGGGTGTCGTAACGGCGCGGCCCCGGCGGCGGAGTGACCCAGCGCGCGAACGGGCGCAGCAAGTCGGCACGTAACGTCAGCCGTGCGTCGGCGAGGAACTCCGCGAGCGAGATTTCCCGGCTCTCCAAGGCTTTGCGGGCTTGACGGTACGGCGTGACGTCGGCCACCACCGCGTCTTCCGTTCCCGCGAGCAGCACACCGGTCTCTTCGAACGTTTCGCGCACGGCCGCGCACACGAGCGCCCTGGCGAGGCTCTCGTCGCCCGTGAAGTGCTCGGCCCACCAACTCGGCGGCGGACCGGCCCACGCCACGGACGCGTCGGCGTCCCGCGAGTCGACGCCCCCACCGGGAAACACCGTCATGCCACCCGCGAACGGCATGTCCTTCACGCGGTGCTGCAGGAAAACCTCGACGCCGGCGAGCCCGTCGCGGACGAGGATCACGGTGGCCGCGTCCTTGGGGGTCACCGGCGGGCCCCCGATGTTCACCTTCGCGTCGGCGTCGGCCCTCACCGGGATGTCGAAGATGAACTCACGCGGCCGATCCACCGGGGCAACATACCTCTCCGTGGTGACCCGACGCCCACATCTTGTGACATATCGCAGCGCCTCCCCCGACCCACGCGGTGGGGCGGGTGGACGCACCGGAACTCACCGTGCTGGACGCAACCCTGCCGGACGCAACCCTGCCGGACGTAACGCTGCCGGAAGTGACCCTGTCAGGACGACGACCACCGCTGGTCGCCACCGGAGCGCGAGGCCCCGTTGAGCCGCAGGCGCGCTGCTTCGGCGCGTTCGCGCTCGGCCAGCTCCTCGTGCAGCTCGCGCAGCAACGCGCGGTCGCGTTCGGACAGTGCCGGGTCGTCGAGGTCGAGCGCGGGCAGTTCGACGACCTCGTGCATGCTCGGCTTGCCCGCGGCTATTTCGCGACCCTTCTCGGGGTCTTCGGCCAGCGCCTGGCGCAGCTGGGCGACCTCGGCCGGCGTCAGGTCGGCGGTGCGCTCGGCGCGCGTCTCCGGCCGTGGTTTGGCGGCACTCTCGGCGGACGACGAGGGACTCTGCACGATCGGCACGACGGGCGCCACCGGCTGTTCCGGCTCGGCCCGCATGCTGTGCCGACTCGAGGACTCGACGACCGGCTCGGTGGCGACCGGTGCCGGCGCGGGAGCGGGGGGCGCGGGCGGCGTGACGGGGGCCGCCGGGGTCACTGCCTCGGGCCGGTAGTCCGGCGCCGTGTGCGTGCTGCCGGTGACCCACACCGGCGTGGCGACCGCCGAGGCCGACTGGTGGTAGTCGGACCGCGCGACGCCCGGGCCACTGACCTCGACGACTGAGCGGATACCGGCACGGCGCAGGGCCGTGTCCACGCGGAACGCGACCGCCGGCGGGTTGCCCTCGGGGCCCAGCTCCACCAGCACCACGCGCTGCGGCAACGCACCAGGCACGCTACCGGCCGGCGTGTTGCGCCACACCGCGTGCACGGAGCGGACGTCCGGCAGCACCTGCAGCGTTCGGTCGAGCGCCTCGGCCAGCCCGAATTCGGGCTGGTTGTCGCCGGTGAAGCGGTGACCGTGGACCTGTTCGGCCTCGTCGACCAGCAGGTCGTTGGCGAGCGTCGCGTCCGAGCGGCTCATCTCGAGCACCAGTGCCAGCTCACGTTGTTCGGCCGTGCTGACCGGGATGCGGCCCGCGATGAGCGTGCCCGTGGTCAGCTCGACCGCTTCGTCGATGTGTGCGCGGGCGATCAGCTCACGCGCTTCGGTCAGCGCGCTGTCGTCGATGCGGCCCGCCAGGGCCAGCAACAAATTGTGCAGGCGCAAAGGCACCGAGAACCCGTCCATGGGCGGGCCTTCGTGAACCTCCACCATTGCTCTGCTCCTCCCAGCTCGCCTGGCGGCTACGAGCGTTACGCGGCGACGAGTCGATTACCGGATCCCGCAGCGCCGACACAGACCAGCTCGGAATTCGCGAGCGCGGCCCGGTGGTACTCGGGAAGGTCGAAGCGCGGCGGAAGGACCTCGACGCTGGGTTCCTCGTCTCCCAGGACCCGCAGCACGCGCTGCAGCTCGCCGGTGAGCCTCGGCAGGCCCGACGTCGCCGTCACCAGCAGGACACGCTTGGCCCCGCCCTCGCCGACCACACCGAGGTGTCGCCAGCTTTGCCGCACTTCCCCCACATCCGCGCGTCCTCGCAACGTTGCATGGAGCAAGACGGATACAGAGTCGACGGAGTTCACCCATTCGGGCGCACTCTGCGTGAATGTGTACCTGTTCTCGGTGACGTCGTCTACCCCCAGGGTGGAACTCACCTGGTGCCAGTCGGCGCCGTGCGGGATGAGACCCGCGACGAGCAGGCGGTACTCGGTTTGATCCAGATCGATCCTGTGCTTAAGCAAAGACCTCGGGAGGGTGCGCGCGAGCGTCCCCATGGCGCCTTCGCCGAGCCAGTCGCGGAACCGCCACAGGAGCTGGTCGGGCGTGCGACCAGCAAGGCGGATCAGCAACTCGTGCAAGGATTGTTCGATGTCCGGGTCCATCACTTGACCTCCACGATCAGTTCGACCTCCACCGGCGCCCCGATCGGCAGCTCCGCGACACCGACGGCCGAGCGGGCGTGCTTGCCCTGGTCACCGAAGATCTCGCCGAGCAGCTCCGACGCCCCGTTGACCACTGCGGGCTGGCCGGTGAAACCCTCCGCCGAGGCGACGAAGCCGACGACCTTCACGATCTTGGCCACCGAGTCGATGCCGACGAGCGCGTGCACCGCCGCGAGCGCGTTCAACACGGCCGTGCGGGCGTGGCCCTTGGCCTCCTCGGGGCTGACCTCCGCGCCGACCTTGCCGGTCGCGGCGAGCGTGCCGTCGACGAACGGCAGCTGGCCGGAGGTGTACACGTGCGAGCCGCTCTGCACGGCCGGCACGTACGCGGCCAGTGGCGCCGCGACGCCGGGTAGCTCGATGCCGAGCTCGGCGAGCCGGGCACTCCAGGACGCTGCGGTCACGGTTCTCCCCCTCAGTTCTTCGGGCGCTTGAGGTAGGCGACGTGCTGTTCGCCGCTCGGGTTCGGGAGCACGGTGACGAGTTCCCAGCCGTCCTCGCCCCACTGGTCGAGAATCTGCTTCGTCGCGTGGATCAGCAGCGGAACGGTCGCGTACTCCCATTTAGTGGCGCTCATGACCGGGGAGCGTAGCTGTATTTTCTGCCCCGCCTCCGGCAGGGCGGGGCAGATCGCTTTGAGCCAGCTTCTTCCTGCGCGATCTCGCGCCGTGGTCGGCAAAGGTCGGCCGGTTTCGGGTGGGTAGGCCGATGGAGAGCGCGGTGAAGGAATTTGCGTCCGTGAAGGTGCCCGCCCGGCTAGCGTTGAGGACGTGGAGGTGTGGCGGATCGTCGCGACGGCCCTGCTCGCTGCGGCCGGGCTGCCGCTCGTGCTCGTGGTCATGGCGAAGGTGCGCGACCGCGTGAACAACTCGGGCCAGGTCGCCATCGGCGGAACGGTGACGCTGACTCTGCTCGTGGTGGTGGGCGTGCTCACGCTGACCGTGCTGCCGGCCTTGCTGACCTGGGTCCTCGTCGCGGCGACGGCCGCTGCGGTCGGCGTCATGGTGCTCGCCGGCTGAGCGCCGGTTTAGTGTTGACGGCGTGACCACACCCTCCGCCGGCTGGCCCGACGAGCTCACCCGGGCCCGGCTGCACTTCGTCACCGGCAAGGGCGGCACGGGCAAAACCACCCTCGCCGCGGCGCTGGGGTTGGCTCTCGCCCGCGAGGGCCGCCGGGTGCTGCTGATCGAGGTCGAGGGCCGCCAGGGCATCGCCCAGCTCTTCGACACGGAGCCGCTGCCGTATGCGGAGCAGCGCATCGCCTCCGTGCCCGGCGGGGGCGAGTTGCGCGCGTTGCACATCGACGTCGAAGCCGCGCTGCTCGAATACTTCGAGATGTTCTACAACCTGGGCTTCGCCGGCCGGACACTGCGACGGATGGGCGCGATCGAATTCGCGACCACGCTCGCACCGGGTCTGCGCGACGTGCTGCTGACCGGGAAGATCAAGGAGTGTGTCGGCCGCACCGAATCCGACGGCCGCCACACCTACGACACCGTCGTGGTCGACTCGCCGCCGACCGGGCGCGTCGTCAAGTTCCTCGACGTCACCAAGGCGTTGACCGACCTCGCGAAGACCGGCCCGATCCGCGGCCAGGCCGACGGCGTGGTGCGGCTGCTGCACTCCGGCGAGACCGTAGTGCACCTCACGACGCTGCTGGAAGAAATGCCCGTGCGCGAAGCCGTCGAGGCCGTTGCCGAGCTCGACGGCGCGGATCTCCGCCCTGGTGCCGTGCTGGTCAACCGCGTGCGCCCGCCAAGGCTGCCTGCGCGGTCGGTGACCGCGGCCGCCGACGGACGCGTCGACGCCGGGCGGGTACGCGGCGGCTTGGCCTCGGCCGGGTTGAAGCTGCCGGACGAGACGCTGGACGCGCTCGTGGAGGAGACCGTGGAGCACGCCGTGCGCGTCGCCGCCGAACAGCGGGCCCGTGAGCAGCTCGCCGAAGCCGACCTGCCGACGCTCCAGCTGCCGGAGCTGACCGACGGTGTCGACGTCGCCGGGCTCTACGAGCTCGCCGAAGCGTTGCTGGACCAGGGGGTGCGGTGATGACGACTGCGATGGACGTCGACGCCCTGCTCGACGACCCGGCCAACCGCGTGATCGTGTGCTGCGGGTCCGGCGGCGTCGGTAAGACGACCACCGCCGCGGCTCTCGCACTGCGCGCGGCCGAACGCGGACGCCAGACCGTGGTGCTCACGATCGACCCGGCGCGGCGGCTCGCGCAGGCGATGGGCATGCGCGAACTGGGCAACCATCCACGCCAGGTGCAGGTGGACGGCTTCGACCCCAAGGGCGAGCTGTGGGCGATGATGCTCGACATGCGCCGCACGTTCGACGACATGGTGCGCGTGCACGCCGGACCCGAGCGGGCCGAGCAGTTACTGCAGAACCCCTTCTACCAGACCATTTCCACGTCGTTCTCCGGCACGCAGGAATACATGGCGATGGAGAAGCTGGGCCAGCTCGCCGCGACCGACGAGTGGGACCTGATCATCGTCGACACGCCGCCCAGCCGCTCGGCGCTGGATTTCCTCGACGCGCCGACCCGGCTGTCGAGCGCACTCGACGGGCGCATGATCCGGCTGCTGACCGGGCCTGCGAAAGCGGGTGGCTGGGGATTGCGGAAGGTCGTCAGCGCCGGATTTTCGATGTTCGCGAAGGCCGTGTCGACGATCATCGGCGGCCAGCTGCTCGCCGACGCGTCGGCGTTCATGCAGGCGTTCGACAGCATGTTCGGCGGATTTCGCGAACGCGCCCGCAAGACGGCCGAGCTACTGGGGTCGCGCGGCACGTCGTTCCTCGTGATCGCCGCGCCGGAGCCCGATGCGCTGCGCGAAGCGTCGTACTTCGTCGAGCGCCTGGCCGGTGAGTCGATGCCGTTGGCCGGGCTCGTCGCGAACCGGACACACCCGGTGCTGGCCACGCTTTCGGCTTCGGAGGCGCTCGCGGCCGCGGAGTCGTTGCAGGACGGCGACACGAGCGCGCCGTTGGCCGAGGCCGTGTTGCGGCTGCACGCCGACCGCGTGGCGCTGGCCGAACGTGAGAACCGGCTGCTGGCGCGGTTCACGAAGGCGCACCCGGAGGTGCCGGTGGTGCGGGTACCGGCGCTGGCCGGCGACGTGCACGACCTCGAAGGCCTGCGCGACATCGGGGTCAAGCTGGCGACGACCTCGTGAGGGCCGCGGGAGTACTCCCGCTGCCCTCACGGTGGTTCGTTCGAATCAGCCGACGCCCTCGAGTGCGTCACGCTTGGCTGCCTCCAGCAGGTCCGTCCAGCTGGCGACGTCGGGGCGGCGACGCAGCAACGCCCGCCGCTCCCGTTCGGTCATCCCTCCCCAAACACCGAAATTGATCCGGCCGTCGAGTGCTTCGGCCAGGCACTCCGTGCGGACCGGGCACCCGAGGCACACAGCTTTCGCCCGGTTCTGCTCGGCGCCGCGCACGAACAACCCGTCCGGATCGGCGTCCCGGCACGACGCGCTGACGCGCCAACTCGACTGGTTGGTCTCCATACCCCCAGCTCCCTACCCTGGTGTACGACACCAGCGGAGGTGAAGCTCCCGCTCCCATCCCCCGCGAGCGTGTCTCCCTCTGCGTTCCACATCGGTGACGGCACCTCCCCGGTGCCGCTGCCGCCCCCGGTACCCAGCCGCTCCCTCTCGCGCTGGGCCGTCCGCCGACAATTCTTCGTGGAACGTTGACGGACTGTAGGGGTCAACGGTTCCCCTCGTCGAGCCCTAGCATGCATTCCGTTACCGGATGTCACCTCATGGGGTCCGATTTGTCACGATCATCCGGGTTGGCGGGGCGTGAGGTCACGGAGCTGCGACTGGCCTTCAGTACCCTGGCGGCGTGCGCAAAACGGACGGACTCTTCAAGCTCATCGGCCTGTGCCTGCTCGCGGGGGTGCTCGTCGCCGGAATCCTCTTCCCCGTGGTCGGGGCGGCCGGCGTGGCGTCGAACCAGGCGAGCCAGACCGTGGAGCAGACGTCGTCCGACCTCGCCGACATCCCGCCGCCGCTGGTGACGACGATCACCGACTCGGGGGGCAAGCCGATCGCGACGCTGTACGACCAGTACCGCATCCCGGTCGCGGCCAACCAGATCAACGAAGCGACGAAGTGGGCGCTGATCTCGGTCGAGGACAAGCGGTTCTACGAGCACCACGGCGTCGACTGGCAGGGCACGTTGCGCGCGGCCGTGTCCAACAGCACCGGCGGCGACACGCAAGGCGCCTCGACGCTCACACAGCAGTACGTGAAGAACTACCTGATCAACGTCGTCTACCGCGGTGACAAGGCCGGGCAGGAAAAGGCGCAGGAGCAGACGCTGGCCCGCAAGCTGAAGGAAGCGCGGATCGCGATCCAGCTCGAGACGAAGCTGTCGAAGCAGCAGATTCTCGCCGGGTACCTGAACGTCGTCGAGTTCTCGCGCCAGATCTTCGGCATCGGTTCGGCCGCGCACGCCTACTTCGACACCACGCCCGAAAAGCTGACCGTGCCACAGGCCGCGCTCCTCGCGGGGCTGGTGAACAACCCGATCAACAACGACCCGTGGAAGCACCCCGACAAGGCGACCGCGCGCCGCAACCTGGTGCTGGACCGCATGGTCGAGAACCGCAAGCTCGCGAAGGCCGACGCCGAGCGGTTCAAGGCCGAGCCGCTCGGAGTGGTGCCCGATGCACCCGCGAAGCCTCCGTCGAACTGCACGGGCGCCGGCCCGGAGAACGGGTTCTTCTGCCAGTACGTGCAGGACTACCTCCTGAAAGCCGGCTTCACGAAGGACGACCTCTACACCGGCGGTTACACCATCAAGACCACGCTCGACGAGAAAGCCAACCACGAAGCCAAAGTTTCGGCCGAGACGCAGGTGAAGAAGACGCAGAAGAACGTCGCGAACACGCTTTCGCTGGTCCGGCCCGGAAAAACGCGGCACGAGGTGGTGGCACTCGCGGCGAACCGCGACTACGGCATCGACGCCGACGCGGGCCAGACCACCTACGCGTTGCCTTCGGGCGTCTACAACACCGGCGGCGCGGGTTCGAGCTACAAGATCTTCACCACGGCGGCGGTACTCGACCGAGGCATCGCCGGCATCTACAGCACGATCCCGGTCGGGGACAGCTACACGTCCCACGTGTTCACCGGCAGCCAGCCCCAGTGCCCGCCGACCGGCGCGCCGCGCACGCATTGGTACTGCGTGGGCAACGCCGGGCACTACGGCGCTTCCACCTCGTTGCAGAACGCACTGGCGACCTCCCCGAACACCGCGTTCGTCGCGCTCGAGGACCGCCTCGGCAGCACCGGGCCCGGCCTCGACATGGCGAACCGACTCGGCATGCGCACCACGATGGCCAGCGACACCAACGGCAACACCATCGACCCCAAGGACACCAAGACGGAGCCGCAGCTGAAGGCGTACGGGCCGAAGGGCAGCTACCCCGGCGTCGGCGCGTTCACGCTCGGCTTCAGCCCGACGAGTGGTCTGGAACTGGCGAACGTGGCCGCCACGCTGCTGAGTGGTGGCGTGTACTGCCCGCCGACGCCGCTGGCCGGCATCACCGATCGGAACGGAAAAACCGTGCCGTACAAGGAAGAACCGTGCGAGCAGGCCGTTCCCGAAGGCCTCGCGAACACGATGGTGGTTGGCATGAGCAAGGACGATCAGCCCGGCGGTACGTCGGCTGCCGCCGCCGCGGCGGCCGGCTGGGACCGCCCGATCCTCGGCAAGACGGGCACCACGCAGAACAACGGCTCGGCCACCTTCGTCGGGGGCACCCCGCAGTTGGCGGGCGCGGCCATGGTCTTCCGGCCCGAAGGCGGGTCCGGGGGCTTGTGCTTCCGCGCCGTCGGCACCGTCACCACCTGCGGCACCGGCAACATGTTCGGCGGCAAGACGCCCGCACAGACGTGGTTCGGGGCGATGAAGAACATCATGGCCGGGCAACCGGTCGTCCCGTTGCCGCCGGAAGATCCGAAATACACCGGACGCTGACGCGTTTCGTTGCGCGCGAACGGTTTTCACGTTGGCACGGGCCCGCGGCGGCGTGGGCTCGCGCCGAGCACGTATCCTCGCGTCGTGGGCACGCTCAGTGACATCAGCACCGTCAAGAAGGTCACGGTAGGGACCGCCGCGCTCGGGGCCGCGGCCCTCGGTTACGCCGTGGGGGTGGAGCGGCGGCAGTTCCGGTTGCGGACCGCCGAGCTGCCGGTCCTCGCGCCCGGCGCGAAACCGATGACGATCCTGCACGTGTCCGACCTGCACATGCTGCCGAGCCACCGCGCGAAACAGCGGTGGGTCGCCGCACTCGACCGGCTGGAACCCGACCTCGTGGTGAACACCGGCGACAACCTGTCGCACCCCACGGCGGTGCCATCGGTGCTGCGGGCGCTCGGGCCACTGCTGGAGCGGCCGGGCGTGTTCGTGTTCGGCAGCAACGACTACTACGCACCCAGGCCCAAAAACCCCGCGCGCTACCTCATGCCGAGGGGCAAGAAAAAGCGCATCCACGGCACCAAACTCCCGTGGGGCGACCTTCGCGCGGCGTTCATCGAACACGGCTGGACGGACCTCACGCACGCGCGCCACACCATCGACGTCGGCGGGCGCACCGTGTTCGCCGCGGGACTCGACGACCCCCACCTGCACCGCGACCGCTACAGCGAGATCGCCGGCCCGGCCGACGCGAGCGCCCTCGTCCGCATCGGCGTCACCCACTCGCCCGAACCGCGCGTGCTCGACCCGTTCGCCTCCGACGGCTACGACCTCGTCCTCGCCGGCCACACCCACGGCGGCCAGCTCCGCGTCCCCGGCTACGGCGCCCTCGTCACCAACTGCGAACTCGACCGCACCCGCGCCCGCGGCGCCTCCCGCTGGGGCGCCCACATGTGGCTCCACGTCTCCGCCGGCCTCGGCACCTCCCCCTACGCACCCGCCCGCTTCGCCTGCCCACCCGAAGCCACCCTGCTCACCCTGACACCCCGCGGCACCACCACCGGCGAACCCCGAAAGGCCACCCCACGCAAACCCGCCCGGACCGTCCGCTAAACTTCTCCACGACCCGCTAAGCAATACCTCGGGGTGTGGCGCAGCTTGGTAGCGTGCCTCGTTCGGGTCGAGGAGGTCGTGGGTTCAAATCCCGCCACCCCGACGAGTAAGTCTGAAAGGCCCTTGTCTGCGGAATGCGCAGACAAGGGCCTTTCTCGTGTGCCTCTTGGGGGTCAAACCCCCAAACCCCCAGCCGGGAGGGCTTCGCCCCCCGGACCCCCCAAGGTGGGTGGTTGCGTTGAAGGGGCGAGCCGGCGAGGTGAGTCGGAGAACCGGTTGGCCAGGGGCGTGAGCCGACGGATCCGGTGAGAGTCGAAGCGACCCGAAGTACGGTCTCGCCGGGCGTGGTCGCGGTGAGTTGGGCTCGCCGAGCGGTGCGGGGCCCGGGCGGGGGTGGCAGCCAGGCTGCGGGAACGGAGTGTGCGGTTGGGCGGGTAGAGCGGCGAAACGCGGCCGGTTAGGGGGCCGGAGCTGTGGTGCGGCTGGTGGGCGGCGGCAGGACAGGCCCCCGCCCTCCCTGGGGGGCGTCCCAGCTCCAGTTTACCGGCGCCCACCGACAAGAAGCCCGGACGAGCCGATTCGGGCTCGAGTTGTCCACAACTTCGGAGTGGTGTGGATGAAGCGGCGCGGCGGATCAGGGGTAGGTGCCCGCGCGGCAGTCAGCGGGTAGCGGTGAGTTCGGTGAAACACTGGAAAAAGTCGCCCGGGCCCGCGGTGCGGGACCAGGAGTTGGCGGAGCGCGCGGCGGAGGTCAGCTGGTCGCGGTCGGGGTGATCGGGGTCGGCCAGGGCCGTGGCCAGTGCGTTTTCGACGAAGGCGGCCAGGTCGCGATAGGCGAGTTCGGCGCGGTGGCGGGTGCGCTGGACGACAGCGGTGAAGCCGGCCGCGGCCACTTGGTCCGTGATCACGCGGCCCGCGAACGGGTTGGCACCGGCGCGCCGCAGCAGCAGGTAGTAGCCGCGAAGGGCGGCGTCGACGTTCGCGGTCCGTGGACGCAGCCTGGCCCGAATCCAGTCCGAAGTAGACAGTGCAAGGCGGCCGCCGGGCCGGAGCACGCGATGCAGCTCGGTGAGCACAGCGGCAGGGTCCGGGAGACGTTCGAGCAAGCCCTGGGAGAACGCGACGGCCGCGGAACCATCGGGGAAGGGGAGGTCACTCGGCGCCGTCGCCACGAAGTCCACTGTGGACGTAGGTACGGGGAATCCCAAGGTGATGGCGCCGGGGCCACAGCCCAGATCGACAACGCTCAGACCGGGCGTGAAGAGGGGCTGCGCGAACGCTGCTCGTTCTAGCGCCGCCCGGGCCTCTCGCCTCGACGCCGCGTATGCCTCCTGCACCCGGCACACAGTACGGCCCCAGGGGTGGCAAGATCGAGGGGTGAGCACGCAGCCAGGCACCGAATTTCCGCCCGCGGTCGTCCCCGCGCGCCTCTTCGAGGACGCCGACGCCGAGTCCCGCTGGCGCGCCCGCTTCAACGCGGCCCGCCTCTCCGTGCCCGAATGGGCTCGAGACGCGCCCGACGCGAACGTGTACGTCTCCAACGCCAGCGGCGTCTGGGAGGTCTACGCGTGGGACCGCGCCACCGACAGTCACCGCCGCGTCACCGACCGGCCCAACGGCACGCTCCACGCGACACCGACACCCGACGGCTCGGCCATCTGGTGGTTCGACGACACCGACGGCGACGAGTTCGGCTCGTGGGTGAGCCAGCCATTCGACGGCGACAGCAGCGCTGCGGCCAAGCCGCTGCCCGAGGTTCACGACGGTTACCCGGCCGGGCTCGAACTCGGTTCGCGCGTGATCGCCGTCGGCGTTTCGACCGACGACGGAAGCGAGCTGTTCGCGAAGATCGACGGTAAGACCGAGCGGTTTTACCGCCACGCCGACGACGCCGGCATCGCGTCCCTTTCGCGCGACGAGAGCCTGCTCGCCATCTCGCACTCCGAACACGGCGATTCGCGCCACCCGGCGCTGCGCGTGCTGGCGACGGACGGTTTCACGACCGTCGCGGACAAGTGGGACGGTGACGGAAAAGGCCTTACGGCACTGGAATTCTCGCCGGTCGCGGGCGACCAGCGGCTGCTCGTGCTGCACGAGCGGCGCGGCCGGGAGGAACTGCTCATCTGGGACGTCACGACGGACACCGAGACCGAGCTGGAGATCGACCTGCCGGGCGAGGTCGCGGCCGACTGGTACCCGGATGCCCGCGCGTTGCTCGTGGTGCACTTCCACCAGGGTCGCAGTTCCTTGTATCGCTTTGATCTCGCCGACGGCTCACTGTCCTCTCTGGACACTCCAGCCGGCCGGATCGGCGGCGCGGGCGTGCGGCCCGACGGGACGATCGAGTATTCGTGGTCGAGCGCGGCCGAGCCGACCGCCGTGCGCCGCCGCGCGGCCGACGGCAAGGACTCCGTGTTGCTGGCGCCGCCGGGTGAGCAGGCGCCAGGTTCGGCGCCGGTGACCGACGCCTTCGTGGAGGGCGTGGGCGGGCGGATCCACGCGCTGGTATCGCGTCCACTCGACGCGCCGGAAGGTCCGTTGCCCACGGTGTTCTCACTGCACGGCGGGCCGCACGCCGCCGATGAGGACCGGTTCTCCGCCTACCGCGCGACGTGGCTCGACGCCGGATTCGCCGTGGTCGAGGTGAACTACCGCGGCTCCACCGGCTACGGCTCGGCCTGGCGCGACGCGATCGAAGGGCGACCGGGGCTCACCGAGCTCGAGGACGTCGCCGCGGTTCACGACTGGGCTGTCGAAAGTGGACTGTCCCAGAAGGACAAATGTGTCGTGAACGGTGCGTCTTGGGGCGGATATCTGTCGCTGCTCGCACTGGGGACGCAGCCGTCGCGGTGGGCGGCGGGGGTCGCCGGCGTGCCGGTGGCCGATTACGTGGCCGCCTACGAAGACGAGATGGAGCAGCTGCGCTCTTTCGACCGTGCGTTGTTCGGTGGCGCGCCGACCGACGTGCCGGCCGTCTACCGCGAGTGCTCGCCGATCACGTACGTGGACGCCGTCGCCGCCCCCGTACTCATCCTGGCCGGCGACAACGACCCGCGCTGCCCGATCCGCCAGATCGAGAACTACCTCGCCCGCCTTGGGTCTCGCGGCGCCCCCCACGAGTTCTACCGCTACGACGCCGGCCACGGTTCGCTCGTGATCGCCGAGACGATCAAGCAGACGTCCATCGAGGTGTTCTTCGCGCTGCGCGCCCTCGCCCTGCGCTGAAATTCACTGGCACCGCACCACCCGGGGCCGTCATCCTCGGGTGGTGCTGGTGACTTTCTCCCACGACCCGCGCGGCGAGTCGTACACGCGGCTGACCCGGGTCGACGGCGTGGTCCTCGGGCTGCCCTCGGTGTCCCGCAAGTTCCGCGTCCCGCACGACCTCGCGCACTTCGCTGTGGAACGCGCACTTTCCCTTCCAGGCGGCCTCTTCGGCTGCATCGCCGCCGGCGCGGTGTTCCCCAACATGACTCTGCTTTCCGGCCGCCCCCGCCATAACGCCCGCAGCCGCAGCGCCACCGTCCTCCGCTCGGCCCGGTCCTCGCTGGCGCTGGCGGAATCCCTGGTGGGCACGGTGCATTCCATGGCCGAAGCGGGTCGGCCGCTGTCGCTGCCGTTGCTGCGCGAAGCGTGGGGCGTCTTGCGTCCGCCCCCGTGCCCCTACGGTGAATCGGACCTGCATTCGATTTCCGCGGACTTGGCCTCGGTGCTCGCCGAGTGGGACGCGCAGGACTCCCTTGAGCTTCGCTGGCCGGAACGCCTGCGCGCCGCGTAGCGCGGTTTCGCGCGGGGGCGCGGGTTGTCCCCAATGTGCCTGCCCTGTGGACAGATCCGCCGAGCCATGGGTCTTGTCAGTGCGCGCCGGTAAAATGGATCATGGGCGCCCCCCAACGGGAGGGTGGGCTCTGCCGTCGCGCGCGAGGTCGGTCCCGACTCGGCCGACGAGGCGGGGCTCCGCCGACGAGGCGGAGCTCGGCCCACGAGAGCCGGGTCGGGCCGCCGGACTCGCCTCCGCCGACGTGACTGGCTCGCGAGATCTGCTGGCCCACGAGGCCAACTCAGCAAGCGAGGGGATGCTCGGCCCACGAGAGTGGCTCAGCTCCGACGACGAGAGTGGCTCGGCTCCGACGACGAGAGTGGCTCAGCTCCGACGACGAGACTCGACCCGCGAGATCGGCTGGCCCACGAGGCCAACTCAGCAAGCGAGGCGGGGCCCAGGCCGCGAGACTCGGCCCAGCCGGGAAGCCCAGGGCCTGGGCCGTGCCCAGCAGATGCGAGCCAGCGCCACCGCGATCCCGGCGAGCGAGTTGCGATGAGGCAAAGGCGGCGGCCGGGTCACACCATGGCGGGGCGCGGGCGCCAGTGGCGGCCGCGGCGGGGGGTGCGCCAGTGGCGGCCACGGGTGGGGCGGGCGGGGAAGCGCGAGGCGGCGAGCAGGGGGTAGCGGGCGGCGAACGCGGAGGACGTGAGCGCCATCAGCACGGGATAGCGGATCTCGCCCAGCAGGAGTTCGGTGTCGCGCGGGCGGCCTTCCTCGTGGAAGCCCAGTTCGCCGTGGAGAGCGAGGGAGGCGAAGTTGCTCCCGGAGACGCTGACGGCGCACTTGCGGTAGCCGCGGCTGAACATGTGGGCGAGGAGGACGGTGATGGCGTCTGCGGCGTAGCCGCAGCGCCGGTGCTGCGCGCCGATGCCGATGCCGTAGCTGAAGGTGCCCGTGGCGGGATCGGCCTGCACCCAGAGGGAGCCGACGAGGGTTCGGTTGTGCAAGGCCTCGATGGCGAACTGCAGGTCAGCCCCGCGGCGGTGGCGGGCCCAGTGGCGGTAGCCGCCGTCGACGGCGTCGTGGTCGAAGCCGGCCAGCGTGCGCCGGTCCGACGGGCGGATCTCCCGAAGCCGCACCTTCCAGCCGATCCCGTCGACCCAGCCGGGAACGCGGCGCGCATGAGTGAGCATCGCGACGGATCGTACTGACGTGATGATCGCGAGAACCTGGATGGGTGTCACATGGGTGTCAGAGCCCCCGGTTCAGCGACTTCAGACGTTCGACGGCCGACGCGTCACCCTCGAAAGTCACGTGCACGGCGTCGCGGCCGAAGGCGAACAACAGCAATTCCACCGGTTCCCCGGCGACGGTGACGACGGGCGAACCCGCCTTCACCTGCGCCGTCCGGCCGTCGCTGTGCTTGAGGACCACGCCGACCGGCGACTTGCGCAAGCTGAGCTTCGCTGACTGCCGCACGAGCCGCCACGCCGTCTCGTCGCGCGCGACGTCGGCCGGGCGCGGCCGCCAGTCCGGCTGCGCACGCCGCACGTCTTCGTGGTGGACGAGGAACTCAGCGCCGTTGGCGAGCTCGTCGAGCGGCCCGATCGACGTCGGCCAGAACCGCGACGGACCCTGCCGCACCTGATCCACCAGCGCCGGCCACGACTTCGCCGCGTAACGGTCCTGCACGCGCTTCGTGTACCCGGCGAGCACCGGCAACACGATGCCGGGTGCGGCGTCGAGTCGGTGCTCGCGCACCACGAGGTGTGCCGCGAGATCGCGAGTGGTCCAGCCCTCGCACAACGTCGGCGCTTCGGGGCCGATCTCCTCGAACAGCGCGCTCAGCGTCTGGCGTTCGGCTGCGGCAAGACCCATGGCCCCGACATTACCCGTGAGTATCGCCACCGCGACGGGACGAGACCACCACCACCGGGTGTTACATCGATTTGTGAGCCGACTCTTCACTCCCCTCGCGCTGCGCAGCGTCACACTGCCCAACCGCGTGTGGGTCTCCCCGATGTGCCAGTACTCCGCCACCGACGGGCTGCCGAACGACTGGCACCTCGTCCACTTGGGACAGTTCGCCGCCGGCGGCGCCGGCCTGATCCTCACCGAGGCCAGCGCCGTCACACCTGAAGGTCGCATCAGCCCGCAGGACACCGGCATCTGGAACGACGACCAAGCCACGGCGTGGCGCCGGGTCACCGACTTCGCGCACGAGCGCGGCGCGGTGATCGGCATGCAGCTCGCGCACGCCGGGCGCAAAGCCTCGACGTTCCGGCCCTGGGAGGGCGCCGGCTCCGTGCCCGTCGAGCAGGGCGGCTGGGCGAGCGTCGGCGCCGACGACCAGCCGTTCGGCAACTACGCGCCCGCACGCGGTCTGAGCACCGACGAGGTGGCCCGCATCCCCGCCGCGTTCGCCGCCGGTGCGCGCCGCGCCCTCGACGCCGGGTTCGACCTGGTCGAGCTGCATTTCGCCCACGGCTACCTCGCCCACGAATTCCTGTCGCCGCTGTCGAACTCCCGCACCGACCGCTACGGCGGCGACTTCGACGGCCGCATGCGGCTCGCGCTGGAGATCACCGACGCCGTCCGCGGCGAGATCGGCCCTGACGTCCCGCTGCTCGCCCGTATCTCCGCAAGCGACTGGGCCGACGGCGGCTGGTCGATCGACGACTCCGTGCACCTGGTCAAACTGCTGGCCGACCGTGGGACCGACCTCGTCGACGTCTCCTCGGGCGGCAACGTGGCGCACCCGAAGATCCCGATCGGCCCTGGCTACCAGGTGCCTTTCGCCGAACGGATCCGCCGCGAAACCGCCGTGCCCACCGGCGCGGTCGGCATGATCACCGAACCGGAACAGGCGGAGCAAATCGTCGCCACCGGCGCGGCCGACGCCGTCTTCCTCGCCCGCGCGCTCCTGCGCGACCCCCACTGGCCGCAGCGCGCCGCCCACGTCCTGGGCGGCGAGGTGGCTTGGCCGGACCAGTACCTGCGCGCCAAGCCGCGGCGCTGAACCGCCGCGCAATCCGAGCGCTACCCGGCGAGCCTGGCGCGGGCCGCCAACCCGCGCCGGGCAACGTCCTTGGTAGCCACGCCCGAACCGCGTAAGCGGCAACAACAATGCCGGTCGGCCACGACAGGCCGACGTGCGCGATAGGCACACGCCCGTGCCCCGGCGCCGCCCACGTCCTGACCCGTCGAGACGTGGCCGTCACCAGTGCCGCGGCGCTGAGCCGGGCCCCCGGATGAGGGCCCGGCGGTGCGTCAGTGGTGGAACGCCGTGGAGGTGGCGGCGTCGTGGACGGGGCCGGTTTGTCGTTCGAGCTCGGGGAGCGTGCGCTTCAGGTCGGCGAGGAGGAGATCGGCCAGGTCGTGGGTGAAGCCGTTGCGGACGACGATGCGGAGGACCGCCAGGTCGGTGCGGTTGTCGGGGAAGGTGTAGGCGGGCACGAGCCAGCCGCGTTCGCGGAGGCGACGGGAGACGTCGAAGACGTCGTAGCCGGTGATCTCGGGCTTCGTCGTGAACGCGAACACCGGGAGCTGGTCACCACGGGTGAGCAGACGGAAGGGACCCATCTCGGAGATCTCGTCGGACAGGTGGAGTGCCACCTCGCGAGAGGCTTGTTGCACGGCGCGGAAGCCTTCGCGGCCCAGTCGGACGAACGTGTAGTACTGCGCGGCGACCTCGGCGCCGGGGCGCGAGAAATTCAGTGCGAACGTCGGCATGTCGCCGCCCAGGTAGTTGACGTTGAACACCAGCTCCGAGGGCAACTCCGCGCGGTTGCGCCACACCACCCAGCCCACGCCCGGATACACCAGGCCGTACTTGTGGCCGGACGTGTTGATCGACGCGACGCGTGGCAGCCGGAAGTCCCACTCCAGGTCCTCGTCGAGGAACGGTGCGATCATCGCGCCCGACGCGCCGTCCACGTGCATCGGAATGTCCCACCCGGTGCGTGACTGCAGCTCGTCGAGCGCCGCGGCGATCTCCGCGACCGGCTCGTAGCTGCCGTCGAAGGTCGACCCGAGAATCGCGACGACGCCGATCGTGTTCTCGTCGCAGCGCTTCACCGCCTCCTCGGCCGACAGGTGGTAGCGGTCGCCGTCCATCGGGACCAGCCGCGGTTCCACCTCCCAGTACTCGCAGAACTTCTCCCAGCACACCTGCACGTTCACGCCCATCACCAGGTTCGGTTTCCCGGTGCGGCCCAGCTTCGACCAGCGCCGCTTCAGCGCCATGCCGGCGAGCATGCACGCCTCCGACGAGCCCGTGGTCGAACAGCCCATGATGTCCGTGGGGTCGGGCGCGTGCCACAGATCGGCGAGCATGTTGACGCACCGGCGCTCCAGCTCGGCCGTCTGCGGGTACTCGTCCTTGTCGATCATGTTCTTGTCGACGCAGTCCGCCATCAGCTCACGCGCCTGTGGCTCCATCCACGTGGTGACGAACGTGGCGAGATTGAGGCGTGCGTTGCCGTCGAGCATCAGCTCGTCGCGCACGAGCTGCAGCGCCGTGTCCGGTGGCAACGAGGTGTCGCGCAGCCGCATGTGCGGCATCACGAAGTCCTCGGCCAGCGCCGGATTCGCCCCGGCGTACATCGGATTCGTCCCGGGCTGACGCTTTGCCCCGCTTTGATTTCCGTGATGCAGCACCATGTTGTGACCGTAGCGCCGCACGCGGGGCCGCGACACCGTGCAACACCCACCCGGGCGGGCCGTGATTCAGCGCCAGAACTTCGGAGCGCTCCGTTCGGGCACCAAATCCACGAATGGGCAGTCCGTACGCGTGAAAAGAGCCGCCCACCGCAAGGCGGTGAGCGGCTCCGTGACCGGATCAGGCCTGCTGCGCCTGCCACATCCAGTGCGCTTCTTCCAGCGCCCGCGTGATCTCGATCAGAAGGTCCTGCGTCACGAGATCGCTCTTGTCCGTCTCGTCGATGCGCTTGCGCAGGCGCTCGATGAGCGCCGAAAGCACCTCGACGATCGCGGCGACCGTGGCCTCGACCGGCTGCCAGCCGTCGGGGTATTCCGGCGCGCCCGAGGAGGCCAGCACGGTCTTCGCCTTGCCGTTGGGCGACACGCCGATCGCGTTGGCCCGCTCGGCGACCTCGTCGACGTACTGGCGCGCCGTGGCGGTGAGTTCGTCGAGCTGCAGGTGTGCGCTGCGGAAGTTCGTACCCACGACATTCCAGTGGGCCTGCTTCGCGATCAGCGACAGGTCGACAAGGTCCGCGAGCGTCGCCTGGAGGGCGTTGCCCGTGATCTCCTTGTCAGCCGCGCTCAGCGAACTCTTGATGGGCGAGTTGGCCATTTCGGCTGTCCTTTCTGTGCGTGGTGGAACGGATTTCGGGGTCAGACGGCCGTCGCGAGCGTGACCTCGATGTTGCCGCGCGTCGCGTTGGAGTACGGGCACAGCTGGTGGGCCCGCGCGACGAGCTCGTCGGCCTGCGCCTTGTCGAGCCCGGGCAGCCTCATGTGCAGCGCGACCCCCAGCTGGAACCCCGGGTCCTGCTTGTACAGACTCACTTCCGCCGTCACGGTCGACTCCGGCAGTGTCACCTTCGCACCGCGGGCGACGGCCTGCAACGCGCTGTGGAAGCACGCCGAGTAGCCCGCGGCGAAAAGCTGCTTGTCACCGCCGGGGCCGCCCATTTCCTTCGGGATCGCCAGCGACTCGTCGATGACGCCGTCGGACGAGGTCACTTCACCGTTGCGGCCCGCGCCGCGGGCGGTTGCGACGGCCGGGTAGATCGCGTCGGCCATTCCTTCGGCTACCTCCTGTCGGAAAGCCTGGCTCGGCGTCGCTTCGATGACAACGTTCAGGTCGCCGGCACCCAGCCGGAACCTGGTCACCGGAACCCAGCCACCGCATGGCAGGCAGCACGACCAGGGTACCCGGCCGAGGCGGGGTCAAACGTCAGCGCGACAGGGTGAATTCCGCGACCTGACGGCCGATGAGCCGCAGCGTGCGGACGCTTTTCTCGTCGGACGCGCCGCCGCCTTCGTCGAACTTCGTCTCGGCGGAGTTGATCGAACCACCCAGCGGGGTCGCCCAGCCGCGCAGTGCGTGCGTGATCGTGCGGAGCTGGTCGAGCGTGGTGACGGCGGCCTGCCACCCGAATGCAACGGCGGCGAGGCCGACCGCGCGGCCGTCGAGGTAGGGCCGGGTGTCCTCGCGCAGGTCTTCGACGTAGTCGAGGGCATTCTTGACCAGCCCCGACAGTGCTCCGTGGTAACCGGGCGACACGACGATCAGCCCGTCCGCCCGCCGGATGCTCTCGATCAGCCGTTTCGCGCGATCGTCGCGCTCGGGTGCCGCTGTGTCGTAGAACGGCAGCACGAGCTCCGGTCCGGGGATCAGCTCGGTGCTGACGCCGAGTTCGGCCGCCGCGGCGAGTGCGATCTGCAGGGCCCGTTCGGACTGCGAACCCTCGCGGAGCGAGCCGCCGATCCCGAGCACCCTGGCCGTCTTGACTGAAGTCACTCTTACGAGGCTAGCCCCTCCACTTAAGTCGAGGACCAGCCTTTGAGACGGAGTGGTGGATCACAGCTGGACCCCTAACCTACTCGCGGGTAACGTCAGTCGCCTCGATCAAGGAGGAACGATGGCGATACCGCTCCAGGTCCGCGTGCAGTCCGCCGCCGCGCAGTTCGTGTTCTGGCTGCCTCGGCCCGTGCGCCGGCTCATCGCCGGTCCGCCGCTGCGCCGTGACGGCCAGGAGCTCGCCCTCGACGCGCAGCTTCTGCTGCGGTTGCAGCAGCTCACGGGGACGGAGCTCGCCGGCGGCACAGTCGAGGCGTCGCGCGCGGGGCTCGAGGCCGGACGGCATCTGGTCAGCGGCAAGCGGATCGAGCCGGTGACGGTGCGCGATGTCGTGATCCCCTCGGGCGAGGCGTCGCTCGACGCCACGCTCTACAGCCCCGCGGGCCTGCCCGAACCGTCCGGGCTGCTGGTGTTCTTCCACGGCGGCGGCTGGGTCGTCGGCTCCCGCGCGACGCACGACAACGCCGTCCGCTACCTCGCGACACACGCCGGCGTACGCGTGCTGTCGGTGGAATACCGGATGGCGCCGGAGTACCCGTTCCCGACGCCGGTCGACGACGCACTCGCCGCGTTCGACTTCGCCCACGCCAAGGCCGGGGATCTCGGCGCGGACCCGGATCGCATCGCCGTCGGCGGCGACAGCGCAGGCGGCAACCTGTCGGCCGTCGTCGCGGTGGAGACGACGCGGCGCGGCGGTCCGAAACCGGCGTTCCAGCTGCTGATCTACCCCGCCGTCGACTTCACGGTGCGGCGCCGCTCCCGCGAGATCTTCGGCGAAGGCCTGTTTCTCACCGACGCGTCGATGAACTGGTTCGAGGGCCACTACCTGCCCGACGGCACAGACAAGGCCGACCCACGCCTGTCTCCACTGCTCGCGGCCGACCACAGTGGACTGCCGCCGGCGTTCGTCATGACCGCGGGTTTCGATCCGCTTCGCGACGAAGGCGAGGCGTACGCGCAGAAGCTGCGCGCGGCGGGCGTGCCCGTGGCGCTGAGCCGGCAACCGGACCTGATCCACGGGTTTCTGAATTTCACGGGCGTCGGCACGCGGTTTCGCGAGGCCGTCGCCGAACTCGCCGGCGCGCTGCGGCTCGGGCTGGCCGAAAAATAGGCGAAGCCTGGTGCGGCCAACCGCACCAGGCTTCGCAGCCACCTGTTCCCCGACCGGTTACGCCCCCGGGACAGGCACCGGTGGCACCGGCAGTGGCGGCACCGGCACGGAGCCGAGCAGCCCGCCGAGGATGTCGGTCACGGCCCCCAGCAGCGCCTTGACCAGGTCGCTCACGGCCTTCAGCGGACCGGGCAGGTCCGGAATGGGCGGCAGCGGCAGCGGCGGAAGCTGGCGCGGCGTGGCCGTCGGGTCGGCCAGCAGGCGGCTCGACTCGTCGGCGCGGGTCTTGGCCGCACCGGAAAGCTGTTGCGTCTCGGACTGGATCTGGTAACGCTTGCCCGCGGCGAGTTCGCCGAGCACCGGGCTGAGCTTGGCCAAGTCGGAGCGCGTGAGGCTGACGTTGCCCGCGTACGCGGCCTTCGTCAGGTCGTCCCGCATCTGCAGCACCTGTGCGCCGACGGCTTCGGTTGCCGACGTGCCCTTGCCGCCCGCCGGGCTCGCGGAAGCCATCCCCGAGGTGCCGACGGCCAGCAGACTGCCGGCGGCTACCAAGGCGATGATCCGCCCAATCTTGCCTTTCATTCCTTACCTCCTGGCCTCAGGGACCTGTCGCATTAAATCGATACCCGCCGTATCGACCCAGCACCAGCCGATCACCGGATAGAGAAGTTTTCTAACCCTTACGTGCCGAATCCATCCGACCGGAACTCGCCCGCATTTGATTAACGTAGGCGGCTTGCCCATCCCCCTGAAGATCATCGTTATCGATCGTGAATCAGACTCGGAGTAGTGGTAGGCCACTCAACGGACCTCGTAGCTCACCCACACAGGTGTAATCCGTGATCGTTTACCCGCATCACTCCGTCGGAGCGAGGGCTGCCACTCCTCCGGACGGGTTGTCCCCCACGCACGTATCGACACCGGCGGAGTAGCCCGTTTCTGCTCTCGACCTGGGGCGAATCGGAAATGCACAGTGCGCGGGATTTTGCCACTCGGAACGCCGATTGCCTGAATCTGAAAAATAATTCGTGAACACGATTTCGGGCGATGGCGATTCCCGGCGGGTGCCGGCCGTCACCCGAAAAGAAGTTGCACGCGCGTACCAGGACTTGATCTCATCGGGTACGTGCCTCTCGAGCCCTACCGTCGCGTGCTGCGCCTGCCCCGTGTCCGGCCGTCGATGACGTTGATGTTCTTCGCGCGCCTGCCGATGACCATGACGAGCGTGACGCTGACCCTGTACGTGGTGAGCGACCTCGGTCGCGGCTACGGCGCGGCGGGCCTCGTCGGTGCCGCCACCACGCTGGGGATGGCTCTCGGCGCGCCGGTGCTGGGACGCACCTTCGACCGCTACGGCCTGCGGCCGGTCGTCGCGACGTGCGGCATCGCGTCGACCGCGTTCTGGGTCGCCGCTCCCCACCTGTCGTACGCGGTGCTGGTGGCGTGCGCGCTCCCCGCCGGGTTCTTGTCGGTGCCCGCGGGTTCACTCGCGCGCCAGATCCTGGCGGCGCTCGTGCCGGCCGAACAGCGCCGCGCCGCCTACTCCCTCGACACGATCCTCGTCGAGGCGACGTTCATGATCGGTCCGGCAGCCGGCATCGCGGCGATCACCTCCCTGTCGGCGACAGCGACGCTCAGCGGGATCGGTGTGCTCTTCGGCGGCACGGCTCTGCTGACGTTCCTGCTCGACCCACCGATCCGCAACGAAGACGAGCTCGCACCCGTCGGCGCCGACCGGCCGCCGCTGCGGTCGTGGCTCACCGGCAAGCTGCTCGCGACCCTGCTGGTCGCCGCGGGCGCGCTGTTCTGCCTGGTCGGCACGGAGGTCGCGACGCTCGCGGCCCTCCGCGCCCACGGCGACGTCCGCTGGACGGGCCTGGTCATCGCCGTCATGTGCGCGGCGTCGATGATCGGCGGCGTGATCCACGGCGCCGTGAAGCGCGCCCTCCCGCAGGGCGCGCTGATGGTGCTGCTGGCGGCGCTGGTGCTGCCCGTCGGGCTCGCGGTGCAACCCTGGTGGCTGCTGATGGTCCTGCTGATCCCGACGAACGTCCTGTGCGCGCCGACGCTCGCCGCCACCACGGAAACCGTCAGCACCACCACGCCAGCCGCGGTCCGCGGCGAAGCGATGGGCCTGCAGGACGCGTCCACGCGCCTCGGGCTGGCCGCGGGCAGCCCCGTGGTCGGCTTCGTCATCGACCACACGAGCCCGGCGTGGGGCTTTGCCGCCTCGGGCGCCGGCGGGCTGGTCCTGGCGAGCCTCGGGGTGTTCTGGACGCTGCGCCGGCGGGCGGATGTGCGCGTGCCGAGCTTGGCGGCCGCGGTGCGGGCCCGCCGTTAGCCGCAGGCTTTTCTCAACGCGTCCAGTTTGGCGACATTGCGTTTGGCCCACGCGGCGACGACGCCGGCGTCCTCGATGTGCTCCTTCTGGATCTCCACGTAGGAGTCGGCCATGCCCAGTAGGGCGTTCTTCACGTCCTGGTCCCCGACGTCGGCCGCGAGGGCGCGCAGGCGTTTCTCCTTGTCCTCCGCACGGGCCTTCAGTTTGCCGGGGTCGACCAGCGGGTTGAGGTCCGCGAGGCCGAGGGCCTGCGTGCAGGTGCCGACCTTGTCGGCCGTCGAATTCGCCGTGTCGACGGCCGAATCGACCTGGTCGCAGCCGGCCAGCAATGCCGCGCTGGCCGCCAGCGCGGCCACCGCTCCCCACCTCGTCATGGCGCCCACGTTAGCCGGTTCGCCGGCACCTCGGCCTCACACACACGACCTGCTTGAGCTGCGCGACGACCTCCGCGAAATCCGTCTGCGTTCGCCGCACCTCGACTCCCACGGCCGGGGACACCGCGTCGCGCACCGCGATCACACCGCCCACCGTGGCGCCCTTGCCGGGTGGGGGATGACCGCGACCCCGTGCACCCACGGCGACGGTGCGCAGCTGGCGCTTCGCCTGTTCCTCGGCCTGTTCCTCGACCGAGGCGGGCACCGCCCACCTTCCGATCGGGGCACGGGCACCGTCGCCCGCCGGGTACCTGACTTTCCTTCCCCGGGTTGGGTTCCCCGGTTCGGCATCCCCGCGGACAACGAGTCGCCCGGCGGCATGGTCCTGAATGGACACCTCGTGTTCACCGCCGATATCCTGGCGAGGACACCGGTGTCTTCGGTGGTCCGATGCTCGTAGGTCTGGGGACCGGGCGTACGGAAACGTGATCGCGCCCGCGAGCGATATGCAGGACGGGACGGTCGCTGCGCACGAGGGAGGTCCGGGTGGCGCTGCTCGCGGTGGGGCTCCTGGGCGTGTTCGCGCTGGCCGTGATCGCGGCCGTCGCCGGGGTCGTGGTGGCCGAGATCCTGTTGTGCGCCGCGATGTCGCCGTTCGCGTTCCTGCCGTTGGTGGTGGCGCCAGGGGTCGCGGTGCTGGTCAGGGCATTGTTCACGCGCGCCGAGCACACTCCGAAAGTGCCGCTCGACGCGTCGTCGGCGAAGCTGTGGGCGCTGGTGCGATGCGTGGCCGCCGCGACCGGGGCGCGCGAGCCGACGGAGGTGTACCTCGACGCGGGCGTCGCCGTCCGGCTGATGTCGCGGCGGCGGCTGGTAATCGGGGTGCCGCTGCTGGCGGCGGTGAACCCGGAGCAGCTGCGGGCGCTGCTGCGCACGGCGTTTCGTCAGCAGATCCGCTTCGGCCGCGTGATCGGCTGGGGCGAGCGCGGGCTCCGGCGCGCCCAGGAAACGCTCTCGCACGCCCACGGTCCCGGCGCCCTGTTCGGCCCGGCGCTGCGCTGGTTCACGGCGTACTACTGCGGCCTCGCCGAGCGGGTGTGGGCGTCGCGTGACCCGGTGGACGTGCAATGGGAGCGCGAGGTGCTCGAGGAACTGTGGGAACGGTTCCTCCGCCGCTACGCCGCGCTGGGCCTGCGCGCGGGCTACCTCCCCTCGCGGCCCGTCGCCGGCTTCCGGCGCCTGCTCGAAGCCGAGCTGCCGCTGGGCGGGGAACCGCGCGCGAGTGCTCTGCTCGCCACCGAGTCGACCCTCGACGAAGCCTTCTCCGAACTGCTGTCCGACGAGCAACGCGCCATGCCCCGCGCCGACTGGGACACCCTCGCCGACCTGTCGCAACGCCACGCCGTCACGCGTGCCGCCCGCGAAATCCTCGGCGGGCTCTCCCTCGGCGACGCCCTCGACCGCCTCGAAGCCGGCGACCTCGCCTCGCTCGCCGAGCCGGGCGCCGTCGACGTCGTCGCGTCGGTGCGCGAACGCCTGTCGAAGGTGGTCACGGCCGCCCTCGCCGACGCCCGCGTGGTGCACTGGCAGATGGCCTGGCCCGGCCCGCCCGAAATGCTGGTCGGCGACCCGGGCGCCGAGGAAATCACCACCGCACTCGACGCGGCCGCCGCCGTAGTGCCGCAGGTCCTGCCGCTGCGGATGGTGCTCGTGGTGGCGGGTGTCTCGCCGGAATACCGGCCCGATGCCACGCGCCGCGGTCACCGGCTGAGCAGACCGATCCAAGAGCGGTAGCAGCGCCACCCGAACGGGATGAGCCGCGGCAGAACAAGCTGGTCACGCGCCGGCTCAGCGCATCGACGACCACCAGCCGGACGACGGCCGGCCACCGGGCCGTTCCCCGCGGTGCAGGTCGCGCTGAATGGGACCGGTCCCGGGTCATTTGTGGTTACCTACCCGGGTTGCTTGGCCTGGCTGCCGCCGAGGACCCCGCGGATGGGGTGACGGTGGGCCGGGGCCGACGTCCTCGAGAGGTGATGCCGCCGTGTTGCAGCCCGATCCTTACCAGCCGATGCCCATGTCCGGGGCCGATGCGGAGCAGGAGGTGCGGCGCGGAATCAACGCGGTGCGCTGGGCGATCGCGGCGCAAGCCGCGATCTACCTGGCCCTCGCCGTCTTCGTGTGGGTGCTGGCCGGGCAGCTGGACGACCTCGGCGAGGTGGCGTGGCCACTGGTGCTCGTGACGCTCAACGCGTCGCTGACCGTCGCGCTGGTGGTGTGTGGTGTGTTGCTGCACCGGCGCCAGGCTGTGGTCGTGAAGACGATCCTTGGCATCGAGTGCGCGTTCGCGGCGGTGCTGCTGACCGGCCTGATCGTGGCCTTCGCGACGACGTCGGGGTCGGGCGGCGCCGCAGGCGCACCGGTCGGGGCGATCGTGTGGGGCCTGCTGATCCAGGCCGTGCTGCGGCCGCTGCAGAAGCCGGAGCTGCGGGTGGCGTTCGGGCTGCCCGTGGTGAAGCCGCGGCAGAAGAAGCGGAAAACCTCGTGAGTGGCGGCACCGGTTAGAACCGGCTGTTCTAACCGGCACTGCCACTCACGAGTCATACGGGAGTCAGCGGTTGCTCGCCACCAGCTCGGCGATCTGCACCGCGTTGAGCGCCGCGCCCTTGCGGAGGTTGTCCGCGGCGACGAACAGAGCCAGCCCACGGCCTTCCGGCGCGCTCTGGTCGGCCCGGATGCGCCCGACGTAACTCGGGTCCTTGCCGGCGGCATGCAGCGGCGTCGGCACGTCGGACAGCTCCACGCCCGGTGCGCGCGCCAGCAGCTCCGTCGCCCGCTCGGGCGAGATCGGGGCCGAGAACTCGGCGTTGATCGACAACGCGTGGCCCGAGAACACCGGCACGCGCACGCACGTGCCCGCGACCAGAAGCGCCGGGAGGCCGAGGATCTTACGGCTTTCGTTGCGCAGCTTCTGTTCCTCGTCCGTTTCGGCCGAGCCGTCGTCCACAACGGACCCGGCCATCGGCAGGACGTTGAACGCGATCGGCGCGACGTACTTGGCCGGCGCAGGGAAGTCCACGGCCGAACCGTCGTGCGTGAGCGCCGCGGCGCGGGACGCGACGGCGTTCACCTGCGCGGCCAGTTCGTCCACACCGGCGAGACCACTGCCGGACACCGCCTGGTAGGTGCTCACGAGCAGGCGCGTGAGCCCCGCCTCGTCGTGCAGCGGTTTGAGCACCGGCATCGCCGCCATCGTGGTGCAGTTGGGGTTCGCGATGATCCCCTTGCGCGCTTCCTTGACGGCCTCGGGGTTGACCTCGCTGACGACCAGCGGCACGTCCGGGTCGCGCCGGAACGCCGAGGAGTTGTCGATCACCGTCACGCCCGCGGCCGAAAACCGCGGCGACTGCTCCCGCGAAGTCGTCGCGCCTGCCGAGAACAGTGCGACGTCCAAACCGGACGGATCCGCGGTCGCCGTGTCCTCGACCGTGATTTCCTCGCCCCGCCAAGGCAATTTGGCGCCGGCCGAGCGCGAAGACGCGAAGTAGCGCATCTCGTCGACCGGGAAACCCCGCTCTTCCAACAGTTTCCGCATCACACCGCCGACCTGGCCGGTCGCCCCGACCACCCCGACGCGCAGCCCGTTCGCCATCAGCGACCACTCCCCGCGTAGACGACGGCTTCTTCGTCGCCGCCGAGTTCGAACGCCTCGTGGATCGCGCGCACCGCGTCGTCGAGCTGCGCGTCGCGGATCAGCACCGAAATGCGGATCTCCGAGGTGTTGATGATTTCGATGTTGACACCCGACTGGGCCAGCGCTTCGCAGAACGTCGCCGTGACACCGGGGTGCGAACGCATTCCCGCGCCGACGAGCGAGACCTTGCCGACGTGGTCGTCGTACAGCACCGTCTCGAACTCGATCTCCGCCTTGACCTTCTCGAGTTCCTGCACGGCCTTGGCGCCGTTGGCCTTCGACAGCGTGAACGTGATGTCGGTGCGGCCCGAAACGGTGCTGGACACGTTCTGCAGCACCATGTCGATGTCGATCTCCGCGTCGGCGATCACGCGGAAGATCCGGGCCGCCGCCCCGGCGTGGTCCGGCACACCGGTGACCGTGATCTTGGCTTCCGAACGGTCGTGTGCCACACCGGTGATCAGCGCTTGTTCCACGGGGATCTCCTCGATTGACCCGGTCACGGTGGTGCCCGGCTTGTCGCTGTAGGAAGAGCGGACTCGGATCGGCACGCCGTAGCGGCGCGCATACTCGACCGACCGCAGGTGCAGGATCTTCGAGCCGCTCGCGGCGAGTTCCAGCATTTCCTCGTACGGGATGGTGTCGAGTTTCCTGGCGTCGGGCACGATCCGCGGGTCCGCGGAGTACACACCGTCCACATCGGAATAGATCTCGCACACGTCGGCGCCGAGCGCCGCGGCGAGCGCGACGGCCGTGGTGTCCGAGCCGCCGCGGCCGAGTGTCGTGATGTCCTTGGTGTCCTGGGAAACGCCCTGGAAGCCAGCGACGAGTGCCACGTAACCCTGTTCCAGCGCCTCGGTGACGCGGCTCGGCGTCACGTCGATGATGCGCGCGTTGCCGTGCACCGACGTCGTGACGACCCCGGCCTGCGAACCGGTGAACGACCACGCTTCCGCACCGTGCGCCGAGATCGCCATGGCGACCAGCGCGTTGGAAATGCGTTCACCGGCCGTGAGCAGCATGTCCATCTCGCGCTCCGGCGGTGCCGGGTTCACCTGCTCGGCCAGGTCGAGCAGCTCGTCGGTGGTGTCACCCATGGCCGAGCAGACCACCACGACGTCGTTGCCCGCCTTCTTGGTGGCAACGATGCGTTCGGCGACGCGCTTGATGCGGTCGGCACTTTCCAGCGACGAGCCACCGTACTTCTGGACCACGAGGGCCACAGCCCGAACCTCCTCGACGGGCCGGGGCTGCTCCTGGTGGGCACCGAGGAGCCCCCGCGTCCCTTCACTTGGGCGAAACTCTACCGGGACGAAGGGCACCCGCCACTCAATCGAGTGGCCGCGCACACCGACCGAGGGTGTGTCGGAAGTAAATCTTCCTTAACACCACGGAAATAGTCGAAGCCCTTCCGCCGGAGTGATGGAGAGCACTCCCGGCGTACTACGGTACGGGACGTGCGTAAAACTGCCGACACCCGAGTCCCCCTGCTGTCCGCCATCGCCGAACGCTGGAGTCCGCGCGCGTTCGACCCCGACGCGGAAGTGACGTCCCACCAACTGGCAACCCTGCTCGAAGCCGCGCGCTGGGCGCCGTCGTTCGGCAACACGCAGCCGGCGCGTTATCTCGTCGGCTGCCGCGGCGACGCCACGTTCAAGCGCATTTTCACGGCACTCAGCGACGGAAACCAGGGGTGGGCGCGCCGCGCGGGCGCGTTGCTCGTGGGCGTGATGGTGACCGCCAACGAGAAGGGCGACGTGCCCTACGCTGAATACGGGCTGGGGCTGGCGACCGAGAATCTTGTGCTGCAGGCGGTCGAAAGTGGGCTGATCGCCCACCAGATGGCGGGGTTTTCCGCGGAGGCGGTGCGGGAATCGTTCGCGCTGCCCGACGGTGTGGTGCCGCGCGTGGTCATCGCCGTCGGGCACGCGACCGACGCGAGCGTGCTGGAAGACGAGCGAAGTGTCGAGCGCGAGCACAAACCGCGCCAGCGCATCCCGCTGAACGAATTCGCGTTCAGCGGCGAATGGGGTACGCCGGCACTGGACGAGTGAGCGTCTCAGGAACCGACGCCGCCGATCCGACGGATGATCTTCGCGACGATGCCAGACACCACGAGCCAGAAGATGGCCGCGATGCCGTAGTTCACGAGCACCCTGAGTTTGGCGTCGCTCGGGGTGAACAGATCCTTGAAGCCGAGCGACAGCCCATCGGCCCAGCTGTGGACGAACGACACGATGCCGTTCGCCGGGTTCGCGGAACCGACCACGAAGATCACGTACAGCACGAGGATCAGGGCGAAGATCACCCCGACCCACCGCACGAGCGTGGCGACGAACGAAAAGCCCTGCTCACGGGTGCGTCGCCAGTCGATGTCGGCGCGCTTGGGCCGCGGCTTCGAGTCCGTGTCGGATGCTTGTTCGGCGTGCTCGGCCATGTCCGGAAGTCTGGCACGTCACACCCATGACCGCTACCCGCTGGTAACAGGTGGTGGGCACCTGACGTAACAGTTCGATCGCGAGGGTGGCTTTCCCATCGCCACCGTCTGCGGTTAAGGTGGCACCGTGGCTCGTGCTCTCCTGCTTCGCTGCCGCGACGGGGCCTGACCAGACCGGCTCCTCGTCGCGGGGCTTCGTGGTGCCGGTCGAACGCACCCACTCGTCAGGAGACGACCTCACTCATGAGCACGATCGACCCTCGCACCAGTTCGTCCCCCGTCCGCAAGCCGTCCCGGCCCGCGCCCGACGATCAGCCCGCCTGGAACCCGCAGCGCGGCACGTCCATGCCCTTCCACCGCTACAAGCCGTGGTACCAGCTGGTCGAGAACATCGACCTGCCCGACCGTACGTGGCCGGACAAGCGCATCGAGCGCGCGCCGCTGTGGTGCGCGGTGGACCTGCGTGACGGCAACCAGGCGCTGATCGACCCGATGTCACCCGCGCGCAAGCGCAAGTTCTTCGACCTGCTCGTACGCATGGGCTACAAGGAGATCGAGGTCGGGTTCCCCGCCGCGAGCCAGACCGATTTCGACTTCGTCCGAGAGATCATCGACGAGGGCGCGATCCCCGACGACGTGAGCATCCAGGTGCTGACGCAGTGCCGGCCGGAGCTGATCGAGCGCACGTTCAAGTCGCTCGAAGGCGCGCCGCGCGCGATCGTGCACATCTACAACTCGACGTCGATCCTGCAGCGCCGCGTGGTGTTCCGCGAAGAGCGCGAAGGCATCAAGAAGATCGCGACGCAGGCCGCGGAAATGGTCGTGGAGCTGGCCGCGAAGCAGCCCGACACCGACTTCCGTTTCCAGTACTCGCCCGAGTCCTACACCGGCACGGAGCTGTCGTATGCGCTCGAGGTGTGCAACGCCGTCACCGAAATCTGGAAGCCGACGCCGCAGAAGCCGGTGATCCTGAACCTGCCGGCGACCGTCGAGATGGCCACCCCGAACGTCTACGCCGACTCGATCGAGTGGATGAGCCGCAACCTGGAGCGCCGCGACTCGGTGATCCTCTCCCTGCACCCGCACAACGACCGCGGCACCGGCATCGCCGCCGCCGAGCTGGGGTACCAGGCGGGCGCCGACCGGATCGAGGGCTGCCTGTTCGGCAACGGCGAGCGCACGGGCAACGTCGACCTCGTCGCGCTGGGCATGAACCTGTTCAGCCAGGGCATCGACCCGCAGATCGACTTCTCCGACATCGACGACATCAAGCGCACGGTGGAGTACTGCAACCAGCTGCCCGTCGGCGAGCGCACGCCGTGGGGCGGTGATCTGGTGTTCACCGCGTTCTCCGGCAGCCACCAGGACGCGATCAACAAGGGCCTCGACGCGCTGAAGGACGCCGCCGACAAGGCGGGCGTGCCGGTCGAGGAGTACCCGTGGGAGGTCCCGTACCTGCCGATCGACCCGAAGGACGTCGGCCGCACGTACGAGGCCGTGATCCGCGTGAACTCGCAGTCGGGCAAGGGCGGCGTGGCCTACATCATGAAGGCCGAACACCAGCTCGACCTGCCGCGCCGCCTGCAGATCGAGTTCTCCAAGGTGGTACAGGCCTACACCGACACCGAGGGCGGCGAAGTCGACCCGGCGACGATGTGGAACGCGTTCTCCAAGGAGTACCTGGAGCCGCGTACACCGCTGGAGCTGGTGCGCCAGCGCGTGACCGACAACGGCGGCGGCGAGTACGACATCGAGGCCACCGTGACCGTCGAGGGCGAGGAACACGACATCACCGGCCGCGGCAACGGTCCCATCGCGGCGTTCTTCGACGCGCTCTCGACCGTCGGGTTCGACCTGCGGCTCCTGGACTACAGCGAGCACACGCTGACTCCGGGCGACGACTCGCGCGCCGCGTCGTACATCGAGTGCGCGATTTCCGACCGCGTGTTCTGGGGTGTGGGCGTCGACCCGTCGATCGTGACGTCTTCGCTGCGGGCCGTGGTGAGCGCGGTGAACCGCGCGAACCGCTGAGTCGCGTCCCGAAGGCCGCCTCCCGCACGGGGGGCGGCCTTCGGGCATTCTGGGCCCATGAAGGCGGAACGGCTCGTCGCGCTGCTGTTCACGTTGCAGCGGCGCCGCAGCGCGACCGCGGCCGAGCTGGCCGCGGAGCTGGGCGTGTCCGAGCGCACGATGCATCGCGACCTTGCGGCCCTGCGCGACGCCGGCGTTCCACTGTGGACGGAACCGGGCCGGCGCGGCGGCTTCCGGCTCGTCGACGGCTGGCGCGCCGGCTTGGACGGCCTCACGGCCCGGGAAGCCGTGGCGCTCTTCGCGTTGGGCGTGCCGGACGCGCTCGCCGGGCTCGGCCTCGACACCGCCGGCACCGCAGCGCGCGCGAAGGTGTCGGCGGGCATGCCGGCCGAGCTGCGCGAGCACGCAGCCCTCGTCGCCGGCCGCTTCCACCTCGACGCGCCGGGCTGGTGGGGCACCGCCGACGAGCCCGCCGCGCTCGGTGTCGTCGCCCGCGCGGTGTGGGCCCAGCGACGGCTCGCCGTCACGTATCGGCGGCGTGACAAGGAGTTCGAGCGCGAACTGGAGCCGCTGGGCCTCGTGCTGAAGGCCGGCGTCTGGTATCTCGTGGCACGGGTGGAGGACAGCTTCCGCACGTACCGCGTGTCCCGGATGCTGCGCGTCGCGGAGCTGCCGACGCGCTTCGACCGCCCCGCCGACTTCGACTTGCCGACGTGGTGGCGGGCTTCGTCGGCCAGTTTCGAGCAGGTCGCGCGGCCGCTGCGGGTGCGCGCCCGGCTGAGCCGGCTCGCCGTGCGCGAGCTGCGGCGTGTTTTCGGCGGCGAACACCTGGCCGACACCGTCGTGTCGCTGGGCGACCCCGACGCGGACGGCTGGGCCGAGGCCGAGCTCGCGCTCGAAGGCGACGAGATCGGTCTC
>DASZNR010000193.1:0-3825 GCA_035551175.1 Amycolatopsis sp. | reverse complement strand
GGACCGCTGGTGCGTTCGTCGTATCGGGCGGGGCGGTTGTATGCGCAGACCAAGGCCCACCGCGGCGAAGCACTGCCGGACAACCTGGCCCACCTCGCCACCGCGGGCCCCGCCGCCCAAGAAGCCAGCTCCCTGCTGGCCCGCTGAGCTTCTTCGGAGGGCCCGCTCGTCGCGAGCGGGCCCTGCGGCGTTTCGAGTCCCCTCAGGGTGACCCTGGAATCTCCCCGATCCTCGGTCAGCCGCCCCCAGCGATTCCAAAGCGTCCGTAACGTGACCTTGTGGCTTTGGTAACGGATCTTCTGAATTGGCTGCAGGGTCTGCCCGAACCGGGGGTGGTCGCGGCGGCGAGCGGGCTCGTGTTCGCCGAGTGCACCCTCGGGCTCGGCTTTCTCGTGCCTGGTGAGTCGGCGCTGCTGGTCGCGGCCACGACGGCCACGTCGGCATCGCGGTTCCTCACGCTGTGGGCGGCGGTCACGGTCTGCGCGGCACTCGGTGATTCTGTGGGGTACGCACTGGGCCGCCGGTTCGGGCCGCGGCTGCGGAAGACGAAGCTGATCCGCAAGTACGGCCTCGACGCGTGGGATCGGGCGACGGATGTGCTCGAGCGACGTGGTGCGTGGGCCGTGTTCTTCGCGCGGTTCCTGCCGGTGCTGCGAACGTTGACGCCGGCCGCGGCGGGAGCGTCCGGCCTGCCGTTCCGGAAGTTTCTGCCCGCGACGACCATGGGGGCGCTCTGCTGGTCGGCCGTGCACGTCGGCCTCGGCGCGACGCTCGGGGAGGCGGCCAAGCGGGTGGAGGGCGCGCTCAGCACCGGTTTTCTGATCGCGGCCGCCGTGGTCGTCGGCGCACTTGTCGTTCTCCTGGCGCGGGTGAAGAAGCGCAAAGCCCGCGAATCGGCCGTGCCGGCGCGCACCACGGAGTGACCTGCCCGGCGTTCGCCCGTCCGTGAAAGCTCTCGCGCTCTACATTCGGGGCATGGATCTTCCTCGGCCGGTGGCGTTCGTGCTCGGCGGCGGCGGCAGCCTCGGCGCCTTGCAAGTCGGAATGCTCCGTGCGCTCGACGAAGCCGGCGTGGTGCCCGATCTCGTGGTCGGCACGTCCGTGGGTTCGCTCAACGCCGCCGTACTCGCGCTGCCCGGCGAAGACCGGCTGGGGCGACTGCGGGAGATCTGGCAGCACATGACGAAACACGAAGCCTTCCCCGGCGGCGTGTTCAGCCAGGTGCGGACGTTGCGGCACAGCAAGACGAACCTGTTCCCCAACACGGGTCTCGCGAAGATCGTCGACGATCGGCTCGGCGCCGGTACCCGGTTCGAGGACCTCGCGCTGCCACTGGGCGTGGTGACGACGGACGTCGAGACCGCGGAGCCTCTGCTGATTCGCAACGGACCATTGCGCGAGCCACTGCTGGCCAGCTGTGCGATCCCCGGCATCTATCCCCCGGTGGAGTACGACGGGCGGCTGTTGTACGACGGCGGACTGGTCGCGAACGTCCCGATGCGCCAGGCACTCGCGATGGGTGCGAAGGCGCTTGTGGTGCTCGACTGCGCGTTTCCGGGCAAGATGCCTGGCCCGCCCCGCACTTTCGCCGAGGTGATGATGTTCACGGCGTTGATCAGCATGCGCAACCAGGCCGCGCTTGAGGCGCCGTTGGCGGCGCGGCGGGTGCCCGTGGTTTACCTGCCGGGGCCGGCACCGGTGCGGGTCAGCCCGCTCGACTTCACCCGGACGGAGCAGCTGACCGAACAGGCGTACGACGCCGCCCGCGATTACCTCAAGGAACTCGTGGTCAGCGGGCCCGGTCTCTACGGTGCACCTGGCCTGACTGTGACGTGATCCACACCACTGCGATGCACCGATCCACTGCGCGAGGCGTCTTCTCGATCGCGTAGTTTTGAATCGAACAAGCCTGCCGGTCCGCGATACCTTACAAAAGAGACGAAATGTTCCCGAAGAAGACTTTCCTTTCGGTCGCCGGAATTCTCGCGGCGACCCTCATGGTGTCTGCCTGTTCCTCCGGTGGCAGCACCGGGGGGTCCGCGTCACCCGCGACCCCGGGCGGTACCAGTCAGGCCGCGGCGCCGGCGTCGGTGACGATCGATCCGGCCGACGGCAACGACATCAGCCCGACCACGCCGATCGTCGTCAAGGCGACCAACGGGAAACTCACCGACGTGACCGTGACCAACTCCAAGGGCAAGACGGTGGAGGGCAAGCTCGCTTCGGACGGCACGTCGTGGCAGAACTCCGAGGTGCTGGGGTACGGCGGTTCGTACAAGGTGGTCGCGCACGCCACGAACCTCGACGGCAAGACGGTGGAGAAGGACGGCACCGTCACCACGGTGACGCCGTCGAAGCAGGCGAACGCGAACTTGATTCCGGCGCCATCGGCGGTGAAGTCGACCGGCGTCGGCGTGGGGCAGCCCATCGTGTTCAGCTTCGGGGTCGCCGTGAAGAACAAGGCCGCCGTGGAGAAGGCCCTGTCCGTGGAGTCGTCGCCGAAGCAGGAGGGCGGCTGGTACTGGATTGATGACAAGAACGTTCACTACCGGCCGAAGGAATACTGGCAGCCGGGCACCACACTGACGGTGACCGCGAAGATCTACGGCCTCGACTTCGGCAACGGCGTGTACGGCGCCGAGGACCGCACCGAGACGTACCACGTGCACGACTCGTGGATCGCGAAGGCAGACGGCAACACCGAGCAGATGCAGATTTTCCACAACGGTTCGATGGTCAAGTCCATGCCGATCTCGATGGGCAAGGACGCCACGCCGACGCACCTGGGCCCGCACGTGATTTCGTTCAAGTCGGCGAACTACACGATGGACTCGTGCACCTACGGTGTCTGTCCGCCCGACCCGAAGGCCTACCGCTCCAACGAGAAGTTCTCGGAACGCATTTCGAACGACGGCGAGTTCGTGCACGAGAACCCGAACAGCGTCGGGCAGCAGGGCAGCTCCAACGTGTCGCACGGCTGCATCAACCTCAACGCCGCCAACGCCGAGTGGTTCTTCCAGAACTTCGGCCTCGGCGACGTCGTGGAGGTCACCAACTCAGGCGGGCCGCAGCTCCCGGTCTGGGACCTCTACGGTGACTGGTCGAAGTCCTGGGCCGACTGGCAGAAGGGCTCTGCCCTGTCCTGACCCGCCGACGGGGGGACTTCGCACTGCCTCGTAGGAAGGGCGCTGGAGCTGTTGGCTCCGGCGCCCTTCGTGTTGTCCGGGTTGTGGGCGGAACCCGGCTGTGGGCGAGCGCTACGCCGGTTCGAGCAAGAGCGGGTATCGCCGCCTGCCGGCTCCTGTGTCGACTCGCCGTACCGGCCGATTGCCCGGTTCCCCAGCACTTCTCGAGCCGCCCGACGAACTTGATCTTCCGGTCCGTCTGCCCGGTGACCAGCGAACACACCCGCGATCCGTACGGGCATCCGCCCGATCCAATCGGGCTCCCCTTACCCCGCACCGGAATCAGCCCCGCAGAGACATGCCCCCGCCCCGCAGCTGGACGTGCCCCCGCCCTCCCGAGGGGGGCGTCCCCGAGTCCATTGTATCGGCGGCCACCGACAGAATCGGGTCGTGGCGGGTGGAGTGGGGTAGTCGTCCACACCCCGATCGGGTGGGGATGATCCGTATCGCTCAGGCTTGGCGGCGGTCTGGTGAGGGTGTTCGCGGCGGGGGGTGTAGCGGGGGTGTGGCGGGTGAGCCGGCGAATGCTGGGTCGGGCGCAGCCGCGGTGGATACGAGATGCCGGATGCGGGGTGTGTGAAGGGTCTGGGTATAGCAGTCAGGCCCCGGGAGAACCGGGGGGGTTCTCGACCGGGGCCTG
>DASZNR010000192.1:0-42748 GCA_035551175.1 Amycolatopsis sp. | reverse complement strand
GGACCGCTGGTGCGTTCGTCGTATCGGGCGGGGCGGTTGTATGCGCAGACCAAGGCCCACCGCGGCGAAGCACTGCCGGACAACCTGGCCCACCTCGCCACCGCGGGCCCCGCCGCCCAAGAAGCCAGCTCCCTGCTGGCCGGACACTAGAGAGAGGGGGCGGGTCAATGGCGATCAGCGTCTTCGACCTGTTCTCGATCGGAATCGGGCCGTCGAGTTCCCACACGGTCGGTCCCATGCGGGCCGCACTGACCTTTGTGGACGGTCTACGCGCGGAGGGCGGGCTGGACCGCGTCACGCGCGTGCAGGCCGAGCTCTTCGGTTCGCTCGGCGCCACGGGGTTCGGCCACGGCAGCGACAAGGCCGTGTTGCTCGGGCTTTCCGGTGAACGTCCCGAGTCGGTGGACACCGACACCGTGCCGGCGCGGGTCGCGCGGATCCGCGAGTCGGGGCGGCTCCTGCTCGGCGGGGGCCGCGAGATCGCGTTCGACGAGGACGCCGACCTGACGATGCACCGGCGCAAGTCGCTGCCGGCGCACCCCAACGGGATGGTGTTCCGGGCGTTCGCGGACGGCGAGCTGGTTCGGGAACGCACGTACTACTCGGTGGGTGGCGGGTTCGTGCGAGACGAGTCGTACGAGAAGGACGCCGTGTTCGTGGAGGACTCGACCCCGGTCCCGTACCCGTTCCGCACCGGCGCCGACCTGCTCGGCCACTGCGCCGAGACGGGCCTGCCGATGAGCGAGATCATGCTGGCCAACGAGCTGTCGTGGCGTTCGGCCCCGGAGGTCCGGGCGGGACTGCTGGAGATCTGGGCCGTGATGGCCGCGTGTGTCGAGGCCGGGATCACGCACGAGGGCGTGCTCCCGGGCGGCCTGAAGGTGCCGCGGCGCGCGAAGGCGTTGCACGACAAGCTGATCGCCGAAGACGGGGCCGGTGACCCGTTGTACGCCATGGATTGGGTGAGCCTCTACGCGCTGGCGGTGAACGAGGAGAACGCCGCCGGCGGACGCGTGGTCACGGCCCCGACGAACGGCGCCGCCGGCATCATTCCCGCCGTGCTGCACTACTACCGGCGCTTCGTCAGCGGTGCTTCGGACGACGGCATCGTGACGTTCCTGCTGACGGCAGGCGCCGTCGGCTCGATCCTCAAACAGACCGGGTCCATTTCGGGCGCCGAGGTCGGCTGTCAGGGCGAAGTCGGTTCCGCGTCGGCGATGGCGGCCGCCGGACTCACCGAAGTCCTCGGCGGTTCGCCGGCACAGGTGGAAAACGCCGCGGAAATCGGCGTCGAACACCATCTGGGTCTCACCTGCGATCCGGTCGGGGGTCTCGTGCAGATCCCGTGCATCGAACGCAACGCCGTCGGCGCTTCCAAGGCCATCCACGCCGCCCGCATGGCGCTGCGCGGCGACGGCAGCCATGTGGTCACCCTGGACAAGGCGATCAAAACCATGCGCGAAACCGGCGCCGACATGTCGGTCAAATACAAGGAAACCGCCCGCGGTGGCCTGGCCGTCAACGTCATCGAATGCTGAGGTGTCGAGCGCGAAGAACTTCGCGAAGGGCTCGGTTCGGTCGGGAGGCCTAGACTCGGACCCGTGGAAACCTCGGTGGTGAGCGCGAACGAGGCGCTGTTCCGGCCGGTGCGCGCCGGCAACGCCTTCGAGGAGACCGTCGAACGCCTGCTGCAGGCCATCCGGCTCGGCGTCGTCGCAGTGGGGGAACGGCTGCCGGCGGAGCGCGAACTGGCCGAGCGGCTCGGGGTCAGCCGCGTGACGCTGCGGGAAGCCATCCGCGCGCTCGCCGACGCCGGGTACGTCGAGTCACGCCGTGGTCGCTACGGCGGCACGTTCGTGAACGAGCCACCCGAACCCGTCGAGCGCGCCACCGGCAGAATCGACGCCGCGGCGTTCGAAGACGTGCTCTGCCTGCGCCACGTCCTGGAAACCGGTGCCGCCGAGGCAGCCGCCGCGCGCACGCTCAGCCCCGCCGACCGTCGCCACCTCACGAGCACGCTGACCGAGGCGGCGGCCGCCGGCCTCACCGACTACCGGCGCAAGGATTCCCGCCTGCACCTCGCGATCGCGGAGGTCACGGCGTCGGGCTCCCTCACCACGGCAGTGGCCGACGCGCGCTCGCGCGTGAACCGCCTGCTCGATCAAATCCCGCTGCTCGAGCCCAATCTCGAGCACTCGAACGCCCAGCACGAGGCCATCGTCGACGCCATCCTCGCCGGCGACCCCGTCGCGGCACGCCACGCGATGGCCGAGCACATCGAGGGCACCGCGTCGCTGTTGCGGGCGTTCTTGGCCTGACCGAGCCACGTCGCGTCAACTTTCCGACCGGCTCCGGCACCGTTTTCCCGTGGGGATTCGCGGCCTCATCGACGCGCAAAGCCGCACAGTGACAGGTTCGAGCGGGTCCGCGCCTACGCGTGGCGCACGGTCATGGTCCAGGCCGGCGAGCCTATCGCCCGGCCCATCCTGTCCGGTAACTCAGCGGACGCGCGCCAGCACGAACCCGTCGTAGCCCTTGCCGCCGACGGTCTGGATCGCCGTCGCGTCGAGCCGGTCGTCGTCGTGCAGGGCGGCGAACATCTCGCGGACGCCGCGGACCGACGGGTCGCGGCTGGTGGCGTCGGTGACCGCGCCGTCGCGGACCACGTTGTCCACCACGATCGTCGTGCCGGGCCGGGAAAGCCGCAGCGACTCCTCGACGTACGCGGCGAGGTTGACCTTGTCGGCGTCGATGAACACGAAGTCGAACGGACCCGTCAGCCCAGGCAGTGTTTCGAGCGCGGCCCCCACGACGATGCGCGCCACGTTCTCGCCGAACCCGGCGCGGTCCAGGTTTTTTCGTGCCACGGCCGCGTGCTTCGGCTCGTACTCGCACGTGACGAGCCGCCCGTCCGCGGGCAGCGCCCTGGCGAGCCAGATCGTGCTGTAACCGCCGAGGGTGCCGATCTCGAGAATCGAGCGCGCGCCGGCCAGTCGGGCGAGCAGGTTCAGCAGCCGGCCCTGCGTCGGCGACACCGCGATCGGCGGCAGGCCCGCCGCGTCGGCCTCGGCGAGCGCGGCGTCGAGTACGGGATCGGCGGGTATTACGGCGTCGGCGAGATAGTCGTCGACGGTGCTCCACAGTTCGCGGGTCATGGCACCTCCGCCGCCAATCTACGCGGCCCGGCGGCTCGCTTTCGGAATCACCAGCGGTGTACCCGTTTCGGGGCAGGGCATGACCCGGCACGGCAGTTCGAAAATGTTCTCGACGTTCTCTGCCGTCACGACCTCCTCGGGCGTGCCGGTGGCGAGCACGCGGCCGTCGCGCAGAGCGATCATGTGGGTGGCGTAGCGGGCGGCGTGGTTGAGGTCGTGGAGGACGGCGACGAGCGTGCGGCCCTGCTCGGCGTGCAGCTGGGCGCAGAGGTCCAGGATGTCGATCTGGTGCGCGATGTCGAGGTACGTCGTGGGCTCGTCGAGCAGCAGCAGATCGGTCTGCTGAGCCAGCGCCATCGCCATCCACACGCGTTGCCGTTGGCCGCCCGACAGTTCGTCCACGAGCCGTTCGGCGAGGTCGGCGACGCCGGTGGCGAGCATCGACTCGGCGACCACGGTGGCGTCTTCGCGCGACCACTGGCGCAGCAGCCGCTGGTGCGGGTAGCGGCCGCGGGCGACGAGGTCGGCGACCGTGATGCCGTCGGGCGCCACCGAACTCTGCGGCAGCAAGCCGAGCCGCCGCGCGACCTCTTTCGCGCCGTAGCTGGAGATCACCGCGCCGTCGAGGTACACCGAGCCGGTGCGCGGTTTGAGCATCCGGGCGAGCGCGCGCAGGAGCGTGGTCTTGCCGCACGCGTTGGGTCCGACGATGACGGTGAACGACTTGTCGGGAATCACCACGCCGAGGTTTTCGGCGACCGTTCGCCCGTCATACGCCAGCGTCAGCTCCTCGGCGTGCAACCGGGGCTCGGTTCGGGTCGTTACTTCCTCGATCATCTCCACACAGGTTAGGCTAACCTAGTGACCCTCGTCTGGGGAGTTCCGTCGATCGCATTCGCCGAACGTGACCGGCCGGTGCCATCATTCGGACGAACGATCTCCCGGCGGAAACGAAGGTGGCGATGGACGACTACCGGGTCGTCGCGGACGAGCTCGCCGCCGACATCGAAGCCGGCCGGTTGCGGCCCGGCGACCGCCTCCCGCCCCAGCGCCGCTTCGCGCGCGACCGTGGCATCGCCGGCTCCACCGCGGCGCGGGTGTACGGCGAACTGATCCGCCGCGGCCTCGCCGTCGGGGAGGTCGGGCGCGGCACGTTCGTGCGGGCCGCGCGACCCGCACCCGAACCCGCGCTCGCCGAACCACGCGACTCCCGCGTGGACCTGGAGCTCAACTTCGCCGTGCTGCCCAGCCAATCGGCGAGGCTCGCGTATGCGCTGGAACCGTTGCTGCGCAACGACGTCTTCACCGACGCGCTGCATCCTGTCGGCGCGGCGGGTACCAAGGCCGTGCGCGAAGCCGGCGCGGGCATGCTCGGCCGCGGCGCGTGGCGGCCGGACCCGGCGACGCTGCTCCTGACCGGCAACGGACGCCAGGGCATCGCCGCCGCGATCTCCGCCTTCGTGCCGCTGGGGGAGCGACTCGCCGTCGAGGCCCTCACCTACCCCGTGGTGAAGGCGCTGGCCACGCGGCTGGGCGCGGAGCTCGTGCCGATCGAGACCGACGCCGACGGCCTCGTACCTGCGGCTCTCGAAGCTGCCCACGCGACCGCGCCCGTGCGCGCGCTCTACGTACAGCCGACGCTCCACAACCCGCTCGGCACCACGATGTCCCCGGCGCGACGCGCGGAGCTGGCCAACACGGTGCGGCGGCTCAACCTTCCGGTGATCGAGGACGGCATCTATACGTTCCTCCGCCCGGATACCGAACCGTTGGCAGCGCTGGCACCCGAACGCACAGTGTTCGTCGACAGCCTCTCCAAGCGGGTTGCGCCGGGCCTCACCGCCGGTTTCGTCGCGCCGCCGGCGGCCTGGACACCCCGCCTTGCCGGCGCGATCCGCTCGGGCGGCTGGGGCGCGTCCCGCTTCGCGATGGAAGCCGCCACCCGCTGGATCACCGGTGGCGCACTGGCGGAGGTGGAAGCGGCGAAGCGCGCCGACGCGGCCGAGCGCGCCACGATCGTCGACGAACACCTCGCGGGCTTTCCGATCATCGGCGACCCCGCCGCCTACCACCGCTGGTGGCCGCTGCCCGAACAGTGGCGCGCCGAAACGTTCGTCGCCGCGGCCGCCCGCCACGGCATCGCACTTTCGCCCGCCGCGTCGTTCGCCGTCCTCCCCGGCCACGCGCCCAACGCCGTGCGGCTCGCGATTTCCGCGCCACCGAAGGAAACCCTGGCCGCCGCGCTCGACCTACTCGCGACGCTGGCGGCCGGCTCACCCGACGACACGCTGCCGGACTAGACCTGAACCCGGCCCGGCCGTGTGCCACCCAACGTCCCGCCGCCAGATCAGGGCTCGTAAGTGGTCCCGCCGGTTAGAACCGGCGGCGCCACTCACGGGCGAAGCTCTCACTCCTCTTGCTGGGCGCAGGCCACGACGGCGTCGCGCAGGGCCGCGCGTAGCCGCCCGACGTCGAGGGGGCCCAGGACGGCCGCTTCGCCGGGCGGAGCCACGAGGACGATCTTGTCTTCGCTGCTCACGAACACTGTCACGTCCCTGCGCCTGCCGGCCAGATCCCGGCAGCCGATCGACCATTCGTCGCGAGCTGACACGGCCATCGCCCTCCGATCCACCTCGTGGTCGTGCTTCGTGCAAAAGGGGGACCGGTGTCGTACGGGGCGCTTACGCGGGTTCACCCGAATTGCCTACCGGCGGGCTTCCCCGTTGTCGCAGCGCCTGGGACAGGATGTGCCCGCGGCGCAACGGGAGTACCGTTCGCGCGGCGGATCACGGGGGCCGCACTTCCTTTCCATCGCTGAACACGGGGAGGTCAGGATGTCGGGGCCTCGGAAGATCGTCATCGTCGGAGCGGGGCTCGCGGGAGCGTCGGCCGCCGCCGCGGCGCGAGAGCTGGGCTTCGCCGGCGACGTGCTGCTGATCGGCGCCGACCCGCACCGGCCCTATGCACTGCCGCCGCTGTCGAAAGGTGTGCTGCTGGGCACGGCGGACGAACCCGACTGGGTGCACGACGAGGGCTTTTACGCCGATCACGACCTCCGTCTGTCCTCGGGCCTCACCGCGACCCGGCTCGAACTCGGCGAGCTGCTCGTGGGCGACGACGCCGGCGGAGAGCACAAGTTCGATCGCCTCGCGCTGGCGACGGGGTCACGCGCCCGCGAGCTTCCCGTGCCTGGCGGCGACCTTCCCGGTCTCTTCCCCTGCGTGCGCTCGACGACGCCTTGAACCGGCGCGGGGCCTTCGCCGACGCGCGCCGGGTGGTGATCGTCGGCGCCGGCTGGATCGGCACGGAGGCCGCCGCCGCGGCGCGTTCGCACGATGCCGAGGTGACCGTGGTGGACCAGGAGAAACTGCCGCTGGCCGGGGTGCTCGGTTCGGAGGTCGCCGGAGTTTTCGAGACCCTGCACGAGAAACACGGTGTGCGCTGGCGGCTCGGCGAACAGGTCGCCGAGATCACCGGCGACGGCGGTGGCGTGCGCGGAGTCGGCTGCGCAGCGGCGAAGATCTGCTCGCCGACGTGGTGCTGCGTCGCCGTCGGGGCCGCGCCGTGCGTCGAGCTCGCCCACGCGGCGGGGCTGGAACTGAGCGACGACGGCGGAGTCGCGGTGGACGCCGGCCTGCGCACAGCCGCGCCCGACGTATACGCCGTCGGGGACATCGCTTCGCACTTTCACCCGCGCTACGGCCACCGCGTGCGCGTGGAGCACTGGGCCACCGCACGTACGCAGGGCGCCCAGGTCGCCGGGAATCTGCTCGGCGACAACGAGCCGTACCTCGACAGCCCGTACTACTTCTCCGATCAGTACGAACTCGGGATGGAATACCGGGGACTCGCTGCTCTCGACCGCGATCGGCTGGTGGTCCGCGGCGACCTCAAGGCAGGTGACTTCACCGCGTTCTGGGTGAACCCGGACAACGAAGTGAGCGCAGCCATGAACGTCAACCAATGGGATTTCCCGGAAGCGCTGCAACGATTGGTCGACGGACGCGTCAAAGTGACGGACGAACAACTGACATCCGCGAATCTCGACGACTTGGGTTGAGCGTCAAACGCCCTTGCCCGTCCCGACGCACCTCGTCGGGATCGCCTGCGACCTCGGCATGCAGTACGGCCGACATCGGCTGAGCTCTCCTTACCGGGCCTCAAAATTCGACCGGGATCACCGGCCCGTCGAGTGCGAGGTACCCGACCAGGTTCGGCGGCGCGTAGTCGGCCACGAGCTTGTGCCGGGTCACGGCGGTGGACGCGACGTACTCGTGCTTCGCGTCGGTGGTCCCGATTCCGCGCGTCACGGAAGGCAGCAGGCGGTAGAACCCGGTGCGGGACGGGTGGATCGGGCCGAGCGGGTCGCCTTCGCAAGCGAAGTCGTCGCGCAGTGCCAGCCCGTTGGCCTGAGCGTTGTTCGCGAGCCAGCGCAACGCGACGTCCGCGAGGCCGCGGTCCACTTTGCCGCCTCCGCCGACGTCGCTGTGGCAACCGGCGAACCACACCTGTTCCACTTGCTGCTTGCCCGGGTTCGCCGCCGGTGCCCAGATCGACGGGACGAACGGCTTGCGGTGCTCGTCGATCGCCAGTGCCTGCACCGCGACGTCGACGGTCGAGCTCAGCGCCGTGTCGTGGAAGCGGAACCGGCGGTTGAACACGTCGACGGGCCAGAATCCGGTCAGCGGGATACCGAGCGCGCCGACGGTGTCCCACACGCCGATGAACTTGATGCGTGGCTCATGGGCGTAGGTGCGGCGAAACAGTGTTGCATCGGTGCTGCGCGGGTGCGAGATGTCGCGGCGGTCGCGGTAGAGCGCGTAGGCCTGCTTCACACGGCCTGCGTGCTCCCGCCGCAGCAGCCCGCAGTTGCGGATGAACCCAGCCGTGCTGCGCACCGTGTAAGCGCCGCGGCTGAAGCCGATGAAGAAGATTTCGTCGCCGGGCTCGTAGGTGTGCACCAGAAAGCGGTAGGCGTTCTGCACGTCACGCGAGAGACCCAACCCGAACGCACCGCCGGTGAGGTGATGCCGCGTGGTGCCGACGCCGGATTGGTAGAACATCCGTTGTTCCGTGCCGGCTTCGTCGCACGGCGCGACGCCGAGTGCGAGCCGGGTGACGTTGCTCGGCGCGGGGATTTTGCCATCGGCAAGGTCCGCCGTGTCCCACGTGCCGTCGCAGCAGACCACGATTCGCTTGGGCATCCGCACCGTCCTCACCCGTCGAGTGGTCCCGGTCATCTTTGGCCTCGGTTATCAAGGCACGACGAGCTGATCTTTTCAACGGTTCCGCGTGATCGGTACCGATCCCTGGTGTGGCGAGGAAAACCCGTGTTGCTGCGGGGTGAGTCCGGCCTCAGGACCGCTCCACCACGGAGATCGGATCAATCTCTCGAGAGAATTCGTCCAGGCTCTGGATCGCCCGCAGCAGATGCGCTATACATCGGATGTCTTGATCGTGTTTGTGGTGAGAGGGGAAGGTCCGTGCAGCTTGTGCGTCTCGGAGCCGTGGGAGAAGAGCGACCGTTCGTCCGGGCCGGTCATGGCACGGTGCACGACCTCTCCGGCATCACCGCCGACATCGACGGCGCCTTTCTCGCTTCGGGTGGGGTCGGGCGTGCGGCCGCGGCGCTCGAAGCCGGCGAGCTGCCCGTCGCCGAGCCCTCGGTGGCGAACCTGCGAGTCGGACCGCCGATCGCCACGCCCGGCAAGATCCTGTGCATCGGCATGAACTATCGCCGCCACGCCGCGGAGACCGGCGCCGCCGTGCCTGAAGAGCCCGTGTTGTTCATGAAATCTCCCGACGTGGTGGTCGGCCCGGACGACGACGTGCTCATCCCGCGCCGGTCCACCAGCACCGACTGGGAGGTCGAGCTCGGTGTCGTGATCGGCAAGGAGGCGCGTTACCTCGGCAGCGTCGAGGAAGCTCTCCAGCACGTCGCAGGCTACGTGGTGTCCAACGACGTTTCCGAGCGCGAGTTCCAGCTGCACCGCGGCGGTCAGTGGGACAAGGGCAAGAACTGCGAGACGTTCAACCCCCTCGGCCCGGCGCTGGTGACCGCGGACGAGGTGCCGGACCCACAGGGCCTCGGGCTGCGTACGTGGGTGAACGGCACAAAGGTGCAGGACTCGTCGACGAAGGACATGGTCTTCACCGTCGCCGAGATCATCCACTACTTGAGCCAGTTTCTCGTCCTGCGCCCCGGCGACCTGATCAACACCGGCACCCCCGAGGGCGTCGCGCTCGGGCAGCCGGACCCCAAGCCGTATCTGCGCGAAGGCGATGTCGTCGAGCTGGAGATCGACGGACTCGGCCGCCAGCGCCAGACGATGCGGCAGGCCTGACATGGCGAAAATCGTCGGCCTCGAGGTGCTCGACGTCCGGTTCCCGACCTCGCGGGAGCTCGACGGATCGGACGCCATGAACCCCGACCCCGACTATTCCGCCGCCTACGTCGAACTCCACACCGACGGCGGACCTCACGGGTACAGCCTCGCCTTCACCATCGGCCGCGGCAACGACGTGCAGGCCGCCGCCATCCGCGCGCTGGCGCCACACGTGGTCGGGCGCGAGGTGCCCGAAGACGCACGGGCGCTGGGTGAGCTTTCGCGCGAACTCCTCGGCGATTCGCAGTTTCGCTGGCTCGGCCCCGAAAAAGGCGTGGCGCACATGGCGATCGGCGCGGTCGTCAATGCCGCTTGGGACCTCGCCGCGCGCCGTGCGGGGCTGCCGCTGTGGAAGTTCGCCTCGCGCATGACGCCGGAGGAACTGGTGTCGCTCGTCGACTTCCGCTATCTGTCCGACGCGCTGACCGAGGCCGAAGCGCTGGCCATCCTGCGCGCCGCCGAGCCCGGCCGTGCCGAGCGCACCGCGAAGCTCGAAGCCGAGGGCTACCGGGCGTACAGCACGTCGCCCGGCTGGCTCGGCTACTCCGACGCGAAGCTGGTGCGCCTGGCCGAGCAGGCGGTGGCCGACGGTTTCGAGATGATCAAGTTGAAGGTCGGCGGCAGCGTCGAAGACGACGTGCGGCGGATGAAGCTGGCCCGCGAGACCGTGGGCGCGGACATCCGCATCGCCGTCGACGCGAACCAGCGGTGGGACGTCGCCACCGCCGTGGCGTGGATGACGGAACTCGCGCCCTTCGACCCGTATTGGATCGAGGAACCGACCTCGCCCGACGACATCCTCGCCCACGCGGCCATCGCGAAGGCCCTCGCGCCGATCAGGGTCGCCACCGGTGAGCACGTGCAGAACCGCGTGGTGTTCAAGCAATTGCTGCAGGTGCGTGGAGTCGACGTGGTGCAGCTCGACGCCGCGCGCGTCGGCGGCGTGAACGAGCACCTCGCGATCCTGTTGCTGGCGGCCAAGTTCGGTGTGCCGGTGTGCCCGCACGCCGGCGGCGTCGGCCTGTGCGAGCTCGTGCAGCATCTGTCGATGTTCGATTTCGTGGCCGTCTCCGGCGACGACACCGACCGCACCATCGAGTGGGTCGACCACCTGCACGAGCACTTCACCGATCCGGCGATCGTGCGCGCCGGGCGTTACGTGGCGCCGGCCGCGCCAGGGTTCTCCGCGCGGATGCACGACGCGACGCTGAGCCGCTACCGCTTTCCGGACGGTCCGGAGTGGACGGGGGAGGCCCCGTGAGCGAGTCCGCCGGGCGGCCTGCGCCCGCGCGGACCAGCGCGGAACCAGCGCGCTCATCCGGGAGGACGCGGTGCGTACGAGGGTGATCCGGCCGGCGGCCGCGTCGGGTTCGGTCAGCCGCCGCGCCGGCGGATGGCCTCAGACCTGATCGGGGTGCCGCCCGTGATCATCCGACCATTTGCGATTACGTCGGGGCGCCGCCCGGGGTTCACGAGGCGGCAGCATCGCTCCCGGCGTCAGCTACGGACGGCGTGAGCGTGTTGCGCAGCCACTGCTCCACGCCTGCCACGTGCACCGTCGCCCAAGAGCGCGCCAGCTCCGGCTCGTGCGCGGCGATGGCTTCGTAGATCGCGGCGTGCTGCTCACGCGTGCGGGCGACCGCGCCCTCCTGCGTGAGCCCGCGCCAGATCCGCGCCCGCGTGGTGGGCCCGGAGAGACTGTCGAGCAGCGAGCACAGCACGGGGTTGCCGGAGCCCTCGGCGATCTTGCGGTGGAACCGCAGGTCGTTGGCGAGCAGTGCCTCGATGGTCGGCGCGTCGGCGAGCTCGTCGAGCAGGATGCCGAGCTCGGTGATGTCGTCTTCGCCCATGTGCACAGCAGCCAGCGCCGTCGCGGCCGGTTCGAGGATGCGGCGTACGGCGAGGAAGTCGAGCACCGTGTCGTCGCGGTGGAAGTCGACCACGAACGTCATGGCGTCGAGCAGGAGGTTGGGTTCGAGGCTGGTCACGTACGTGCCGTCGCCCTGGCGCACGTCCAGCACCCTGATCAGGCACAACGCCTTCACCGCCTCACGCAGGGAGCTGCGCGAAAGACCCAGCCGCTGGGCGAGCTCGGCTTCCTTGGGCAGCCGGTCGCCCGGCGCGAGCTCTCCCGAGATGATCATGTCTTTGATCTTGTCGATCGCGACATCGGTGACGGGCACGACGTCCGCCCTTCCTCCAGAGACCTCGGATGTTTCGGTGTGCCGGAGACAGCGTGCCACGGAACGCGCCAGAAGGAACCATCACCCAGGGCCAGGCGTGCTGCGCGCTCTCGGCGATAGCCGCACGCGCCGGGCAGAACCGCTCGTGAGTGTTCGCGCCGGTGAGAACCGGACGCGGCACTCACGAGTTTCAGAAGTCTTCGCCCTGGACCATTTCGCGCAGCTTCGTGAGCGCGCGGTGCTGGGTGACGCGGACGTTGCCCGCCGAGATGCCGAGCGTCTCGGCGGTTTCGCCGGCCGAGAGACCCACGACGATCCGCAGGGTCAGGATTTCCTGCTGCAGCGGGGCGAGACGCGCGAGCAGCTCGTGCAGCCGCGAGCCGAGGTCCAGCCGCAGTGCGTGGGATTCGGGCTCGTTGCCGACCAACGGCCGCTCCGGCAATTCCGGCACCGGTTCGGACCGGTCGCGCGCCACGGCGCGGTAGGCGTCGGCGACCTTGTTGGCCGCGATGGCGTGCACGAGGTACAGGAACGAGCCGCCGCGGTCCTGGTACTCGGGCAGGGCCTTGAGCACGGCCACGCTCACGTCCTGGGCCACGTCGTCGGCCGAAAGGTAGGAAAGATCCCGACCGCCCATGCGGGCGCGGCAATAGCGGGCGATCACGGGCCGCAGCACGCGCAGCAGCTCGGTGATCGCGCGGGGGTCGTTGCGGCCTGCCGCGCGAACCAGCGGATCGAGGTCTTCCTTGGTGAGCCGTCCGCTGGGCCGGGGCATCGTCACGGGAACCGAATAGCCCGGAACTTCGCCTTCGTCGGCGACAGGTTCCGAGCCCGCTGGCTTCGACGGTGCTGTCATGGTCGTCTCCCCGGCGACCCTGTGACCGTCGCTGGTCTTGGGGTCAACAATCTGTGATGTTGCGGATCGCGGCTACTCCGGATGATCGGTTCGCCGCCGCGCCCGTTGCGACGCTCCGTAACCCTATGCGGGGCGCAGCCCGGCAGTCCAGATTTCAACTACGAATACCCCGTTAGCAGCAGTGGTCTTGATGAAATCGAGACCAGGCAACGCACAGTACGAATCACGGCTCGCAGAATGTGCGGACTGTCCATTGCGGACCTCACGAAGAGTGACCCTGCTGTAGCGCAACAGAGGGTGTTCGCCACCGGGGGTAGAACGCGTTTCAGTGCAGCCCGGTCCCGAGCCGCGCGCGACTGGTCGCGGCCGGTGATCAGCGGGGGTTCCGGTGGTACACGAAGACCCACCACCGCAACACGGCGAACCGGACGACGCCGCCGACGAAGCTGGCCGCCAGCAGGCTCATCGTTTCCTCCGCCGCCGTCGGGTGCTCGACCACCGCGCCGAGGCCGGCGAGGATGAGTGAGCCGTAGCCGGCGTAGAAGACGAAGGTCAACAGATCCTGGAGGTGGCGCCTGCCGGCGTTGCTCGTACGGCCGGCGAAAGTGACGCGGCGGTGGAACTCGGTGTTTCCGACGGTCGTGATCGCGATGGCCACCAGGTTCGCCCACTGCGAGCCGAGCTCCGAGCGCAGGGCGAGGAAGAGCGCCGCCTGCACGCCGGTGGTGACGGCGCCCGCGACGAGGTACCACGCGGCGTGCCCGCCGAGCTCGTGGTCGTGACGCTCGGGCGGCCGCGGTTCCCGGGAAAACGGCGGTTGCCGGGGCGCCCACCTGGTGGTGGTCATGATCGTGACGCTACCTCGATTTCACAAACTTGTGAACCTGATGAAGACGTTGAACACTTGTGATACTGGCGACAGCTCGATCACCTCTGTTCGGACGCCGACCTCTTCCACGGGCCGGCGTGCTCGATGGGCAGAACGCCCCGATTTCAAACGTTTTTGTGACCGGCCCCACCTCGCACGGCCGGGTGTACCGCTCACACTGCGCGCCCCCTGAGCGGCCCCTAGCGTGAAAACCCATCGCATCCGACCGCGACGAAGGGAAGGCCGAAGATGCTGACCGTGACTGAAGCCGCTGCCGAGGCGATTTCCGCGCTGACCGCCCAGCAGGGCGCCGATGACAGCGGGCTGCGGTTCGCGCTGCAGAGCATGGAGGGCGAAGGCGCCCAACTTGCCCTGTCGGTCGCGCCCGCCCCGCAGGACGGCGACCGCGTCGTGGGCACCGACGGTGGCGCGAAGGTCTTCCTCGAACCTCAGGCCGCAGCTCTTCTCGACGACAAGGTCCTCGACGTCCAGCAGGACGAAACGGGCGACGTGGCCTTCGCCGTGCTGCCCCAGAAGACCGACTGACGCGTGCCAGCCCGCAAGCGCACGCCGTATCGGCGCGCGCTGAGCTTCCGCTGACCTCTGACTGGCGACCGCGTTGCCGCGGGCCCGACGGGCTGGCGCTGCCCGGCCATGACGCTCGTTGGGCGCTGGTTTTCCTTACGCGCGTGTGCGCGCGAGCGAAGGGTGCTCGCCCGTGCCTCGGCGTGGCGCCGCCTTCGGCCGGTCCGTTCCCAGCGTCAGCGGGTTTCGGCCCAGGCGCGGACGAGGTCGTGGGCGCGGGAGCGCAGCAGGTCGGCCGCGTGGGTGCGCGCGTGGTCGAGGGACGGGGCGTGGTCGATGAGGGCGCTGTGGCCGACGACGCCGAGGGTGGCGAGGTCTGCGGCGTCGAGCTGGATACGGCCGGCGAGCACCATCAGTGGGACGCCGGCTCGGTTCGCCCGCGCGGCGATGCCCGCGGGGGCCTTGCCGGAGAGGCTCTGTGAGTCGAGTGACCCCTCGCCGGTGATCACGAGATCGGCGCCCCGCAGAGCGCCGTCGACGCCGGTGAGGCCGGCGATGAGATCGAATCCCGACGCCACTTCGGCGCCGAGGCCCGCGATGGCCCCACCGGCGACGCCGCCGCCTGCGCCCGCGCCAGGGATCTGCGAGACGTCCGGGGTCCCCGCCGCGACCAAGGCACTGGCCCAGTGGCCGAGTGCGGTGTCGAGCTCCCGCACTTCCTGAGGTCGCGCGCCCTTTTGCGGGCCGAAGACCGCGGCCGCGCCGTCGGGGCCGACGAGGGGGTTCGTCACGTCCGTCGCGACCGTCACGGAGACCGAGCCGAGCCGTTCGCGGGCCGGTTGGAGGTCGACCTTGGCGACGCGGGCGAGCGTCCCGCCGCCGAGGCCGACGGGGGCGTCGAACGCGTCGAGCACGCCGGCGCCGAGTGCGGCCAGCATGCCGGCGCCACCGTCGGTGCTGGCGGTGCCGCCGACGGTCAGCACGAGCTGCGAAGCCCCACGCGCGAGCGCGTCGCCCAGCAGTTCGCCGACGCCCCACGTGTGCGCGGCCAGTGCGGTTTCCGGCGTCGGCGCCACGAACTCGATGCCGCAGGCCCGTGCCGACTCGATGTAGGCGGTGTCCTCCAGCACGACGTACCGGGCGTCGACCTGGGTGTCCAGCGGCCCGCGTACCCGCAGGTGGATGAGCTGCCCGCCCGCGTTCTCCAGGACTTCGAGCGTACCTTCGCCCCCGTCGGCGACCGGGCAGGCGGCGATGTCGGCATCGGGCAGCGCGTCGCGCACGCCGAGGGAGATCGCCGCGGCCGCATCGACCGCGGTGAGGCTGCCCTTGAACTTGTCGGGGGCGATGACGACACGGGTCACGGTGCTACCTCCGTCAGCGGTGCGCCCCCGGCGAGTACCGAGGTCACGTTTCGAGCGGCCAGCACGGCCATCGCGGTGCGCGTCTCGACGGTCGCCGACCCCAGGTGCGGCGTGACCACCACGTCGTCGCGCGTCAGGAGCCGCGGCTCGACGGCGGGTTCGTGCTCGAACACGTCGAGCGCGGCACCTGCGATCTCGCCGGCTTCCAGCGCGTCGGCCAGCGCGGCCTCGTCCACGACCGGCCCGCGGGTGGTGTTCACCAGGTACGCGCCGGGCTTCATCGCGCGCAACGCCTCGGCGTCGATCAGGTGGTGCGTCTCGGGCGTGAGCGGGCAGTGCAGCGACACGAAGTCCGCGCGGCACAGCAGTTCCCCGAACGACACGAACTCGGCGGGGAAGCCCGGCTTCTCCGACCGTCCCGAATAGACGACTCGCAACCCGAACGCCGCGGCACGCTCGGCCATCGCCCGGCCGATCTGGCCGGGCCCGACGATGCCGAGAGTCTTGTCCCGCAACCCGGATCCGAGCAGGAACCCGAGGTGGAACGACCACGGCTCGCGCGCCCGCAACAGCCGCTCGCCCTCGCCAAGCCGGCGCGTGAGGGCCAGCAGCAGGCCGAACGCGAGATCCGCCGTCGCGTCCGTGAGCACACCCGGGGTGTTCGTCACCGTGACCCCGCGCGCGGCGAGCGCCGCCACGTCGACGTTGTCGTAGCCGACGGCCACGTTCGCCACCACGGCCAGCTCCGGCCCGGCCGCTTCGGCCACGGCGTCGTCGATCCGGTCGTGCAGCATCGAGACGATCGCCGACGAACCGGCCACGAACGACCTCAGCTCGTCCGGCGTGAGCGGGCGGTCGAGTCCGGACATCCGCACTTCGCCGGCGTCGGAGAGCACCTTCACCGCCTCGTCGGGAATCCAGCGTGCCACGGCGATGAGGGGACGTTCGGGCATGCCGGAAGCCTAGTCGGCGCGGCGCGGCCGCACGAGCTCGCTCGTGAGCGGCTTCGGCGGGGCCGGATCCTTCACTCGCACTGGGCCGACGGGCATGCTATGTTCTTATGAAGAACTTGTGTGCGCGATACGAACATCTCACGCTGCGGCTCGCGCTCATCGCACGTTCAGCGCCTGTCGCGAGTGCTCGCCAGCTGGTGCTCGCCAGTAGTTGTCACACGGGTAGCTGGCACACGGGTAGTTGTCACACGAGGGACGGAGAGGCTCGCGATGGCTAGGGTGCTGTCGCTCGGCGAGGCGGTCGCCGAGCTGGTCCACGACGGGGACACCGTCGCGCTCGAGGGGTTCACGCACCTCATCCCGGTCGAGGCCGGACACGAGATCATCCGGCAGGGGCGCAAGAATCTCACGCTCGTGCGGATGACCCCCGACATCGTCTACGACCAGCTGATCGGCGCCGGGTGCGCGAGCAAGCTGATCTTCTCGTGGGGCGGCAACCCGGGCGTCGGTTCGCTGCACCGCTTCCGCGATGCCGTGCAGCACAGCTGGCCGGTGCCGCTGGAGCTCGAAGAACACAGCCATGCCGGGATGGCGAACCGGTATGTCGCGGGCGCGTCCGGCCTGCCGTTCGCCGTGCTGCGCGGCTACACGGGCACGGATCTGCCGGCACAGACGGACACGATCAAGCCGATCACCTGCCCGTTCACCGGTGAGCAGCTCACGGCCGTGCCGGCGCTGAACCCCGACGTCACGATCATCCACGCGCAGCGTGCCGACCGGGCGGGCAACGTGCAGTTGTGGGGCATCGCGGGTGTGCAGAAGGAAGCGGTGCTGGCGGCGAAGCGGTCGCTGGTCACCGTCGAGGAGATCGTCGACGAGCTGGAGCCGCGGCCGGGTGCGGTGGTGCTGCCGACGTGGGCGGTCACCGCCGTCGCGCTGGCGCCGGGAGGGGCGAAGCCGTCGTACGCGGCGGGCTACTACGAGCGGGACAACTCGGCTTACCAGGCGTGGGACCCGATCGGGCGCGATCGCGAGGAGTTCACCAAGTGGCTGACCGAGCTGACCGGGGTGACGGCATGAGTGACTACACCGCCGACGAGATGATGAGCATCGCCGCGGCGCGGGCCCTGCACGAGGGTTCGTCCTGCTTTGTCGGCATCGGTTTGCCGAGCACCGCGGCCAACCTGGCGCGGCGCACGCACGCGCCGAACCTCACCCTGATCTACGAGTCGGGCTGCCTCGGCGCCAAGCCCGCGCGCCTGCCGCTGTCGATCGGCGACGGCGAACTGGCGGATACCGCCGACGCCGTGGTGAGCGTGCCGGAGGTGTTCAACTACTGGCTGCAGCCCGGGCGCATCGACGTCGGGTTTCTCGGTGCCGCGCAGCTCGACAAGTTCGGCAACATCAACACCACCGTGATCGGCACCGACTACCACGATCCGAAGGTTCGCCTCCCTGGCGCGGGCGGTGCACCGGAGATCGCCGCCTCGTGCAAGGAGGTGTTCATCGTGTTGCGGCAAAGTCCGCGCTCGTTCGTGGACAAGGTCGACTTCGTCACCTCGTTTGGTCACGGCACCGGAAAGGGCGACCGCGAGAAGCTCGGCTTGCGCGGCGCGGGCCCGACGCTGGTCATCACCGACCTCGGCATCATGCGACCCGATCCGGAGACCTCCGAGCTCACCCTGACCGAGCTGCATCCCGGTGTGGAGGCCGAACAGGTCGTCGCGGCGACCGGGTGGAAACTGAAGGTGGCGGCGGACCTCCCGACGACGCCCGCGCCGACCGAGAAAGAACTGTCCCTGCTTCGCGAGCTGAAGAAGGCCGGCAAATGAGCGACGTTTTCCTGTTCGACGCGGTCCGCACCCCGTTCGGCCGCCACGGCGGCGCGCTGGCGAAAGTGCGTCCCGACGACCTGGCGGCGACCGTGCTGCGCGCGCTCGCCGAGCGCAACGATCTCGATCCGTCCACTGTGGACGAGGTGTACTTCGGTGACGCCAACGGGGGTGGCGAGGACAACCGCAACGTGGCGCGCATGGCGACGCTGCTCGCCGGCTGGCCGACGTCCGTGCCAGGTGGCACGCTCAACCGTCTGTGCGGTTCGGGCCTCGACGCGGTGATCCAGGCGAGCCGCACGATCCAGGTCGGCGACGCATCGCTGATCGCGGCCGGCGGTGTGGAGTCGATGAGCCGTGCGCCGCTCGTGATGGCCAAGCCGGAGAAGGCGTTCTCGGCGGCCAATCAGACGCTGTACAACTCGGCGCTTGGCTGGCGCATGGTCAACCCGGCCATGCCGGAGGAGTACGTGATCTCCAATGGCGACTCCACCGAGTACCTCGCCCAACGCTACGGCCTCGGCCGTGAAGAACAGGACGAGTTCGCGGTGCGCAGCCACGTCAACGCCGCCCGCGCGTGGGACGAGGGCTTCTACGACGATCACGTGGTGCCGGTCGAGGGCGTCGAGCTCGCGCGTGACGAGGGCATCCGCCCGGACTCCACAGTGGAGAAGCTGGCCAAGTTGAAGCCGGCGTTCAAGCGTGACGGCGGCACCGTGACGGCGGGCAACTCGTCATCGCTCAACGACGGCGCCTCGGCGTTGCTGCTCGGCGACGAAGCAGCCGGCAAGCGGCTCGGCAAAGATCCGCTGGCCCGCATCGCCGGGCGCGGCGCGGCGGGCGTCGACCCGAACGTCTTCGGCATCGGCCCCGTGCGCGCGGCGGAGATCGCACTGGAGCGCGCGGGGATCGGCTGGGAAGACGTTGCGGCCGTGGAGCTCAACGAGGCGTTCGCGGCGCAGTCGCTGGCCTGTCTGAAGGACTGGAAGGGGCTCGACCCGGAGCTGGTCAACGCCCAGGGTGGTGCCATCGCGATCGGGCACCCGCTCGGCGCGTCCGGCGGCCGGATCCTCGGCACGCTCGCCTACCGGCTGCACAAGACGGGCGGCCGCTATGGCGTCGCCGCGATCTGCATCGGCGTGGGCCAGGGGCTCGCCGTCGTCATCGAACGCCAGTGATCGAACATCCGCTGATCGAACACCGCTGATCGAACAGGGAGGAACTGTGGCCTCACCCACTGATCTCCGCCTGCCCCGCTACGCGCGGGAGCCGGAGGGGACGAACCCGCCACTGGACTACGACGGCTACGGGTCCACGAAGCTGCGCCACCCGTCGCAGCCGCTGGTCCTGCTCCCGCAGATGCTCACGGAGGTCACCGGGCCGTTGCTCGGCCCCGGACGGCTCGGCGAGCTGGACAACGACCTCACGCGCCAGCACGACGGCGAGCCGCAGGGTCAGCGCATCATCCTCGGCGGGCGGCTGCTCGACGGCGACGGCCGTCCGATCCGCAATTCGCTCATCGAGATCTGGCAGGCCAACGCCGGCGGCCGCTACCGCCACACCGGTGACCGGTGGCCGTCGCCGCTCGACCCGAACTTCGACGGCCTCGGCCGCACCCTCACCGACGACGAGGGGCGCTACGAGTTCACCACCATCAAGCCCGGTGCGTACCCGTGGAAGAACCACGACAACGCCTGGCGTCCCGCGCACATCCACTTCTCCGTGTTCGGCTCGGCGTTCACGCAGCGACTGGTCACGCAGATGTACTTCCCGGACGATCCCCTGTTTTCGCAGGACCCGATCTTCAACTCGATTCCCGACGAGAAGGCGCGTCAGCGAATGATCTCGCGCTTCAACCTGGAGCGGACCGTGCCGGAGTGGGCGCTGGCGTTCGACTTCGACATCGTGGTGAGGGGCCGGGAGCAGTCGGTGTTCGAGGACGAGGAGGACGAGGACTGATGAGCGATCTGCTCCCCACGCCGTCGCAAACCGTCGGCCCGTACCTGTCGATCGCGCTGCCGTGGGAAGACGGTCCGTTCGTGGTGCCGGAAGGTACCGAGGGCGCGTTCTGGATCCGCGGCACGGTCACCGACGGCGCCGGCGCGGTGGTCCCCGACGCGCTGATCGAAACCTGGCAGGCCGATCCGAAGGGCGGCTTCGACCATCCCGACGACCCGCGTGGACGTGGCGAGTCCGGGTTCCGAGCCTTCGGCCGGTGCCCCACGGATGAAAACGGCGAGTTCCGAATCCTCACGGTGCTGCCGGGTGTGGTGCCCGGTGAGCGCGGCGACCAGGCGCGCCACCTCGACGTGTCGGTGTTCTCGCGGGGACTGCTGAACCGCGTGATCACGCGGATCTACTTCGAGGACCAGGACAACTCGGGCGATGCGGTGTTGGCGAGCGTGCCCGCCGAGCGCCGCGACACCCTGGTGGCGAAGAAGACCGAAGACGGCTATCGCTTCGATGTCCGGTTGCAGGGCGAAAACGAGACGGTCTTCCTCTCGCTCTGACGGGCCTGGGTTGAAGTGCCCATTGTGGAGTGTCCAGTGTGGAGGTTCGAGCGCAGTGAGTGTGCGGGTGCACCGGGTCGTCGAAGGTCCTGACGACGGCCCGGTGGTGGTGTTCTCCAACTCGATCGGCAGCGACCTGCGCATGTGGGAGCCTCAGGTGGCGCCGCTCGTGGAGAGGGGTTTCCGGGTCGTGCGGTATGACACGCGCGGCCACGGCGGTTCGCCGGTGCCTGAGGGCCCCTACGAGCTCGCCGATCTCGGTGAAGACGTCCTCGCGCTGCTCGACGACCTCGGCGTCGAGCAAGCGCATTTCGCCGGGTTGTCGCTGGGTGGGATGACCGGGATGTGGCTCGGAATCCATGCATCCGAGCGGCTGCGAAGCCTCACATTGTGCTGCACGTCGGCGAAACTCGGCCCGCCCGAGGGCTGGGTGGATCGGGCGCGGGTGGTGCGCGCCGAGGGCACGGCGGCGATCGCGGAGGCGGGCATCAGCCGCTGGGTCACGTCGGCGTACGTGCGGGCGCACCCGGATCAGGTGACGTTTCTGCGTCGCATGATGGAGGACTGCCCGGACGAGGGGTACGCCGCGTGCTGCGGCGTGATCGAAACGATGGACCTGCTCGCCGATCTGCCGAAGATCGACGTGCCGACACTGGTGATCGCCGGCGCCGACGACCCCTCGACTCCGCCGGAACCCCACGGCACGCTGATCGCCGAAGGCGTGGCCGGCGCGCGGCTCGAAATCGTCGCGGGCGCCGCGCACCTCGGCAGTTACGAGCAGCCGGAGGAGTTCACCCGGCTCATCCTCGGCCACATCACGGAAGGAACGCAGTGAGCGACGAACGCTACGAGGCCGGCATGAAGGTACGCCGCGAGGTACTCGGCGACGAGCACGTCGACCGTGCGGTGGTCAGGACCACGGACTTCAGCAAGCCGTTCCAGGACTACATCACCGAAGCGGCGTGGGGTTCGATCTGGACCCGCGACGGGCTCGACCGCAAGACCCGTAGCTGCATCACGCTCGCCACCCTCACCGCGCTGCACTGCCACGACGAACTCGCGATGCACGTCCGTGCGGCGATCCGCAACGGGCTCACCGCGGCGGAGATCCGCGAGGTCCTGATGCACGCCGGCGTGTATGCGGGGGTGCCCGCGGCCAATACGGCGATGGGAATCGCCCAGCGCACCCTCGCCGAACTGGGAGAGCCGACGGCGCAGGTCACCGACGCCGGATAGGGTGCGCCTCATGGACTCCGACGATCCGGCCGAACGCGGCGCGCACCACGTGCAGTCGCTGGAGCGGGGGCTCGCGGTGATCAAGGCGTTCAGCGCCGAGGCGCCGCATCCCACGCTCAGCGACGTCGCGCGGATCACCGGGCTGACCCGCGCCGCCGCGCGCCGGTTCCTGCTCACACTCGTGGACCTCGGTTACGTGCGCACCGACGGAAAGTACTTCTCGCTCACCGCGCGGGTGCTTGATCTCGGGTACGCGTATCTGTCGAGTATGTCGCTGTCGGAAATCGCGCAGCCGCACCTCGAACGGCTTTCCGCGCAGGTGCGTGAATCCAGCTCCGTGTCCGTGCTGGAGGCGCCGGACATCGTCTACATCGCACGCGTCGCGGTCTCGCGGATCATGACGGTCAGCATCAACGTCGGCACCCGATTCCCGGCGTATGCGACGTCGATGGGCCACGTGCTGCTCGCCGACATGAGCCCGGCGGAGTTCGAGGCCTACCTGATGGTCGCCGAGCTGGACCGCCTCACCGACCACACACTGACCGACCGTGCCGCTCTGCAAGCCGAGCTCGCCAAGGTCGCCGACCAGGGCTGGGCCATGGTCGACCAGGAACTCGAAGAGGGCCTCCGCTCGGTGGCCGCCCCGATTCGTGACCGCTTCGGCCGCGCCGTCGCCGCGGTGAACATTTCCACGCACGCCAGCCGCACTCCCGTCGACGTGGTCCGCAGCGACCTGGTGCCCCCGCTGCTCGACACCGCCAAGGCGATCGCCGCCGACCTCGCCGTCTCCGCACCGAAGGCCGCTCGTGGCTGACCGAGGCGAAACCGCGTCGGCGACCGGGCGGGCGGAGAGCGGCGCGGCTGGGCAAGTGGCGGGGTTGCTGCTGGCCGCCGGCGCGGGACGGCGCTTCGGCGGGCCCAAAGCGCTCGTCGAACTCGATGGTGAGCCCCTCGTGCGGCGAGCGGTGCGGACGCTCGGCGAAGCGGGCTGCGCGCCGGTGCGGGTGGTGGTGGGTGCAGCGGCCGATGACGTGCGGGCGTTGCTGTCCGAGCCCGAAGCCGCGGTGTACGCCGAGGGCTGGGAGAGCGGGATGGGCGCGTCGTTGCGGGCCGGATTGACTGTTTTGGCGTCCCTGCCCGTGGAGATCGGCGCGGTCCTGGTGCATCTGGTGGATTTGCCCTGGGTGCCGGCCCAGGCGCTGGCGCGGGTGGCGGCGGGAGCGTCCGCGGAGTCCGTGCGGCGGGCGGCCTACGGCGGTGTGCCGGGCCACCCCGTGGTGTTCGGCCGGCGGTGGTGGAGCGAGATCGCGACGTCGGCGCAAGGGGATCGTGGTGCGCGCGACTGGTTGCGCGGGCGGACGGACGTCGAGCTCGTCGAGTGCGGTGATCTCGGCAGCGGGCAGGACGTCGACCGGCCCGCTGACCTGCGACGGATGCCGGAAACACCGGGATGACGGGCGAAAAGCTGCCGCCGGGCCCTACGATCGTGGGTGTGACCGAGTCCCTCGCCTCGCCCGAACAGCTCACCGCCGCGCTCGACACCACCGGGTACCTCGCCGACGAGGGCTTGGCGACGGCGGGTTTCCTCGCCCTGCGGCTGCGCCGCCCATTGTTCTGTGAAGGTGAACCCGGCACCGGTAAGACGTCGCTGGCGCTCGCCCTCTCGGCGGCACTCGACCTGCCGCTCGTGCGCCTGCAGTGCCACGAAGGCATCGACGCCGCGCAAGCTCTGTACGAATGGGACTTTCCGCGCCAGCTCCTGCACCTGCGTGCCCTCGAAGCGGCCGAGGGCGGCCGGCTCGACGCGGACACCGCCGAGCGGTCCCTCTACACCGAGCGGTTCCTGCTCGCGCGGCCCCTGCTGCGTGCGTTGACCACCGCGCCGTGCGTGCTGCTCGTCGACGAGATCGACCGCGCCGACGACGAATTCGAAGCCTTCCTGCTGCAGCTGCTCGACGAATACACCGTCACGATCCCCGAATACGGCGAGGTCCGCGCCGAGCAGCCTCCGCTCGTGGTCCTGACCTCGAACCGAACCCGCGAAGTCCACGACGCGCTCAAACGCCGCTGCCTCTACCACTGGCTCGAACACCCCGACCTGTCCCGCGAGATCACCATCCTGCGCCGCCGCATTCCCGGCATCGGCGAAACCCTCGCCCGCCAGGTCGCCGACGCCGTGCACCGCCTTCGCGAAATGGACCTCCTCAAACCCCCTGGCGTCGCCGAATCCCTCGACTGGGCCCGCGCGCTGCAGGCTCTCAACCGCACCGAACTCGACGCCACCGTCGCCGCCCGCACCCTCGGTGCCGTTCTCAAGTACAGCGAGGACCTCGACCGCGTCCGCGCGAAACTCGACACGCTCTTCTCCTGACCGGGGCCCCATAATCCACTGTGGACAGTTCGGGTGATTTCGTCGACCGTCGACCGCACCCTGGTCACAGCGTGGAGCCGTCGGGTGCGCGCCCCGCCGCGGGGAGGGCGGCACACGTGCCCGGTGACCGCAGCGCGCCCCTGAAGCGGGATTCGTTGCACAATGGGGGTATGGACACCGAAGTCGCCGACCCGCTGGCGGGATACGCGGGGTTCGCGGCGGCGCTGCGAGACGCCGGGGTCGCCTGTGATGCACGGCGGGTGCAGGCGTATCTGGCGGCCGTGGCGGAGGTGGACATCTCGGAGTCCACCCAGCTCTATTGGGCGGGCCGGCTCACGCTGTGCTCCGACCCCGACGACCTGCCGCGGTACGAAGAAGCTTTCGCACGCTGGTTCGGCCCCGACGAGTTGCCCCGGAACAAGCAGGGCGCACCGGCGCAGAAGCGGGCCCGGATCGCGCCGTTGACCGCAACTGCGGAGGGCAGTTCCGAAAGCGAGGACAATCCCGACAGCCTCAAGGTCGCCGCCAGCGATCACGAAGTGCTGCGCCACCGCGATCTCGCCGAGCTCACCAAAGCCGAACGCGAGCATCTGCGCGAACTCCTCGCCATGCTCAATCCCGTGCCGCCCCGGCGCCGCGCCGCGCGTCGCCGGCCCGCCAATCGGGGCCGGCTCGATCCGTCGCGCACGTTGCGCGCCATGCTCGCCGACGGCGGCGAGCCCGTGCGGCTCGTCCACAGCCGTCGCGGCACCCGGCCACGGCGGGTCGTGCTGCTGATCGACGTCTCCGGCTCGATGAGCCCGTACGCCGATGCGCTGCTGCGCTTCGCCCACGTCCTCACGAGAGCCGCGCCGGCGAGCGTCGAGACGTTCACGCTCGGTACCCGGATGACCCGCGTGTCGCGCCAGCTGCGGCAACGCGACCCCGAACAGGCGATGCTCGCGGCCGGCAGCGCCGTGCCCGATTTCGCCGGGGGCACTCGGCTCGGCGAGACCGTGCGGATTTTTCTCGATCGCTGGGGCCGGCGCGGAATAGCGCGCCGCGCCGTGGTCGTTGTGTTCTCTGACGGTTGGGAGCGCGGCGACGTGAGCCTGCTTTCGGAACAGCTCGGCCGGTTACGGCGGCTGGCACACGCCGTATTCTGGGTCAATCCGCACGCCGGGCGGGATGGCTACACACCTGTCCAGTCCGGAATCGTGGCCGCGCTGCCCCACATCGACCGCTTGCTGGCCGGGCACAGCCTGGCGACGTTGGAACAACTGCTCGGGGAGATGACCGATGCGTGACGTACTGGATGACGTGTACCGCCGCTGGCTGGCGGGTGAAACCGTCGGGCTCGGCACCGTGGTGGCCACGTTCTCGTCGGCACCTCGGTCACCGGGGGCCTCGATGGTGGTGGCGCCGGACGGCACCGTCGCCGGCAGCGTGTCCGGCGGGTGCGTGGAGGGCGCCGTCTACGAGCTCGCCCAAGACGTGGTCGCCGAGCGCAAGCCCGTGCTGCAACGCTACGGCGTGACCGACGACGACGCGTTCGCGGTGGGCCTGACCTGCGGCGGGATCATCGACATCTACGTGGAGCACATCGACCGCGAGTCGATGCCGGAGCTCGGCAAGGTCGTCGAGTCCGTGCGCAGCGGTGAGCCCGTCGCGATCGTGACGATCATCGAGCACGAGACGGCCGGCCTGGTCGGGGAGCGCATGGTGGTGTGGGCCGACCGGGTCGAGGGTTCGCTCGGTTCGTCGCGCATGGACGATGCCGTGGCCGACGACGCGCGCGGCCTGCTCGCCTCCGGCCGCACCGGCACGCTGCGTTACGGTCCGGACGGCCAGCGCCGCGGTGAGGGCATGGCTGTGTTCGTGAACTCGTTCGAGCCGCCGCCGCGGCTGCTCGTGTTCGGCGCCATCGACTTCGCCGCTGCCATGGCCCGTATGGGCTCCTACCTGGGCTATCAGGTCACGGTGTGTGACGCGCGGCCGGTGTTCGCCACCAGCAGCCGGTTCCCCGACGCGCACGAGGTCGTCGTCGACTGGCCGCATCGCTACCTCGCCGCCGAGGCCGAGGCCGGTCGGATCGACAGCCGGACGGCGATCGCCGTCCTCACCCACGACCCGAAGTTCGACGTGCCGCTGCTGGAGGTCGCGCTGCGCCTCGGCGTCGGCTACGTGGGCGCGATGGGCTCCCGCAAGACCCACGACGACCGTTTCGCGCGGCTGCGTGAGGCCGGGCTCACCGAGACCGAGCTGGAGCGCCTGTCCTCGCCGATCGGCCTCGACCTTGGCGCGCGCACCCCCGAAGAGACGGCGGTCTCCATCGCCGCGGAGATCATTTCGCTGCGCTGGAGCGGCACCGGACGTCGGCTCGCCGCGTTGTCCGGACGTATCCACAACTGAGCCCGGATCGTCAGGTCCCGCACTTCACCCGAGGTGCGGGACCTTTCTTCTATCCGCATCAGCGGAACGTGGCGCAGACTTCCAACGCGGACGCGGAAAAACGGCCATAGTGGACCAGAATCTGCGGAAAACCCTTCGCGGTGAGCGAGAGTCCGGTCCGAGTCGTGATCAGCTGACCGGAAATCCCGATGTCCAGCGGGAAGTCGACCATGTCGCGACTGTCCATCCGGGACCCGGCGGGTCCGGTGGGCGCGTGGAAAAATCACCCGGACGGAGGTCCGCATCTGCGGAGAACCGGGCGGTGATAATTCTGCAAATGCGGGAGTGCGGCTCGGATGTGCGACATCAGGACTTGTCCGCGTGCGAAAGGAGTAGCAGGCTCGCCTGTGAGGCCGATCACCACCGTGCCTTGGCCGTTCCCGAACCGGCCCGCCGGTCCCCTCCCGGGCAGGCGGGCATTTGCTCTTGGAGGCCTTTGATGCGTATCACCGTCACCGTCGACGGCACGAACTACACCGACGAAGTGGAGCCAAGAACGCTGCTCGTCCACTACTTGCGGGAACGGGTCGGCAAGACAGGCACCGTCGTCGGGTGCGACACCAGCAACTGCGGTGCCTGCACCGTCCACCTCGACGGGCACAGTGTTAAGTCCTGCTCCGTACTCGCCGTCCAGGCCGACGGCTGCGAAGTCACCACGGTCGAGGGGCTCGCTCGCGACGGACAGCTCCACCCCGTGCAGCAAGCGTTCCACGACAACCACGCCCTGCAGTGTGGATACTGCACGCCGGGCATGATCATGCAGTCCATCGACCTGCTTGCCGACAATCCCGACCCGGACGAGCAGGCCGTCCGCGAGGGACTCGAGGGAAACCTGTGCCGTTGCACGGGCTACCAGAACATCGTGCGGGCCGTGCGCGACGCCGCGCACCACATGAGCCCGGGTGCCGGGCCCGCGGCCGAGCGGATCAACCATGTCGGCGTGGGTGGTGAATGATGACCTCCACGATCGAACCCGAAGTCGGGAAAGCGCGCCGTCGCAAGGAGGACGAGCGGCTCATCACGGGCCGCACGCGCTGGACCGACAACATCGTGCTGCCGGGTCTGCTGCACCTCGCAGTGCTGCGCAGCCCGATGGCACACGCGAAGATCACGTCGCTCGACACCAGCGCGGCCAAGCAGTCGCCCGGGGTCGTCGCCGTGTACACCGCGAAGGACCTGGACCCGGACGGCTCGATCGGCATGCCGTGTGCGTGGCCCATCACGCCGGACATGGCTTCGCCGCGCCGGCCGGTTCTGGCCGACGGCCAGGTGAACTTCGCCGGTGAGGGCATCGCCGTCGTCGTCGCGCGCAGCGCCGCCGAGGCACACGACGCGCTCGAGGCGATCGACGTCGAATACGACGAGCTGCCCGTGGTGCTCGACATGGAGGCCGCGCTCGCCGAGGGCGCGCCGCTCGTGCACGAGGAGCTGGGTACCAACAAGAACGCGTTCTGGGCGTTCGACTCGGCCGAAGCGGGTACCGGCGGCAACGTCGAGGACGCCATCGCGTCGTCCGAGATCGTGGTCAAGCGCCGCTTCCGCCAGCAGCGGCTCATTCCCGCGTTCATGGAGCCGCGCGCGTGTGTCGTCGACCCGACCGGCGCGCAGCTGACGATGTGGTCGGCCACGCAGGTCCCGCACATCCTGCGGGTGATGATGGCGCTGACGCTGGGGTTGCCGGAGCACAAGGTGCGCGTGATCGCACCCGACGTCGGCGGCGGCTTCGGTGGAAAGATCGCCGTGCTGCCCGAAGAGATCATGGCCGTCCTGGTGGCCCGCAAGCTCGGAAAACCGGTGAAGTGGAACGAATCGCGCTCCGAGTCGATCCTCACCGCCCACCACGGCCGCGACCAGATCCAGGACATCACGATCTCCGCGAACGCCGACGGCACCGTCACCGGACTGAAGGTCGAGCTGATCGCAAACCTGGGTGCCTACAACGGGCTCGTCGGCCCGGGCGTGCCGATCCTCGGCGCGTTCATGTTCAACGCGATCTACAAGTTCCCCGCGTACCACTTCGCGTGCACCAACGTGTTCACCACGACGACCCTCACCGACGCCTACCGCGGCGCGGGCCGGCCGGAAGCGACCTACGCCGTCGAGCGGATTATGGACGAGCTCGCCGACGAGCTCGGCATGGATCCCATGGAGCTGCGTGAGAAGAACTGGATCAAGCACGAGGAGTTCCCGTTCACCACGGTGGCCGGACTGACCTACGACTCGGGCAACTACGAGGCCGCGACCGCGAAGGCCAAGGAGCTCTTCGACTACGACGGCCTGCGGCGCGAGCAGCGGCAGCGGCGCGATTCGGGTGACCCGGTGCAGCTCGGCATCGGCATCTCCACGTTCACGGAGATGTGCGGTCTGGCGCCCTCGCGGGTGCTCGGATCGCTGGACTACGGGGCGGGCGGCTGGGAGTACGCGCAGCTGCGGGTGCTGCCCACCGGCAAGATCGAGGTGACCACCGGAGCCTCGGCCCACGGCCAGGGGCACGAGACGGCGTGGAGCCAGATCGTGGCCGACCAGCTCGGGGTGCCCTTCGAGGACGTCGAGGTGCTGCACGGCGACACCCAGTCGTCGCACAAGGGCATGGACACCTACGGCTCGCGTTCGCTCGTCGTCGGTGGCATCGCCGTCGTGAAGGCGGCCGAGAAGGTCGTGGCGAAGGCGAAGCCGATTGCCGCGCACATGCTCGAATGTGCCGAGGAAGACCTTGAGTTCGCAGGTGGCAAGTTCACGGTCAAGGGCACGGACTCGTCGACGACGATCCAGGACGTCGCCTTGGCCGTGTTCGCGGCGCACGATCTGCCCGACGGCGTCGAGCCCTCGCTCGACTCCGACGCGACGTTCGACCCGGAGAACTTCTCCTACCCGCACGGCACACACCTGTGCGCCGCGGAGGTCGACACGGAGACGGGCCGGATCAAGCTGCGTTCGTACGTGTGCGTGGACGACGTCGGCGTGGTCGTGAACCCGCTGATCGTCGACGGTCAGGTGCACGGCGGGCTCGCGCAGGGCATCGCGCAGGCGCTCTACGAGGAGGCTGTGCACGACGAGAGCGGCACGCTCACCACGGGCACGTTCGCCGACTACCTGCTGCCGTCGGCGGCCGACCTGCCGTCGTTCACCACGGGCCGCACCGAGACGCCGTCGACGACGAACCCGCTCGGCGCCAAGGGCGTCGGCGAGGCGGGCACCATCGCCTCCACGCCCGCGGTGGTCAACGCGGTGGTCGACGCCGTGCGCCACTTCGGCGTGAACGATATCGAGATGCCGCTGACGCCGATGCGGGTGTGGCACGCCATCCAGTACGGAACCACGGCCGTCGGAGGACCCGGCTCGGAGGCCGGTGGCGGTCTCGGTTCGATCGACGCTTCCGGAGGTGCGCAGTGATCCCGGCCCCGTTCGAGTACGTGGCTCCGTCCAGTGTGGACGAGGCCGTGCAGGCGCTCGCGGCGGCGGGCGAGGACGCGAAGGTGCTGGCGGGCGGGCAGAGCCTGCTGCCGGTGCTGCGGATGCGCCTCGCCGCGCCGTCGATGATCGTCGACCTGCGGAAGGTCGCCGAGATGCGCGGCGTTCGAGAAGACGGCGACGTGCTCGTGATCGGCGCGATGACCACGCACTACGACGTGCAACGCGACGCGCTGGTCGCCGAGCACGCCGCGCTCGTCAAGGAGGCGACCGACACGGTGGCCGACCCGCAGGTGCGCCACCGCGGCACGTTCGGCGGCGCCATCGCGCACGCCGACCCGGCGGGCGACCTGCTGGCCCCGGTGCTCGCCCTGGAGGGCACGCTCGTCATCGCCGGCCCCCGCGGCCGGCGCACGGTGGGCGCCGCGGAGTTCTTCCAGGACTTTTTCACCACGGCACTGGAGCCCGACGAGCTGCTGGTGGAGGTGCGCCTGCCGAAGCACACGGGCTGGCGGGCGCACTACGAGAAGTTCAACCGGGTCGCGCAGGCGTGGTCGATGGTCGCGGTGGCGGCCACCGCCCGCACCGAGGGCGGCGTGATCAAGGAGGCCCGCGTCGCGCTCACCAACATGGGCTCCACGCCGGTGCGGGCCACCGCCGTGGAGCAGGCGCTGGTCGGCGCCGCCGCCAATGCGGACGTGATCCGCGCGGCCGCCGCTCACGCCGCCGACGGCACCAGCCCGGCCGCCGACGGCAACTCCGACGTCGAGTACCGGCAGCACCTCGCGCGGGTCCTCACGGGCCGCGCAGTGGCCGCCGCCGTCGGAGCCTGATCCGGCACGAGGCCCACCTTCCGGCTGCTACAGCCGTAAGGTGGGCCTCATCGGTTTTTCGCACGCTTGACGCACGAAGGGAGGTCGGCCCGTGCGGCTCGACCACGAATTCACCGTTCCGGCACCGCTGGATGAGGTCTGGCAGGCCGTCATCGACCCGGAGCGGGTCGCCCCGTGCATGCCGGGGGCCACGCTCACGAAGGTGGAGGGCGACTCCTTCACCGGCACGGTGAAGGTCAAGCTCGGCCCGATCTCGTTGCTGTACAAGGGCTCCGGCGAGTTTCTCGAAAAGGACGAAGCGGCCCGCAAGGTCGTCATCAAGGCTTCCGGCAAGGACTCCCGTGGCGGCGGCACGGCTGCCGCCACCGTCACCGTCACCCTGAAGTCGACCGACGACGGCGGCACGCACGGCGACGTCGCCAGCGACATCGCCATCACCGGCCGTCCGGCACAGTTCGGGCGAGGCCTGATCTCCGAGGTGGGCGGGAAGATCCTCGACACCTTCGCCACGAACTTGGCGGCTTCGCTGAAGTCGCCGGAGCCCGCGGCGAGCGACTCTTCGGCAGGCACTTCTGGCACATCGAGCGAGGGCGCGTCGACCTCCGCCGCCGCTACCCCCGCGGCCGCTACCTCGGCCGGCTCCGCCTCGGAGGCTGCCACCGCCCACAGCGAACCTGCTGGATCCGCCGCCGACACCGCGGCGTCTTCGGCCAAACCCCAGCTCCACAGCGTGCCCGCCACCGAAACCGAGGCCATCGACCTCCTCGACTACGCCGGCCAGTCCGTCGCCAAACGCCTGCTCCCGGTTGCCGGCGGCGCTGTCCTGCTCGTGGTCATCCTGATGATCATCCGCTCGCTCCGCCGGCGCTGATCCGTGCTGCGTCCGGCGCCCGGCGGTCTCCCCGCCGGGACGCCGGGCGCAACCGCGGCGCCGTGTGAGCCACCGCTCGAAATACGCGATCACCGATTTCGTTGAACGTTGTATGACTGGGGATCGTGAGACTGCGGATCGCGAGACCGACGTGGTGGTGATCGGGGCCGGGCAGGCGGGCCTCTCGGCTGCGTACCACCTGCGTCGTGCCGGGTTCGCGAACGGGACGGGCTTCGTGGTGCTCGATCACGCCGAGCGGCCAGGCGGTGCGTGGCAGTACCGGTGGCCCTCGCTCGTCGTCGCCAAGGTCCATGGCATCCACGACCTCCCAGGCCTGGCGTTGGGTACCCCTGACCCGAACCTCCCGGCCAGTGACGTCGTTTCCGAGTACTTCGGCCGCTTCGAAAAGACCTTCGACCTGCCCGTACACCGGCCCGTCGACGTCACGGCCATCCGCGACGCGGGGGAGCGCCTGCTCGTCGAAACGCCTGCCCAGACGTGGGCCGCGCGCGCCGTCGTGAGCGCGACCGGCACCTGGGACCGGCCGTTCTGGCCGCACTACCCGGGCCAGGAAAAGTTCTTGGGCCGCCAGCTCCACACCGCCGACTACGCCGGAGCCGAGGAGTTCCGCGGCCGCCGCGTGGTCGTGGTCGGCGGTGGCACGTCCGCGGTGCAGCTGCTCATGGAGATCGGGCCGGTCGCGAAGTCGACGACGTGGGTCACGCGCCGCCCACCGGTGTGGCGCGACGAGCGGTTCACCGAGGACTGGGGCCGCGAGGCCGTCGCGAAGGTCGACGACCGCGTGCGCCGCGGGCTGCCGCCGCGGAGCGTGGTGAGCGTGACCGATCTGGCTGTCACGCCGGAGGTGCGAGCCGCACAGGCCGCGGGCTACCTCGACCGCAAGCCGATGTTCGACCGCCTCGTGGCCGACGGCGTCGAATGGGCCGACGGCACGTTCGAACCGGCGGATCTGATTCTCTGGGCCACGGGGTTCCGTGCGTCGCTGGACCACCTCGCTCCGCTGCACTTGCGCGAAACCGGAGGCGGCATCCGCATGGACGGCACGCGCGTCGTCGCCGAACCGCGGCTGCATCTCGTGGGGTACGGGCCTTCGGCAAGCACCGTCGGAGCCAACCGCGCGGGCCGCGCGGCCGTGCAGGAGATCCGCCGGTTGCTCGCAAATGACGCCGCAACCTCGCGCTAACGGCCCAGGTAGCGCACCTGGGCGCGTTTGCCGTCGGCGTACTCGGCCCGGCCGGCCAGGTGCTCCGGCACACCGACCTCCCACCACGCACCGGCCTCCGTCCACGCGGACGGCAGCGTGCGCACCACGACCACGGCCGGCCGCCGTTGCTCGATCGCGGCCGCGCGCGCCGCGGCGTACGCGTCCCGCAGCTCGGCCACCGACGTCGCGGAGAACACCGTGCAGCCCAAAGCTTCCGCGTGCCGCGCGAAGTCCACGCGTGGTGACGCGGCGTGGGTGGTGCGGCAGTCGGTGTAGAAGTTGTTGAACGGCTTGCCACCCTGGCCCTGCTGCAGCCGCGCGATCACGGCGTAGCCGTCGTTGTCGCACACCACGGCGACGAACGGGTGGCCCGCGAAGGCCGCCGAGAAAAGGTCGGAGTTGAGCATCAGGTACGAGCCGTCGCCGAGCAACGTCGTCACCAGACCGGGGTGCGCCATCGCGGCGCCCCACGCGCCGGAGAGCTCGTAACCCATGCACGAGAAGCCGTACTCCACGTCCATGCTCACCTCGCCGGAGCCGCGCCAGCCGCCGATGAGCTCGCCGGGCAGGCCACCTGAGGCGGTCATCACGTAGTCGTGCGGCTGCGACAGTTCGTTCACCACCCCGACGACCTGCGCGTAGCTGGGGATCCGCGTTTCGGCGGCGCGCAGGGAATCGATGTGCGCGTCCCAGCTCGCACGTTCCTCGGCGGCGCGTGAGCTCCACTGTGGATCGACCCGCCAGCTCTCCAGCTGTGCGGACAGATCCGCCAGTCCAGCCAGCGCGTCACCGACGACGGCCAGCGCGCCGTGCTTCACCGCGTCGAAGGCGGCCGCGTTGAGCGTGACCAGCCGGACCCGTGGTGAGAACACGGTCCACGACGCCGTGGTGAAATCCTGCAGCCGGGTGCCGACGGCCAGCACCACGTCCGCCTCGGCGGCCACTGCGTTCGCCGACGCCGAGCCGGTGATGCCCAGCGGCCCCGCGTGGAGCGGGTGCTCGTGCGGTACGAGCGTGCGGCCTGCCGTGGTCTCGGTGACCGGAATCCCGTGCCGGACGGCGAATCCAGTGCCCGCCCGCCCGCGCCCGAGTACCGCACGCCGCCGCCGAGGACCAGCAACGGCCGTCGCGATGCGCGCAGCATCGCCGCCGCCTCCGTGACCGCTCGCCGGTCCGGCCGCGGTCGCGGCACGCGGTGGGTGACCGGCTCGAACAGCGTCTCCGGGAAGTCGAACACCTCCGTCTGCACGTCCTGAGGCAACGCGAGCGTGACGGGCCCGCAGTCCGCCGGTTCGGTCAGTACGCGAGCGATCTGCGGCAGCGTCGCGAGCAGCTGTTCCGGCCGCGTGATCCGATCGAAGTAGCGGCTCACCGCGCGGAAGGCGTCGTTGACGGTCGCCGTGGCGTCATGGAACGGTTCCACCTGCTGCAGCACGGGATCGGGCGCACGCCCGGCGAACGTGTCGCCCGGCAGCAGCAGCAGGGGCAGCCGGTTGGCGTGCGCGACACCGGCGGCGGTCACCAGGTTCAGCGCGCCCGGCCCGATCGACGATGTCACCACGCCCACCTGGCGGCGCTGCGTCGCCTTCGCGTAGCCGACGGCCGCGAGGCCCATGCCCTGCTCGGTGTGCCCGCGCCACACGGGCAGGTCGTCGCGGTGTTCCTCCAGCGCCGTGCCGATGCCGAGGACGTTGCCGTGCCCGAAAATCGCGAACACGCCAGGGAACAGGGCCGCCTCGCGTCCGTCGACCGTCTCCGAGCGCTGGGCGAGCAGCCAGCGCACCAGCGCCTGCGACGTCGTCAGCCGCAGCGCGCCACGGGAGCCCCGCTCGCCGGCCCCCGGACGCGCGAAGGCGTTCATGACACCCGTCCGTCGGAGTCCGTGACGGGACAGCGCGAGTCGCGCGGTTGTGTCGCCCAGGTGTTGCGGACCCAGCCGTGTGCCGGGTCGTCGCAGAACGCCATGGAGCGCTCGTCGCCGGGCCCGGCCAGCACGTTCAGGTAGTACATCGGGTAGCCCGGCGCCGCCACGCACGGGCCGTGGTAGCCACGGGGGATCAGGAAGACGTCGCCGTCGCGCACGGCCACGTCCTCGTCCAGCTCGCCGTCGGCGGTGTACGTGCGGTGCAGGCCGAAGCCCTCGCGGGAGGGCGTGACGCCGTCGCGGCCGGCGATGCGGAAGTAGTAGATCTCCTCGTTCACGACCTCGCACTCGCTCGCCTCGTCGTGCTTGTGCGGCGGGTAGGAGGACCAGTTGCCGTCGGGCGTGATCAGCTCACACGCGCTGAGCCTGTCCGCGTGGTCCCACACCCCGGGTACCCCGAAGTTGCTCACCTGCCGAGTCGCCCGGCCCGCGCCGCGGACCTCGACGGGCACGTCCTCGGCCGGCCCGTAGGCCGGGTCCAGGCGGCGCGTGCAGCGGGCCATCGGGAGTGCGACCAGCGCGCCGTCCGGGGATGTCAGCTCGACTTCGGCGTCGCGCGGCACGTAGGCGAAGTCCGTCACGCGCGTGAACACGGACTCGCGGCCTTCGAGGTCGAATTGCTCGTCGTCGACCCGCACCGTCACCGAGCCCGACAACGGCACCACGAACGCCTCGTACTCGCCGGTCTCGACCGTGCGCGGCAACCGGCGGCCGATCTTGAGCACGCGCAATCCCGCGTACGTCCAGCCGGCGTTTTCCGGCGTGAGCAGGATCGGGTCGGGCTCGTCGGCGAGCGTCCCGTGTGGACGGTGCAGCGCGCTCACGACTCCACCGCCCGCAGTTCGTGCTCCAGCGCTTCGAGTTCCGCCCCGCCCGCCATCTGCCGGGTGAGCTCGGCGATGCCGATCTCGGGCTTCTCGTAGGAACCCAACGCCGCACCTCGCTTGAGCAGCAGGAACCGATCCGCCACCGGATAGGCGTGGTGGGGGTTGTGCGTGATCAGCACGACGCCGAGGCCGCGCTCGCGGGCCTGCGCCACGTACTTCAGCACCACGCCGGCCTGTTTCACGCCGAGTGCCGCCGTCGGCTCGTCGAGAATCAGCACCTTCGCCCCGAAATACACCGCCCGCGCGATCGCCACGCACTGGCGTTCGCCGCCGGACAGTGTGCCGACGGGCTGTTCGACGTTCCGCAGGTCGATGCCCATGTCGGCCAGTGCGTTCCGGGTGGTGTCCCGGCCTTTGCGCCGATCGAGCATCCGGAACGGGCCGGCGCCGATCGTCGGTTCGGAGCCGAGGAAGAAATTGCGCCACACGCTCATCAGCGGCACCACCGCCAGGTCCTGGTACACGGTCGCGATGCCGTGGTCCAGCGCCTCGCGCGGCGAGGCGAACCGCACCGGCTCGCCCTCGACGAGGAACTCGCCCTCGTCGTGCTGGTGCACGCCGGCGAGGATCTTGATGAGCGTGGACTTGCCGGCCCCGTTGTCGCCGAGCACGCACGTGACCTCGCCGGCATTGACCACAGTGGACACATCATGCAGGGCGACGACGCTGCCGTAGCGTTTGCCGACTCCCCGGACTTCGAGCAGGTTCATCGCCGGACCCTTTCCGCGCGCCGCCGGAAGGCGTTGTTGACCAGTACCGCGGCCAGCAGCATGATGCCGAGGAACAGCATGAACCAGTCGCTGTCCCACCCGGCGAACACGATGCCCTGGCGCGCCATGCCGAAGATCAACGCGCCGATCGCCGCGCCAACGGCGGAGCCGAACCCGCCCGTGAGCAGGCAGCCGCCGATCACCGCGGCGATGATGTACTGGAACTCGAGCCCGATGCCCTGGTTCGCCTGCACGCTCGCGAACCGCAGGATGTTGATCGAGCCCACGAGCCAGGCCGCGAGCGCCGTGCCCATGAACAACAGGATCTTGGTGCGTACGACCGGCACACCGACCGCGCGCGAGCTCGCCGCCGAGCCACCGACGGCGAAGATCCAGTTGCCGAACTTCGTGCGCACCAGCAGCCACGCGGCCACGAGTACCACGCCGAGCCACCACACGATGGAGATCTGGAACGGGGTGCCGCCGACGTCCACGGTGGACGCGAACACGAACCCGGCCGAGGCGTAGCCGTCGGCCGAACGCATGCCCGACACCTGCACGGTGCCGGTGACCACGTGCGTCACGCCGAGGTTGACGCCCTGCAGCGCGAGGAACGTGCCGAGTGTGACGATGAAGCTCGGCAAACCGGTCTTCATCACGAGCCAGCCGTTGAACGCGCCAACGGCCAGTGCGAACACCAGCGAGACGAGGAGCGCGAGCCACACGTTCCAGCCGGCCTGCGTCGAAAGGATCGCCGTGACCAGCGATGCCGACGCCGTCATCACCCCGGCTGACAGGTCGAACTCGCCACCGATCATGAGCAGTGACACGGCGACGGACACGATGCCGAGCGTCGCCGCGTCGTCGAGCCAGGTCGCGGCGCCGCCGGCGCTGAAGAACTTGTCGGTGACGAACGTGAAGAACAGGAACACCACCACGGCGCCGAGCAGCGCACCGATCTCGGGCCGGACCACCAACCGGTCGAGCGTGCGCGGTTTCACGAACCGCTCGTCGAGGTCGTCGAGGGTCGTCATCGGGTGCCCCTTTGCACGTACTGGCCAACCTTGTCCACAGTGGATTTGTCGACCAGGTCGGGTCCGGTGAGCACCGGTTTCCCGCCGCCGACGATGTTCCCGTTGTCCCGGTACAGCTTGAGGTACACCACCGGGAGGTAGCCCTGTTCGTACTGCTGCTGGTCCACGGCGAAAAGCACGTCACCCGCCTTGATCGCGGCCACCACATCGGCGTTGAGGTCGAACGTGCCGACCTGCGCCTTCGAGTTCACCGACTTGATCGCGCTCACGGCCCGCGCCGCGACCTGGGAATTCAACGCCAGTACGGCGTCGATCGACGAGTCGATCTGCACGGCGCCGCGGATGCGCGACTCGACGTCGGTGGGATTGGAGATGTCCACCTGCAGCGTCTCGACCTGGCCCCCGAAGCAACTCTTCGCGCCGTCACAGCGCTGCTGCTGCCCGACGTTGCCGGCCTCGTGGATCACGCACAACAGCTTCTTCTTGCCCAGCGCCCTGAACTTCTTCCCGGCTTCCTGTCCCGCGATCGTCTCGTTCTGGCCGACGTGGGTCAGCGCGCCGTATGCGGCGCTCTTGTCCTCGCCGGAGTTGATGGTGATCACCGGTATACCGGCGCGCACGGCGGCCTCGATCGACGGCTTCAACGCCTCCGGGTTCGCCATCGAGACGACCAGGCCGCCGATCCCCTGCGCGACCGCGTTGTCGATCAGCTTGGCCTGCGCGCCCGGGTCGCCGTCGGAGGCGTATTCGACCTGCACCCCCAGGTCCTTGCCCGCCTGCTCGGCGCCGTTCTTGACCACGTTCCAGAACGCGTCGCCCGCGGTGCCGTGCGTGATGACCGCGACCTTCAGCGGTCCGGTGTCCGCCGCCGCCGCGCCGGGCGCGCTCGTCTTCGGCTCGGCGGCGGGCCCGGTGCACGCCGAAAGCAACAGCACGCCGGCGACGGCCAGCAGCCCCGCTTTCACCCTCACGCGCGGTCTCCGCGCGCCGCGCGTCCAGCGATGGGACATCGGTGGCTCCTCGCTCCCTGCGTCGTTGCCCGTCAGCCGGCCAACCGGCCGACGATTTCCTCGAGGTGGGTGAAGCTCGTCGCCACGTCCCGTTTCGGGACGTCGAGGTGGCTGTGCTCACCGAGCGCGGTGTCCTGCTCCAGCACGTACCATCCCGTGTACCCCGCCTCGTGCACGAAGCGAACCATGGTTTCGGTGTCCACGTCACCCTCGCCGAGCGGGACGTACAGACCTTTCCCCACGGCGGCGGTGTAGGACAGCTCGCCGCGCCGGACGGCTTCGGCCAGGTCGCCGCGCACGTCCTTCAGATGCAGGTGCCCGATCCGGTCCGGGTTGCGCAGGGCGAGGTCGACGGGATCCGTGCCGCCCAGTAGCAGGTGACCGGTGTCGAGGCACAGCGGGAGGTCCGAGTCGTCGAGGAACCGCTCGACCTCGGCTCTGGTCTCGACGTGGGTTCCGATGTGCGGGTGCAGCACCGTCTTCAGGCCGTGGCGGGCGGCGACGGCGCGGATCTTCCCGGCGGTGGTGACGAGCGTGGCCCACTCGTGGGCGGACAGCGTCGGGCGCTCGTCGTAGCCGTCGAGCCCGGTCGCGGCGGCGAGCACGAGCACCTCGGCACCGCACGCGGCCAACAGCGCCGCGGAGGCTTGGGCATCGGCGAGCGCGGCTTCGGGATTTTCGTGCAGCACCACGGCGAGAAATCCGCCGACCAGCTCGAGGTCGTAGCCGCCGAGCAGCCGGGTGAGAACGTCCGGATCGCGCGGCAGGTAGCCGGGCGGGCCGAGCTCGGTGGCGGTGACGCCCAGTTCCCGCATTTGCCCGAGCACGTCTCGTGGGTCGAGGACGTGGCCCCAGCCCGGCACTTCGCACACCCCCCACGAGATCGGGGCGGCGGCGATGCGGATCCTCGTGGTCATGGCGACCTCTCCGGTGGGAGCGCTTGATTAGAGCGCTCCAAAGCTTGTAGCGTCGCCGGCATGCCGTCAAGGGTCACCATGGAAGACGTCGCGGCGCGGGCGGGGGTGTCGCGCGCGTTGGTGTCACTGGTGATGCGGGGTTCGCCGCAGGTCTCGGCGCAGCGGCGCGAGGCCGTGCTGAAGGCGGCCGACGAGCTGGGGTACTCGCCGCACGTGATGGCGCGTTCGCTGGCGAGCCGCACCTCGACGGTGCTGGGCGTGATGGTCAACGACCTGCGCAACGCGTTTTTCGCCGACGTCGTGGAGGCGCTCGACGCGGCGGCTTCCGCGGCCGGCTTCGACCTGATCCTGAACACCGGCGGGCGCGTGCCGTCACGGGAAAGCTCGGCGTTGCGCAGCCTGCTCTCGTTCCGTCCGGCGGGGGTCATCCTGTTGTCGCCGGTGGTGCCCGCGGCGGCGATCGAGGCGGCCGCGCGGCAATGCCCGGTGGTGCTCGTGTCGCGCACGTCGCGCGCGTCCGGCGTCGACACGGTGAACGACGACGGCGAAGCGGGCGCCGCACTGGCGGTGGAGCACCTCTTCGGTCTCGGGCACCGGCGCATCGCGCACCTCGACGGCGGGGCCGCCGCCGGCGCCGCGGCGCGCCGCCGCGGGTTTCGGCGAGCGATGCGCGCGCACGGGCTCGAGCCGGTTGTGGTGGCGAGCGAGCACACCGACGCGGCGGGCGCGAAGGCCGTGCTGGAGCTGCTGAGCGCGGGCGACCTGCCGACGGCACTGGTGGCGGGCAACGACTTCAACGCTGTCGGCGCGATCTCGGCGTTGGAGGAAAATGGGCTGCGGGTGCCGGCCGACGTGTCCGTGGTCGGCTACGACAACACGTCCTTGGCTTCGTTGCGGCACCTGTCACTGACCACAGTGGACCAGTCGCGCGCCGAGCTGGGCCGGCTGGCGCTGGACGCTCTGCTGGAACGCGTGCGCGGCGAACGTGCTTCGCCGGTGCGGCACCTGCTGCACCCGTCGCTCGTGGTGCGGTCGACCACCGCACCCGTACCGGTTCGGGAAGGGAAATCATGAGGTTGGGTGTGGCCGGCGTCGGCCGGATCGGCACCGCGCACGCCGAGACCCTCAAGGGGTTTGCCCAGGTGTCGTCGGTCGTGGTGGCCGACGTCGACCGCGCCCGCGCGGCTTCCGTGGCGGAGAAGCTGGGTGTCGAGGTCGCCGACGGGATCGACGGGTTGTTCGCCGCGGGCCTCGACGCGCTGGTCGTCACCGCGGCAACCGACGCGCACCCATCGCTCATCGTCCGTGCGGTGGCGGCCGGCCTTCCGGTGTTCTGCGAAAAGCCCGTGGCCGCGGATCTGGAGGGCACGCTGACGGTGATCGACCGCATCGCGGACTCCGATGTGCCGGTGCAGATCGGCTTCCAGCGCCGCTTCGACGCCGGTTACCGGGCCGCGCGCGCCGCGGTGGCGAGCGGCGAGTTGGGGTGGCTGCACACCATCCGCGCGACGACTTTCGACGCCGAGCCGCCGCCCGCCGCCTATGTGCCCCATTCCGGCGGCATCTTCCGCGACTGCGGTGTGCACGACTTCGACATCATCCGCTGGGTCACCGGCCGCGAAATCACCGAGGTCCGCGCACTGGGTGCTAACCGCGGCGCCAAGTTCTTCGCCGACGCCGGTGACGCCGACACCGCCGCCGCGGCTCTCACCCTCGACGACGGCACTCTCGCCGTGGTCAATCTGACCCGCTACAACGGCGCCGGCTACGACGTGCGCCTCGACCTCCACGGCTCGGCCGCGAACGCCTCCGTCGGTCTTGATGCGCGCACGCCCGCCCGCTCCGTGGAACCCGGGATGGCGCCGCTGCCTGGCCCACCCTACGCCGGGTTCATGGATCGCTTCCGCCCTGCTTACGCCGCCGAGCTTGAAGCATTTCTCACCGTGGCCGCCCGCCGCACCCCGAGCCCGGCGACGGTCCACGACGCGCTGGAAGCCTTCCGCGTCGCGGAAGCGTGCGAACTCTCGCGGCGGGACCGGCGTCCGGTCGCCGTCGCGGAAATCCGGCGCTGATCGGGGTTGGTGAGTCGGTGGTGGTCGTCCGGCGGTAGGTCGAGTGGTCGTGCGTGTTTCATGCACTCGTTGACGGAGGCATCACTTGTTGTCCGCACCGGGTTGATCGTTTCTGTGAGTCCCGGTTCGGCCGGGAGTCCCGTGGTGGCTGGGTGGGTGATCATCACGCCGCCCTCATTTGGGTGGGTGGTGGGTCGTGGGCGGTGTTGCGGAGGGGTTTTTGGTGGGGGTCGATGAGTGTGGGTGGGGTCCAGTAGACGGTGTTGTTGGTGATGGTGATGGTCCAGTTGCTGTGGTGGGCGAGGCGGTGGTGGCGGGTGCAGGTGAGGGTGCAGGTGGTGGGGTCGGTGGTGCCGCCGTGGGCCCAGTGGGTGGTGTGGTGGACGTCGGTCCATTTGGGGCCGAGTGGGCAGCCGGGGAAGGTGCAGCCGCGGTCGCGGATGGCGAGGGCACGTCGTAGTGATGGTGGGGCGGTGCGGGCGGAGCGTCCGAGGTCGAGGACTTGGCCGTCGCCGCCGAGGACGGCGGGATAGATTTTGGCGTCGCAGAGCATGCGTCGGATGACGGAGATTGGTTGGGCGGTGCCGTCGTCGAGCAGTACGGTTTTCGCGGTGTTCTGTAGGTCGTGCAGGTTGATGGTGATGGTGGCGACGGCCCGTTCCCCAGCTTTGATGGGTAGGTCTGGGGTGTGGGCGGCGAGTTCGATGATTGCGGTGAACGCGTCGCCGTGGCGTTCGGCGGGTGTGCGCGGGTCCGGGGTCCCTGACGGGTCGGTAGCGTCGGGGGCGGCGAGGGGCACCATGAGTTGTTCGATGAGGGTGCCGGTGTCGGGGTCGAGTTCGCCGGTGAAGCTGAATCGTCCGGTGCGGGTCCAGTGGTAGCGGAATTCTCGTAGTGGCCGGGCGAGGTCGCGTTCTCGGTCTCGGGGTTCTGCGCCGTCCATGTCCCAGTAGTGCCGCACTCGGCGCCCGACTTTGCGGACGGTCCCGATGGCGGCTTGTGTGGCGACGGTGAGCAGGGATTCTTCGGTGGCGGTGTGGGTGTGGGGGTGAGCCAGTCGGGGGCGTGGGCCATGATCCGGGCGATTTCGGTGAAGTGCTGCTCGGTGATCTCCCCGGCCGCCAACGCCTTACGCGCCAACGGCAACTCCTGCCGGGCCTGCGCGAGCAACTCCCGCGCCTCCCG
>DASZNR010000191.1:0-1924 GCA_035551175.1 Amycolatopsis sp. | reverse complement strand
CCGGTGCTGGTGCTGTTGCCGTCCGAAGAGCTCGTCCCGGCTGGGTGGCATGTGCTCTCCCCCGAGACCGTGACCCCTGACTGGTGGGACCAGCGACGTACCACGCTGCCCGAGCCGTCCGGTCCCGTTCGCAAGCCTGGTCGACGCAAGCCTGAGCCGGAATCGGCGGTGCCGCTGTTCACGGTGGAGACGCCGGTCGAATCGGTCGGTGCGCGGGTCGTGGCCACCGAGGTTTACGCCGCGCAGCGTGCGTTCGTGCCCAAGGCCCCGGACAAGCAGGTTGTGGCGACGGTGATCGACGCGTTGCTCGACGCGGACGGATCCCTCTCGCTCAGCGCGGTCGCGGAGCGCGCGGGCCGTGCCGCGCGCCGGCCCGAGTTCTTCGCTGCCACACTGCAGCGGCTGTTGAACGTTGACGGCTACTCTGTGTTATCTCTGCGAGACGGCGATCGCAGTGTCAAGCTTGATCGCGAGATGCTTCAGGCCCAGTTCGGAGTGCGAGTGTGACAACCAGTCAGGCGAGCGAGGTACGTCGGCGCGAGGCGGTCGACGCCCTGCGGCGCGGTACAGTGCCGCGCTCCGGACTCGACTTGCTCGCCGTCGGCCTCGACCGTTTCGCCGCGGCGATGGACGAAGACCTGGCCACGGTAGCCCGTGGTGGCGCCGCGTTCCATGCTGTGCGCGGCGAATACGGGTCCGGTAAAACGTTCTTCACCCGGTGGCTGGCCGAGCGGGCAAAACGACGAGGTCTGGCCACCACCGAGATCCAGATCTCCGAAACCGAGACGCCACTACACCGCTTGGAGACGGTCTACCGTCGCCTCACCGAGCGGCTGACCACCGCGACCCATCAACCCAGTGCGCTGCGGGCGGTCGTCGACTCCTGGCTCTACACCCTCGAAGAGCAGGTCATCGAGACCGGCGACGTCGCCGAGGACGACGAGCAGGCGCTGTCGGCCGAGGTGGAGCGGCTCATGGAGCAGCGCCTCGCGGATGTCGCGCGGACGACACCCGCGTTCGCCGCCGCGCTACGCGGCTACCAGCACGCGGTGACCGCCGGCGACAACGCCACCGCAGAGGCGCTGATCGCCTGGCTCGGTGGCCAGAAGTCGGTGGCAGCGTCGGCCAGGCGAGCCGCCGGGGTTCGCGGCGACCTGGACCACTTCGGCGCACTCGGGTTCCTGCAAGGCCTGCTCACCGTGCTGCGGGACTGCGGCCACCCAGGTCTGCTCGTTGTACTGGACGAGACCGAGACGCTGCAACGCGTGCGCGGCGATGTGCGGGAGAAAGGGCTCAACGCGCTTCGGCAACTGCTCGACGAGATCGACGCCGGCCGCTTCCCCGGTCTGTTCTTGGTCATGACGGGCACCCCTCCCTTCTTCGACGGTCAGCAAGGTGTCAAGCGCCTGACGCCACTGGCCCAGCGGCTCGCCACCGACTTCAGCACCGACGCCCGGTTCGACTCGCCGCGCGCCGTGCAGCTACGACTGCTTGGCTTCGACCTCGACCGGCTCATCGAGCTGGGGCAGCGGGCCCGAGACCTGTACGCGAGCGTGGCGCGCCATCCCGAACGCATCGCGGCCGTGATCGACGACGCGTACCTGCAGGATTTGGCCTCGGCGCTGACCGGGCAGCTCGGCGGCAAGGTCGGCGTCGCACCGCGGCTGTACCTGCGCAAGCTGGTAGCCGACGTGCTCGACCGCGTCGATGAGTTCGAGGACTTCGATCCTCGAGCGCACTACGCGCTGACCGTATCGAGCACGGAGCTGACCGAATCCGAACGCAACGCCGCCGCGAGTGCGGACGACGTCGAGCTGGACGTGCCGTGACGCAGGCGTCGACTCGGCTGCACCCTGCGCTGGTGCACCACATCGTCAACACCCTGGGCTGGCGATCGCTGCGACCGTTGCAGGAACAGGCCATC
>DASZNR010000190.1:0-71115 GCA_035551175.1 Amycolatopsis sp. | reverse complement strand
TTGATCGTGGTTCGAACTGGTCATTCGTAAGATCAGCGGGACCCAGGGCTCTGGGTATGGCTGTCATGGTTTCGCCGTGAGATGGCTGGAAAGGCTTGGCCACCCAGAGCCCCGCGACGACCCGACCGCCAATTGGGAGATACGACTCGATCGCTGTGTAGGGCAACGCCGGCGAGGTCGTCTGCTGGGCTGTGCACGCACGACGAGCTGACGGAGGTGACCGTGCCTCGGACCTGGACCGGTGTGGACATTGGCAAGGACACCACCACTGTGTGGTGATCGATGCAGACGGTCAACGTCTGCTGTCAGCATTGGGAAGCCATTCTGGGGGTCACGAACGGGAATCGGGGGTGAGGACGACGCGGCCGGGCCGCTGGGCCGCGACCGCGGCGTAGGCGTCGCGGCCCTCCTCCAAACGGAACCGGTGCGCGACCGGCAGGGGCCGGAATTCGCCACGGTCGAAGTACGGGGTGAGCAGGGTGAGCCGCTCGGCGGACTCGGTGACGTCGAGCTTGCGGCTGTCGGCCCCGAGCAACCGCGCCTCACGATGGTAGAAGTCCGGCAGGTTGATCTCCACCACCGGCGTGCCGACGGCGCTGATCACCACCCACCGGCCACGCTGGGCGAGCGCGGCGAACGCGGCCGGAGCCGTGACACCGCCGACGGCGTCGTACACGACCTCGGCGCCGCGGCCGTCGGTGTGCTTCAGCAACGCGTCTGCGGTCTCGGTGGCGTCGCCGGTGAATGGGACGAACTCGTCGACGATCTCCGCAGCTGGGGTCCCGTCGGCGGGCGCGATGCGGTCGACCCCGAGCACCCGGGCACCCCGGGCGCGGGCGATCTGGGCGACGGCCCCGCCCACCCCGCCGGACACCCCGAACACGGCGATGGTTTCGCCGCGGTCCAGCTGGGCGGTTTCCACGGCACCGAGCCAGCCGGTCACGAAGTTGACGCCGACCGCCGACGCCTCCTCGAAACTCAACCTCGTGGGTTTGCGGGCCAGCGCGGACACCGGGACGCGCAGGTACTCCGCGTGGGAGCCGTCGAGGGTGAACCCCACGTCGCCGCCGGTCCCCCACACCTCGGCGCCGCGCCATTCGGCGGGGCCGTCGACGACGACTCCGGCGAAGTCGCGGCCAGGCACCCGCGGCAACACGGTGCCCTCCATCATGCCGGCGACGTTCTTGAGATCCGAGGGGTTGACCGAGGCGGCGCGGACGGCGACCACCGCGGCACCGTCACCGGCGACCGGATCGGGCATCTCGGTCACCTGCAGGACGTCGGGACCGCCGAACCGGTCGAAGCGAAGCGCGCGCACGAAGTTGTCCTTTCGGGATGGGTCGGATCAGGCGAGATCGGCGAGGACGAAAATCCACTCGACCGTCTGGAACGGCTCGGTCATGACGGTGCCGTCCGGCGCGGTCTCCCCGGCGTCGTGCTGGACGAATTCGGCGACCAGGGACCGCTTGGCCCCGAACACCGCGTCGTTTGCCAGGTACGGGTCTCCGGCGCGGAACAGCATGGTGACGAGCGGTTCGTGCCCGGGCGCGTGGAACCAGAAGTGGATGTGCTCCGGCCGCATGGGCGAGCGCCCGGCCGCGCGGAGGATTTCCCCGCAGGGACCGTCGGTGGGGACGGGGTAGTAGCGCGGGACGATCGAGCGGAACGAGAACCTGCCGTCCGGGCCGGTTCGGAGCAACGCTCGCATCGCCGGTTGGTCGTGCAGCTTGTCGGCCTGCTGCACGTCGTAGAAGCCTTCGCTGTCGCTGTGCCAGGTGTCGACGTCGACGCCGTCGATCGGGTAGCCATCGGTGTCCACGACCCGGCCGCTGAAGAACAACGGCATCCCGCCGACGCCACCGGAGATGTCGGCACCGTCGGCGACGCGCGGACGGCCCTCCACGAAGAACGGCCCGAGCAGCGTGGAGTCGGTGGCCGAACCCGCGCCGTGGTCGATCTGGTCGACCAGGACGCTCAAGCCTAGGATGTCCGACAGCAGCACGAATTCCTGGCGGGTCGGCCCGGAAATCCGGCCGACGCGCTCCAGAAAGTCCACCGCGGTGAACCATTCCTCACTCGTGAGGCGGACTTCGCGCGCGAAGTCGTGCAGGTGCTGCACCAGGCTCGCGAAGATTTCGCGCACTCGCGGGTCCGCCGCCCCGTCGAAGGTCTTTCGCACCGCCGCGGTGATCGTTTCCTCGGTCAGGTCGATCGACATCGTTCGACTCCCTTCGTTCGGCTCCTCCCGAGCATCGACCCTCGATGCTCATCTCGTCCAACGAAGAGTTTTGATGTTGTCTATCTTGATCTGAGATAGTGAGCGGATGGACTTGCGTCAGCTCGAATACTTCATCGCGGTCGCGGAAGAACGCAGCTTCTCCCGGGGCGCCGACCGGGCCCACGTCGTCCAGTCGGCCGTCTCCACCGCCGTCGCCAAGCTCGAACGCGAACTCGACATCCAGCTCCTCGACCGAGCGGCATACCCGGTGGCCCTCACCCCGGCCGGCACCGCGTTCCTGAGCGAAGCGCGCGCAACGCTCGCCGCGGCCCGGCGCGCCAAGAACATCGTGGCGCCGTATCGCGGGCAGCTGTCTGGCCGCGTCGACGTGGGCACCCTCATGTCGTCGGGTCCGGTCGACCTGCCCGCCGCGCTCGGCCGTTTCCACGCCCGCTACCCGCTGGTCTCGGTCCGGTTGCGGCAGAGCGTCGCCGGGACGGCCGGGCACCTCCGTGCCATCGCCGACGGGACCCTCGACCTCGCACTGGTGGCCGCTCCCGCACCAGCACCGGCGAACGTCGCCCTCCGCACGATCGCCCAGGAGCAGCTCGTCCTGCTTTGCCGTCCCGACCACCGGCTGGGCGGGCGTGACCGGGTGGACGTGTCCGATCTCGCCGCCGAGACCGTCATCCGCTTCGCGGCGGGCTGGGGGATCCGCAGGCAGGCCGACGACGCGTTCACCGCCGCGGGCATCACTCCGGACACGCCGTATGAGGTGTCCGACTACGACACGGCGGCCGGGCTGGTCCGCAACCGGCTCGGCGTCACCCTTCTCCCCGCCACCCCCGCCGGGCGCTATCCCGACCTCCGCGCCGTCGCCGTCAAGCCGGCGACCACCTGGACGCTGGCCCTCGCCACACCGGCGCAGCTCCCTCCGTCCGCCGCCGCGGCCGCGCTGGCCGAAACACTCCTCGACGAAGGCCGGTGCTGACGACGGACAAAAAAGCTCGTGAGTGGCGCGGCCGGTTCTGACCGGCGGCGCCACTCACGAGCAGGTGCGGCGGGTTGCTCAGGCTGTCAGCGAGATCCGGCCGCTGCCGGCACCGCGCGCTCGCCGTGTCGAGCGTGGGCACCGAGCGGGCGAGGCCGTCGAGTGCGCTGGGGCGGGCAGGTGCTCGGACGGCGATCGACCAGGGCCGCGAATTCGCGCGCCGCTCGCTCGACGAGGTCGGCAGGAGCGCTGCTCTCACCCGCGTACGCCCGGTCCTCGGACGCCGCGTGCACCGCCGTCGGCACCACCTCGGCGCCCAGGTCCGCGAACATCGGGCGAATCCCGTGTTCCAGCGCCCGTTCGTGACGGGGTGCGCCGTCGGTGGCGGCGATCAGCACGGGCTTTCCCGCCACGGCACCCTCGTCCACCGCGTCGAAGAACCACTTGAAAAGACCGCCGGGTGAACTCTGGTAAACCGGCGTCACAGCGATCACGCCGTCGGCGGCTACCAGCCGCTCGAGCACCGTTCGCAATTCGCCGCCGGGGGCACCGGTGGCCAGGGTGTTCGCCACGTCCTTGGCGTAATCACCGACGGCGATCTCCTCGATGCGCGGCGCCTCGGCCAACGCACGCCCCGCCGCCTCCGACAACTGGTCGGCCAGGAGCCGGGTCGAGGACGACCGGCTCAGCCCGGCCGATAAGACCACCAGATTCCGTTCACTCATGTTGTTACCTCTCAACGTTCGTCGTCTCGGCCACAGCCACGGCGTCTTCGGCGCTTGAGCGGCAACTCCTACGCACACTTTAACGAGTCAAGTCTGTCGATGATTCCCAGCGGCCGGTGACCCTGCTCACCGGATGACTCAGCTCACCGGAACGCCGCCCGCCGGACGGCGCACCGACTTCGGCAAGAACTCCGGATCCCTTGTCGCACATAGGGATCGGTCGGGCTACGTGGTGAGTGTCCCGCCACGCCCGTGGCCGACGTCACCCACCGGACCGGTGGCCGCGACACGTCACGATCACGTCCACGTCACCGCGCGTTTTCCGAACCACGGCGGGGATATGGTCCAGACCTTTTGCGCCTGCCCACCCACGCGCTCGGTGCCCCTGCCGACCACGCGACTCACACGTGCCGATTTCTCCACCAACGCCCATCCGAAGGACAACATCGAAAATTCGGCCCTTTGCACATCGGCGATACACATCGCCGACCTCGAGAGCGAAAATCGCGGTTTCCGGCGAATCCCGGAAACCGCCGTTCTCCATATGCCGATCCCGATTATCCTCCGTGCTCCGCCACGCGTGCGTGGCCGAAAACGCATCAAAATGCCGGGTCGGTCGCCTCCGGGGTGAGCACGAGTCCACGCCGGTCTCCAACTCGCAGTAGCCGGACCGTCACGCAGTCAACCCGCTTGCACCGACGCCGCACCAGCAGCGGAGCTCCGATCGACCGCCGAAGGCGCCGGAATTGTCGGGGCCCGGAATTACGATGGCGAGCATCCGAGGGAGGTGGGCGATGCGGGATGCGGTGCTCGAGGCGGCGCGGTTCCTGGCCGCCGAGCGGACGCAGCGGCTGACGCTGGGCGACGTGGCCGACCACGTGCGGTACAGCCCGTTTCACCTGGCGCGCGCGTTCGAGCGGGAGATCGGGCTGCCGCCGGGGAAGTTCGTCGCGGCGCACCGGTTCCAGCTGGCCAAGGAGATACTGCTGGACACCGGTGAGAAAGTGGTCGACATCTGTCACGAGGTCGGGTTTTCCGCGCCGGGCACGTTCACGACGCGGTTCACCGCCGCGGTCGGGATGAGTCCGCACCGGTTCCGGCAGCTACCCGAGCTGCTCGCGGCCTGTCCACCGGTGCCGGTGCGCGTGCCGGGTGCCGACGACGCGGGCGGCGCGGTCGCCGGACGCGCGCTGTTGAGCCCGGCGGCGATTGCCGCGCTGGACGGTGGCCCGGCGGTGTACGTGGGGTTGTTCGCCGGGTCAGCGGCGAGCGGGGTGCCGGTCAGTGGCTCGCTGCTCGGGGCCGACCTGGAATACGTGCTCACCGGCGTGCCGCCCGGCACGTACCGGCTGCTGGCGTGCGCGCTGCCGTCGGCCGCCGATGCGCGGGAGCAGCTCGTGCCGAGTGTGCGGGCGGTCGGGTCAGCGCCGCGCCCGGTGCGGGTGCGGCCGGGGTCGGTACCGCTGCGGCAGGACGTGCGGCTCGATGTCGCGGCCGCGTGGTCACCTCCGGTGCTGGTCGCGCTACCCCCGCTGGCCTCGGCGGGAGCGCAAGAATGGAGAAGCGCCGCCCGGCCCGCGCGAATAGGTTGAGCGCGTCAGGGAACGTCGGCGAGGAGCGGTCATGCCTGGAGTTCGAGTACTGGTCGGCACGCGCAAGGGCGCATTCATCCTCACCGCGGACGAGGACCGTATCCACTGGGAAGTGAACGGCCCGCACTTCGGCGGCTGGGAGGTCTACCACCTCGCGGGCTCGCCCGCGGACCCCGACCGGCTCTACGCGTCGCAGTCCACCTCATGGTTCGGCCAGCTGATCCAGCGCTCCGACGACGGCGGCAAAACCTGGCACCAGGTCGACCACGAATTCAGGTACGAGGGCGGTGCCGGCGAGCACCTCTGGTACGACGGCACGCCGAAGCCGTGGGAATTCACCAGGATCTGGCACTTGGAACCGTCGCTCACCGACCCCGACACGCTGTACGCGGGGGCCCAGGACGCAGCGCTGTACCGCAGCACCGACGGCGGGCAGAGCTGGCGCGAACTCACGGGGCTGCGCAAGCACACGTCCGGGCCGAGCTGGCAGCCGGGCGCAGGCGGGCTGTGCCTGCACACGATCATCCTCGACCCGCGGAACTCCGAACGGATCTTCACCGCGATCTCCGCAGCCGGCGCCTTCCGCAGCGACGACAGCGGAGAAACCTGGCAGCCGATCAACCACGGGCTGCGATCCGACGGCATCCCGGACCCCGACGCCGAGGTCGGGCACTGCGTGCACCGGATCGCGCAGCACCCGTCCCGTCCCGACGTGCTGTTCATGCAGAAACACTGGGACGTGATGCGCTCCGACGACGCCGGCGAGAACTGGCGGGAAGTCAGCGGCAACCTGCCGAGCGACTTCGGCTTCCCCATCGCAGTGCACCCGCACGAGCCGGACACAGTCTACGTCGTTCCGATCCACAGCGATTCCGAGCACTATCCGCCGGAGGGGAAGTTGCGCGTGTACCGCAGCCGCACCGGCGGCGACGAATGGGAGCCGCTCACCACCGGCCTGCCGCAGCGGGACTGCTACGTGAACATCCTGCGCGACGCGATGGCCGTCGACTCTCTCGACGAGGCCGGCATCTACTTCGGCACCACAGGGGGCCAGGTCTACGCCTCGGCCGACTCGGGCGACAACTGGTCCCCGATCGTGCGCGACCTGCCTGCGGTGTACTCGGTGGAGGTGCAGACCCTGCGATGACGACCGTCGTCCGGGTCAAGCTGCCCACCCACCTGCGCCGCCTCGCGAAGGTCGACGGTGAACTCCGGCTGCCCGTCGAGGACCCACCGACGCGGGAGGCTCTGCTGGACGCCTTGGAGGTCGCCTACCCGCAGCTGCGTGGCACCATCCGCGACACGACCACCGGCAAACGCCGCGCGTTCGTCCGCTTCTTCGCCTGCGAGGAAGACCTGTCGAACACCGCCCCGGACACCGAACTGCCGGCGCCGGTCCTTTCGGGCGCCGAACCGTTTCTCATCATCGGTGCCATGGCGGGCGGCTGAGGGCGAGCCACCGCCGTCTCCCGGCCTCGGTGCGTCCCGGGGCGCACCGAGGCCGGAGTTCGTACCGGAGCGGACACGCATACAGGGAACTGCCGGGCTGCGCCGTTGCGCAATTCGTCGGCAAAGCCGAGTGACCCATCGGGAACCGCGGCAATTCCCGTGCCCGTTCGAGCGCGCTTCTCCAATTGTCCGAACGCGCTGTTCCGCGGTGCGCCGGCCAACTCAGCGACGAGCCGGTGGAGACGAGCACTTCGAGGCGAGCCTGAGCTTTCCTGAAGGCCGCGCTCCATCAACCGGCCGAGGGCCGTCGGTCCTACCCGGCGGCAGCCATCAGCCGGCCGGCACGGGGCCGGCTGACGGCTTCCCGGTCAGTGGCCGCGGGCGATCCATTCGGCCAGGTGCGGTGCCTCAGTTCCGATCGTGGTGGCGTCACCGTGTCCGGTGTGGACTCGCGTGTCCTCGGGAAGGGTGAGCAGCCGGTCCCGAATCGATCCGATGATCGTCGGGAAGCTCGAGAACGAGCGGCCGGTGGCGCCCGGCCCACCGGAGAACAGGGTGTCGCCGGAGAAAAGTGCCTTCGCCTCCGGCAGGTGCAGGCAGATCGAACCCGGCGAGTGGCCCGGGGTGTGGATGACCTCCAGCGCCGTGCCCGCAACGGCGACTCGTTCGCCGTCTTCCGCGCGCCAGAACCGCTTGCCGTGGTGAGTCATCTCCCACAGCTCCTGGTCGCCAAGGTGCAGCAGGACCGGCGCGTGCAGGCTCTCGCCCGCTTGCGGCGCCACGGTCACGTGGTCGTTGTGCCCATGGGTGCACACGATCGCGACGACGTTGCGCGACCCGACGGCCTCGGCGATGGCCTTCTCGTCGTGGGCCGCGTCGATGACCACGACCTCGTCGTCGTCCCCGACGAGCCAGACGTTGTTGTCGACTTCCCAGCTGCCGCCGTCGAGCTCGAACACCCCCGACGTGACGACACGGTCGATGCGCAGCTCGCCGCTCACAGAACCACCACCGAGCGCAGCACCTCACCGTCGTGCATGGTGTGGAACGCCTTCTCGACGTCGTCCAGCGTGATGCGCTCGCTCACGAACCGGTCCAGCGGCAGGCGGCCCTGCTGGTGCAGGTCGATCAGCATCGGGAAGTCGCGCTCCGGCAGGCAGTCGCCGTACCACGACGACTTCAGCGCGCCGCCGTGGGAGAAGAAGTCCAGCAGCGGCATCTCCAGCCGCAGGTCCGGCGTCGGGACACCGACCAGGACCACGGTTCCGGCGAGGTCGCGGGCGTAGAACGCCTGCTTCCACGTCTCCGGGCGCCCGACCGCGTCGATGACGACGTCGGCACCGAAACCGCCGGTCAGCTCCTTGACCGCGTCGACCGTGTCCACCTTCGCCGCGTTCACGGTGTGCGTGGCGCCGAGGTCGCGCGCCCACGTGAGCTTCCGCTCGTCGCGGTCCACGGCGATGATCGTGGTCGCGCCGGCGAGCCGGGCGCCCGCGATCGCGGCGTCACCCACTCCCCCGCACCCGATCACCGCGACTGAGTCACCGCGACCGACACCGCCGGTGTTGACCGCCGCGCCGAGTCCGGCCATCACGCCGCAGCCGAGCAACCCGGCGACAGCGGGGTCGACCGTCGAATCGACCTTCGTGCACTGTCCAGCGTGGACGAGTGTCTTGTCCGCGAACGCACCGATGCCGAGCGCCGGGGTGAGCTCCGTGCCGTCGGTCAGCGTCATCTTCTGCGTCGCGTTGTGGGTGTTGAAGCAGTACTGCGAACGACCGCGCTTGCAAGCGCGGCACTGCCCGCACACCGCCCGCCAGTTGAGGACGACGTAGTCACCCGGCGCCACGGAGTCGACGCCTTCGCCGACGCTTTCCACCGTGCCCGCGGCCTCGTGGCCGAGCAGGAACGGGAACTCGTCGTTGATGCCACCTTCGCGATAGGTCAGATCGGTGTGGCAAACCCCACAGGCCGCGATCGCCACGACGACCTCACCGGGCCCCGGGTCGGGGATCACGATGTCGGTCAGTTCGACCGGAGCACCCTTCGACCGGGCGATGACGCCGCGCACCTGCTGTGGCATTCCCTGATTCCTCCACCATTCGACGAAAAGCATGCACACTCACGCACGCCTTCCCGCGAGGCTAGAACGGAACGCCGTCACCGCGACCTGGCCGGAATACGGGGAAAACCTGGTCTTCCGACCAGGCGGAGCGGGTGAGCGGCTACGCTGCACCAGTGACCGAGCTGACCGCACTGCGCGAGGTCGTCGAGGGCCCGCTGCTCGAGATCGCGGGCCGGTTCTCGCGCTTCCTCTCCGACGACTGGCCACACCGGGCACTGGTGGTCTTCACCCTGGAGTGCACCGGCCGCCCCCGCAAGGTCGCCGGTGCCCGTGAGATCACCGGCAAGGTCACCATCGCCGAGCTCGAAGCGATCAAGGCAGGCCTCGAACCCGGTGGACACACGACGACCACGGCCACCTTCGGCGGCGTCAGCCGCACGATCTGGGCCGTGCTCGACCCGGTCGGCACGCTGCTGGTGCTCGTGCCGCGCGCCCGCCGCAACCGCCTTCCGCGCCCCGAAGCCCTCGCGGAGGTTTTCGGCATCGTCGCCACATCGATCCGCCAGCAGGTCAGCCAGGCCAGCCCGGACTACCTCGCCGAGTCCCGCGCCGCTTCCAGCGAACGGGCCCGCACGATCACCGAGATGGCGGCGGCACACGAAGCCGCGCTCGCGACGATCTTGACCACGCTGCGCTCGGCCCGGCTCGACGACCGCCGGGCCCGCCTCGCCGCGACCGAATCCGCTTCGGCCGCGCTGCTGGCCCTGCGGTCGGCTCGGAAGACCGATCTCGCGCTGACCGAAGAAGCCGCACACCTCGCCTTCAGGAAGCTGCGCCGCGAGGTCCGGCAGATCCTGCGCCACCACGATGCCGAACTGGAATTCGTCGCGCCGGCCAAGGACGGGCGGCCGCTGCCGGGTGAGATCGCGCACGCGGCGCACGCCATGACGTGCACCGCGGTACTGGCGTTCAGCGCCCAGCCTGATCTGGCCCGGCTGCGGATCGCCTGGGCCAGCGACGAGACGGCACTGCGCGTCGACGTTCGTGACGGCGAGTCCGGGACCCTCGACGTGGCCGGCTTGCGCTTACAACTCGACGGCCGCGCGAAGACACTCGGCGCGAGCGTCGAAGTCGATGCGGTTCCGGGCTGGGGCAGCCGGGTGAGCGTCGAGCTCCCGTTCGAGCCTGCCACCCATCGCACCGGCGAGGTCGCGCTCGCGAACCTCAACCCCCGCGAGCTCGAAGTACTGCGACTCATCGCGTTGGGGCAACGGAACAAGGCGATCGCGGCGACGCTGGGCATCACCGAGAGCACCGTCAAGTTTCACGTCGCCGGCGTGTTGAAGAAGCTCGCCGTCAGTTCGCGCGGAGAGGCCGCCGCCGTGGCAGTGGCGGCCGGGATCGGTCACTGATCATCGCGCTGTCTGTCCACTCGGGACGGCGTGGGTTTCCATGCCTCGGTCCGTCGTCAAACCCGGTGGCTTCTTCGACACTCGACGCCCAGCCAGCGGCCGCCCGGCCGACAGTGCCCCGCTGACCCGGTTTTTGGTGCGCCTGCCGTGATCGCGCGCCGCGGAACTACCGTGGCTGAGCGGCAGCGAACAACTCCTGCGTCACCTTCCGAAGCGACCCCCGGCACGCCTCGAGACTGTGCCCTCCGCCCGGTGCGTGGTAATGCACCTCGAAGGAAGCGTTCCGGTCGAGCACGACCAGGGCACACGACCCGGCACTCGCGTCATTGAGCCAGTGCGACTGCTCGCCCACCTCGATGCCGACCGGGCTCCCGTCGCCACTGCCCTCGACGAGGCCGACAAAATACGACTCCTCCTTGTCGGAACCGGATTCCGAGCTGCGCGTCAGCTGCCAATCCGCTTTGAACGTCACGGAAGGCCCACCGTGATCATCCGTCTGGAAGGTGCAGTAGAGCAGCCCCGAGTCGCTCACGCGGGGGTCGAAGACGCGAGACACCTGACGAGCCATCGAAGGAATATCCGGACCTCGATCGGCAAAGCTCGAACAATCGGCGAAGTTGTTTCCGCCATACTTGTCGGCAGCTTGGTCCGCAGAGTTTCCATGGTTTCCCAGGAGATTCGTCGCGAAGAAGATCAACCCGAAGGGCCCTGCGAGCACGACGATCGCGACCGCTACACCAACGGAAACCCAGAACACGACTCGAGATCGGCCTTGTGACGGCCGGGGCGGAGTGGGTGACACTTGCGCACACGGCGGATTGTTCGAGCGCACCTTTACGCCCCCGCCGCGTGCACCGCCTGCGGCCAGCGGCCGGCAGGAAGGGATTTGTCATTCATCCAGCGTGGCTCCCGCCAAAGGTCACCGTAAAGGAGTGGTTGCTCACTGTCTGTGACAGTACCAGTTCCGTTCCGGCGCGCAACGATTCGTCGAGCGCGGGATCCCCATCAACGGCGACAACCCGGAGAACGCCCCCGTCCGGTAGCCTGACAAGCGGTGTTCACGAAGTGAACAGACGGACCAGAGCGGCGGAGGGGCCCGTGACGAAAGCGACGCGGTCCGGCGACGGCCGCGGCGACCAGGCGGACATCCAGGCGGTGAGCCGGGTCAGCCAGATCTTGTCGTTGTTCGACCCGGCGACGCCCGAGGTCACCGCGGCGGAGGTGGCGGAGCGGCTCGGACTGAACCGGACGACGGCGTACCGCTACTGCACGTCCCTGGTGGCCGCTGGGCTGCTGGAGCGAAGCGCCGAAGGCGGCTACACGCCGGGTGGCTTGCTGCTGCAGCTGGGTGCGTTCGCGATCGGGCACCGGCGCGTGATCAACCTGGCGCCGCGGCACATGCAGGCGTTGTCGAGAGCGACCCAGACCAGCGTGGTGCTCAGTTTGTGGGGCATCAGCGGGCCGGTGGTGTCGCGGGTGGAGGAAACGCCGGCGACGATCGTGATCGTGTCGGTGCGAGTGGGCAGCCACCTGCCGCTGGATACGGCGCAGAGCAAGGTTTTCCTCGCCTACCACGCCGACCAGCTCGCCATGGAACGCTTGATCGGCAACCTGTCCGGCACAGCGCGCGACGAGCTGCGCGCCGAGGTCGACCGCGTGCGCGAAGTGGGTTACTGCTCGGCGATGAGCACGCCCGGCATCGTCGCGGTCGCCGCGCCGGTCTTCGACGAGTACGGCATCTGCGCGTCGCTGGCGATCGTCGGCCCGGACAACACACTGTCCATGTCGGACGATACGCCGGAGCTGCGCGTCGTCGTCGAAACCGCGCGCGAGCTCACCCGGGAGCTCGGTGGTCACTACCGCCCGGACGACATCCAGCGCGCCGTGTAGGGCAGCCAGGCCGGTGCCGGCAATGGCGCGATGTCGGCGTACTCGCGAGCCACCGCACTGCCGACGAACTCGTCGAACTCCCGGCCCGCCAGGTAATCGCCGACGCCGTCGACCAGTTCGCGCAACACCGCCGGGCCGCCGATCCACAGCGCGGTCACGACCTCGACCGCTCGCACACCCGCCGCCAGGAACCGCAGCACGTCGGTGGCCGTCCGGGCGCCGTTGGTGCCGATGAGAGGCGCGTCCAGCGCGCGGTACGCCTTGCTCACCCAGTACAGGCTCATCGGCAGGCACCCTCGCGAGCCCCACGCGCCCCACGAACCCAGCACCGCACCACCGGCCAGATCGGGCAGGAACCCCGGGTAACGGCCGACCAGCCCGACGGCGTCGGCGCCGGCCGAACGCGCGGCGCGCGCCAGCGCCACGACGTCCGACGCCTGGCCCGGCAACTTCACGAACAGCGGCCCGTCGACCGCGGCGCGCACCAGGCCCACCGCCTCGGCCACACCGTCCACTTCGGTCAGTTGCCGAACCGCGCGCGCCTCACGTCCGTGCGGTGCCCCGATGTTGAGCTCCACCGCGGGCACCACCCCGGCCAGTGCCCGGCCGATGCGCGCGGCCGCGACCGGGTCGCCGAGGGTGATACTGCCGATCACCGGACAACCCACGGGGGCGCCGTGGGCGACCGCGGCGGCGAGCGTTTCGAGCCAGTCGTCGAGCTCCACCTGCGCGAGGCCGGAGCGGTTCAGCAACCCGTCACCCGGCTCGGCCTGCCCTGCCCGCACTTCGCCGGAAGCCGAGACGAACGCGTAGTCCGCGATGTCGAGCTGCCTTTGCGCGGCGGCACTCTCGTTCACGGACTTCGCCACGACCGCACCGGCGCCCGCGTCGATGCAGGCGGTCAGCCCGCCGAGCGTCATGGTGAGCTCGGACGAGCCGACCCAAACCGGGTTGGCCGTGGCGAGGCCTGCGACGTCCATTCAGGACAGCGCGGGGACGGTGCTGTCGTCGGCCATGTCGACGTCCTTCGTCTCCGGCCCGAAGAACCCACCGATCGCGATCAGCCCACCGGCCACCACGAGCAGCACGGCCGGCGCCAGGTGCGCGGGCAGCACTCCGTCGAAGCGCTGCAGGTAGAACTGGTAGAAGGCCGGCGCGATGAGTGCGAGGCTGTACCCCACGCCGTAGCCGGTCGACCGGATACTCGCCGGGAACCGCTCGGTGAGGTAGGCCGCGATGGGCCCGAACGTGCCGACGGTGAACACGCCGATCAGCACTCCGAAGCCCAGTGCGGCACCGAAGCCGCCGTCGGACACCATCAGCAGTGTGTACGAGCCGGAGCCGATCACCAGCACCGCCAGGCCGTACCCGATGTAGAAGCGGCGTCGCCCGATGCGTTGGGACAGCAGGCCGAACAGCGGGTACGACAGGGCGGCCGACGCGTTGATCACGAGCATCGTCAACGTGACTTCCTTGCTGGACAACAGAAGGTGCGCCTTCAGTTGTGCCGGCGTCACAGCGGCTTCCATGTTGGTCGCGAGCCACGTCCCGGTCATGAGCACGAACACCTGACCCAGCGCACGCGGGTACTTCACGAGCAGCCGCACCAGCGGCAACTTGTGCTTCTCCGCGCCGCTGAGCTCCACCGGCGGCTCGTGCACCTGGTTACGGTAGTAGCGGAACAGCACGACCGCGAGCAGTGCGCCGACGATGAACGGCACCCGCCAGCCCCACTGCACGTAGGCGCTGTGCAGGCCGGCGGACGGCAACAGTTCCAACATCAGCAACGTGATCGCAGCGATCACGGCGTACGCCGCCGGCGACGTCGAGGTGATGATCGACGCGTACAGCCCACGTTTGTGCTTCGGACTCCACTCCATCGCGAGCGGCACCGCCGTTGTGTACTCGCCGCCGAGGAAGATCCCGTCGACGAATCGCAATGCGATCAGCAGGCCGACCGACCACATGCCGATCTGCTCGTGCCCCGGCAGGCACGCGGTGAGCAGCGTGGTGGCGCCGAAGCCGCTGACCGCGACGAGCGTGGTGCGCTTGCGTCCGACCGTGTCGGCGAAGTGCCCGAAGATGATCGCGCCGAGCGGGCGGCCGATGAGCGTGGAGGCGAACACCAGCGACGCCAGCAGGGCGGTGGTGCTCGCGCTCAGGTTCGCCGCCTGGAAGTACGCCGTCGCCGGGGCGAGCACGACGATCGGCAGGTAGATGTCGAACTGGTCGACGAAGTAGGCGAGCGTCCCGCCGCGGACAGCCGCGCGCACCTTGACGAGGTCCGGGCCGTGTGTGGCACCGGGGTGCGGCGTGGTCTCCGCGGAGCTGGGCGGTGTGGACATCGGCGTCCTCCGGGCGGTTCGAGAAACTTCGAACATGATGTTCACCAAGTGAACCGATGACCACTGTAAATGGGTGGCGTGGCTCGCACAAGAGCGGTCGAAGGGTTGACAGCCGGTCCTATAGTGAACTTTGAATTCACAATACGAACGAAGGGTGGCCCATGAGCCCGCGCCCCGCGATCGCTTCCGTGCTCGACGGACTGGTCGACCTGCACGTCCACTCCGGCCCCAGCCCGTTTCCCCGGCGCTTCGACCACGTCGAAGCCGCTCAGGACGGCGCCCGGATCGGGCTGCGGGCCATGGTCGCCAAGTCCCACCACCACAACACGCAGATGGACGTACTGGCCATGACGGGCCGGCTCGCCGCCGTGAAGGCGCAGGTCTTCGGCGGGATCGCACTGAACAGCACCGTCGGCGGCCTGAACGTGCACGCCGTGCGCATGTGCCTGCGCATGGGCGGCAAGGTCGTCTGGTTCCCGACCATCTCGTCGGGACGGCACATCGACTGCCACCCCGAGGACGGCGCCTTCCCGACCACCACCGTCCCGCTCACACTGGAACGAATCGACATCGTCGACGGCGACGGCGAGCTCAAGCCCGAGGCACTGGCGATCCTCGACGAAATCCAGGAGCAGCAGGCCGTGCTCAACGCCGGCCACATGTACCCCGAGTACATCCGCACGCTGTTCCAGGCGGCGCACGAACGCGGCCACCAGCGCATGGTCGTGAGCCACCCCGACTTCGTCATCGGCGCCGACCCCGAGCTGTGCCAGGAGCTGATCGGGCTGGGTGCGTTCATCGAGCACGAGGTCGGCATGTACGACCCCGAAGGCACCCAGAAATGGGACCCGAAGCAGCTGCTGAACTGGATCGAGAAGCTCGGGCCCGAGCACACCGTGCTGGCGTCGGACTTCGGGCAAAAGGCAAACCCGAAGCCGGTCGACGCGTGGCTGCGCGTGAGCGAAGCGTTGCTCGACCTCGGCCTGCCGGAGAAGGAGCTGCGCAGGATCGTGCGCGACAACCCGGCTTACCTGCTGAACCTCGACGCCTGACCGGAAGGACGAAATCCGTTGTACGACAAGGACGACCCCCGTTCCGCCCTGGCGACCGCGACCCGGCCGGACACCGGTGCCCAGATCGCGGCCGCCCAGTACCTCGACCTGACCGCCACGCCGATCGTGCGCGCGCAGAACGTGGTGTTGATCCACACCGACGCCCACGACGGCGACGACCTCGACAACGGCACGCTCGAAGGGGAGCTGGCTGTGGTCATGACCGAGGCGTCGCCATCGTTCACCGTGTTCACCGCCGACGGAGCGACCACGGTGGACGAACCAGGACTGGTCGTCGTGCCGCCGGGCGCCTCGCGCATCAGCGTGCACGGTGACGGTCCGCTGGTGCGCCTGGTGGAGGCGACCGAGCCGCACTGGCGCGATCGGGCCGCCAACGCCGGTGCCTACGCCGAGGACCACCCGCGCGTCACGCTGCTGAAGCGCTGGCCGGAACCCGTCGGGGGCGCCCGCGTGCGCGTGTACCCCCTCTCGGAGGTCCCGCAGGATCCGAAGCGGTTCGGGCGGATCTTCCGGACCCGCTCGTTCATGGTGAACTTCCTGCCCCGCCAAGACGGCCCGCGCGACCCGAGCCGGCTCTCGCCACATCACCACGACGACTTCGAACAGCTTTCCCTTGCCGTGCAAGGAGAGTACGTACACCACATCCGCACGCCCTGGCTCACCGACAGCACCACGTGGCGCGAGGACGAGCACGTGCGAATCGGCAGCCCTTCGGTGACGATCATCCCGCCACCGACCGTGCACACCTCCGCGGCGGCCGACCCGGGGGTCAACCAGCTGATCGACATCTTCAGCCCGCCGCGACAGGATTTCTCGGAGAAACCGGGCTGGGTCCTGAACGCCGACGACTACCCGATGCCGTGACCGCGCGTACCGGCGCCGGGCTGTTCACCCGCCCGGGCACACCCGTTGGCACGTGGCTGAAGATCGCGTCGGGTGAGCCGGCGGAGATCATGGCGTTCGCGGGGTTCGATTTCGTCGTGGTCGACCTCGAACACGCGCCGCTGGACCTGCAGACGGCGTATCGGCTGATCAACACGGCCGCCGCGCTCGGACTGACCCCGCTGGTGCGGGTGCCCAACAAATCGCCGTCGACGATTCAGAAGATCCTCGACGCCGGCGCCATGGGCATCCTCTTGCCGCACGTGGACACCGTCGAAGAAGCGGCGGCGGTCGGGCGAGCGTGCCGGTTCCCTCCGCACGGCGTGCGCGGGGCGGGCGGCACCAGCCGGGCCGGGCTGTGGGGGCTGCGGCCGAACACCGAGTACCTGGCGGTCGGTAACGACGATGTGCTGTGCATCCCGCAACTGGAAAGCGTCGAAGCGATCAAAGCCGCACCCGAAATGCTCGCACTGGACACAGTGGACGCGGTGTTCGTCGGCGCGGCCGACCTGTCGATGTCGATGGGGTCGACGCCGGCCTCGCCCGAGGTGCTCGAACTCGTCGCGTCGGCGATCGAGGCCGCGCACGCGGCGGGCAAACGGTGCGGGCTCGCGTTCGGTGGGGCCCCGGGGAAGGCAGCGCAGGCGGTGCGCGACGGCTGCGACTTCGTGCTGCTCAGCAACGACACGACGATGCTCGCGCAGGCCGCGCGCGACCTCGTCGCCGCGTTCCGGGAAGCCGCCGGATGAGCCTCGCCCTGCCGCGCACGGCGTTGTCGATCTCCGAACCGGACCATCTCGACCACGCCGGGGTGGTGCGGTTCGTGCGGGCGCTCGAAGAACAGGGCCACCGCATGGTTTGGCTCCCCGAGGTGTCCGGGCGGGAAGCGTTCACCACCGCTGCGCTCGTGCTGTCTTCGACCGAACGCCTGATCGTCGGCAACGGCGTGGCGCGGGCGCTGGAGCGCGTCCCGAAATCGGCGGGCTCGGCGGCGCGCGACCTCGCCGCCGGGTACCCGGGGCGGTACGTGCTTGGCCTCGGCGTCAGCGGAGCAGTCCGCGAGCGCGGGATCGGACCCTTGCCGTTCATGCGGGACTACCTCGACGGAGTGGACAAAGTGGCCGGTCGCGTGCCACGGGTACTCGGCGCCTACTCCGAGGGCATCACGCGGCTGGCGGCCGAGCGGGCCGACGGACTGCTCACGTTTCTCGTCACGCCGGACCACACGCGGTGGGCGCGGGAAACCGTCGGTCCGGATCTGTTCCTGTCGGTGGTCCAGTGGGCGGTCGCGGGCCGGGACCGGGGCACGGCTCGCGACGTCGCGCGCGAGCGGCTCGCGTATTACCTGACGCTGCCCCACCAGATCGCGAAGCTGACCCGGCTCGGTTTCACCGAAGCCGATCTCGCGCCCCCGGGATCCGACCGGTTGATCGACGCTCTGGTGGCGTGCGGAACGCCGCAGCAGATCACGGAAGCCGTGCGCGCGCAGTACGACGCGGGCGCCACGCAGGTCGCACTCACCCTCGTCGGCCCGCTCGACGACGCGAAACTCGCCGCTTACCGTGCACTAGCCGATGAGGAGAACTGATGCGCACGGCCGAAAAAGTCATCATCACCACGGCGATCACAGGGTCGGTGAACGTCCCGTCGCAGAGCCCGTACCTGCCCTTGTCCGCTGACGAAGTGGCCGACGCGGCCGTGGAAGCGGTCGAGGCCGGCTCGGCCGTCGTGCACCTGCACGCGCGCGAGCCGGACGGGCGGCCGACCGCCGATCCGGCCGTGTTCGAGAAGATCATCGGGCGGATCACCGCCCAGACCGACGCGGTGGTCAACATCACCACCGGCGGGGCCTCGTCGATGACCATGGACGAACGGCTGGCCGCCGCGCGCCGGTTGAAGCCGGAACTGGCGTCGTTGAACATGGGATCCATGAACTTCGTCTACTCGGGCATCGCGGACAAGGTGACCGAGTGGCGCCACGACTGGGAAGAACCCTACGTGCGCAACACCTATTCGCATCCGTTCGTGAACACCTTCGACCGGATCGAGGACACACTGCGTTCCCTCGGCGAGGCCGGCACGCGCTTCGAGTACGAGTGTTACGACATCGGGCACCTGTACTCACTGGCGTACTTCGCTGATCTGGGACTGGCGAAACCGCCACTGCTGATTCAGGGCGTGTTCGGGGTGCTCGGTGGCATCGGCGCCGACCATGCCAACCTGGAGCACATGGTGCGCATCGCCGACAAGCTGTTCGGCGACGACTACTACTTCTCCGCGTTCGCGGGCGGACGGGAGCAGATGGCGTTCGGCACACACAGCGCTTGGCTCGGCGGGAACGTTCGCGTCGGGCTCGAGGACAGCCTGTGGCTCGGCAAGGGCAAGCTCGCGCGGAGCAACGCCGAGCAGGTCCGCAAGATCCGCGCCGTCGTGGAGGATTTGGGCAAACCGATCGCGAGCCCGGCCGAGGCCAGGGCGATGCTGGCATTGCGAGGAGCGTGCGCATGAGCCTGTTGACGGGGAAAGTGGTGCTGGTCGTCGGGGCCAGCTCGGGGATCGGCGCGGCCGCGGCACGCGTGTTCGCCTCGGACGGCGCGTCGGTGATGCTGGTGGCCCGCACCGAAGAACCCCTTGCGGCACTGGCGAAAGACCTCGCCGATGACGGTTACGACGTCGCGCACGTGACGGGCGATGCGTCCTCTGCGGACAGTGTGGCGGAGTTCGTGGACGCGACCGTCACGAGGTTCAGCCGGCTCGACGGTGCGTTCAACAACGCCGCGCTGGGCCAGGGCGGCCGGCTCGATCAGGTGTCCGAAGAGGACTTCGACCGGGTGCTGGCCGTGAACGTGAAGGGCACCTGGCTGTGCCTGCGCGAGGAGGTCCGGGTGATGGAACCGCGCGGCGCGGGGTCGATCGTGAACGTCAGCAGCATCGGCGGCCTGCGCGGCAGCTCCGGCATGGGCGCTTACCAGGCCACGAAACACGCGGTGATCGGGCTGACCCGCACGGCCGCACACGACTTCGGACCGCTCGGCATCCGCGTGAACGTGCTCGCCCCCGGACCGACGGAAACCCCGATGCTCGACGAACTGCGCCGCACCATCCCCGGCGGTGTCGAAGCGCGGATCGCGGCGACCCCGTTGCGCAAGGCCGGGACGGGCGAGGAAGTCGGCTCCACGGCGGCGTTCCTGCTGAGCGACCGGGCAAGTCACCTCAGCGGCGTGGTCGTTCCCGTCGACGGCGGGTTCACGGCCTGAGCCTTAGCCGAGCGATTCGGTCGCCTTGCGCAGGTCTTCGAGTGCGGCCAGCGCGTAGTGGTCGAGCGCGTGTTCGTCGTCGCGTTCGGACCACTGCGCGTAGCCGCGCTTGAAGGCGAGCACGCCCAGCTCGGCGGCGAGGTGCGCCGTGGGGTCCGCGACACCGCGGGCAGCGAGTGCGGAGGTCATGGCGACCGCGAGACCGACGCTTTTGAGGGCGTCGCGCTCCTGCAGCTCGGTACTCGCCGCCACGGCCGCCTTCAGGCGCGTGCCGAGTTCGCGGTTCGCCGGGCCCATGGCACCGGACGCGCGCTTCAGACCGGCGGCGACCGCCTCGAGCGGCGTGGCGTTCGCGGGTGCTTCGGCGATGCCCTCGGCGAGCAGCCGGCTCAACGTCTCCTGACCGGCGACGAGCAGCTCGCGTTTGTCGGAGAAGTGCCGGAAGAACGTGCTTTTCGTGACGCCCGCGCGCTCGGCGATCTGGGCGACCGTGGTGGCGTCGAACCCCTGCTCGGTGAACAGGTCGACGGCCGCGACGACGAGTCGCTGAGTTGTCTCCGGTTGCCATCGCGCCATAGCACCATCATAGGTGACGGGACAACAGTCCCGTGCCCGGTGTACGGTGATGGGACAACGGTCTCATCACCTCGGGAGAGTTTCATGCACGTCTTCATCACCGGCGGAACCGGCACGATCGGCTCCGCCGTCGTCGCCGAACTCCTCAGCAGCGGGCACACCGTGCTCGCGCTGGCGCGTTCGGACAAATCCGCACAGGCACTGACGGACGCCGGCGCCGAGGTGCTGCGCGGCGAGATCGCCGACCTCGAGGTCCTGCGGGCCGGCGCCGAACAGGCCGACGGTGTCATCAGCCTGGCGTTCGGCGCGGACTACAGCACCGAGGAGGCGCTCGCCCGCTCGATCGCCGAGGAAGGCGCCGCTCTCGCCACGCTGGGCGAGGCGTTGGTCGGCAGCGACCGGCCGATCGTCACCGTGTCGGGCACCCCGTGGGTCCCCGGCCGGGCCTCCACCGAAGCCGACCCGGTGCCCACAGAGGGTCCGGTGGGCGGCCGGGGCCGGTCCGTGACGGCCCTGCTGGACCTGGCGTCGCGCGGCGTGCGCAGCTCGGCCGTCCGCATGCCGCGCACGGTCCACAACGAGGGCCAGGGCGGATTCGCCGGCCTGCTCGCCGAACAGGCCCGTCGAACCGGCACCGCCGGTTACCCCGGCGACGGCACGCAGCGCTGGCCCGCCGTCCACGCCCGCGACGCCGCCGTCCTCTTCCGCCTTGCGCTGGAATCGGCCCCGGCCGGCACGGCCTGGCACGCCGTCACCGACGAGGGCGATTCGGTCCTCGACATCGCCACCGTCATCGGCCGCCGCCTCGGGCTGCCGATCGCGTCGGTGCCGCAGGAAACCTTCGGCCCGTTCGGCCCGATCTTCGCTCTCGACCAGCCGTCGACGAGCACCTACACCCGCGAGACGCTGGGGTGGGAACCGGTGCACGGCGGGTTGCTGGAGGATCTGGAGAACCTTCAGCCCTGAGGCGGGTGTTCGCCGGATTCCTCGTGCGCGAAGAAGCTGCCGTCGAATTCCACGGGAATCCGGCGATCCACTTCTGCACGAAGGTGGCGGTGATGGGCCTTCACGTCGCGACACCCTCGGGACTCGCAGCGCTGTCCTCCCCAGGCCTCCCCGTGGTGACGGTCGGCGTCAGGCCGACGACACCGTGGCGGTTACCGAACGACGTCCTGAACCGATGGAACACTCGCGCGGCGCGTGACCCCGGGTCGGCGGTGATGAACACGACCTGCTGGTCGTCGTCGGGAACGGCGAGCACGTCGCAGTTCACGCGCAGCCGGCCGTGGTCGGGGTGGTCCAAGGTCTTCGCGCGGTGGCCGGGTGCGCGCACGGGGTTGGTGGCCCAGATGCTGGTGAACTCTTCGCTCTCGCGCAGATCGGCCAGCAGACCGGCCAGGCGCGGGTCGCGCGGATACCGCGCTGCCGCGGCGCGCAGGCGGGCGACGGCGATCTCGCCGAACTCCGCGGCGCCGCTGCTGCGCTGGGCGCCGGGTTCGAGGAACCGGCGCCGGGCCAGGTTGGGACGGTCGCCTCCGAGCAGCGCCGAAGCCAGCGGGTTCCAAGCGACGATCTCGTACGTCGCGTCGGCGACGATCGCACCGGTCTCGGGTAGGCGACGCAACAGATCGGCGACGTACGGGCGCACCGCGCGGGGCGGTCCCGGCGCGGCGGGCACGGCGGTGCCGGCGAGGCGGAACAGGTGGGTGCGCTCGGCCGGCGCCAGCCGCAGCGCACCGGCCAGCGCATCGAGGATCCGCGGTGACGGCCGCGGTCCGCGCGCCTGCTCGAGCCGCGTGTAGTAGTCGACCGACATCGTCGCCAGTCCCGCGACCTCCTCGCGGCGCAGCCCCGGCGTCCGCCGCCGCCCGGCCGCGGGCAATCCCACGTCGGCCGGGCGCAGCCCGTCGCGGCGATCGCGCAGGAACCGGGCGAGTTCTTCCCGCATGAGGCACCTCCCTGGGATCGATTGTGCCTGGTTGCCGGTCGGCGTGACGGGCAACGTGATCGGTATGAACGATTTTTCGACGGCTCTGGTGACCGGCGCCAACAAGGGCATCGGCAAGGAAATCGCCCGGCAGCTCGCCGACGCCGGCCTCACCGTCCACCTCGCCTCGCGCGACGCCGAACGCGGCCGCCGCTCCGTGTCCGAAATCGGCGGCGACACCCGTCTCCTCGTCCTCGACGTGACCGACGCGGGCAGCATCGCGGCCGCCGCTGCTCAGGTCGAGCGCCTCGACGTGCTCGTCAACAACGCCGGCGTGCTTCTCGACAGCACCACCCCACCCGAGGCGGACATCGACAGCTTCCGGTGGACGTACGAGACCAACGTGTTCGGCGTGCTGGCCGTGACCAACGCCTTTCTGCCCGCACTTCGCCGGTCGCCGCACCCCCGCGTCGTCAACATCTCCAGCGGTACCGGCTCACTGACGTGGGCCACGGGCGACCAGTTCCCCCACCATGGGTCCGGCGCCGCCTACCGCTCGTCCAAAACCGCACTCAACGCCCTCACGCTCTTCTACGCCCACTCGCTGGCCGCCGAGGGCTTCAAGGTCAACGCCCTCGCACCCGGCCTCCGCCGCACGGACCTCAACGCCCGCGCTGCCTCCGCCGACGGCGACCCCGCCGAAGCCGCCGCCGGCGCCGTCCGGCTCGCGCTGCTCCCGGACGACGGACCGACGGGCGAGTTCCTCTCCTGGGACGGCACGGGAGTGCCTTGGTGACCCACCCGCGACCCGCACCTGATCTCGTCGCGGAAGGTCCGGATTTCGTTCCGGCAGGCGACGAACACGAATCGGTCGAGCGTCCGGGTGTCGATGCACCACACGAGCCGGCCGAGCGGAGCCCGCGCCGAGGAGCGGCCCACCCGTCGGTTGGGCGAGGACTGACAGTGGTCCGCGTACGGGGTGCGCCACCTCCTAATTCACTGTGGACGTCCGCGTGCCCTTGAAGATCGCACCAAGAACACCGGAGGAAGTGTGCCATCGGCGAGAGCGACCGACAGCGGGCCGCTCGATCAAGCGGCCCGCTGCCTGCGCGAAATCAGCTGTGCGCCGCGGCCAGCTGGGACTGGTCGCCGGACGGGACCAGCTTCGGGTATTCCTTCTGGAAGTCGGTGACCATCTGCGCGGACGGAATGATCTTGTTCGGGTTGGCCTGCCTTGTCGCGTGCTGCTCACCCCACGCGCCGGCCGCCCTGCGCTGGTCCGGGGTGCCGTGGGAGTGGAAGCAGTCGCCGATGGAGGCGTTGAGGTAGGTCACTTCCTGCTGGGTGCGGGCGTCGAAGGCTTCGCCCTTGGCGTGCGCCACGAAGTAGCCGCCGTAGGCGTCGGGGCCCATCTCACCGGATTCGTTGCCCGGGAAGTTGTTGTGCGCGAAGTCGAGCTGGTGCCCGTACTCGTGGCCGAGAACGGCTTCCACGGACACGTCGTCGAAGCCGAGCGTCTTGGTGACATCGAGAATGCCGTCGCCGAGCACCACGCGCTTGCCGCCGATGCTGCCGGCCGGTGCGGAAAACGCGTTGAGCGTGAGCAGTGGCATCCGCCCGCCCTGCAGCACCGGGACTTCGTAGAGCACCTTGCTCGTGAGCGCCGCCGCTTCCTTCGCCTTGGCCGGGTCGAAGGCGAGGCCGAAGGTCTGCGCTGTCTTGTCCTGGTCCCCGAGGTCGGTGCCCTTCCAGGCGAGCAGCGGGATGTTCCAGCTCTCGATGTCCCAGAAACCGCGCAGCTTTTCGATCACGGCGTTGGCCCGTGGCGTGTACTGCCCGCTGGAGCCGAACACCTGCGGCGTCTTGTCCGTCGCCACCGCCGCGGCGTAGAGCTCGCTGAGTCCCTCCATCGCGCCGAGTGCCTTGGATTCCGTCGGCGTGAGCGCCGCGATCGCCTTGTCGGCGTACTGCAGCAGCGCACCCTCCGTGCAGCCAGGGATCGGCCCCTGCTGCGCGTGCGCCTTCGTTCCGAACTGGTCGACCGGCGAGTCGATCAGCGGATCGATCCCCTTCACCGCATCGGCCGGGATCCCCGCGTACAGGTCGCTGACGTCCTGGTACAGCTGGTTCACGTCCTGGTCCACGGTCGACGGCTCAGCCGCGAACGCCGGCACGGCCGTGGCCAGCGTCATCGCGCACAACGTCCCCGCCGCAGCGAGGCTTCTGACGAGCGTCCTCTTCCGCACTGTGGATTCCCCTTAGGTGTGATTCGATTCAAGATCACGAAGCAAGATCACCCTATGGCCGGAAATAGCCGTCGACCGCCGTCGTCGCGAAGTCCCCCGAGATGGCTCACACCCTTCGACGGGTCGAGGACGCCCCGCCTCAGCCGGAAGTACTAGACCTTCTGACCGAGACAGCGTCTACAGTGGACTCTCATCGCCGTCGAGCAGGACCCGGGAACGTCCGACGCGAGCGGGCAGCGAGCGGTCACAGCACCGCGAGCCGGTCGAGCAGCCCTTCCGCCTTGGCGATCTCCGCGCTGAGCGGGTGGTCCTCAGCGACGTAGGGCAGGGTGTCATCGGCCAGCCGGAACGCCTCGCGCAGCGGGGTGTCCGGCAACTCGAGCCCCGAAAGCCGTAGCGCGCGCACCGCGCCGAGCAGCTCGCACGCGAGCACGGTCCGGTAGGCGGCCGTGGCCTCCACGGTGCTGCGGACGGCGTGCGTCGAAAAGCTCGCGTGGTCTTCCAGACCACGCGAAATCACGGCGGTGCCCAGCGTGACGGGCGCGGCGGCGTGGCGCACCGTGCTGAGGGCGTCGTGGGCGACGTACTCGAGGATCATGATTCCTGAGCTGCCCGATGGGCCCTGGCTGAGAAACGGCGGCAGGCCGCTGAGGTCCGGCTCGACGAGGTCGCCGAGACGCGCCGTCGACAGCTCGGCGACGTGGTGGAGCGCAGCGCGCAGGTGGTCGAACGCGAGCGCGACCTGGGCCGTCGAAAACTGGCCGTGGTGGTAGGCCTGCTCGGTTTCCGTGTCGATCAACGGGTTTTCGGCAGCGGCGTTGATGTCGATGTCCAGCACGCGCTCGACCCAGGCCGCGGCGTCGAGCGCGGGGCCCTGAACCTGTGGGAAGGCGCGCAGGCCGAACGGGTCCTGGATGCGCCGACCCGGCACGACCTCGTCGCCGTCGATCAAGAGCCGCCGCAGCGATGCCGCGCACGCCACGGCACCGGGGTGCGGGCGGGCGGCGTGGACCCGCTCGGAGTAGGCCTCCGCGGAACCGCCGAGCGCGACGAACGTCAGCGCGGTCACCACATGGCTGGCGGCGAGCAGCCGGACCAGGTTGTGCCAGGCGAGCACGGCCTGTGCGAGCGTGGCGGCGTTGCTGGAGATGAACGCGAGCGCGTCGCCGGGACTGATCGCCACGGCGTCGAGTTCGCCCGCGGCCCACGGCAGTTCACCGGCCAGCGTCAAGGCCACTTCGGCGAGCGCCGTGAGGTCACCCGTGCCGATCGCACCACGCGAGTGCACGAGCGGCAGCGCACCCACGCGCAACGCGGTCTCCAGCCCGCGCAGCAGCCGCGGGTGCACGCCGCTGCCGCCGGCCGCGAGCTGGTTGAGCCGCACGGCCATCACGGCCCGCACCACATCATCGGGCAATGGGTCACCGGTGCCGCCGGCGTGGCTGCGCAGCAGACGCAGGCCGTGATCGTCGGCGGATTCCGGGTCCACGACGGTGTGCCGGTTGGCGCCGACGCCGGTGGTCCGCCCGTACACCGCGCGCTTCGCGCCCAGATCCACAGCCAGTTCGTAGCTCAGTTCCGCCCTGGTCACCGCGTCGGGCGCCAGCTCCACCCAGGCACTGCGCCGGGCCACACGGACCACCTCGGCGCAACGCAGGCCGGACCCGCTGATCTCGATGCGGCTCGAGTCGGTCATCGCCACCCCTCTTGACAAGTTTTAATTCATTCCTATGGTGACATGAAACTATTCATTCGCTCACGAGGCAAGGACGGAGGTCCGGTTGTCCCGGACGCTGCACGAGCTGCTCACCGCCCACCGGCTGACCCCGGCGCAGCGGCGCATCGCGAGCTACCTCGCGGACCACGCGGCTGAGGCCGCGGCGCTCACCAGCGCCGAGCTGGCCGAGACCACGCAGGTCAGCCAGCCGTCGGTCACCCGGTTCGTCGCGCTACTCGGCTTCGACGGCTATGCCGGGTTCCGCCGGTACCTGCGCGAAGCGGCGGCCGAACCCTTGCCCGAGTGCGGCACCAAGTTCCAGGCCGCCATCGACGCCGACCTGCGCAACCTCACCGCCCTGCGCGCGGCTCTGGCCGACGACACCAAGCTGCGCGCCATCGGCGCGAGCCTCATGGAGTCGGTGCCGCTCGTCGTCGCCGGCTACCGCATCTCCTCGGCGCAAGCCGCGTCATTCGCTTACCTGGCCAAGAAAATCCACCCCGATGTCCGACTGCTCACCGATTCCGGCACCGTGTTCGGCGACGCGTTGCGCCACGCACACCGGCTCGGCGCGCAGCGGCTCGTGCTGGTCGCGCTCCCCCGCTACCCCCGCGAGAGCGCCGCGGCCCTCGCGCAGGCCCGTGAGCTCGGTCTGCGCACTCTCCTCATCACGGACCGGCCCGTCACGGCGCTCACCCCCCACGCCGACGACGTGCTCAACGCGGGCGTCGCGTCGGAGTTCGTCTTCGACTCGCACGCCGCGGTCTCCTCACTGACCGTGGCCTTGGTGGAAGCGATGGCCGACGCGGCCGGCGCACTGGCCCGGCAACGACTGGAAGGTTTCGAAGACTATGCCGCAGAGCAAGACCTCTTCCTCCCCGAGTGACTCGGGGGCAGCGGCGGCCACGGCGTTCGACGACGTCCTCCTCAACCGGTTTCACCTCCGCATCACCGCGTTGACGTTCTGCGCCAACTACTCCGACGGCTACGAGCTCGGCATCATCAGCATCGCCCTGCCCGTGATCGCCTCGGCCCTCGGATTCGGCGCGGTGTGGGAAGGGCTCCTCGGCGCTTCGGCGCTGATCGGGATCTTCCTGGGCAGCATCATCGTCGGCTGGCTCGCGGACAAGGTGGGCCGCCAGCGACTGTACACAGTGGACTTCCTGCTGATCGCGTTCGCGTCGGCCGCCGAATTCTTCGTCGCGGATCCCGTGCAGCTGTTCATCCTCCGGTTGCTCATCGGGATCGGGATCGGCGCCGACTACGCGCTCGGACCGACGCTCGTGGCGGAGTTCGTGCCCCGCAAGTATCGCGGCGGGCTGCTGGCCTCACTGACGGTGCTGTGGACCGTCGGGTACGTCGCGGCGTTTTTCCTCGGCAACTACCTGGTTTCCCTCGGCGGCGACTCGTGGCGGTGGCTGCTGGCGACGAGCTGTGTGCCCGCGATCGCCGTGGTGCTGCTTCGGATCGGCGTGCCGGAATCGCCGCGCTGGTTGCTGACGCAGGGCCGGGTGGAGCAGGCGCGCGCCGTCGTGCGCCGGCTGAAGGGCGACGTCGAGGCGTTCGAGAGCCTGGTGCGGTCGCACCGCCAGGAGCGGCGGGTGCGGTACCGCGAGCTGTTCGGGCGCAAGTATTGGCGCAACACCGCGTTCGGCACGATCTTCTACAACGCACAGGTGATCCCGTACTTCGCGATCTACACGTTCCTGCCGCTCGTGCTGCTGAAGATCGGCATCGGGCAGGAGGACACGACCAGCGACGGCCTGCTGAACCTCTTCTTGCTGCTCGGCAGCCTCGGCGGCCTGTGGCTCGTCGCAAAGATGTCCCGACGCGGCCTCACGATCTGGTCGTTCGTGGTGCTCATCCTGTCCATGGCCCCCATGGCGATCTGGCCGGACGCCCCCACGGCGTTGCTCTTCCCCCTGTTCCTCGTGTTCACGTTCACGATGTCCGCCGCGGTGAACCTCGACCAGGTCTACCCGCCGGAACTGTTCCCGACCGACCTGCGCAGCTCGGGCGTCGGCCTGCTCAACGGGCTCAGCCGCGTCGGATCGGCCATCGGCACGTTCCTGTGCCACTGGCGCTCGACGGCATCGGGTTCTCGCCCACGATGCTGATCCTCACCGTCGTGCTGGTGCTCGGGCTCGTGGTCTCGCTGGTGTGGGCGCCAGAGACGAAGAACTCGACGCTGGACTGAGCCGGCGTTGGAATGAAGTCGGCGAGCCGGAATCGGTCACGGTCGGTCCGGGATCGTTGCGGCCAAGGCGATCCCGGCGACTCGCCCATCCTCGCCGATCGGTTGCGTCGACCCACTGCAGCCTGCTACCTGGTCGACTTGCCGGTCAACGGAGCCGTGTCCAGGTAGTGGACCTCGTAGACGCGTTCGGTGAACTTCCAGCCGTCCGGGGTGCGGCGGTAGCGGTCGTGGTAGACGGACTGGTTGAGGTGGGAGGAGCCGTCACGCAGGAGACCGAATTCGACGATGTAGGCGCGACCGGTGGCCGTGTCTCCATCGAGCTGGATCGAGCCGGGGTGAGTGGTCTGGAGAAAGAACTGCCAGAGCCCGCGGGCGCGTTCGATCCCGCGTCGGACTTCGGCGCGGCTGTCGAGCACGATGTTCGCGTCGGGGATCCGCAGAGCGCCGTCGTCGGTGAAGAGGCCGGCGAGGCGGTCGAAATCGGCCATCATGCCGGCGTCGGTGAATTCCGCGCAGAGCGCGCCGATCTCGACCCGGTCGGCGATGGCCTTGAAGTCCGTCATGGGGTGTCACATCCTCGGTCCGTGGTTCGTCAGAACCTCTGACGGAACACAACGGAGGAACCTGACCGTGGACCGATTTCTGCTGGAGCAGTTCGAAGAGCACCGCGACCACCTTCGTGCGGTCGCCTACCGGATGCTGGGCTCGCTGAGCGAGGCCGACGACGCGGTGCAGGAAGCCTGGCTGCGGTTGGCCCGCGCGGACACCTCCGGCGTGACGAACCTCGGCGGCTGGTTGACCACGGTCGTGAGCCGCGTGTGCCTCGACGTGCTGCGGTCCCGCAAGTCCCGCCGGGAGCAACCCTTGGAAACACAGATCCCCGACGCCATCGTCGCGGATCCGGAGCAGGATCCGGCGGCCGAAGCGGTGCTCGCCGACTCCGTGGGCCTGGCGCTGCTCGTGGTGCTGGAGACGCTCGCACCCGCGGAACGACTGGCGTTCGTGCTGCACGACATGTTCGGAGTGCCGTTCGCCGACATCGCGCCCATTGTCGGGCGCTCAGCCGCCACCACCACCCAGCTGGCCAGCCGCGCGCGCCGACGGGTGCGCGGTGCGCCACTGCCCGACGCCGACCTGCCCGCCCAACGCGCGGTGATCGACGCGTTCCTCGCCGCCTCACGCACCGGGGACTTCGACGCACTGCTTGCCGTGCTCGACCCCGACGTCGTGCTTCGCGCCGACGCCGGCGACGCATCCCGCCTGGTCCGCGGCGCCGTCGAGGTGGCGAGCCAGGCCGTGCTCTTCCGTCAGACGGGCGCGACCGGCCGCCCGGTGCTCGTGAACGGTGCGGCGGCAATCCTGACTTTCATCGACGGCCGCCCGGCAGCCCTGTGGTGCCCCACGATCCGCGGCGGGCGGATCGCCGAGATCAACATCATCGGCGACCCCGCCCGCATCACCGCGCTCACGCCGTGAATCAGTCCCCGCAGAGCACTGGCTGCTCTGCGGGCAGGTCCAGCACCTCCGGCACCTCGAGCCGCCACGGCCGCACGACCGTCCACAGCACGACGCCGGCCAGCAGGAGGCCGCCGAACATGACGATCGCCATGGCCGCCGCGTCGTTGCCGAGGAACCCGACGACCGGCGAGATCGCCGCGCCGATGCCGAACTGAACCGCGCCCAGCAGCGACGCCGCCGTGCCTGCGGCCTCGCCGTGCGCGTCTAGCGCGACGGCCGGGGCGTTGGGCAGGATCAGGCCGGCGAAGAACAGCACGGCCCACACCGGCACGGCAACCCCGAACAATCCGCCGAATCCGGTCACGGCCGTGACCACGAGCAGCAGGGCGGCGACGCTCGCCGCGACGCTGGCGACGAGCAGCACCTGCGCCGGTTCGTAGCGGTTCATCAGGCGCGCGTTGACCTGCGTGGCGGCGATCAGCCAGATCGCGCTCGCGCCGAAGAGCAGGCCGAACTGCTGCTGGTCGAGCCCGAACTGCTGCTGGAACACGAAGGCGCCGCCACTGACGAACGCGAACAGTCCGGCCATCGCGAGGCCGGCGACGATCACCAGCCCCACGAACGAGCGGTCGGTCAGCAGTCCGCGATACGAGCCCAGGGTCGCTTTCAGCTGCCACGGACGGCGGCGCTGCTTGGGCAGCGTCTCGGGCAGCAACAGGGCCGCGGCCGCCGCTGCGCTGATGCCGATGACCGCGAGCGCGACGAACACGCCGTGCCAGTCGGTCCAGGTCAGCAGAGCGCTGCCGATGGTCGGCGCGAGGACCGGCGAAACGCCCATCACCAGGATCAGCCGCGAAAGCAGCTTCGCCGCACCGCGATCGGTGTAGAGGTCACGCACCACGGCCAGTGCCAGCACGGCACCCGCGGAGGCACCGAGGCCCTGCAGCACGCGCGCGGCGGTCAGGAGCTCGACGTTCGGCGCCACCAGGCACAGCAGCGAGGCGGCGACGTGGATCAAGGTGCCCACGACCAGCGGCAGGCGCCGGCCGACGGCGTCGGAGAGCGGTCCGACCAGCAGCTGCCCGAGCCCCAGCCCGAGAACCGTGCCGGTCAGCGTGAGCTGGATCGTGGACGCGGAGGTCTGGAGATCCCGCGCAAGGCTCGGCAGGGCGGGCAGGTACATGTCGATGGACAACGGGCCGAGCGCGATCAATGCCCCCAACACGAGCACGAGCTTCAGCCCACTTCCGGCGGGCGAGCCGGCGCTCGGTTCGGCTTCCAGCCTGTTCGTCACAGCAGTCTCCCTCAGTCGGTAGCCATCTCACCTCTACGACGAACAGGACCCGGCTATTCCGACATCCGCTCCGGATCACTTCGATTTGACCCTCTGTGGCCGCGCGACTACGACCTGCGCGGATGAGATTGCGGATGAGATTGCCGCCGGTTGAGCACCGTCGGCCGGAAATGTCCACATTAGACTCAGCGGCGCGCGCGGGATCGTGGCAGAGTGGCCCGGTGCTGGAAACACTGCCTGCGGGGACGGGAATGGCGCTGCGCCGGCTGGGCGCGGCGGTGCTGGTGCTGATCGGGCTGAGCGTGCCGCTCGCGACGCTCGGCTGGGCGATGTCGGGAATCACACCGCCCTCGATCCCCGGTCTGGGGCTGAACCAGTCGATAGCGCCGGTCACGGGGCCGGGCACGGGAACCATGCTGAGGGCCTTGAGCCCGTACCTCGTGCTAGTTCTCGGGTTTCTGCTCGCTTACCATCGGCGGCCGTCGGTGTGGGCGGCCGTGCTCGGCTGGGCGGGGCTGCTGTTCGGGCTGGAGCTGCTGGCCGCGGGCGTGATCGAGACGGCGATGGGCGCGGACGGCGGCTGGCGCGGCCTCGTCGCAGCGCCGGTTACGGTCGTGCTGGCCTACGGCTGCGGACGCCTCGCGCGCGTCGTGCTCACCACCCCGATCGGGCGCGACCTGGCCGGCGCCCGCACGGAAACCCCGGTCCGCGCGGCCGACGGCTGGCTGCTCGTGCAGGCCGACCGGCTGGTGCACGCCGCCGCGGGACGGCTCGGCGGGCCGAGCGGTCGTGGGCCGGGGATGCCGTACGGCGAGCTCACCGGCGCCCAGCTGGGCCGTGCCGGAGACCGGCCCGTGCTCCGGCTCGCGGGCGCGGGGCGGCAGTGGCTCGTCGCTCTCCGGCACCCGCATCCGGAGCAGGTACTGGCGCTGGTCGTCGCCCGCGCCGGCAACGCCGCTCCCGAACCGGAAGCCGTCGGGGACAGTAAAGACAGCAAGGACAGGGACAGCGAGGACGACAGGGACAGCACTGACGAAAGGGCCGCCGCCGAACGCGATGTGCGCGCCGGCGTCACAGCCATGCGCGGCGGGACCGCGCCGAAAGGTCCCGGGTTCGTTCTCGTGGTCGCCATCGCATGCCTGACCATCGCCGTCATCAGCTTCTTCCCCACTCTGCCCAACCTCATCTTCACCGACGCCTCCTCCCACACGAACATTCTCGGTGGCATCTTCTTCGGCGTTGTCGGCCTCATCGCCGCCCACACCTACCGCCGCTACCGCCGCGGCCTGCGCTACCTGCAGAACCACTCGGGCGTGCCGGTGGGCCAGCACCTCGCCCCGCAGTTCGCCGCCACGACGGCGGAGCAGCCGACCGCCCGGAAGCCCTGAGGCCACGAGGACGAACCGTGGTCATGCCCGGGCTCGAGACGGCGGGATCCCGTCGAGCTCGTCGCGCGTGGCGAACTCGCCGTCTCGGGCTCGACAAGTGCCGTCGTGCCGCGGGGAAAGGGCACCGAAGGCACGCGGCGGCTGTGCTAACACGACAGCAATCCGATCCGAATCTCGCTGAGGCCTTGACCCTGACGTCGCAGGAGGGTCGAGCATCGAAGACATGACCGAGTACCTCAGCCCCGTTCCGCTGCCCGCCCTCGACGCCGTCGCACCCGAGGCGTATCGGGAGATCTACGGCATGCCCATGTTCCCGACCATCCCGGTCACCGACCTCGAGGAATCGAAGGATTTCTGGCTCCGTGGCCTCGGCTTCATCGACCTGTTCTCGATTCCCGGCCGGGTCACGCACCTGCGGCGCTGGGCCTTCCAGGACGTGCTGCTCGTTCCCGGTGAGCCCGCCGTACCATCGGCGATGGCCCTCAGCTTCGCATGCGTGCCGAACCAGCTGCCCGACATCGCGAAGCACTGCGAGGACCTGCGGCCGGGTTCCGCGAGCGGACCGGAGGAGATGCCGTGGAACTCCCTGGAGCTCACCGTCGTCACGCCCGAGCGCACCCGCGTCGTGATGACAGCCGCACGGCCGATCGATCCGGACAGCGAGCGGGCCGAGCGGCTGCGCTCCGCCGGTTTCGACATCCCGCGCGGCTGAGGCCACACTGGCCCCATGAGCGAAGGCCTGACCGTCGGGCGGGCAGCAGCGCTCGTGGGCGTCAGTGTGAAAACGCTGCACCACTGGGACGCGATCGGGCTCGTCCGACCGAGTGGGCGCACCGCCGCGGGGTACCGGGTGTACTCGGGTGACGATGTCGCCCGAGTACACCGCGTGCTCGTGTACCGGGAGCTCGGGTTCCCGCTCGCCGAAATCGCGCGCCTGCTCGACGACCCGGCCGTCGACGCGCGGGCCCACCTGCGCCGCCAGCGCGGCGAACTCCTCGACCGCATCGAGCGGCTGCAGACCATGGTGTCCGCAGTGGACACCATGCTCGCGGCGACGTCGTCGGGCCTGCAGCTGACCCCCGAGCAGCAGGTGGAAATCTTCGGCTCCGACTGGAATCCCGTCTGGGTCCACGAAGCCGAAGACCGGTGGGGCGACAGCCCGCAGTGGGCCCAGTACACCGAACGCGCCGCTGCCCTGAGTCCCGACGACTGGCGCGAAGTCACGGCCACCACGGAAAAACTCAACGCCGACCTCGCGATCGCATGCCGCACCGGCGTTCGCCCTGGCTCGCCGGAGGCCAACGCCCTCGCCGAACGCCACCGTCTGGGCATGACCACGTATTTCGACTGCCCACACCACCGGCACGTTTGCCTCGGCCGTCTCCTCGCCGACGACCCCGGTTTCGCTGCCTACTACGGCGAACTGGCGCCGGACCTCGCGTCCTGGCTGCGTGAGGTGATCAACGCCAACGCCCGCGCCCACGGCGTCGACTCCGAAACAGCCACCTGGGCTTAGCCCGGCGGGAAGTTCGCGACTTCGCCCCCCACCACGGTTTCGCGGGCGATGTGATGCGCACGCCGCGGCCGAAGGGAACACACCCGGCCCATCGCGGGCTCCTGGCGCCGCGTTGGGCTGTTCCCGACCCACGGAACCCGTGGCCATGCGTGGCTTCCGCGCAGGCACCTCATCCGCGAGACCAAGCCGCGACGGCCGCCATCTCGCGCCGGTTGGTGAGTGTGTTGCTCATGCCTCCATGGTGTCGAACACTTGTTCTACTTCGCATCACTCGAACCGGTGGTTCGACTTCGGCTGGAGTATTCGGGTCGGCGACGGATCACTCAGCCGCAGTCGTCAGAGCCACCCGCGCTCCTCGGCGACCCGCAGCGCCTCCATCCGGTTACGGGTGCCCGTTTTCGCGATCGCCGCCGACAAGTAGTTGCGGACCGTGCCTTCCGACAGATACAGCGTGCCCGCGATGTCGGCGACCGAGACACCCGTGCGGGCCGCGATGAGCACGTCGCGTTCCCTGGCGGTGAGCGGGGATTCGCCTGCGGCGAGCGTTGCGACTGCCAATGCGGGGTCGACGACGCGTTCACCCGCGACGACGCGGCGAATGGCGTCCGCGAGGGCTTCCGCGGGCGCGTCCTTGACGACGAAGCCGACGGCGCCCGCCTCCATCGCGCGCCGCAGGTAGCCGGCGCGACCGAAAGTGGTGAGCATGACCACGCGGCACGACGGCGCCTGCTCGGCGAGCACCGCGGCCGCCGCGAGTCCGTCGAGGCCGGGCATTTCGATGTCCAGCAACGCGACGTCGGGACGGCTGGTGACGGCGGCGCCCACGACCTCGTCACCACGCCCGATCGACGCGACGACCTCGAAGTCGTCCTCCAGCTCCAGCAGAGCGCACAGGGCCTGGCGAACGAGCGCCTGGTCGTCGGCGAGCAGCAAGCGAATCGTCACCGGCCCTCCATCGACACACACAGGCGCCACCCCCGCGGCCGCACCGGCCCGGCTTCCATCCGGCCGCCGGCCTCGGCGACGCGCTGCCGCAGGCCGCGCAGGCCGTTGCCCGACGACGGTGCCCCGCCCACCCCGTCGTCGCGCACTTCCACCTCCGCCGCGGAAAACGTCACGGTGCAGGTGGTGGCGCGGGCGTGCCGCGCGACGTTCGTGAGCCCTTCTCGGACGACCCAGCCGAAAAGCTCCTGGTGCGCACCGGTGACAACGTCGGTCGCGGTCGGCAGCACCGCCGTGACGCCCGCCGCGCGCAGCAGCTCACGCCCACGCGCAAGCTCCCCCGCCAAGGAGACCTGGGTGCTGCCCGAAACGGCGGCCCGCACGTCGGCGAGTGCCTGCCGCGAGAGGCTTTCGACCTCGCTGATCTCGGCGAACGCGCGGTCTGAACCGGTGGCGCCGAGCCGACGCGCGAGGTTGCTCTTCACGGTGATCGCGGTCAGTGAGTGACCCAGCAGATCGTGCAGATCGCGGGCGATCCGCGTGCGCTCTGCTTCGGCGGCCAGTCGTTCCACCTCGGCTCGGGCGTCGACGAGCGCGCGGTTCGCGCGGATGGCCTCGGCGAAGGCATAGACCATCAGCGCGGTGAAAACCAACGCGATGGCTTGCGTCCACCCGGGCCCGGACCGCCACGGCCGCACCGCCCAAGGCACGACGGCCGCCGCGAAGCCGGCGAGCAGCACGACCCGCACGGCCCAGCGGCCGTCGAGCTGTTGAACCAGGAACGACACGACGACCGCAGCCAGGAAGAACGCGTCGGCGTGCGCGAACGGCAGCACGGCGAGGAACAGCACCCCGAGTGCGCCGAGTGACCACCAGAACGTGCGGGGCGCCCGGCGATCCGCGGCGATCGCGGTGACCACGTAACAGCAGCCGAACAGGGCGACCAGCACGCAGCCCACGACCGCCCCGGCACCGCCGCGCTGCACGACACTGACGACGGTGACCGCGGGGTAGACGAGCATGCCGGAATCGAGCACGAACCGGCGCCAGCCGAGCACCCAGCGATCGGCGTTCTCCTCCACGGTGTTCTCCTCCACGGCGGGGCACGCTACCGGGCTCGGGCTCAGCTGCGCGCGAACAACGAGCGCACGTGGCGTCCGTTGATCGTCAGCACGACCCCGAGCAGCAGCAGAGCGCACGCGCCCTGCTCGATCCGCAGCCACACGGGGAACGCGCCGGGCAACGCGGCGATGACCACGAGCGCCACCAGCATGATCGCGCTGACGATCCGCAGCCGCAGGTACGCGCGGCGCGAACCACGGCCGGCGCGGACGGTGAACGACAGCGTGAGCAGCGCGCTGGCCACGACGATCACGGTGCGCACCCACACAGCGTCGGTGACCAACGTGGGGTGATCGCGCAGCAGCACCACGGCACCGACGGTGAGCACGCTCACCGTCAGGTACGCGGCGACGAGTCCCTTCGCTGTGCGGAAGGCCGCGCGGCTGCGTGGGTGGTTGAGATCTTCGTGGGACACGGTGGCGGGGGCGGTGTTCATGACTGTCCTCTCCGGACTGAGTGGAGATCTTCCCTGTGCTCCACCCATGCTCGGCAAGGACCCGGGTGCGCGGCAGTGAGGAGGCGCACTGGTGCGCCGTGACATTTGTCAGAAACCCGGCAGTGGCCCTGATTCCGTGAGCGTGCCATGCGCCAGCGTGAGCCATCGGCCGACGCCGATCTCGCCGAGGAACCGGTCGTCGTGGCTCACGACCACGAAGGCACCTCGATACGAGTTGAGCGCGCTCACCAGCTGCGCGACGCTCGCGAGGTCGAGGTTGTTCGTCGGCTCGTCGAGCAGCAGCAGCTGTGGCGCGGGCTCGGCGAACAGTACGCACCCGAGCGTCGCCCGCAGCCGCTCGCCACCCGAGAGAGCGCTGACGGACAAGTGCGCGCGCGGGCCACGAAACAGGAAGCGAGCGAGCAGGTTCAGGCGCTCTGCCTCACCCAGCTGTGGCGCGGCAGTTCGCAGGTTCTCCGCGACGGTGCGGTCGTCGTCGAGCAGGTCGAGGCGCTGCGAGAGGTAGGCGATACGCCCGTCGGCCCTGGTCAGCAGGCCGCTTTCCGGCTCGAGCTGACCTGCGGCGAGCCGCAGTAGTGTCGACTTGCCGACTCCGTTGGCGCCGGTCAGCGCGATTCGTTCGGGCCCGCGAATCGCGAGCGTCAAACCCTCACCGGCGAACAGGTCCCGCACCCGCAGCCGCTCGCCGTGGAACAGGGTGCGTCCGGCGGGCACGGCCGTCTCGGGTAGCGAAAGCACGATCGTGTCGTCCTCGCGCGCCGCCCGGTCGGCTTCGTCGTAACGGGCTTTGGCGCCGTCGAGCCGCTGCGTGTGCAGGTCGTTGGCCTTGCCGGCGGCCGATTCCGCGCGGCGCTTGATGTTGCCGAGCGCGATTCGAGGGATGTCGCTTCCGGTGCGCGCGCCGCTCGACGCGCGCCGGGCCGCGCGTTCGCGTGCCTGCTGCAACTCGCGCTTCTCGCGCTTGAGCTCCTGCTCGGCCGCGCGCACGTTCTTCTCCGCAACCTCCCGCGCGGCCCGCTTCGCCGTCTCATAATCACTGAAACTTCCGCCGAACAGCCGCAGCGAACCGGGGCCGAGCTCGGCGACGTGGTCCACTCGTTCCAACAGGTCACGGTCGTGACTGACCAGCAGCAGCGTGCCCTTCCAGTCGCCGAGCACCGTCTGCAGGCGCCGACGCGCGGCGCGGTCGAGGTTGTTGGTGGGTTCGTCGAGCAGCAGCACGTCGGGCCGCTTCAGCAACTGTGCGGCGAGGCCGAGCGACACGATCTGGCCGCCGCTGAGGCTCCCGAGACGACGGTCGAGGGTGACGTCGCCGAGGCCGAGCCGGTCGAGCTCGGCGCGGGCGCGTTCCTCGATGTCCCAGTCGGTGCCGACGGCGGCGAAGTGCTCCTCGCTCGCGTCACCGGACTCGATGGCGGCAAGTGCGTGCACGATCGGCGCGATCTCCAGCACCTCGGCCACAGTCGACTCACCCGCGAGCGGCAACGTCTGCGGCAGGTACCCGAGCAGGCCGTCGGTGGACACCGATCCGGCCGAGGGACGCAGCTCACCGGCGATGAGCTTGAGCAGCGTGCTCTTGCCGGCGCCGTTGGGCGCGACGAGCCCGGTGCGGCCCGGCCCGACCGTGAAGGACAGGCCGTCGAACACAGGGGTGCCGTCGGGCCAGGCGAACGACAACCCGGACGCGACAACGGAAGCAGAGGACATGACGGACTCTCAGACGTGATGGGGCCCGCGAACGGGCACGGGGAAGAGGACATGACAACGAGCGGTGTCGCGGTTGCGCACACCGCCCGCGTTTGCCGGATTCACCCGGAGATGTCGTCCTCAGCCACCACGACCGTGGTCAGCTCCCTGTCCCTCGTGAGCACGTACTGCGACCAGCCTACCAGCGGCCCATCGCTGAGCACCGCCGAAAAAGCTCGTCCTGTGTGGACGGATCGCCGCTGCCTTGCGCTCAGGACGGGTGGGGCCGCGGGTTCACCATCCCGTCCGCGGCCCGGTGGTGGGCACCCGTCACGGCATCGCCGGGGCCTGGCGCGGACCGGCGAACGCACCGGCGACGACCAGAACGGCACCCACGACCATCAGGATCGGACCGAGACCCAGTTGCGAGAAGGCGCCCCAGTACATCGCACCGATGCCGACGAGGTGGATGACGAGCATGACGATCGCGCGGCCACCGAAGACCGTGCGGTACCACCAGAAGTTGGCGCGCGTCAGCTCGCGGCTGCGGATGCCGCTCAGCAGGTAGGCGGACCGTTTCGCGCGAAGTCCCCCGAGCGTCCAGGGCAGCACGGACACGGCCGTCGCGGCGACGACGAGGAACGCGAGGAAGTGCACGTACGTGCCGGCGAAGCCCGAAGCGCCGATTTCGTTGACCCGCTTGAACAGGTCGAGGAACGACATCGTGACCGACTGCGAACCGGACGTGAACGTGATCCACGGGACGGCGAACAGCGCGACCAACTCCACGATCACACCGGCGATCGCCGGTGCCGCGCCCCAGCCGGCCTGCGTGAGCGGGCCCGCCGGTCGCTGTTGTGGCGGGTAACCCGACGGTCCGCCGTACTGCGGTTGCGGGTATTGGGGTTGTGGTCCGCCCCACTGCTGTCCTGGTGGCGGATATCCCGGTTGTCCGTAACCGCCTGGCTGCCCGGACTGCGCAGATCCCTCCGGTGAACCGGGCATGCCGAATCTCGGCGGCGCGTCAGGCTGACCGGGGTGCGCGACACCGGGCTGTCCCGGATACGGCTGCTGCGGCCCGCCTTGCTGCGCGAACCCCTGCGGCGATCCCGGCTGCGGTGAATACCCCTGCGGGGAAACTCCCTGCTGCAGCCCGCTCTGCGGATCTCCCGGCTGAGGCGGCTGTCCCCCTGGGTAACTCATGGTCGACAATCGTAGCCGTCCGCGCGCGATCCCACCGTTCGTCACCCCAGCGGCTTGTCGAGAACCGCCTTGAGATTGCTGAACGTGTCGATCGAGAATCGGCCGTGGTAGCGCCCCATGCCGCTCTCCCCCACGCCGCCGAACGGCAACTCGGGGGCGACGAGGTGCAGCACCGGCATCCCGAACGTGACCGCACCCGACGACGTTTCCGCCAAGATACGTCTTTTCGCAGCTTCGGAACCCACGAACGCGTACAGCGCCAACGGTTTGTCGCGGCAGGCGACGAACGAGATCGCCTCGTCGAGTGACCCGACGGCCAGGATCGGCAGGATCGGCCCGAAGATTTCTTCGCCCATCACCGGCGAATCGGGCGCGACCTCGGCAAGGACGGTCGGCGCGATGAACTTCGCGTCCCGATCGGCCTGCCCGCCCGTGACGACACGGCCGCTCGCGAGCAGCCGGGAAAGCCGGTCGAAGTGCCGGGTGTTCACGATGCGCCCGTACTTCGGATTCTGGGCGGGATGGTCACCGAACTTCGTGTGCAGGACGTCGGTGAGCAGCGGTTCGAGTTTCGCGGCCGTTTCACCGATCGCCAGAACGTAGTCGGGAGCGACGCAGGTCTGGCCCGCGTTCATGAACTTCGTCTCGACGATCCGTTCCGCGACGATCCTCAGGTCGACGTCGGTGTCCACGATCACCGGGCTCCTGCCGCCCAGCTCCAGCGTCACCGGCGTCAGGTGTTTCGCGGCCGCCGTCATCACGATCCGCCCGACGATTCCGTTGCCCGTATAGAAGATGTGGTCGAAACGCTGCTCCAGCAGCTCCGTCGTCTCCGGGACCGCGCCTTCCACCACGGCGACGGCTCCGGGATCGAGGTAGGCCGGCACGTGGCGCGCGATCGCAGCCGAGATCGTCGGCGAAAGCTCACTCGGCTTGACCACGGCGGCGTTTCCCGCGGCAAGTACCCCGACGAGCGGGGCCAGCGCGAGGTGCAGCGGGTAGTTCTACGGCCCGATGATCAGCACGACACCGAGCGGCTCCCGAACCACGCGGCCCTCTCCCGGCAGCAACCGCGCGGGCAATGCGGCCGGTTGCGGTGCCAGCCATTCGTCGAGGTGCTCGAGGGTGTCGTCGACCTCGTTGACGATGAACATCACCTCGGTGCGCCGCGCTTCCACGGCGTTCTTGCCGAGGTCGACCTGGAGGGCGGAGAGGAAGTCGTCTTCCTGCTCGATCAGCATCCGCTTGAGCGCGCCGAGCTGTGCGCGGCGCCAGGCCAGTGGCTTCGTGCGACCGGAGCCGAACGCGGTGCGCAGCCGGGAGACGACCGCGGGAATCTCGACCATCGTCACGAATCCAGCCATTCAGGGCGGCCGGAACCGCGCGGGACGAGGACGGTGGAAAACGCGCCGGGGGTTTCGGACATCCGCACCTGGTCCGTCACGCCCTGGTAGAGGCCCAGCGGTGTTTCGGCGGTGAACGTCTCCGGGTCGAGGTAGGCGTGGCGGTCGCCGGTGCCGGCGACCGTGCGCGCGTATTCCTTGTCGAACACGCCGAGGCTGATGATCCACAGTGCGATCCGCGTGAGCGAGATGTGCACGCGGTAGCTGCCGCCCTCGGTGGCGCGACGCATCAGGGCCGCGCAGATGCCGGTGGTGGCGAGCCACGGCACGAGATAGTCGTTGACCACGCCGATGTGCGGGAGTACCGGCTGATCCGGCGAACCTTCGAGGGTCATCATCCCCGTGACGCAGCCGGCCGTCTGGTCGAAGCCGACGCGCTGCGCCCACGGCCCGCGTTCGCCGTGCAGTGAGACGGTGGTGTGGATGATGCCCGGACGCAGCTGCGCCGCGCCCTGCGGCGAAAGCCCCAGTCCCGAGACGAGCCCGGGTCGCCGGTTGGCGTAGAAGACATCGGCACCGCGGACGAGTTCGTGGACCTTCGCCAGTGCCGACCTGTCGCAAAGATAGTCCACTGTGGCCGAACGAACGCCGACGTTCGCGGTGCAGTAGGTGACGGGGTTCTCCCATTCGGTGGGGCGCCACAAATTCAGCGCGTCGGCACCGTGTAACGCGAGCGAGCGGCCAACGGCGGCGCCCGCGATCACGTGGCCCATGCCGAGTGCCCGAACGCCGTCGAGCGGCTGGCGAGCCCCGGGCCGCAACGGTTCCGGCGCCGAATCTCCGATCTTCTCGATCTCGATGAGCGGCAGATCGGCCAGCACTTCGCGGTACTGCTCGGTTTCGAGGAACTCCTCCGTGCTGCGCACCATCGGCATCACGAGCCCGGCAGCCGCGCCGGCCTCTTCGAGTTCCCGTGCGGACCAGCGCGCGACGGCGTCAGCCACGGCCGGTTCGTCGTCCCACGTGCGCAGTAGCTTGAGCGTCGCGGACTTCAGCTTGGGGTAGATGTCGAGCGGCATCACCCAGCGGCCGTCGCCCGCGCGGTAAAACTTGAGTGAGAGCGGGCTACCCGGGTCGGCGGTATTCGTGGGCGGCAGGCCGTTCAGCAGTTCCCACTTCTTGTCGTAGAACGGGCACAGCCGGTGCGGGGCCGTGCGCACGTCCATCCTGATGTCCTGCCCCGGACCGCCACGGTGGCGCCAGAGCGCGGCCAGCGCCACGGATTTCGCGACCAGCCCGATCGCCGGTGCGGCACCGAGCCGCACGGCGCTCGGCACGATCGGGTCGGCGCCGGTGAACTCCACCGTGCCGCCGGAATCCTTTTCGGACAGTCCGGCGTCGGCGAGGACTTCGGCGAGCGCGGCGTGGATGTCGAAACGGTCCTCGGCCTCCGACCGGATGGGGTTCGCGAGAGCCGCGCGGATGCGGTCGGTGACACTCATGCGTCTTCCTGCCCGGCGTCGTGCCCAGTGCCTTCATCAACGCGATCTGCCGCACGTCTCGGTTCTTCGCGAGTTCGTCGATCGTGCCGTGGAAATCTTCCGACTGCGCGGAAAGCAAAGCCACCGTCGGCTCGTCGAGGTTCGGTGTGCCGAGCTGACCCCAACGCTTCTGCAAGCCCGGGCCGAGATGCTCCAGGAAGTGCGGCAACCCGCCGGCGCCGCCGCCGAGGTGGAAGCTCAGGAACGGCCCGCTCACCGCCCACCGCTGACCGAGCGACGACGTGACCACCTCGTCGAGCTGCTGTTCGGTGACCACGCCCTCGGCGACGAGATGCACACACTCGCGGAAGATCGCAACCTGCAACCGGTTCGCGACAAAGCCAGGCACCTCCTTGGACAGCACGATCGGCTTCTTTCCCAGGCCCCGGTAGAACGCCACAGCGCGCTCGACGTTTTCCGGCGACGTCCCCTCGCCCGGCACCACCTCGACCAGCGGAACGAGGTGCGGCGGGTTGAACGGATGGCCGACCACCAGCCGTTCGGGTTGCTTCAACGTCTTGGCGATGGCCGAGGCGGGGATGCCGGACGTCGACGTAAGCAGCAGCGCGTGGGCCGGCGCGTTGTCTTCGATGGTGGCGAAAATGGCGCGCTTGAACTCCACGCGCTCTGGACCGTTTTCCTGCACCACATCGGCTTCGGCGACGGCGGTGGCGAGATCCGGTTCGAACCGCACGGAAAGGTCATCGGCGGGCAGGCCGAGCTCCCGTAACGCCGGCGCCAGCTCCGCGAGCCCGGCGCGCGCCGTGTCCTCGATGTCCGGAGCGGGGTCGCTGATCGTCACGTCGAGCCCGCGCGCGGCCATGAGCCCCGCCCAGGACACGCCGATGACCCCGCCGCCGACGATCGTCGCCTTCATCGAGTTCCCCTCAGGCCAGGTAGTCGTGCACGGCCGCGGTCCGGCCGAGCGTGAGGTCGGTGAGGAGGTGGCTCGCCGACACCACCTCCAGTACGGGCAGGTCGGCGAGCGGTGCCAGCGCGTGGGGCACGAGGTGCAGGCGCGCCGGGCCCGTCCACGCGCCCTTGACGGTCACGTCGTGGATCTGGCTGCGTGCGAATTCGCAGATGCGGGGCTTGCCGTCGTAGCCGGGCACGATCTTCATCATGAACGTCGGCGCGGTGAGCTCGGCGCGCGCCCGCTCGATGTCGAGCGGGCGGTGCTTGTATCCCATGGTGGCGAGCGCGACCTGGATCGAGCCGTAGTCAAGCGTGCCGACGAGCGTGTCGGAATCGGTGAACAGGCGCGGTTTTCCGAGCTTTTTCGGGTACGCCGCGACTTCCCGCCCGCTCGCGATGGCCGGCTCGCTGTCCACGTACATGCCGAGGGTGAATTCGCCGGCCTCGTCGCCGTGGCGGACCATCGCGACCTGGCCGGATTCGGTGTAGTCGCCGAGGCCGGTCACGTCGGGCATGCGCATCACCTCGAACCGCACCAGCGGCTCTTCGACCACGAGCGGCTCAGGCACGAGCGCGCGCAACGCCGCCGGATCGGTCCGATACGTGATGTTCAGGTATTCCCGATCGGTGAACCGATACGGTCCGCGCGGAAACGCCGGCGCGGCCAAGGGCGTGGTGAGCTGGGCGAGGACCTCGTCCTCACGCATGGGCTTCGTCCCGCAAGATCACGACCGCAATCTACCTGCGCATTTCTTAGCTCGCATCTTGTCGTTGCCGCGGCTGCTGGGTCTGAATGGCTGTGTTCTGGGCCGGTGCCTTGTCGGCCGACGTCGTGTGGGCCGACGTCTTGTGGGCCGACGTCTTGTGGGCCGGCATCGCGTCGGTAGGTGTCCTGTCGGTCGGCATCTTGTCGGCTGGCGTCTCGTCGGCTGGCGTCTCGTCGGCCGGCATCGTGTCGGCCGGCATCGTGTCGGCCGGCGCCTTGTGGGCAGCGCCGTCATCCGGTGTGCTGGCAGCATGTTCGACTACGACGGCGAAATGCGGCGGTACCAGCCGCGGCTGCGTGAGGCCGTGGCCGTGGCGGCGGACGACGTGGTGCTCGACGTCGGCTGCGGTACCGGCGCGACGACCCGTGAGGCCGCGCGGCTCGCGCACCGGGGCCGCGTCGTCGGCGTGGACGTCTCGGAAGAACGTCTCACGGTGGCGAGGCGTGATGTGCCGGCGAACGTTCGCTTCGAACAAGCCGATGCTCAGACGCACCCGTTCACACCTGCTTCGTTCAGCCTCGCGTTCAGTCGCTACGGCACCATGTTCTTCGCCGACCCGGCCGCGGCGTTCGCCAACATCGGTCGAGCGCTGCGGCCGGGGGCGCGGTTCGTGCAGCTGGTGTGGCAGGGCTCGGACCGGCAGGAGTGGATAACGGAGATCCGTGGCGCCCTCGCCGGTGATGCGCGCGTGACCGGCGACGAGAGCGCGTTCTCGCTGGGCGACCCCGGTGTGGTCACGGAACTGCTGACCACGGCGGGATTCGCCGGCGTGCACGTCGACGATCTTTCGGAACCCATTTGGTACGGCGCCGATCCCGACGCGGCGGCCGAGGCCGTGTTGTCCCTCCGGCTGACGCGCGACGTGCTGGATCACCTGTCGGGTACCGAGTACGACCGAGCGCTCGGCCGGCTTCGCGACGTGATGGCCGACCACGACACCGGTGACGGCGTGTGGTTCCGCTCGCGATCATGGCTCGTCACCGCGCGGGCCCCGGAGCAGGGCCCGGCCAGTCCGCCGCCGGCGCCGAACCAGTTCGGCGCGTCGTAGCCGACGGCCACGGCGCACAGGTGGTCACGGCACTCGCCACCGCCGTCGCCGGCTCGGGAGTGCCTGGCCGAGTGTCCGACGACCGTCGCCACGCCGTCGACTGTCCGATCGCGACAGTGTTGACCCTGTGCCGTGGATCCTGCTGTCGTGGACCCTCCCGCCACGGAGGTGTCGCACCGAAGACCGTGGCCGTGACCCTGATGGTTCTCCCCCGCTCATTCACACCTCCATCATCGATACCGATCTACCCTCCCGCTGCCGACACTTCGTCACGCGCTTTTGGCCGGTGCGAGCTTCTGGGCCGCGGACACCAACGGCACCAATCGCGTGCCGAAGTTGCGCACCGTCATTCCCGCGCGCGTTGCCGGGATCAAAAGCGCCGCGGCCATCGCAACGTTGCGCTGCTTGGGATTCGCCAGCTTTCGCTGGAGCGCTTCGTAGCGCCGGAACGCCATCGCGGGATCGTCCGGACGTTCCGCGAGCTCGGCCGCGAGCGTGTACGCCCCGGTCATCGCCAACGTGGACCCGTCACCGAACAGCGAGACGCACGACGCCGCGTCGCCCACCAAAGCCACCCGTCCCGACGACCACCGGGGGATGCGCACCCGGCTCACCGAGTCGAAATAGAGATCGCCCGCCGCATGCACCTGTTCGAGCAGCTCCGGTACCCGCCACTCGGCGCCTGCGTACGCGGTCTCCAGCAACCGCTTGTGCTGCCCGGTATCGCGATGGTCGAAGCCGGGTACCTCCGCGCGGCGGAACATGAACGCCACGATCCCCCGCTCGCGTGATGGATGCACCGCAACCGCACGCCCCGGCGAGTTGTACATGACGACCTCACCGCGGTCGGTGACCGGACCGTCGAACGGCATGGTCGCCACGTACACCCCCATGTGTTCGACGAAGCGTTGCTCCGGGCCGAACACGAGCCGGCGGATCGACGAATGCAGCCCGTCGGCGCCCACCACGAAATCGAACCGGCGCGGCGCGGCGCGTTCGAAGGTGACGTCGACACCAGCTGGGTCCTGCGCGAGCGTTACCACCGAGTCGTTGAAGACGTACTCCGCGTCGTCCGCGCTCGCGGCGTGGAGGACACGCGCGAGGTCGGTGCGGGCGAGCTCGACCTCGGCACTTCCTCGGTCGTCCATCGGCACCCGCCCGACCGTCTTTCCACGATCGTTGACGAACCTCAGGCTCCTGACGGAAGTCGCCATCTCCCGCAGCCGCGGTGAAATCCCCATCTTCCGAGCGACCTCGGCCGCCGGCCCCCGGACGTCGACCGGGCTCCCGCTCGAGCGAAGCCCCGTCGCCCGTTCGACGACGGTCGGCCGGAAGCCCGCACGAGCGAGCCAGTATGCGAGCGCCGGCCCGGCGACACCCGCACCGGAAATCAGCACTGTTTTCACGCTCATCGACTTGCCCCCATCGAATCGCCCTCCCCATCCCGACCGTCACCCTGACCATCGGTCAGTCCTGACCGTACGCCACTGTCCGACGGTCAGGCAAGGAGGTAGATTGATCGGGTGACCGAAGACGCCCCCGCGGACACCCGGGCCCGCATCCTCCGCGTCGCGATGGACATGTTCGCCATGCGCGGGTACCACAAGACGTCAGTTCGAGTCATCGCCGAACAAGTCGGCATCACGAAGACCGCCGTCCTGTATCACTTCCCCGGCAAGGCCGACCTCATCGCCGCGCTCGCCGACCCGATGCTGGCCGACCTCGAAGCGGCCGTCGACGCCGCGCAGGCGCTGGCGATGGATCCGCACCGGGCGCGTGACGTGGTGATCGAAGGCCTGCTCGACGTCTGGCTCAAGCACCGGCGACTCCTGCGCCTCAACCTGATCGACGTGGGACTCACCGCCTCCCAACCGGTGTTCGAGCGCTTCCGCAACGGCATGTTGCGGGCGAACCTCATCGTGGCCGGCGCCGGCCGAGACCTCCTCGCGAGCGTGCGGGCCGCGCAGGCCATCGCCATGCTCAGCGACCCCGTGGTGCTGTACGCCGACCAGCCGACCGATGAGCTGCGCGCGGCGGTTCTCGACGGCGTCCGACGGCTCTTCGACCAACGGAAGCCACGCGCGGGCCGAGGCCGCCCGACGGTGATGACCGACAACCTGATGGTGCTGTGCCGCAAACTTCACGACCAGGGGTTTTCGGCCACCGAGATCGCCGGTGAGCTGGGCGTTTCCCGCGCGACGGTGTATCGCCACCTGCCGGCCTAGCCTAGCATTATTGAGACGACTTATGATACTTTGTGAGACACCGGCGGCGAGGCGATGGGCAGGACGGTGTCAGGGAGGTCAGGGAGGTCAGGGAGAGCAGCGAGGGCAGGAAGGTAGGCGAGGGCAGAGAGGCAGGCGACGGCAAGGGAAATTGGAGAAGTCGGGGAGAGCGCAGAGGGCAAACCGGGTACGGCACTAATGAAGGGCGCGAGGCAGCGTCAGAAAGGAGCTGAGAAGAGCAAACCCGCAGGGAGTACGTTAGCGCGTCAGCCGAGGACGGACCGGACCGTTTCCTCGTCGCGGGCGACGACGGTGGTGCCGTCGTCAGCCGTGATGATCGGGCGCTGGATCAGCGACGGATTGGCTGACAGTGCCTCGATCCAGCGCTCGCGATCAGCGGGTGTGCGGGACCACGACTTCAGGTCGAGTTCCGCCGCGACCCTCTCGCCGGTGCGCGCGATGTCCCACGGGTCGAGTCCGAGCCGGTCCAGCACGGTTTCGAGTTCGGCGGATGTCGGCGGGTCGTCGAGGTACTGGCGCACCGTGTAGCTTGCACCGGCTTCGTCGAGCAGCGACACGGCTGAGCGGCATTTCGAGCACCGCGGATTGACCCAGATCTCCACGCGCTCACCGTACGCGACCGACGTCGGTGGCGTCTGCACCCGGCCAGCGAGCCCGTCGCGGTGGTCACAGCCGAGTGGTCGCAGCCGCGTGTCCGCAGCCGAGGTGGTCACAGCCCGAGTGGTCACAGCCCGAGTGGTCACAGTCGAGCGGCCGCAGTCGAGGTGGTCGTAGGCATCGGACGTGCCGTTGTCGATGCGGCCGGTGCGACGCCCGGGGGCGACGGCGGGGCGAACGTGCGAGTGGGAGCGGCCGGCAGACGCTTGGTCATGTCGTGGAAGTCGCGTTGCATATCGGTTCGTGTGCAATCCAGGTCGGTGTTCGGCGACACCTCGGACGGTCGCGGCGGCGGCTTCTCCGTGCAGACGCCCACAGCTTTCGTTCACTGGGCTGTCGTCGTTGAGGTTGTCGTCATCACCCGCCGGGGCCTGCTGGATCCGGCGTACCGTTCATCCATGGACATGCCTCTGACCACCGACCGCCTCGTGATCCGGGAATGGTCAGCCGACGACGCCGAAGCCGCTTTCCTCATCTACGGCAGCGATGAGGTCACCCACTGGCTGACTCCAGCGATGGACCGGGTGACCGACGTCGCCGCGATGCGGTCGGTGCTGCAGGCCTGGCAGGAGGCGCAGCCCAACCTCATCCCGCCGCGTGGTCGCTGGGCCGTGGAGCGCAGCTCCGACGGTGCGGTCGTGGGCGGCCTGGGGATCCGGTTGCTGCCGCCGTACCAGGAAGACCTGGAGCTGAGTTGGCAGCTGCACCCGCAAGCCTGGGGCCAGGGCTACGCGACGGAAGCCGCGCGGGCGCTCATCGAGTGGGCCTTCACGCAGGACACCGAGGAGCTGTTCGCCGTCGCCCGCCCGTCCAACACTCGGGCGATCGCAACCGCCAAACGCCTCGGCATGCAGTGGGTCGGCGAAACGACCAAGTACTACGACCTTCGCCTGCAGGTCTACCGCATTCGCCACAGCGACATCATTTGAGCACCGCAGCGTTCACCGGCGCCGCCCCGACCCGGCGCCGGTGAAGTATGTGCGAACAGAAGGCGACCACGGCCTGCGGACATCCCGCGGAACGGCCGACACGAGGGCGCCGAGCCGACGATATCCGTCTGTCCACTGTCGACTCCCGTGGGCTTGCGGCCCCGAGCCGAAGGCCGTGGCAAGCCGAGGGAACAACGTGTGCGGACCCGCCGACAACCGGAAATCGATAACCGCCGGAACCGGACGACGTCGGCTGATCAGACCGTGGCTGGGGTCCAGAGGGCGTCGATTTCGCGTTCGGCGGCGGCGAGACTCTCGGCGGCGAGGTCGCGGAGATCGGCCATGGCCGGGTTGGTGTCGGCGAGGGTGAGTTCGGCGACGATGAACCGGGGCTCGATGCCGGTGAGCGAGAGACCGTGCGGCAGCCACGACGCGGCGTGGTCCCAGCCGAAGCGTGGGGTGCCTTCGCCGTAGCCGCCACCGCGACTGGCGAGGACGAGGAACTCGCGGTCGCCGAGAAGCCCGGCGCGGGTCTCGGGATCGAAGGCCAAACCGGGCGCCATGAGGTGGTCGACCCACGCCTTCACGACGCTCGGCGCACCGTAGTTGTAGAGCGGCAGGCCGAGCACGACGGTCGTGGCGTCGCGGATTTCGCCGACCAGCTCTTCGGTCAGCTTCCACGACTCGTTCTGCTCGGGCGTGCGATCCTCGGCCGGCACGAGACGAGCCAGCCCGGCGACGGAGTCGAGGTGCGGGACCGGGTTCGCGCCGAGGTCGCGGTAGGTGACAGTGCCGTCGGGGTGGGCGGCGCGCCACGCGTCGGCCGCACGGGCTGTGAGGCGGCGGCTCACGGAACGGTCGCCACTGATGCTGGAGTCGAGGTGGAGGAGGTGAGGCATCTCGCTGACCATCCATTAATCGTTTGTGTAGAACAAAGCATTTATAGCACGCCGACTACTGGTGAGTTCTCGTATACTGGACAGATGGCTTCACTCCCGGTCGTCAATCAGCCGCCCCACCGCTGTGGCGCCCTGCTCGACCACCTCTCGCGCCGGTTGCGGACGCGGTCCGAGACGGTGCTCACACCCTTGGGATTGAGGCCGCGCCACCTGCTCACGCTCACCGTTCTGCGCGACCACGGCACCAGCACACAGCAGGCGCTCGCGTCGACGCTGGGTATCGACAGCACGAACCTCGTCGGTCTGCTCAACGACCTCGAGGCCGACAACCTCGTCGAGCGCCGCCGCTCACCGGAGGATCGGCGCCGGCACGTCGTGGAGCTCACCGACGTCGGCGCGAAGAAGCTGGCCAAGGCGGAGTTCGCATTGGCCGCCGTCGAGGACGAAGTCCTCACCGCCCTCACGTCCGAGCAACGCGAGGAGCTCTACTCGCTGCTCCAGCAGGCCACGGCCACCACCGACCTCGCCGCGTGCGCCGGGGCCGACGACTCCGCCGGCACCGACGGTCTCTGCCGCTGACGCACAGACGCACAGACGCACAGACGCACAGACGACCACAAGCCCCGCCGACGCACACCACACCGCGCGCTACACAGCACCACGACCACGAACCGACCGCACCCAGCCCCACGGGGCCCCGCTCGCCGCGTGCTGATCGACGCCGTGTCGCGGATCGTCACTGGAGAACACGGCCGCGAACCACCACCAGCCCCGGCCACGCCCGCCAGCCCGAGCGCCACACCACAACGGCAGTGGCAAAGACCGCAGGCCGGTTCACGACCGGACCGTGCCACCCGATCCCGGCCCAGCCACAGTATGGCGCCGGCACACCCACCGGAGCGCGGCTACGCTGCAGACCATGGTCAGCGGACCGGCCGGACCGCCGCCGGCGGCGGTCCGGAGTGGGTCCGCCGGCGGCGCCGGGTAAAGGATGTTCAACGAACCCTCGCGCGCCCGCGGCCGAAGCCGCGGGTCTTCTCGGCCCAGCCACAGCGTCAGGTCTCGCCGCAACTAGCCACACCACCACGACGACACCACCACGACGACACGGCCGGGTGGCGACCCGGCCCGCGCAAGTCGCCGCAGCGGAGCAACCCTGAAATGTCCTACCCTCCCAACCAAGGAGGGCGCACGATGGACGCAGCGGCGAAGCGGCTCGAGAAGTACCGCGAGATGCGCGACTTCGCCCGCACCGCCGAACCCTCCGGCGGCGAAAGCAAGTCGGCCGGGCCGGGGAACCGGTTCGTCGTCCAGCGGCACCGCGCCCGCCGTAAGCACTACGACTTCCGGCTGGAGCTCGCGGGAGTGCTGGTCAGCTGGGCGGTGCCGAAAGGTCCGACGTTGGACCCGAAAGCGCGGCGGCTGGCCGTGCACGTGGAGGACCATCCACTGGAGTACGCGGATTTCGAAGGCGTGATCCCCCACGGCGAGTACGGCGGTGGCGACGTGATCGTGTGGGACCGGGGCACGTGGGAGCCCGTGGACACCGACGACCCCGAGCAGGCGCTGGCCGACGGCAACCTCCATTTCGACCTGTTCGGCGAGAAGCTGTTCGGCCGGTTCGTGCTGATCCACCCGAGCCGCGATGAGGATGGCAAGCAGTGGTTCCTGCTGCACAAACAGGACGACCACGCGAGCCCCGGCTGGGACGCCGAGGATTACCCCAAGTCGGTGAAAAGCGGACTGACCAACGACGAGATCAAGGCCGCTCCCCCGGCGCTGTGGCGTGGCGACCTGCCCGCCGCGGAGGCCGAGCAGAAGCTCAAGCCCGTGTTCCGCCCGGCGAGCGAACCCGAGTTGCAGGCCCTCGACAAGCTGGGCGCGAAAGGTCCCTGGGCGGTCGCCGGGAGGAAGTTGAACCTCACGAACCTCGACAAGGTCCTGGTGCCGGGTCGCGACGGCGAGGAGCCCGTCACCAAACGCGACCTCGTGCGCTACTACACGCGTATCGGCCCGACGATGCTGCCCTACCTGACCGGGCGCGCGCTCAACACCAACCGGTTTCCCAACGGCATCGAGAAACCCGGATTCTGGCACAAGGAAGTGCCCGATCACGCACCGAAGTGGTTGCGCCGCTGGCATTACGAGGGGGCGGACCCCGACGACGTGCAGCAGTACCTCGTGCCCGAAAGCATCGCGGATCTGGGATGGCTGGCGAACTTCGGTGTCCTGGAGCTGCACGCCTGGACGTCGCGGATCGAGGATGTCGAGCATCCCACGTGGACGTTGTTCGACATCGACCCGGGGCCGGAGACCTCGTTCGACGACGTGCTCGCCCTCGCGCGCCTGCACCACGCCGCGCTCGACCACTTCGGGCTCACCGGGTTGCCGAAAGTCACCGGACAGCGGGGAATCCAGGTGTGGGTGCCGGTGCGACCGCGCTACACCTACGCCGAGACGCGCAAGTGGGCCGAGACCGTGTCGAAGTCGATCGGGCACGCGGTGCCGGACCTGGTGAGCTGGGCGTGGCACAAGGACCGCCGCGGGGGCAAGGCGCGGTTGGACTACACGCAGAACGTGCTGAACAAGACGCTCGTCGCCCCCTACAGTGTGCGGCCACGACCTGGCGCGCCGGTTTCCGTTCCGCTGCGGTGGGAAGAGCTCGACGATCCGGACCTCACGCCCGACCGGTGGACGATCCGGACGGTACTGGACCGTGTCGAGTCGGCCGGTGATCCGTTCGAATCACTACTGGGTCTGGAGCAACAGCTGCCGGAGCTGTGACGTTCGCCGGTTCGGCCCGCACCTGGAGTTCCTCCAGGCCTAGGGTTTTGCCCATGCGATTCGGACTCTTCGTTCCTCAGGGCTGGCGCTTCGACCTCGTCGACGTCGACCCGAAGGACCACTGGACCACTATGCTCGACCTCGCGCGCTACGCCGACACGGGTCCGTACGAGTCGATCTGGGTCTACGACCACTTCCACACCACGCCCGTGCCCAGCGAGGAAGCGACGCACGAGGCGTGGAGCCTGATGGCTGCCTACGGCGCGGCGACTTCGCGGGTGCGGCTCGGGCAGATGTGCACCTGCATGGCCTACCGCAACCCCGCGTACCTCGCGAAGGTCGCGGCGACGATCGACGTGATCTCCGGCGGCCGCGTGGAGATGGGCATCGGCGCGGGCTGGTACGAGCACGAGTGGCGCGCGTACGGGTATGGTTTCCCACGCGCAGGCGAACGTCTCGGCATGCTCGACGAGGGTGTGCAGATCATGCGTCAGCTCTGGCAGGAGGGCAAAGCGACCCTCGACGGCAAGCACTATCAGGTCGACGGCGCCCTGTCGCGCCCGCTGCCCCTGCAGGACGGCGGCATTCCACTGTGGATCGCGGGCGGCGGCGAGAAGAAGACCCTGCGCACTGCTGCGAAGTACGCGCAGTACACCAACTTCGTCGGCGACGTCGAAAGCTTCACGCACAAGTCGTCGGTGTTGGAGGCGCACTGCAAGGACGTCGGCACGGACTTCGGCAAGATCGTGCGTTCGGCCAACTACAACGTCGTGATCGGCAAGACCGAGAAGGACGTGCAGGACCGCCTGGCGTGGATCCGCTCGCACTACGCGCCGCACCTGCCCGCCGACAAGCTCGAGTCCACTTGCAACAGCTTCGCCAACGGTCCGCTCGTGGGTACTCCGGAGCGGATCGTCGAGCGGCTCAAGGAGCTGGAGAGCATCGGGATGACCTACGCCATCACGTACTTCGTCGATGCGGCCTACGACCGGTCCGGGCTGGAGCTGTTCACTTCGAAGGTCGTGCCCGAGCTGACCTGAGATCGGCCACGAAGGACGGCCCGTGTGCCGTCCTTCGTGGACTGACCACGCTCGGCCTAACCACGCTTCGTGAGCACCACCAGGTAACGCACTGGCTCGCCGGTCGGGTTGACGTAGGTGCCCGGCGCGGGACGACCGAGCTGAAGGCAGTCACCCGCGCCCAGTTCGTGAGTTTCGTCGCCCTCCACGAAGCGCAGCCGGCCCGACAGCACCCAGATCTGGTGGTCGGCGAACGCGTACGAGTCGGCCGGGAAACCGACGGACGCACCGGCCGGGAGTGAGACCTCCACCAGTTCCGTCGATCCTCGGGCGGGTGGCGAGACGGCGCGGCGGACGTAACCCGTCACGGGATCGGTCCACGTCGGCTGGTCGGCGAACCGCGCCAACCGCCCGGACCCGCCTTCCGCACGGGCGATCAGTTCGGACAGCGTCAGCCCCAGCGCCGACGCGAGCCGGCTGAGCAACACCGCCGTCGGCTGCGCGTCGCCCCGCTCGATCTTCCCGATCATCGCCCGGGAGACGCCGCTGCGTTCGGCCAGCGTGGTCGTGGACAGGTCGTGAGCCTGGCGCGCCTCGCGAAGCGTCGCGGCAAGGGAAGTGGACAGGGGGTCCGGCACAATTTGTCACTATAGCAGTCGATACGGGCTACTATAGTGGTCATGCTGATCCGAGACGCCGAAGAACGCGACGCCGCGGCGTGCGCGGAGATCTACGCGCCGTACGTCCGCGACACGACCATCACGTTCGAGCTCGAGCCGCCGACACCCGCCGAAATGGCCGAGCGCATCGCCCGCGCCGCGAAGACCCACGCGTGGCTCGTGCTGGAGGACGACGATCGCGTCGCCGGGTACGCATACGGCAGCCCGTACAAGGAACGTGCGGCGTACCGGTGGGCGTGCGAGGTCAGCGTGTATCTGGAGCTGGGACGGCGGCGCACCGGCGCGGGCCGGAAGCTGTACGAGGCGCTGTTCGCGCGGCTGGCCGAACGCGGGTTCCGCACCGCCGTCGCGGGCATGACCCTGCCGAACGACCCCAGCGTCGGTCTGCACCGGGCGCTCGGGTTCGAGCCGATCGGCACGTACCGGCGGATCGGGTGGAAACACGGCGCGTGGCGCGACGTCGCCTGGGCGCAGCGGCCGCTGGTGCCTGATTCGGACGAAGCACCCGCCGAACCGGCGTGACGGTGCAGAATGGGCCCATGGGTGCCGACCTCGACGAGCTTCGCCGCCTGCGGAGAGCGCGTGACCGCATGGACCGCGAGTACGCGCAAGCACTCGACGTGCCGGCGCTGGCCCGTACCGCGCTCATGTCCACGGCGCATTTCAGCCGGCGCTTCCGCGAGGCGTACTCCGAGACGCCCTACTCTTACCTCATGACGCGGCGCATCGAACGCGCGAAGACGCTGTTGCGCAACGGGCTCACCGTCACCGAAGCGTGCTTCGCGGTCGGGTGTACGAGTCTCGGGTCCTTTTCGGCCCGCTTCACCGAACTCGTCGGCGAAACGCCGTCGGCCTACCGCGCGCGCAACCACGAGGACATCGCGGCGGTGCCGCCGTGCCAGACGATGGTGGCGACGCGGCCGCGTAAGGCCGGCGGCAAGAGCAGTTTCGGAGAAGCGCCCGTCGGCGCGCCCGCATAATCTCACGGCATGTCTGTTTCCATCGCCGCAGTGCACGTGGTCGTCGACGATCCCGACGCCGCCGTCACCTTCTACCGCGACACGCTGGGCTTCAAGGTCCGCAACGAAGTCAGCAACGACGGGTTCCGCTGGGTCACTTTGACCACGGAAACGCAGCCCGAGATCGAGATCGTGTTGTCGCAGCCCCACGCAGGCCGTTCGCAGGCCGACGGCGACACCGTCGCCGCGCTCCTGGCCAAGGGCGAACTGGGCGCGATCAACCTGCGCACCGACAACCTCGACGAGACCTTCGCCAAGGTGTCCGCCGCCCCCGGGGCCGAGGTACTGCAGGAACCCATGGACCAGTTCTGGGGTGTGCGCGACGCCGCCGTCCGCGACCCGGCGGGCAATCTGGTGCGGATCGCGCAGGCGTGATCAGCCGGCGTCGACGTCCTCGATCTGCTGCTCGAGGCGGGCCCGCCACGACCATCGGGGCAAGGTCCAGTCGGTGTCGCCGGGTGGCGGCTCGCCGAGCGGCAGCGCCTGGTCGGTGACGCCGTGGGTCACGCGGTAGGCGAGCGCCGACGTCGCCGCGCTGATCCACCGCTCCCCCGCCGCACCCGAGGGCGGGGCGACGCCGAACGCGTGCGTGAACCACACCGGCAGCAGCGCGCTGGATCCGATGGCGTCGGTGATGCGTTCGCGCAGCTTCGAGTGCAGGTCTTCCCAGTCGCGTTCGGCCCGTTCGATCTGCGGCAGCACGCGGGTGCGGGTGACGTCGTCGGCGTCGAGCAGCCGGCGTGCGGCTTCGGCGTCCTTCGTCGCGGCGGGCAGCTGCCGGTCGAGCACGCCGCGGCGCCGGTTGACCACTTCGGACAGTCGCGTTGCCACGTCGGCGCGGCGCTCGTCGCCTGCCTTGGTCGTGGCGAGCACACCGAGCACCGCGATGAGTTCACTGTCGCAGTCCAGCAGGGCTTCGCGCGCCCGCGGCAGCCGCTGGAGGTCCTCTTCGTACGGCCGGCGCTGGGTGGCCGTGAGCAGCTGGGCGGCCAGCGCGTGGCGGCGTTCGGCGTCGGCGGCGAGCTTGCGCAGCGCGGGACCGACGTCGTCGAGGTCCACCACGGGCACCTTCTCCGACACACGCACCGCGCGTTCGAGCAGCTGCAGGCGCTGGCGCAGCTGTTCGAGCTGCCGGGTCGCCTGGTCGAGGCGCGCCTCGTGGCGGGCGTGGGTGTCGGTGAAGGCGTCGAACGTCTCGCGCAGCTCGGTCAGCTCGCGGCCGGTGCGCGTCTCGAGGTCGACGACGGTCTCCTGCACCCCGTCGACGGTCTCCGAGAGCGCGTCGAACTCCGGGTCCCGTTCGTCCTCGGCGTAGTCGGTGTCGGCGTAGTCGGTGTCGGGGTAGTCGGTGTCGGGGTAGTACTCGGAGTAGGTCAACGGACCTCCTGCACCAGTAACAGCATCATGGCCGCGGTGGCGAGCGCCGCGAGGACCGCGAGCACGGCCTGGGCGGGAGCGACCAACAGAGCGGCGGCCGTGAGACCGCCGCCGGCCGCGCCCGCATACGCCGCGCGCATCCGGCGGCCGACCCGCGCCGGTGTCGGCCCGAGTGGCCCCAGCGCGATCCGCAACCCGCCGGCGACCAACGGCACCGCGAGCAGAACCCACACCGGCGCGAGCCCCCCGAACAGCACCACCGCGCCCACGACCATCCCGACGGCCACCGGCGCGGCCGCCAGGTACAACGCGAGCCGCTGCGCGCCGGCCCGCCGCTGTTCGACCTTCGCGGCCCGCACCTGCTCGTCGGCGAGCTCCACCTCGCGCTCGGTGCGCAGCAATTCGCCGGCCATGTCGACGAGACTGTCGAGCTCGCGCGTCCTCCCGGCGTCATCCAGTTCCGGCAGGGCCGCCAACCGCGCCCGCATCCCCTCCTGCAACCGCGCGACTCGCTCCGTGGCCTGATCGCGCCTGTGCTGCGCTGGCGTAGTCACCGGGCCACTGTAGGTACGAACCGCTCCAGGACGCCGGAACGACGCGGCTTGTTCAGTCGATGACACCGAACTGGCAGTAGCCGCCGTCGGGTCCCTGCCGCAGGATCAACGTGACCACACGCGGGTTGGCCGGGTCGTCCCGGAACGTCGCGTCAAGGAGCACGGTGAGCGTGATGCCGCCCTGTGGTTCCACCTGAAACACTCGGTAGTTCCCGACGTTCGGGTCAGCGAAGTGCCCGTGGATGAGCGACGCAGGGCTTTCGTCCGCCGACTCGCACACGTACGCGGCTGCCCCGTCGAGATCGTGGCTGTTGACCTTGCCGAGGAACTCGTTCATGAACTGCGGTTCGCGCAATGTCGGCGAGGCACCGACCGGGTAGTTCTTGTCGAGGAAGAACCCGGGCGTCACGAAGCCCGTGATCGCCGTCGCCCCCGCCAGCACCACGACGATCCCGAGCACGATCCACAGCCAGAGCAGGCTGCGCTTCTTCTTCGGTGGGGGTAACCGGCCTGTGGGTAGCCGGGCGCGGCCCATTGTTGCGGCGGGTACGACGGTTGTTGATGCGGCCCCGCCGGTTGTGGCGAATACGTGCCGCCCGGCTGCGGTGGATACGGCGTCCCACCTGGCTGCGGCGGGTACGTCACCGTCTTCCTCGAATGCTCACAGAGTGCAACTTACCGAACGCCCACCGCTTCCGCTCGGTCGTTCGGGCGGTGGTTGGGCGGAGCCCCGGCGACGATCAACGCGACGGCACGCGGATGCCCGGCCTCGGCGACCGCACTCCGATCGCGCGGCCGGCGCGCGAGGTGTGAATGGCCTGAAGTTCCGGGATCTCCCTGACGCGTGACGGGCGTCGGGTCGGGCAGAATCGGACGGTGCGGATCGGGTTGCTGGGGCCGTTGGAGGTGCGCAGCGGGGACGGCGGGCTCGTCGAGGTGGCGGGCTCGCGGGTGCGGGCACTGCTGTGTGCGCTGGCGTTGGCGACCGGGCGGGAAGTCCCGGCGGGCCGGCTGGTGGACGCGGTGTGGGGCGAGCGGCCACCGCGGACGGCGAATGCGTTGCAGGCGCTCGTGTCGAGGCTGCGGCGGGCCGGCGTGGCGGTGGAGTCGACGACGGCCGGATACCGGCTGGAGGCCAACGTCGACGTGGCGCGGTTCGAGGAGTTGGTCGGGCGGCGCACCGGGGACCCCGGGACGTTGCGGGAGGCGCTGGACCTCTGGCGCGGGCCCGCGCTCGTGGACGTCGCCGACGGCGAGTACTTCCAGGGCGCGATCACCCGGCTGACGGAGCTGCGGCTGAGCGCCGCCGAAGACCATGCCGAAGCCGTCCTGCGGTTGGGCGGTGGGGAAGCATTGACGGGTGAGCTGGCCGAGTTGCTGCGGGAAAACCCGTTGCGCGAGCGGCTCGCCGCGGCGTTGATGCGGGCACTGCGCGCGGCGGGACGGCCGGCGGAGGCGCTGACGGTCTACGAACGTCTGCGCACCGCGCTCGTCGAGCAGCTGGGCACGGATCCGTCGGCGCAGGTTTCCGCGGTGCACACGGCCATTCTGCGGGACTCCACTGTGGACACCGCGCCCGCCGAGGTGCGCACGAACCTGCGGGCCGGGCTGACGAGTTTCGTCGGGCGGGACACCGACATCGCGCAGGTCGGCAAGCTCGTCGGCGAGTACCGGCTCACGACGTTGACGGGGCCGGGCGGCGCCGGGAAGACGCGGCTGGCGACGGAGACCGCGCGCAAGTTGCTGGAGGAGGCGCCGGGTGAGGCGTGGCTCGTGGAGCTCGCACCGCTCACCGACGGCGGCGACGTGGCACAGGCCGTGCTGGCCGCGCTGGGACTGCGAGAGCAGGGTCAGCTGAGCCTCGGCCGCGGCGGCGCGGCGGCAGATCGGGCCGTGGCGGCACTTCGGGTCCGCGAAGCGTTTCTGGTACTGGACAACTGCGAGCACGTGATCGACGCCGCCGCCGTGTTGGCCGAACGGTTGCTGGGCGAGTGCCCGCGCCTGCGGATCCTGGCGACGAGCCGGGAGCCGCTGGCCGTGACGGGTGAGGCACTGTGGCCGGTCGAGCCGCTGGCGCTGCCACCCGAGGGGGCGAGCGTGCCGGAAGCGATGGCCTGCGCGTCCGTGCGGTTGCTGGCCGACCGGGCCGCCGCGGTGCGGCCAGGGTTCGAAGTGGACGCGTCGACGGTCGAAGCGGTCACGCGGATCTGCCGCGCGCTCGACGGCATGCCACTGGCCGTGGAGTTGGCGGCCGCGCGGTTGCGTTCGCTGACCGTGCCGCAGCTGGCCGCGCGCCTCGACGACCGCTTTCGGCTGCTGACGGCCGGCAGCCGCACGGCGCTGCCGCGGCACCGGACGTTGCGCGCGGTCGTTGACTGGAGCTGGGAACTGCTTTCCGACGCCGAACGCACGCTGCTGCGCCGGATCTCGGTGTTCTCCGGTGGCGCCACCGCCGAGGCCGCCGTGGCGGTCGCGAACGTCGAGGGCACCCCCGATCTGCTGACTGCCTTGGTCGACAAGTCGCTACTCGTCGTCGAAGAGACGGCGCAGCCGCGCTATCGCATGCTCGAGACCATCAGGGCCTACGCGCGCGAACGCCTCGACGACGCCGGCGAACGCGACCGGATCCGCCTCGCGCACGCCGATTACTTCGCGCGTCTCGCGGAAACGGCCGACCCGCACCTGCGCCGCGCCGAACAGCTCGAGTGGCTGGCGCGGCTCGGCGTCGAGCAGGGCAACCTCACCGCCGCCGTCCGGGCCGCCATCGCCGCCGGCGACGCCGCGACGTCGGTGCGGCTCGTGGTAGCCGCCGGCTGGTACTGGTTGCTCGCCGGCCACAAGGCCGAGGGCCAGGAACTCATCACAGCGGCTCTCGAGGTGCCCGGCAGCTCCGACGTCGGCCTCCGCGCCGCCGCGAACGCCTTCGCCGCGGTGTTCGTGACCGCCGGTGTCTCCGACGACAGCGTCGCCGACGACTGGGCCCGCACGGCCATCGAACTCTCCGAGGACGTCGCCGATCAGCACCCCATCCTGCGCTTCATCCGGCCCCTGCACGAACTCATGTCCGCCGGCCGGACCGGTGCGCCCCCGAGCCTGGACTCCCTCGACGTCCTCCTCGCCGACCCCGACCCCTGGGTGCGCGCACAGGCGTACCAGAGCCGCTTCCGCCTCCTGCTGAATCTGGGCCACGGCCACGCCGCCGCCGAAGCCGACGTCGACGAATCCGTCCGGCTGTTCAGACGCAGCGGCGAACGCTGGGGCCTGTCGCTGGCCCTCACCAACCAGGCCGAACTCGTCGCGAGACGCGGCGACTTCACCTCGGCCATCCGGCACTACCGCGAAGCGATCCAGGTCGTGACCGAGATCGGCACGTTGGAGGACGTCCTGTGGGTCCGCGCCCGCCTCGCCCAGCTCCACTGGGCTCTTGGCGACGACGAGGCAACCGACGCCGAACTCGCCGCGGCCGACCGCGACGCCACCGTCGTCGCCTTTCCCGACGCCCTCGCCGGCCTCGCGCAGGGCAAAGCCGATCTCGCCCGCTGGCGGGGCCGCGCGGGCGTCGCGTTCACCGAACTCGAACGCGCCGAGGGCCTGGTCCGCCACCTCACCGTCCACCCACTCTTTCGGGCCATGCTGCTGCATTCCCGCGCCTTCCTGACCGCTGACGCCGGCGACCTCCCCGCCGCCGCCCGCATGCGCCGCGAGGCGTTCGCACTGACCGGCGCGGGCGGCGATGTGGTCTATCTGGCGCAGGCCGTGGTCGGTGCGGCGGATCACGCCGCGCGCGTGGGGATGATCGGCCGGGCCGCGGCGTTGCTCGCGACCGCGGATGCCTTGAGGGGCGGGCCCGACCTGAGTTGCCCCGACGCCGTGCGAATGGCAGAGCTGATCCCGGCCGGGAAGGCTCTGGACACCGGGGAACTGCATGCGGTCGTCGGGGAAGTTCTGGCGTAGCGGATTTCCCGATCGGAACCTGACCGAGCAGCTTTGTCGACGCGGTCGCGCCGACAAAGCTGCTCCACGATCAGTCACCCCTGCGTGGTGCGCTCGAAAAGCTTTCGGGCCCAGAAGTAGCCGCAGGCAGCGATCAGGGCACACCACCCGATTCCCCAGGCCACCGTCGAAGCACTGGGAAAATCCCCGTGCAGCAATTCCCTGACCATGTCCATCACGGGTGTGAACGGCTGGTATTGCGCGAACCACCTCAACGCCGTCGGCATCGAATCCGTCGGCACGAAGCCGCTCCCCAGAAATGGCAGCAAGACCAACGGCATCGGCAAGTTCGACGCTGTCTCCACGCTCTTCGTCACCAACCCCAGCGCCACCGTCAGCCACGTCAACGCGAACGCCAGCAACGCCAGCACCCCCGCCACCGCGAGCCACTGCACGAAGTCGGCCTGCGTCCGGAACCCGATCGCGGACGCGACCCCGGTGATCACCACCACGCAGAACAGCGCCTGGAGCACACTTCCCACCACGTGGCCGGTCAGCACGGCCCCGCGAGCGATCGGCATCGTCCGGAAGCGGGCGATGATCCCCTGCGTCATGTCCATCGCCACGGAAATCGACGTCCCCTGCACCGCACCGCACACGGCCATCAGCATGATTCCCGGCGTCACGTAGGTCAGGTACGCGGAACGTCCACCACCCGCACCGAGTCCGTTTCCCAGCGTCCCCCCGAGCACATAGACGAACAGCAGTAAAAACACGACCGGCATCAGGAACAGCATCAATGTCATCGACGGATACCGCACCATGTGCTTCAAGTTCCGCCGGACCATCGTCGACGAATCCGCCAACGCATGAGTCATCACAGCGCACTCCGTTCGGTCAACGCGAGAAAGACATCGTCGAGGTCCGGTAGGTGCACACTCAGCTCATCGACCTCGAGCTGCGCGGCGTCGAGCTTGTCCAGCACCGTTCTCAACGACTGCACCCCGCCGTCGCTCGGCACCTGCAACGTCAACGGGTCCTCGTCCGGCACGGACCCCGGAAAGAGCCCGCCGGCGGACGCGAGCGCCGCGGCGTCCGCGAACCGCAGCCGTACCTGCCCTCCGGGAACCAGCCGCTTCAGCTCGGCGGCCGTCCCCTCCGCGACGAGTCGTCCGCGGTCCAGCACCGCGATCCGGTCGGCCAGCTGATCCGCCTCGTCGAGGTACTGCGTCGTCAGGAAAACCGTGACGCCGGAAGCGACCAGCCGGCGGATGATGGTCCACATCGTCCGGCGGCTGCGCGGGTCTAGCCCGGTCGTCGGCTCGTCGAGAAAGATCACCTCTGGCACGCCGACCAGGCTCATCGCCAGATCGAGCCGGCGCCGCATCCCGCCGCTGTAGGCCGAGGCGGGCTTCCGCGCCGCATCGGTCAACTCGAACTGCTCCAGCAATTCCGCGGCCCGCCGCCGGCCCGCCACCTTCCCGAGGTGGTGCAGATCCGTCATCAGCCGCAGGTTCTCCTCCCCCGTCAGCCGGTCGTCGACGGCCGAGAACTGGCCCGTGACTCCGATCGACGACCGGACGCCGTCGGGGTTCGCCGCGAGGTCGTGGCCCGCGACGCACACCGCACCCGCGTCGGGCACCAGTAGCGTCGTGAAGATCCGGACGGTCGTGGTCTTGCCGGCGCCGTTGGGCCCGAGCAGTGCGAACACGCTGCCTTCGGCGACGTCGAGGTCGATGCCGTCGAGCACGGTCTGCCCGCCGTAGGCCTTGCGCAGCCCCTTGGCCGTGATGGCCGAGATGGTCATGTGCCCCCCTTTCTCCGTGGTGGCACCACCTTCGCCGACGGCGCTGACACGACCCCGCGGTCAGGCTGACACGACGCTGACACGAGCTACGTCGTCCGGCGAGTGTGTTCGAAACCGGGCGGTCCTGTGCTCCCGTTCGGCTCGTGCATTGCGCGATGCGCGAGAGCGCCGGGAAAATCGGCCGGCCGTTGCCCGGTGAAATGCGTCCGTAGGTGAGACGGCCCGGCGAATCGGGCGGGCTTCGTGGTGCGATGGGACCTGTGGAGATCCGAGAGATGCGGGCGTTCGTCGCGGTCGTGGAAGAGGGCGGGCTGTCCGCGGCGGCGCGACGGCTGCACGTGAGCCAGCCCGCGGTGTCGCAGACCGTACATGCCCTCGAACGACGCTTCGGCGTGCAATTGCTCGTCCGTAGCAGCGCCGGTGTACAGCCCACCGGCGCCGGACAGACGCTCCTGGCCGAAGCTCGCGCCGTGCTCGCGCGCCACGACCAGGCCATCGCGACCATGGCCCGCGAGAGCGCGGGCGACCGGCGGCTGCGGGTCGGCCTGCCCCTCGAACTGCCACCCGAGCTGCTGGCGACCGCGCTCGCCGACCTGGGCCGCGCGTACCCGGACACACGAGTACACGTCGTGCACGCGTCGACGAGCGGGCAGCTCGCCCAGCTGCACGGAGGGGAGCTCGACCTCGGCCTGCTGCGCGAGCACCCCGTCGCCCCCGATCTCGACGCGATGCCGGTGCTGGAGGAAATGCTCGGCGTGCTGCTGTCTACGGACGACGCCGAAAAGCTCGCCGGGCCCGACGGCGTGCGGCTCGACGCGCTCGCGGGCATGACGTGGATCGGCTTCCCCCGCGAAGGCAGCCCGGCCTGGTACGACGAGATCATCGCCATCTTCCGCACGCACGGCCTCGACGTCGGCCCCGAACCGGTCACGAGCCCGGCGCTGATCTCCGAGCTCAAGTTCGCCGCCGTCAGCGCGGGTGGCGCGTTCTCGCTCGCCCCACCCACGTTGGCGACGCAGCCCGTCCCCCGCAACCTCGTGTGGTGCGCGCTCGCCGGCGCGCCGCTCGTGCGCCGCACGTGGGCGGTGTGGCCCGCGTCGTCGCACCGGCGCGACCTCGCGCATCTCGTGGCGGCACTCGACGCCTTATAGCCGCCATAAGCCGCAGGTATCGCCGGGTCGGAAGCCTGGCCGCCCGCTCACGTTTGAACGATTGGGCCGCGCGATCCGGCGCGGCGGAACTCGGGAGATGACGATGACGGCAGAACTTGCGGGAACCACGGCGCTCGTCACCGGCGCGACGAGCGGCATCGGCCGCGCGACCGCGGTGGCGCTGGGCGAGCTCGGCGCCCACGTACTGGTGAGCGGCCGCGACACGGGCCGCGGCGAGCAGGTCGTGAAGGAGATCGCCGCCGCGGGCGGTCAGGCCACGTTCCTCGCTTCCGACCTCGCGGACGCCGGCTCCGCACGCGACCTGGCGACGCGGGCGCTCGCGGTGACGGGGCACGTCGACGTACTCGTGAACAGCGCGGGGATCTTCCCCTTCGGACCGACCGAAGCGACCACGGAACCGGACTTCGACTCGGTCTACGCGCTCAATGTGAAGGCGCCGTACTTCCTCGTGGCGGCACTCGCGCCGAGCATGGTCGAGCGCGGCGGCGGATCGATCGTGAACGTGTCCACCATGGTCGCCGAGTTCGGCGCCGCGGGCATGGGCCTCTACGGCTCCAGCAAAGCGGCGCTCGAACTGCTGACCAAGGCGTGGTCCGCGGAATACGGGCCGGGCGGGGTGCGCGTCAACGCCGTGAGCCCCGGCCCGACCCGTACGGAAGGCACCGTCGCGATGGGCGAAGCCCTGGACAACCTCGCGTCGCTGGCCCCGGCAGGCCGCCCGGCGGGCCCGCAGGAGATCGCGGCCGCGATCGTCTTCCTCGTCACCGGTGGCGCCAGCTTCATCCACGGCGCCGTGCTGCCGGTCGACGGCGGACGGGTCGCGGTGTGAGAAAAGCCGGCCCCGTCCAGCGGGCTTCCGCTGGACGGGGCGGGTTCACGCGGCGAGCGCCGGCACCTGCTCGCCCTCGATCGGCGGGCCGGGCGGCGTGCCGTCGCCGAACGGGCGGCCGCCCAGCTCCTCACGACCGTGGGGCGTCAGCCAGCCCGAGTTGTCCGGGCCGGCGGGCACGACACCGCTCGGGTTGATCGAGCGGTGCACCACGTAGTAGTGCTCCTTGATCTGGCCGAAGTCGATCGTGTCGCCGAACCCTGGTGTCTGGAACAGGTCGCGCGCATACGCCCACAGCACGGGCATCTCGGAGAGCTTCTGCCGGTTGCACTTGAAGTGGCCGTGGTACACCGCGTCGAAGCGAGCCAGCGTGGTGAACAGGCGCACGTCGGCTTCCGTGATGGTGTCGCCGACGAGGTAACGCTGCGTCGAGAGCCGCTCGGACAGCCAGTCGAGCCGGGCGAACAGTGCGGTGTACGCCTCTTCGTACGCCTCCTGCGTAGTCGCAAACCCGGCTTTGTACACGCCGTTGTTGACGTCGTGGAACACCTTTTCCGCGACGTCGTCGATTTCGGCCCGCAGCGGCTCCGGGTACAGCTCGGGCGCGCCCTCCCTGTGGTAGGCGCGCCACTCCAGCGAGAAATCGATCGTCATCTGCTTGAAGTCGTTGGTGACGAGCTTGCCGCTCGGAATGTCCACGATCGACGGCACGGTGATCCCGCGCGGATACTCCGGGTCACGCTTGAAGAACGCCTCCTGCAGCCGTTCGATACCCAGCACGGGATCGCGGCCGCCGGGGTCGAGGTCGAAGGTCCAGCTGCGCTGGTCGTGCGTCGGCCCACACAGGCCCATCGACAGCACGTCCTCCAGGCCGAGCAGCCGGCGCACGATGGCGGCTCGGTTGGCCCACGGGCACGCGCGCGCGATCACGAGCCGATAGCGGCCTGGCTCCACGGGCCAGCCATCGCCCCCGTCTGCGGTGATGCGGTCGGCGAGGTAGTTCGTGTCGCGCTTGTACTCGCCCTCTTTTGCTGCCATGTCACCACTTTCGTCGTCGGATCACTCGGGGCACTGCTGACCGTCGGGCTCCAGCGCCGCGGCCAGCCGGCCGAGGATGGGGCCCGCACTGCGAACCTCCTCGGGGCTCAGGTGGTCGAACAGGTGTGAGCGCACCCGCGCGAGGTGCCCCGGGTACGCCGTCCGCAGCTTCGCGCGGCCGGCGGCGGTGAGTTCCGCGTTGGCCGCCCGGCCGTCGTTCGCGCATTTGACCTTCCGCAGAAGACCGCGCTTGACGAGGCTGTCGACGACCCGGCTGATGCGGCTCAGCGACAGCGCCGTGGCTTTGGCCAGGTCGGTCAGGCGCAGCCGTTCGCCGTCGGCTTCCGACAGCGAAACGAGCACGGTGTAGTCGGTCATCGAGATACCCGTGTCGTGGGCGAACTGGTCCTCCAGCACCCTCGGCAGCACGGTGATGACCCGCGTCAGCGGACGCCAGACGGCCTGCTCTTCCTCGCTCAACGGAGCCCTGTCCACCACACGAGCAGCCTACCGGAATACTTGCTCGCGCAACCACGTTCCATGCTCTAGTGCTCAGTTGAGCCCTCAACCAAACGGCTGAGGGGCACCTCGGAGGAAGAGAAGACATGACCAGCGCGACCACCACTTACCCGCAGCTCACCGGCGACTACACGATCGACGCCGCCCACAGCCGGATCGGCTTCGTCGCCCGCCACGCGATGGTGACGAAGGTGCGCGGTTCGTTCAACGAGTTCGACGGCACCTTCACCGTGAACGGCGACGAGCCGTCGAAGTCGACCGCCAAGATCACCATCAAGGCGCACAGCATCGACACCCGCAACGCCGACCGTGACGGTCACCTGCGCAGCAACGACTTCCTGTCGATGGACGAATACCCGGAGATCACCTTCGTCTCCACCGCGATCACCCAGACCGGCGACGCGAGCTTCGACGTGACCGGCGACCTCACCATCAAGGACGTCACGAAGTCCATCACCATCCCGTTCGACTTCGAGGGCTCGGCGAAGGACCCGTTCGGCAACGACCGGGTCGGCTTCGAAGGCTCCACCACCATCGCTCGCAAGGACTACGGAATCACCTGGAACGCGGCGCTCGAAACCGGCGGCGTGCTCGTGTCCGACAAGGTCACCCTCGAGTTCGAGATCTCGGCCATCAAGAACGCTTGAGTTCCGCTGACGACTCGTGAGTGGTGCTTCCAGTTAGAACCGGCCGCAACACTCACGAGTCAGTACGCCGTGCCGCCGTCCGACCAGTTCGTGTCGCCGAAGTCGTCGTTGTCGACGGGTGCCCGTCGCGGCCGCGGCTTCGGCGCCTCGGCGACCGGCGCCGCCTCGGGCGGCACGGCGGGTCCTGGTGCTTCGGCCGGCGCCGCGTCGGGCGTGCCGTCCGGCCACACGCACGGTGGGGTCGCGCCGAGGTAGAGCTTGCCGAGATCGTTGGCCGGCAAGGACATGTCGAACCCGTCAGAGTCGTGGCGGGCGAATACGTACTGGTCGGCCGGGCGCTTGTCGGTGACCACGGTGAAGCCGTGTGCGCGCCACCAGGTGACGACGGCGTCGAAATGCGCGCTGAACGAATCCGGCGCCAGGCCGGTGATCTCGTAGGTAACCGAGATTTCGAAGCGCCCCGGCGGCCCACCGTCGTCCGGATCGGTGCACTCGGCGCGATTCTGCGAGAACAAGGCGCGCGACGCGGCGGCCGGCAGCGCCCCGAACGCCTCGCGCACGTAGTCCTCGACCCGTTCGTGGGCCTGTTTCTCGGTGATCGTGGTGTGCATGGCCCCACCTCCGGGGGAACAGGCGACGGTGGTCAGCAGGACGGCGGACGCCGCGAGCAGCCGTGCGGATGTCACGCCGGTTTCCCCGCGATGATGCGACCGAAGCTGCGCAGCGAGGGGCTACCGTCTTCCCAGTATTCGCTGTGCGCCGCGGCGGAAAGCCCGCCCTCGTACCAAGGACCCGCCGTGCCGGGCGCGGACGGAAGACGTCGCCGCCGAACTCGGAGCTCGCCGGATCGGGTCCGAGCGCGACGTCGTGGCCAGGGATCCCGACATTGGTGATCTTGATGAGGTCGTGCTCCGCGACGGTCGAGTGCACGCGCCGCGCCACCTGGTCCTGCGGCACGCCGTCGAGGTGCAGCTGGCTCGCGTGATCGACACCGACGCCGGAGCTCGCGACGAACCCGACGTCGTCGGCGTTGAGTCCGCCGTCCCACGCCGCGTGCCCGACGACGGTGGTGCCATAGCTGTGGCCGAGCACCGTGTCGTGCGACGGCGGACCGTCGTGCGAGGCGCGCAGGCCGTCCTGGAACCTTTCCAGGTCCGCTTTTCCGTTGTCCGCATAGGTTTGGCTGGCGGCGTCCCATGGTTCGTCGGGTGCGTCGTCACCCCACCAAGTGCGTCAACCACCTACACTACGTATGGCATCTACCAGCGTGGATACGACCATGAGCGCATCGGCACCCCGAAAGCGGCGGTTAAGGAAGCAGGCCAGCGAGCGGCCAGCCGTCGTCCCGTTCACTCCCGACGACGACGCGGCCGTCTGCTACGCCCGGCAATCGCACTACACGGACGAGAGCATGTCCAGCGAGGTCCAGACTCGCGACACACACCGTTGGACGAACGCCAGCAAGCCGGCAGGCCGCGAAGGCACGTGACCTCGCAACGGAAATCGGCTCAGCGCGCCAGTTGCGACGGCTGGCACGGCTGCCAGGCAAACGTCAGTGACAACTGCCGTCAGTCGTCAAGCCAACGCTTGGTGGTTTCCAGCGTCGCGGCGATGTAGTCGACGCTGCCGGGGCCGCAGGAAATGATGTCCTCGCCGTCGGCTCCGGTTTGCAGCATCGTCAGAACTCGGCCGTGACTGACCGTGTCGACCGCCGTCAGGGGATAGCTTGACGAACGCTGGCCGTTCGCGCGGCTGGCTACGTAGAACTGATGGACAGCGCTGCGAGGTCCGGCCATCAGTTCACGCAACTGCTCCACCGGATCTGGCACGGTGTAGTCGCTGGCCACGTCCAGGTCGTAGGACTCGGACACGGGCCCCGCACCGTATTCGGCGCGAGACACCCTGATCTCCGCGATGGCGGCCGGACGAGCGTCGGGCAGGGTGTCGACGACCGCCCGATACAAGCGCTGGGCCGGGAAGCGCTCCAACGTCGCCTGCTCGTCCTCAACCGTGACCAGTAAGCCCGCGCGACCGGTAATGACGCCCAACGCTGCGGAAGTCTGTCCATCGCGAGCGCCGGAAAGGCGATAGCACTCGGCGTCCGCCGTCGAGATTCCCCACAGCACGTCCCGGAAATCCCCCGTAAGGCGACGCCGGCGCAGGTCGTAGAACCCCGGTTCTGCGAGAACCTGCCGGGTCAGATCGTCAAACGTGGCCGCCGCGTCTTCTTCCAACCACCACTCGACCACGCCCAACACGGGGTGCGCTGCGCCGATTTCCTCCCACTCCCACGCCCTGGCCAAGGCCGCGCGCGGCACCGTCACCGGTTCGTCGATCAGCATGTGCGGTCGCCGCTATTTGCCGATGACGGGCGGAGTTGCTTTGCCGCCATATCCGAACAGCGCGTTCGGGTCCGGTTCCAGAAGGTATGAGGCAGACTTCTTCTCCTTGTCCTCCTCTTTGCCGCCCTTCCCTGCACCAGCGCCCATGGGCATGCCGTTGGCACCTCGCGCCCCGGCTGCCCCCGCGCCTCCTCGGGTCACCGGCTCTTCGGCAGCGCCGCCGAGCCGACCCGAACCGGTCGAGCGTCCCGCCCCGCCAAGACCATTTGCGCGCGGGTCCCCGCCCGGGCGTTCCTGGCGGGCGTCCGCCGGGACCCGGTTCTCCCAGGCCAGGCACACCGCCAGTGAAGCCACCGCTGAATCCCGAGCCGCCGGCGGATATGTTCCCGGGCCCGTAGGGCGACGGTCCACTCCCGCCCGGACCGGTCGGCGCAAATCGGGTCGGGTCACCGCCCCCGGCGCCCGGCGCCGTTGGCGGGACGAAGCCCGCCGATTGCGTTCCGTCGTCGCCGTTTCCCTGCGCAGCGGGCAACTGCTGGTTGCCGACCGGCGCCTGGCTGCCGCCACCGTGCTGCTGGCTAGGCGGTGAGATGGACGAGTTGTTCTGGCTCGACCGCGATCACCCGCCATCCGAACCGGACGAGTGCGGCTGAGCCGTCGGGTACCCGCCATCGGTTGCTTGCTGATCCTTTGTGGCAGACGGATTCCGACCGTGAAATCACCATTCGCGTCTGACATCTGGCCGTACTCGGTCGGCATGGCCTGTGCGTGGCCATCGCTGGTCGAGGTGAAGCCTTGATAGATCTCCTTGTTCCGCTGCACCGCCGCGTTGCGCTGGTTGATCTGGTCCTCAGTATCTGTGTCCCACGGGGTCACCACGTCGACAGCGTCTCGCGTCGGCGGCCAGTCGGACACGTCCTGGAGGGAATCGCGAGTCGACTGAAACGCGTGACTCTGATCGCTCAGGGTGCCCTGGCTGCCCGACAGTGCCGATGATGACGAGGTAGCTGCTGCCGCGAGAGGCTGCAGCCCAGCACGGGCCGCATCACCACCCTGGCCGGACCACGCTGCTTCCAACCGGCCGACGATCGCCCGAGTATCCGACTCGATCCCCTGCTGCTCCGAAGCCTGCGACATGCTCACATGCTGGGCTTCTCCGAGGCTCCCCAACCCCGCCCCGCTCTTCACTCGCCGCACCAGTTCGCCGGGCAGGATCAGGTTGCCCGCCTTCTGCTGCTGGTTCATCCAGGACTTGAAAACCTCCACAGGGCCACCGGACATCACGCGCTCGCCTTCAACGTCGTGACTGCTAGGTCCGCAACCTTCCGCGCGTCGTCACATGGGTCACCGGTACCCACCGCCGAGTCAGCAAACTGGACATCAGCCTCAAATGCGGCGTTATCGGCAATCCCCACGGCAACA
>DASZNR010000189.1:0-19364 GCA_035551175.1 Amycolatopsis sp. | reverse complement strand
GGGGGGATCGGGTATTTCCTGATCACGGATCCGACTGGGACGGGGCATTTGATCCGGAGCGCGTGGGACTGGGTGACGAGCGCGTGGCAGTCGGTGTCGACGTTCCTGCACGCGGTGTTCGGGAAATGACCGTGGCCGGCGTCGAGGACATCCGTCCGGTGGACGAGGGCCGGGTGCACGACCCGGCGGTGGCCCGGCTGGAGGCCGAGCACATCGAGCGCGAGCGCGTGAAGCTGGCGAAGCTCAACAAGCGCGATGCGCTGCGCTACGCGTTCGACCTGATCGGGCAGCGGGATGTGCCTGCCGCGCTGGAGTTCCTGCGCGAGCGCGGGGTGCGGGTCGACCGGTCCTACGCCTACAGCGTCGACTGGTCGCCGAAGACCGCCGTGCTGCGCGCGGTCGGGGGTGCGCGATGAGCGACGTCCTGCTTGCCGCTGCGGTGGCCCTGGTGTTCGTTTTCCTGGCTGCATTGGCCTTCCCCCGGACCGTGTCCGCGCTGTTCTGCCTGGCGTTCGTCGCGGTCCAGCTGACGGCGATGGCGGCGTTCGTGCTGGGCGCGCTCGCGGTCGGCGCGGTGACTTGGCCGTTCGCGGCGCTGCGCCGGGGACGTGACGGGGCGGAGGTCGAGCGATGAGCGCCACCACTGTTCGCCGCCTGGTCCTGGTTCCCGCGATCCTCGGCGTGGCCGTGCTGGGTGCCGGTCCGCTGCTCGGCCTGCAGCTGCAGCTGTTGCTCGGCGCGGTGATCGGGTTCGGTGCCGCGTGGGTGATCCAGGGGATTGCCGCCCCTCGCGCCGAGGCCGCGTTCCGGCGGCGCGCGCTGGCGCAGGCCGCTGAGCTGACGGAGCAGCACGCGGCGGAGTCCGCGGTCGTGGTTGAGCCCGCGCCCGTGCCGGTCGGCGGGTTCCTGTTCGACGGCACGACCCCAACCCCGCAACACCGCATCACCGTAAAGCAGTAATACCGCAATACCGTAATGCTGCTACGCTGCTATCAGGTGCTGCTACTTCGGAACGGCACCGCAATCCCGCAACACCGTAACCATTCCGCTTTCGACCAGGGAGAACACCATGAGTGCATTGGCCCCGATCGCACCGTTCGGCACGGTGGTGATCGATTTCGCCGAGGACATGTCCGCGGCAGAGGTCGCCGAAACCTACACCACGATGCTGGACGACTTGGCCGCGATGATCGAGAACGCGGACGAGTTCGGCACCCTCCCGGGACGGGTCATCGTCCGCCGCCTCGGCGAGCTGGGCGTCGACCTGGACGAACTGACCGTGGCGGCCGAGCCGGGCAAGGTGGTCCGGCTGGCCAACGAGGTGGACGAGCTGCGCCGCTACGCCAAGGACGCCACGTTCTCCGCGCCGGTGTTCCGGGCGCTGCGCGCGCCGCTGGCCGAGCTGCACTCCGCCCTGGTCGACCTGGTCCCGGCCGCCGCGTGGGCGGTGTCGGCCCGATGAGCGCCCCGATGCTGCAGTTGAGCGACCGGGACCGGGCGATCATGCGCGCGATCCTCGGCGCGGACCGGGCGGTGCTCACGGTGAGCTGCGAGCCCGACCTGGACATCGACGGCTGCCACTGCGGCGACCAGGCTGCGGTGCACCGCCTGTGCCGCGCCGGTCTGATCGGTCCGGCCGCCGCCGGCCGGACCGGCGACCTGGTTCCCGCCCAGCTCACCCCGGCCGGGGTCGCCGCGCTGCAGGGCGGTGCGCGATGACCGCCCCGCTGCTCGACTTCCGCCCGGACGGCACGGACTGGATGGCCGACGGGCTGTGCCGCCAGATCCCCGAGACCGACCCGCTGTTCTTCCCCGCGAAGGGGCGCGGCCTGCACGTGGCCGAGGCCGTGCGGCTGTGCGAGATGTGCCCGGTGCGCGAGGCCTGCCTCGCCTACGCCCTCGCCCGCCGCGAGCAGCACGGGGTGTGGGGCGGCACCACCCCGAACCAGCGCCGCCGCATCTGGCGCAAGCGCACCGCCGAAGCCGCCAAGAAAGAGAGCTGACCATGTCCCGCGTCACGACCGTTCAGGGCACCCGCTCCGCCCGCGTTGCGGGGGCCGTCTACTACCTCCGCCACCCGAGCGCGCTGCTCCTGTTCCTCGTGATGTGGGTGGCCGTGACCGTCCCGACGCTGGTGCTGCGGTTCTTCACCGGCGCGAACCTGTGGGGCGGCGGCCGTTCGACCGACGCGACGTTCCTGCGCCGCGCGGTGTCGGTGCGCAAGGGCTGGTGGAACAACCAGTCGGGCATCGCACGTGCGGCATTGCGGTGTTGCGGCATTGCGGTCTTGTGGCTTTACAGCGTCGCCCCCTGGGCGGTGTACATCCTGGCCGCGTTCGAGGCCGTTGTGCTGGTGTTGTCGACCATCCGCCGGGTCCGCGAGCGGATGCACGAAAAGGCCGTCGTGCGCCCCATCTGGCCCGCCGTCGCGGGCATCATCGGCATCCCGGAGAGCGAGCCCCCCGCACGGTGGCTCGACATCCCGCCCCTGGTCATCACCGACCCCGCCAACCCCGACGCCGAGATCACCGTCGGACTGCGGGCCGCCGACGCCGACGACGACCGCCGGGTGGCGCACCTGGTGGCGCTGTTCGACCAGCGGTTCGGCGTCGCCCACCACGGAACTGTCGACTACGCGACGCGCCTGGTGCACATCCGGGTGCGCACCGCCGAGCCGTACTGCTGGCCGGCCGTGGCCAACATCCTCGGCCTGGACGCCTCGCACCAGCTGGCCGAGCACTGGCTGGACGTCCCGGACAACCTCGAGCCCGGCGCGGTGATCGCCGTGAACATCCCGCAGGACGTCGTCAACGTGACGCCGCTGGCGAGCGCCCTGCAGACCCTGGTCCAGCAGCAGTTTCCCGGCGACTGGACGGCCAAGTCCCAGCCCGCCGTCTGGGGCGCCGAGCCGCGGCCCGCGCGAGTGCTGCTCACCCGCAAGCACCCCAAGCCGCGCCCGCCCAAGTTCGTGGACTTCCTCGGCGAGCACCCCGACTACGCACCGAACACCGACCCCGCCGACCTGGAGGTGAACTAGCCATGACCAGCACGTTGTCACGTCCCGACGCGCGCGAGGCGCTGAATCCGGACCGGGTCCCGATCGGCATCGACGCCACGGCCGCTTGGCTGGAGCTGCGCTGGACCCAGATCGAGAACCCGCACGTCCTGATCGTGGGCGGCTCGCAGGTCGGCAAGACCACGCTGCAGATCCTGATCGCCGCCATAGCCGCCAGCCGCGGCAACATCGTGATCATCCTCGACCCGAAACTGCGGTTCGGGCGGGCGTTCCGCCACCCGAAGACCCGCCAGCCGCTGCCCAACGTGCTGGTCTACGGCGACGCTGACCCGGACTTCGCGTCCCGGGAGTGGCAGGGAGCGCTGGAACTGATCATCGCGACGCAGCAGGACCGCTACAGCGAGGACCAGGCCGCGAACAGCGACATCCTCGGCGACCGCAAGCGTTTTCCCAACGTCATCGTCATCGTGGACGAACTCGGCACGATGCTCGATTTCTCCGACGAGGAATGGCCGGAGCGGAAACCGGAGGACCACAAAGGGAAAACGCCTATCCGGAAAATGCTGCACACGCTTGTCCGGGCGGGCGCGGAAGCGCATTGCATCGGCGTTTTCGCGAATCAGACCGCAGCGGAGCAGGAATTGCCCGCCGGGACCCGGACGCGCACGCTGTGCGGCCAGCGGGTGTTTCTCGGCCCGATCAACGAGGGTCCGCAGTGGCGGATGCTCGCGGGCGAGGGGGTGCCCGCGCCGGAGATCCCGAACGGCCAGAAGGGCGCCGGGGCGGTGATCTACGCGGACGGCAAGCCGATCCCGTTCCAGGCGGCTCTGCTCGATTGGAAGAACAACCCCGAAGCGATCTACGACCTGGCCTCGCGCGGCGTCGAGGTGCTGCGCGAAAACGGGCACATCAACGGCCGTGACAGGTTGGTCCTGGCGGGTCACGAGGTGCCGCTGCCTGGGGAAATGGCGTATCACGTAGCAGGCCCGTGGCTCGACCTGCTACAGGGCCCGGAGTACCTGTCGGCCCTCGCCGGGATGGACGAGGACGACGAGGAAGGGCGCAAGAAGAAGCCGAAGATCAAGAAGCGCAAGGCTCGCTCGCGTACGCCTCGCGACGCCGTGGTCGAGGACAGTCTCGGCGTCGGTGCCGAGGACTGCGACGGCTCGGACATGCCAACCGAAGGGGACGTGACCGACGAGTCGCCGGCCGCTCCGATGGTCGTCGGCAACGCCGCCGCCGCCGAGTTCTGCGGATTAAGCCTGCCCAATTTCCGCAAGATTCGCGGAATGCACCCCATCGAGGGCGAGATTCCGAACGCCGAGGGAAACAAGCCGGGATGGCAGGAACCGGATTTGAAAATGTGGGCAATGCGCTACGCGGACAATCGCGGGCGCCGGGAATCGGGAATGAGTGATGACGTTGCCTAAAACCGCGAAAACGGATGTCGGCGATTACACCCGGACCCTGGCGAACGGAACGCAGGTACAAGTGCACGGACACTCGCGCAGCTACACCCCCGGCGTCGGGGACGACGGCAAGTCGTCCCCGGTCGAGGCGCACCGTCGCAACCGGCTCAAGGAACAGGCCCGCGCCCGTCGCCAGCGCGCCCTGGAACAGGGCGGCGACGCCGCGCGCCGCGGCGCGGCGTCGATCCGCAAGCGCAGCAAGCAGACGGCGCGCCTGGCCAAACGCGGCGCGAAGCGCATCGGCCGCGGCGCCCGCTACGCCTCGCGCCGCCGCCGGACGATGGCCGCGGCCTGCATGGTCGGCGGCGTCGCCGAGATCGGAGCTGGCCTCGCCTGGTCGACCGCCGGCCTGATCTGGACGCTGGTGTCGATCATCCTGTCGGCCCTCGGCGGTGCGCTGTTCCTGGGCGGCAAGAAAAAGGCGGCCAGCCCTCCGCCCCGGCCCGCACCCCGAGCCAAGACCGCCTCGCGGCCGACGCGCCGTCCGCCCGCCGGCCGGGGAGTCGTGCACCCGCGCCCCAAGGGCCCCGAGCAGCCTCCGAGCGAGTTCGCCCGGAAAGCGAAGGCGTTCGACGCCGCATCGCGGCTGCACGACGAGGTGTGGGAGCAGAAGCGGCAGGAAGCGCGCCGTCAGCGCACGGGGCGGCGGTGATCGGCGATGCCCGAACGCAGCACCGTCATCGCCGACTACCTCATGCAGTACGAGGGCGCGTCCCGGTCCGCGGCCCGCGCGGCCGGCCAGGACATCGCCGCCCGCTGGGACGACCGCGAGTTCTGGCTGGCCGCAACCCTGGCGCCGCTGGAAACCGCGAAACGCCGGTCCCCGGACTGGCACCGGCCCGCCCGCGACGTCGTGACCCGCCTGGCGCTCGCGTGCGGCGTGCACATCCACGACTGCCCCGCCTACACGCCGAAAAACACAGACGGACGCACACTGCGCCGCCCGACCTGCTGAAACCGGCAACACCAACAGAAAGGAACGTGCCATGCACACCGAAGCCATGGACCCGACGCACCGGGTGCTCGCCGACGTCGTCGGCGAACGCCGGATGCAGGTAAGCCAATGGGGTCCGGAGCAGACGCACCCGCACGGCACCGGCCACCCGCACGACCGGATGATCGCGGACTATCTGCGCGAGCTGGTTGACGACGGGTACGGCCGGGCCGCGGCCGGCGGGCCGGACGGGTACGACGGCAAGCTCGGCCCGACGTGGCGGGAAATCCTGCTCGAAGAGGTAGGTGAAGCGTTCGCCGAACGCGACCTGCTCAACCTGCGTGCCGAACTGCTGCAGGTGGCCGGGGTCGCGGTCGCCTGGATCGAAGACATCGACCGCCAGCGCGCCGCCGGTCTGGCCTACGTGGAAAACGGCGCATCCGTCCCGGAGGCGGGCCCGATCGGGCTGCTCCCGATCCTGGGCGGTGCGCGATGACGTTGATGGGCGCGGTGAACCCGAGCGCCTATCAGCAGAACCCGATGAGGTTCCAGTTTGTCGGCCCGTGCCGCCGATGCGGGTTCGACATCGGTGTTGACTCCGAGCAAGGCGGCATGATCGTGCACTTGATCACCCAGTCCCGCCGGTGCACCCCGGGCGGCGAATGCGCGTGGCTGTGCGAGCCGATCGGCCGTCCTTGCGTGGCGTGCGGATGGCCGCTGGGAGTGAAGCACGAGAGCGGCGAATTCGGCTGCGATCTGCCGCCGGGATCGCCGGAGGTCTGCTCGTGCGAGCTGGTGCACGCGCCGACGGCACTTTCCCGGTGCCCGGTCGGCAAATGGCGTGCCCGCGACGCCAAGCGTTCCGACGAGGAGGAGAACTGATGCGCACTACCCGTACTGCAGCCCTCGCGGCGTGCACGCTGGCCGTGGTCGCGGGGATGGCTGCGAAGTGCTCTCCGGCGTCGCCAGCATCGGCCGACGGCACTCGGCCCGTCGCGGTCACCGCGCATCAGAGGGACGTGACAACCGTGAGGTCGGAGCTATCGAAGCTGACCATCGCCGAACGGACGTCCGGTGCCGGGTACAGCGACGAAAAGTTCCCGCACTGGGACAAGCAGCCCTCGGCTGGCCGCGGCTGCGACACCCGCGAGGTGGTGCTGCGCCGTCAGGGAAAGGACGTGACAGTCGACGGGCAGTGCCGCCCGACGTCGGGTGCTTGGACCTCGCCCTACGACGGCGCGGCCTGGTCCAGGCCGGGGCAGCTCGACATCGACCACGTGGTGCCGCGCAAGCACGCCTGGCAGTCCGGGGCGAAGTCCTGGACGCAGGACCAGCGCGAGGCCTTCGCCAACGATCTCGTCCGTCCGGAGCTGGTCGCGGTGACCAGCTCGGTGAATCGGCAGAAGGGCGACAAGGCCCCGGATCAGTGGAAGCCGCCGTCGGTGGCGGACTGGTGCCAGTACGCCACCGACTGGATTGCCGTCAAGGGCCACTACCGGCTCACCGTGACGCGCGGCGAGGTCGCCGCGCTCGGCTCGATGCTCAACCACTGCTGAACAGGAAAGGAATCGAATGTCCGAGTTGCGCACCGATCGCGAGCATCAGGGGCACCTTGCGGACCGGGAGCCGGTCCATGAGGTCACCTGGTGGGGAAATTTCCTGGCCGCACTGCTCGGCAGGACTCCCCGGGCGAAGTGCGGCGCGTCGCTGGAAGGCGATCCCGGCGAGCAGATCGTGCTTTGCCCGCGCTGTGTCGCCCGATAACGGCCGTTCCCCCGCCGGACTGTCGCTGAACACCGCAACACCGCAATCCCGCAACACCGCAACGAAAGAGAGTTCATCATGACGTCACCGGAGATCACTGTTACCGCCAGCGGGAACCTCACCGCCGACCCGGTCTTGCGCTTCACCGACGCCGGCGTGCCGGTTGCCAGCTTCACTATCGCCCACACCCCGCGCATCCGCCGGGGCGACGAGTGGGTCGACGGCGAGGCGGTGTTCCTGCCCGCCGAGGTCTGGCGCGAGCAGGCCGAGAACGTCGCCGAGTCGCTGCGCCGGGGCCACCGGGTGACGGCGGTGGGCGCGCTGCGCCAGGACAACTGGAAGGACAAGGAAACCGGCGAGCCGCGGTCGAGGCTCAAGCTGGTGGTCTCGGAGATCGGCGCGAGCACCCGCTACGCCCGGGTGTCGGTGAGCAAGACCGGCAAGGGCGGTGCCGATCGGGACGTGCCGCCGCCGGTCGACCCGGCCACCGGAGAAGCCGCCACCGAGCGCACCGCCCCGGCGGTCGCCTGATCATGCACGCGATGCGCGACGGCGGGACCGGGGCCGAGGTGTTCGGTTCCGCCGTCCGCGGCCTGTTTCCTGGTCTGCGCTGGTCGGTGACACGCGGGCGGCCATGCCGGATCTTGATCACGGGTTGTGGAACGATGCTCGCATGCCAGGACCCTGATCATGAGAAAGAGCCGCGTCCCTGCGCCAACAGGTTCACGGCTCTCGCTGCTTCGGGTGGGGCTGCTCAACCCCGCTTTTCAGTTCTCACTCACTCGACCAACGCCACCGGGTTTTTTCGTGCCCGGAAAACGCTCGATCAACGTCTGGAAGGGACGATAGCACGTTGAGTGCTTCCATCGATCCCGTCGGGGATGCGACACGCGGTGACGACCAGGTGGTCGTCCCGTTCCGTCGCCGCGTTCACAACCACGACGGCCTGCTGACCATCGACGCTCGCCCGCCGCGCCCCATCGGGAGCGCGCGCGGTCGCTGGGCGTTCTCCCTCGGCGAGCGGGCCGACGGCCTGCCCCGGGGCGTGTGGGTGCACATCACCGACACCGACCCGGATCACTGGGCTCTGGTCGCGCCGCTGCCCTACGTGCACCGCGTGCTGCGCCAGCCCGACGCACCGGCCCGGTTCCGCACCGTCTACCTGCTCGGCACGACCCCGGCCGCCGACCACGCGATCGACTGCACCCGCGGCGAGGTGATGTCCGGCCGCTGGGCTGTACGCCTGGACGTGGCGTTGTCCGCCGACCCGCCGGTGGTCCGCGCGGTCGCCCGCGCCATCCTCGCGCTCGGCGAGCAGCCGTCCCCCGAGGTGCGCGGATGAGCGCCCCCAAGACTCCCGCGGCCCCGGAAGGGATCGACAAGCGCCACCCCGGCCGCCACGTCAAGATGTCGAGCACCGGGTGGGCCTACAGCCTCGGTTCCGGTTCCTGGGCGCGCGGGGTCTACCGCAAGTACGACAGCACCTGGCGACTGGTCGCGCCGCTGCCCTACGTGCGCGAGCTGGTGGTGCGCCGCGACGCCCGCGACGCGGTCCTGACCTCGGTCTACCGGCTCTCGATGTCCCCCGAGGGCGACGACGGCGTGACCCTGGTCGGCGTGCACGACCTGCAGACCGGCGTCTGGGCCGACCGGCTGCAGGTCGCCCTGTCCGGCGACCGCACCGTCATCGCCGCCGCCGAATCGGCGATCCGCGAAGTCGGCGAGGAAGCTCCCCGGTCTGAGATCTCCGCCCGGGTGGCCGACGACCAGCTGCAGCTGCCGCCGATCGACGTCGTCCCGCCGGGCTACCTCCGCCGCGCCGAGGTCGAGGAAGCCGCGGCCCGGGAGACCTGGCGCAAGCTGCTCGCCGCCGCGCAGTACGCGCCCAAGGTCGCGTTCACCATCGCCGCCGTGATCGGCGGGCTCTACGTGCGGCCGCTCAACCGCCAGTCGTTCTTCGTCTCCCTCACGGGCGGGCCGAACCTGGGCAAGACCACGGCGCTGATGTGCTCGGCCGCGGTCGTCGGCGATCCGCGCGAGGTCAAGCAGTCCTGGCAGACCACCGTGAACGGGGAGCTGCAGGACCTGGCGACCTACGGCTTGCTGCCCGCGTTCCGCGACGAACTGTCGACGGCGCCGCTCAAGGTTCGCCGCGACCTGGACAACCTGATCATGTCCGTCTGCGAGGGCGGGCAGAAGAAGATCGGCAGCATCGACCAGATCGCGCGCCGGTCCGCCCGCTGGGGCGGCATCTGGGTCATGACCACCAACCACTCCGTGCTCGGGCAGGCCACCGAAGAGGGCGTGTCCCGGCGCGTGGTCGAGGTGGAAACCCCGATCACCGTCGACCGCGCCTCCGCCGACGCCATGACCTCGCTGTCGCTGGAGGCGTACGGGTGGCCGCTGCACTGGCTGCAGCGCGACGGCATGAAGCTGCAGCACATGCGCGAGCTGTGCGCGAAGGCCGAGTGCGAGCTGGACATGCCCGACAAGGGCCTCGGCGTCGGGCTCGGCATGAACCACGCCGTCGTCATCGCGGGCGCGGAGCGGCTGGAGGCCCTGGTCGGGGTGACCGGGTTCCGGACGGCGGTAGCCCGTGCCGCGCGCGAGCTGTACCGATGGCAGATGCGCGAACTCGAGGAGGACGGGCTCACCGCGGGGCAGCGGGCGCTCTCGGCCGTGGCCGGCCGGGTTGCGTCGCGGATGGCGGCCTACCCGACCCGCGAGCAGTACAACGCGGCGGCGCGCGGCGACATGAACGCGTTCGTGCCGCCGGTGGTCGAGGGCTGGGACCTCGACGGCGACCAGTGCCCGGGAGACCTCGCGGTGCGCACCGAGATGTTCGCCGAGATCTGCGAAGCGGCCGACGTCGACTACCGGGTGGCGCTGCGCGAACTGGACAAGCGCAGCGACAAGGACCCGGCCGGGAGCCTGCTGCGCGTCGGCGACAACGAGACGGACAAGCGGCGGGTGTACAAGCTGCGCCTGCACGGCAAGCTGCGCCCCAGCGTGTACGTGCTGCGCCTGCCCGCCGACTCCGCCGACCCCGTCGCCAGCGGGGAGACGACCGGCCCCGCCGACGCTTCGCAGAACGCCCCGGCCGCCGACGACACCGCCGTTCAGCAGTCCCTCGGCCTCGCCGAGGGGGACGTGACACCGGATCAGGATGCAGCGGACCCGGTGCCCGAGGAGGTTGTTCCGGAGAGTGACGAGCCTGGTGAGGACGCCATGACACCGCAACACCGCAACACCGCAACACCGTCGTTGGAGCAGTTCACCGACGACGCGCTTATCGCGTTGGTGAACGACCCCGCCGCCGACGACGCGACGATCGACGCCGCGCTTGCGGAACTTGCCGCCCGCCCGGCCGAGGTGCCCGCGCCTGCCCCCGTTCCCGCCCCGGAACGCCCCGCAGAGCCCCCCGCACCGGCCGCCGCGCCGCGCACACCCGCGTGCGGCCAGCGTCGCGCAGCTGCCCGCACGACCGCCCCGAGGCGGCGGCTGGCGGCATGCGGCGTGCTGGACACGGCCGGCCTGTGGCTGCCCGGGCGCGACGTCCCGATCGAGGTCGCGGTCCCGGCCGACGCCGCCGCCGCCTACCGCCTCGCGATCGCCAACGAGGTCAAGGCGCTGTGGTTCCACCCCTCGGTGCACGCCGCGCTCGGCATCCCCGCCGAGCGCGAGGTGACTGCGGACTTCGGCCCGGCCACCGCCCTGGAACACCCCTGGACCAGCGTGGACGGCTACCGCCTCGACACCGGCGACGGCGCGGGACTGGCGGCCTGGGTCAACATCGCGCCCGAGGGCGAGGGCCGCCGCCTCGGCCTGGTCTTCCCCGCCTATGACGCCAGCCGCTCGGCCTGGCACACCGCGCCCGACGGCCGCACCCTCTGCGCCGCCGTCGTGACCTTCGCCGAATCGCTCGGCGAACCGTTCTACATGTCGCTGAACGAAACCTCGGCCGCGATGATCCGCAAGAGCGCCGGGGACAAGCTGCAGGTGTTCACCTCCAGCTCCCGCCGCACCGGTGCCCTGGGCGAGGTGCCGGAACCGATGGGCAAGGTGCGCCACCTCGGCGACTGGTCGCGCGCCCTGCTGGACGAGGAAGAGGGCGGAGCGTTCCTCGACCGGTTCGACCTGAACGCGGCCGAGGCCAGCGTGAACACCTCGGTGTTCGTCGGTATCGGCGTCCCCGAGCGCGGGCCGATGACCAGCTGGAACCGCGCCGAGATGAAGAAGTCCGCCGGGTACGTGCTGGCGAATGTGCCGCGCCAGCACCCGAAGCTCGACACCCGGCTGCCCTCGCTGCTCGGCCCCTGGTCCCGGGTGGACGAGGTCGAGGAAACCCGCGGCGGCCCTGCCTGGGCGCCGGTCGAGCTGTTCGTGCTGCTCGATGAGATCGGCGTCCCCTTCGAGCCGGTCGAAGCGCTCATGTTCCCCGACGCGGCCCGGCTGCTCCGCCCCTACGGCGAGCACCTGTCCAAGGGGCGCATGGACCTGATGGACGCTGCCGCGGACGACCCGGCATCCGACCTCGCGCTGGACGTCGCCAAGGCGATGTACAAGAGCCGCCAAGGCGACTACAACCGGCGGGGTTCCCGGATTTTCCGGCCGGACGTGCGCGACGGGTCGATCTGCAAGTCGCGCGCGAATGCCTACCGGCGGCTGCGCAAGATCGGCAAGGAATCCGGCCGCTACCCCGTGGCGTTCCACGTCGACGCGGCCTACTACGTCAGCCACGACGACCGCTGGACCGGCGAGGACCGCCACGACAACGCCGCTGCGATCGCCCCGGCCGGGATGACCATCGGCACCGCCATGGGCGAGTGGAAGCACGAGACCTCGGTGCGGCTGGTCCGCGTCGCCGACATGCTCGGCCAGCGCAGCTTCCCGGCCAAGTTCGACAAGCTCATCGATGAGAAGGGGGCGTACTGATGTCGCGCGAATTTCCCGAGTGGGGCATGGACAACGAGACCAGGACGGCCCTGGACGCGCAGATCAGTGGCGGCATGTTCGGCGGCATCCCCGAGCCCCAGACGCCGGAAGACGTGCGCGCGCTGGAAAGCCGCTACGGCAAAAACGCGGTGATTGCCGCCATCGCGGGCACCCTGGACAAGGCCAGCCGCGCATGGAAATCCGCCCGCGACGGGCTCTCCCGCCGCCGCGCGGGCCGGGTCGGCATCGGCGAAGCCTGGCGCGGCAAGTTCAACGCCGCCGCCCGCGCGGGTCGGATGCAGGCCGCGCGCGCCGCCGGCCGGATGAGCGTCAGCCTCACCGCGGACATCCGCACCTCGCGCACCTGGGACCGCGGACGCAAGATGTCCGCCGACCTGACCGGATCCGACCTCGCCGCCTACCTGGACGCGCTCGCCGACGGCCAGTACGAACACGCGGCCATGGTCGTGGCCGAGGCCTACGGGATCGACCCCGACGTCATCGTGGAAATCGCCAACATCGCCGGTTTCGAGGCAGACATCGAAGACATCGATACCGACGAATAGCCTGCCCGGCAACAGAAAACCCGCCAAGCGGCCTGCTTGGCGGGTTTTCTGTTGCGCAGCGCGCGGGCTGGTGGTCAGCGGCGGCTCTGCAGCTTGGCTTCCTTGATCACCGCGTTGCCGAATCGCGTGTCGCGTTCCATTACCACCGCTGCAGCCCGCATCAGCGACACCAGGCTGGCGTTGTCCGCCCGGAGCAGCGCGAACGTCTTCAGCCTGGTGTGCATCTCCGGGGTGAACTCCAGCGTGAGCTTGACGGGCTTCTTGCCCGCATCCGGCTTCTTCCTGGCGGGCGGGGTAGCGGACTCGTCCGGGGTGTCCTCGTCTCCCCCGAGTGCGTCCTCCAAAGTGGTCTTCTGTGCCATGTCCTTTACTCCCGTTCTTCTCGCAGCGCCGCGGCGTCAATGCCGATGAACTCCAGACACTCGGCCGAAAGCACGCGGTACTCGCGTTCCGCCGCCCGCACACTGGACCGGCGTCCGCCGGGCATGTCCAGTAGCGGCTTGTGTTTCTCTAGCGCGTCGTCGTGGGCGTCGAGCGCCCGCGTGTACGACTTCGCGACGGTGTAACCCCACCCCTCGATCTCCGCTCGCCGCTCTTCGGCGGCCTGCGTCTGGCGATAGTCCACGCGCACCAGAACCACCAGGAACGGCACGCCCAACGGACTGATCTCGGTCTTCAGGACGCGCCTTAGCGGTCGGATGTCCATCAGCTTCGGGCGCGTCGGCAGGATCAAGCCGTCGATCGACGCTTCTTCGTCGTCCTCGCGCAGCAATGCATCTAGGGCACCGGACTCCCGGGCACCGGGAAGATCGATCACGACCAGGTCGTACGCCGTGCTCCGGCGCAGTTTGGTCAGGTACTCGTGGTTCAGCCCTTCGGCCACTGAGAACGGCATCGCGTCGCCCGCTGCCGTGGCGGCGTCCAAACTGGACTTGTTTGGGTCCGCGTCGACCAGCAAAACCCGCAGGGCCAGCAGTCGCGACGCGTTCGTCGCGATGTTCACCGCGACCGTGGTCTTGCCGATGCCGCCCTTGGGGCCACCCACCGCAAGCACTTTTGCCATGGCGCGAAGCTTACGGTGTTGCGGTGTTACGGGTCTACGGTGTACCGCAGTTTTGCAACGTCTGAGCTGCACATATGTTCTAGTGATCCAGCCTGCATGGCGCGTACGCGACGACCAGGTGACCCTCGCCGGCCTGTTGCTGCAGCGTGAGGTGGCCGAGCTGCGGGCCGGGTGCGCCGGTGCCGGCGTCGTCGCTGAGGGTGGGGGTGAAGTCCAGGCGGCAGGCGTCGACGGTGATCTCGGTCGGGCCGCGGCCGATCGCGTTGCCGGGCAGCCAGACGTCGTTGGTGTAGGCGAGTTCGCGGCCGGGGGTGACCTGGCGGGCGAGCGCGCCAGCCGCGGCGGGGCAGTCCGGGACGCGCAGCGCGCCGGCGAGCTGCGCCTGCGCGGCCGGCGCGAATACGAAGCAGATGTCCGCCCGCAGGTCGCCCGCACGGGGTTGGCCGGGCACCGGGGTTCCGTGCTGGGCGCGGGCGAGGTAGGCGAGCCGTTCGGTCAGGAAGTTGACCATGCTGGCGGGGGTGCGGGGCAGGATCCGCGGCACGGCCGCGTCGTGCGCGGCCTGCAGCTCGCGGGCGGCGACGGCGCGTTCCTGCGCGGCGGTGACGGCCAGGCCGACGATCCCGCCGGCGAGCAGCACCAGCCCGGCCGCGAGCGCGGCGAGGGTTTCCCGGCGTCGGGCGTGCAGCCGGGTCGCGATCGCCGCGGCCGTGCCCGCGGCGGTGAGCACCGTCCCGGCCAGTATCGCCCACCACCACGGCGACACCCACCACATGAACGCGACGTCGACGGCCAGGACCACGAGCATGAGCGTCCAGACCGGCCCTGCCTGGCGCGGCACCCGCAGCATGGCCAGCACGACCAGTGCGCACAGTCCGATCGTCCACGGCCACATCACCCATCCGGACAGCCACCAGGCCAGCACCGCCACCAGGGCGACCGCGGCCAGCACTGGGACGCGCAGCACCTCGGCCAGCGCCCGCCATTGCCGTGCCCGCGCCCGTCGCCGCTCGATCGTCAGCTGCGCGCGCTCGAAAATGTCCGGTCCCTCTCCCATGCCGCCATGATCCACCCGGCCCGGTCGTGTAGCGGTCCTCGCCGTCCGGCGGATCGCGGGTTATGGTCCTCTCGTGTCCGAACGTGTGTTCGATGACCTGGTGCGGGTGTTCTTGTTTGAGCGGGGGCAGTCCGGGGCGGAGGAGCGGTACGCGCTGGAGCTGCGGGATCCGCCGGTGCCGTGCGAGGTGGAGGTGGCGGCCTGGCTGCCCAGCACGAGGCCGCGGTGGATGGGCGTGCCGTTGTGGGCGCGCGCGTCCGGGATCGACAACAACCCGGTCCCGGGATTGCTGCGCGGCTGGGTGCGGACCTGTCGGTTCGAGTTGCTGGGCCTGGTCGACGTCGAGCTGCGCGCGCACTCCCGCGACGGTCGGCTGTCGCTGGTGCTGCCGTGTCAGCTGATTCCGGCTGCCGCGCTGCGCGCGATCCCGGACAACGGCGGTGCCGGCCTGGAAGAATCCGGGGCATGAGCACGCCGACGACGCAGACGACGGCCGACGCCGCGAGGACCGAGTACGAGCGGGCGAGGGCCGAGTATCTGGATGCGCAGGACGCGGTCTTGCGGATGGGCGATGCGGTCGATCGCGAGGATGTGGGTTGGCTCGACGGCTTGGAGCGGGTGCAGGACGCGGCCCTCGCCCGCTGGCACGCGTGCGCGCCCTCGGCGGCGACGGCGTGGTGGCCCGGGGGATGGCGGCTGCGTGGCCCGGACGGGCGGATCCAGTACGGCATGCCCGAGAAGCCCTGGTTCGCGCGCGAGGACGTCGAGGACGCGATCCGCCGGGCGACGCCGGCCGAGGTGCTCTTTCGCGTCAGCACTCCGGTCTGGATCGCCGTCGACCAGGCCGACGCCGGACCGGTCGCGCTGGACGCCGTTTATTGGGACGAGCGCAGGCGCGAGGACGGGGCTCGGGCGGCGGCCACGGTGCGGGCGCACCTCGACGTCATCGGCCGGGCACGGCGGGCGGACGGGCCGGCCGAGTACGACGCGCGCGGCGAGACCGCCACTCGGTGGCTGGAGCTGGCGCGGGGGCAGCTGGCCGCGCGGATCTGGCAGCCCACCGAGACTGAACGGGAGATCGCGGCGAACCTCGCGGCCGCGATCACCCTCGCCCCCGCGACCTCGCACCCCACGATGGTGCTGGAGCTGCGGTTGCTGCGCATGGCGCACATCCCCGCGACGATCCGGCTGGCCATGCTCGCCGGCGGCTGGGGACAGCCGGCCGAGGACGACATCGACCCGCCGGGCCCGCAGGACCGGGCCGACCTCGCCGCGGTGCTGCGCGCGGTCTACCCGCTCGCCGGCATGGCCCAGCGGTGGGGCGACCGCGCAGCCGGCGACCGCTTCCGGCAGACCGAGGCTGCGATCATGCACGGCGAACCGGTCACCGCGGGCATGGTCGAGGGCGTGCCCGACCTCGCCGTCCGCGTCCTCGACCTCGAAAGCTTCTGGGAGCGCGGGATCGGCGGCCTCAGTGCGTTCCTGGACGACGTCGCCGCCGGCGTCGACGCGTGACCGCGGACCCGCAGCGGAACGTGGCGGCGCTCGCCCGGCTGCAGGACTACCGGATGCGCAGCCTGCGCTGGCGGTCTGAGCACCCGGCCCAGGCAACGGCACCGCCGGGCGGCGTCCCTACCGCTGCTCGGCGCGGTGCCGACCGGGACGAGCTGGACCGGTTGGACGCGGCGATGCAGGCCCTGGGCGTCCCGCAGCCGAAGCTCACCGCGCCGCTGGCCTCGACCCTGCGGCATGCGGTCGAGGGCGAGCTGCGTGAGCAGCTGCTCGCCTGGCTGCCCCTGGTCACCTCGTTCTGGGCACCGGACGGCGAGCTGGCCGCGCTGGGCGACGCCACCTCGCACGATGCGGCCCGGCTGCGCCAGGTGCTCGCGGACGAAGGGTTCGAGCACGTCCTCGATGTGGAGTTGGACGGCCGGCACCGCGTGCAGCTGTGGGTGCACCGGTCCGACGGCCTGCTGGCCGAGGTCAATGACACACGCGGGCCCGGCGGGGACTGGGTCACCGAGAACGTGCGCGTGCGCGGCTGTGTCGAAGTGGTCGACCTGGAACTGCTGCTCGCCGGGACGGTCGGGACGAACCCTGTGCACATCCGCGGTGAGGACGTCGCGACCCGGTTCGCTACAGTCCGCCTCAGCGTTCACCTGGCCCGGCCGCGGCGCAGCCTGCGCGTGGGCCTGGCCGTGCTGCGCGTCGCCGCCCGCCCCGCGCTGCCCTGGCCGACCCCGGGCGTCGACGGCTGGATCGGCCCCGACTCGCTGAATGCCGCCAGCCCCGCTGGCCTCGAGGAAACGCGCCCGGCCTCCGTCGTCGCGAGCGGCACCGCCCTGTTCGGCCTGCCCGCCGACGTGCACGACCTGTTCGGCCCGAACCTGCTGGCATAGCGGGATGGCGTGACATGCTCGCTCGCATGCCCCCCCGACGACCTCGCCCGCGCAGCCGGGGCAAGAACGGCTATTCAGAACTGGTGCTGGGGGTCGCCCCAGAGCAGGGTCGCGGCGTCCAGCACGGCGGCATTGCCGAGGGTCTGTTCCCGTGCCCGTTTGCGTCCGGCGAGCGTGCCGTCGCCGCCGGGGGCGGTGTGGTGCCAGGCGGCGACCGCACGGCAGTGCACGGCTACCCGGTCCCACGGCGTGGCGGGAGAGCCCGGCGCGGACAGGTCGCTGCTGGTGTTGATCCCGAACGGGATGTCGTCGTTGTAGCGGCGCTGGGCGGCCTCGAATTCGCGCCGGGCGAACTCGTCCGGCGCGGAGCGCGGGCCCAGCCAGGGCGCGGGCCCGCGGTTGGTCGCGGCGGACCTCATCAGCGCGGCGATCTTTCCCGGTACGGCGACCTGGGCGGCGAGCGCGGCGGTGGGCAGGCTCTCTAGGTCGTTCGGGTGAATACGGCGCACGGGGAACCCGGTCCCGAGCCGGTGCCGGTCGGCCTGGCGCTGAATCGCCAATCCCAGCACCAGCACCACGTCGGTCGCCTGGTCGGGCTCCAGGTCGTGCTCGGGGCGCGCGCTGTCGGGGGCGTCCTGGTCGAACCAGGCCCGCAGCTCGTCGGCCCACGCCACGGCCGCGCTCCACTGCGACCACAGCCTCCGGCCCTCCAGCTGCGCCAGTCGCGCTTCCACCGCTGCCAGCTCGTCGTGATCGCGCCGCACCTGCCGCCAATAGGGTTTGTCCCCGTCCGGAGCGTCGTCCGCCGCGATCCGCGTCAGCGCGAGCTGTGCTTCTATGTCGCCGCGTAGCCACCGCGCCCGCTCGGTCGCCGACGCCACATCCATGTCCTCGACACGCATCCGACCGTTGCCCATGACCCACAGCATGCCCGGTCCCTGCCCCGCACCACCACGTCACGCGGGGCTGGAGCTGTTTTTTGTGTGGGGCGGGGGTATTGACGCCGGGGCGGGGTCAGGGTAGGCGGGGTTGCAGGGTGCGGGCGGGGGTGCGGTGGGGACGTGACAGTGTCCTGGTCGGCCGGGGTGCGTGGGGGTGGGCGCTGGTCGACGGGCGCGCGTGGTCTGGGGGACGGCGGGGGACGTCTGGGTGCGGCCGGGACGGCTCGGGGACGTCCTCGACGCGCGGGTGCGGGGCCCGGGGTGGCCTGGCTCGCTGCAGCCGTCTCCGGGGCAGCGGTGGGGACGTGACATTCCGCTGGTCGACAGGGTGCGGGTGCGGGCCGGCCGGACGGCGTGCGCGGTCCGCGGCTGCCTCGACAGGGGACGCTGGCCCGATCGGGCCCGGGGCCGCGGTTCGCCTGCAGCCGGTCCGGAACCCGGTTTCCCATCCTCTCGGCCTGTGCGCGCCCCGAGAGGCCTCGCACGGCCTGCTCGGCGACCCTCGCGGGCCATGCGGGCGAGCAGCGGACCGCCCGGGATTCCGCCCCGGTCCGGCCAGTTCAGCGTGACGAAGGGGACGTGACAAACACCAGGCCCAGGGGCATGCTCGGCCACCGTGATTGCGGTGTCGCGGCGATACGGCATCACGGTATAGCAGCACCCGCTAACAGCACCCGTGAGTGCTGCTAAAGGGTGCTGCATTCGAGCCGACACCCGGCCCCGGAACCGGCCGGCCAGCCGCGGCCAGCACCCTCCGAACGGCCCGCTCCGGACATCCGCATTCGAGGCGAATCCGCGCGGCGCTGGCCTCAAGGGGACGTGACAAAGACCAGCTCAGACCGCGTATCGGAGCAGTGAGCAGCACCCGCTAGCAGCATCGAACACCGCAATGCCGTAGTTACGGCACACCGTGTCACCGCAGTACCGCAACCACGGTGGCAACAGGGAGCAGCACGTGCTACCATCGAAGCAGCACAAAGAAGCAGCACGATGCTATAGCAGCAAATTAGAGTAGCAGCATTTTCGGCGCAGCCGGAAATTGAGCTCAATCCGTCCACAAAGGAGAGTCTATTTATGCAGGTCAGCACCACTTTTAGCGCGATTTCGCCTTGGCCTGCCCGCGCTGCGCACGGGCCGTTTAGCAGCACGCTGCTATAGCATCGGCGCAGCCGATGCACAAGGCGCAGCACGCTGCGGGCGCAGCCCGCTGCTACGGAGAG
>DASZNR010000188.1:0-8080 GCA_035551175.1 Amycolatopsis sp. | reverse complement strand
GGCGGTCGCCAGCGCGACGGTCACGAGCACCCCGCCGAGGTCGTGTTCCTGGCCGTGGCCGGGACGGCTCGCGAGCCACCGCGTCGACACGAGGTGCACGAGGGCGCCGACCGGCGCCCCGACCACGAGGAGCAGGAGCAGCCGCGGCAGCGGGGGCAGCCCGGCGAGCGACGCCGCCGTCAGCCCGGCCAGTACCACGATCCCGCCGACCGCGAAGTTCATGATCTTCGTGACCCGGAGGACGAACGCGGCCGCGAGGCCGACCAAGGCGTACAGCGCGCCCAGCCCGATTCCGTTGAAGAGTGATTGGAGTTCCCGCACGTGCGTTCCCCTCAGCGGCCGGTCGCCGGTGCGGCGCCGGTGAAGGTGAGCTCCCACGCCTTGGCGTCGGGCTTCCAGCGCGCGAAGGTGAACCAGCCGTCCCCGCGGTCGGGCAGGGTTCCGTTGCGCGCGGACCCGAAGTTGTAGGTGAGCATCGGCGTCGGGAAGTCCTTGCCGGACTTGAGGTCGGCGTAGATCGCGTCGGCGCTCGGGCCACCGTCCTTGATGGCCTGCGAGACGACCCGGACGCTCGAGTAGCCGATCGCGTTGTTCGTCGTCAACGCCGGTTGCCCGGCCTTCTTCCAGGCGTCCGCGAACGGCCGGATCGCCGGCTCGGCCGGGTCGTTCGCCGGCAGCAGGTCGGCCACCATCACCTTGGGGAGGCCGAAGCTGGTGAACGGCGCGGCCGCGCCGAGCTGGGTCAGCGTCGCGGCGGTGGCGTTGGTGGGCTGGGACATCAGGATCGCGTCGGTCATCCCGAGGTCGACCATCGCCCGGGCGACCACCAGCACGGAAGGGCCGGTGCCGCCGGCGAAGACCGCCGTGCACCCGTCGCTCTTCAGCTGGGTCACCTGCGGGGTGAGCGAGCTCGCGGCGGCGTCGAACGGGATGCGCGTGCCCATCGGCAGCCCGGCCTTCGCGGCCGCCGGTTCGAGGACCTTCTGCAGTGACTCGAAGGAGGCGCCGCTGACGCCGAGGTCGCACAACGCCTTGGCACCACGGCTCTTCGCGAATTCCGCCGCGAGGTCGAAGTAGCCGCTGAGCGGCTGCACGCTGAAGCTGTAGGCGCCCTTGGGGTTCAGCCCGGCCGCGGTGATCATCGGGACCTTGGCCGAGGCCATCGTCGGGTCCAGCACCACCGAGGAGGTGCTCGTCTCCGGCCCGATGACGGCCACGACGCCGTCCTGCAGCAGCTCGTTGGCGAGCCCGGTGAGCAGGCTCTGGTCGGACCGGTAGTCCTTGACCTCGAGGTCGACCTTCTTGCCGCCGATCCCGCCGGCGGCGTTCACCTCGTCGACGGCGAACCGGACGCCGTCGAGCATTTCGCCGCCGATCGCGCCGTAGACGCCGCTGAGGGCGAAAACGGCACCCACCTTGACCGAGTCGCCGCCGTCGTCCCCGCCGACGCCTCCACTGCATGCGGTGGCGCCGAGCGCGATGCCGAGCGAGAGCGACAGCACGGCGGCCATCCGCCCCTTGCGTCCCCCGCTTCCGTAGCCGAGTTGCACGGTCCCTCCTTTGGGCCGGATGACATTCCTGATAACCATAGGAGCAATAGTGACGGCACACAAGAGCCGTGCACAATGGACAGTTGTGGATCAGCGCCTGCGTTGCCGGACAAGAAAAAGGGCATGACTGAGCGGCGGACGTGGGGCCACGTCCGCCGCTCTCGCCGTTGGCCTTAGCTCGCCTCGGGGACCACGGACACGTGCACGGCGTCGGACCGGCTGAGCAGTTCGATGCCCTCCCGGACCTTCGTCAGCGGCACCGTGTGGGAGTGCAGCAGCTCGACCGGCAGCCGCCCGGACCCGAGCAGCCGCAGCGCCTGGCGGTAGCCCCACGGCTCCACGCTCACCACGCCCCGGATGTCGATCGCCTTGAGCACCATCGCGTCGGCGTCCACTCCGGACAGATCGGCGCCGCCCTTGAGCCCGGCGACCACCACCACTCCCCCGGGCCGCACCAGCGCGATCGCGTCGCCGATCGCCGACACCGCGTGCGGGGTCGTGTCCACCACCCGGTCGGCGTCCCCGCCGAGCGCCGCGCGCACCGCGGTGACGACGTCGGGGAGGTTGTCCACTTCGACCGTCGCGTCGACGCCGAGCTTGGCCGCGATCTCGAGCTTGTGCCGGTCCCTGGCGAGGCCGGTGACGACGACGCGGTCCGCGCCCGCGGCCCGCGCGGCGACCGCGGAAGCCAGGCCGCGCTGCCCGCACCCGAGGACCACGACGGCGTCGCCGGCGACGGTGCCGCCGCGGCGCACCGTCCAGTCGAACCCGGCACCGAGTGGGTTGAACAGCGTCGCCACCTCGGCTTCGATGCCCTCGGGCACCGGGTGCACCCGGGTGTTCGGCCGCAGCACGAGGTATTCGGCGAAGCCGCCCCACAGCCCGCTGCCGAACGTCGTCGGGGTGAAGCCGTAGGAGAAGCGGTTGCGGCAGAACTTCACCAGGCCGCCGGTGCAGCGGTCGCACACCTGGCAGGGCACCACGGACTCCACCGCGACGAGCTGCCCCTCCTCGACACCCCAGAGCCGTCGGGCCTCGGCGCCGATTTCGACGACCCGGCCGACCGGCTCATGCCCGGGGATCACCGGGTACGCGGACCAGCCGCTCTTCGCCAGGCCGCCGTCGAGCTGCGTCTTGTCGCTCCCGCAGACGCCGGTGGCCTCGATCTTCAGCAGCGCTTCGCCGTCCCCGATGACGGGGACTTCGAACTCCTGCTCCTCAAGCACGCCCGGTCCCAGCTGGACCATCGCCCGTGCACGCATCGGACCTCCTTTTCGCGCCGGTGACTCAGAGCGCGGTGAACCGGACGGGGAAGGACTCGTAGCGGTCGTGGACGCTGTCCGGGCGCACCGGCGGGTGGTCCGGGTCGCGTTCCACGCCCGCGCGGAACAGCGCGCCGAGCAGCAGGGCGAGCGTCCCGTCGCGCGGCTCGGTGCGGCGGCCGGCCGCGGTGCCCAGCACCAGCGGCTTGCCCAGGCACTGGTGGGGTCCGGCTCCGAAACTCAAGCCGTAGGGCGCGGTGCCTTCGGCGATCGTGCGGTACGGGTTGAACTCGTCGACCGCGCCGCCGTAGGCCTCTTCGTCCATGTTCGCGTGGAACTTGTCCACGAGCACGATCTGGCCCGGCTCCACGGGCGTCCCGTCGGGCATGGTCGTCTGCTCGGCCGCCGCCCGGAACAGCACGTGCCGCCCGGGGTGCATGCGCAGCGACTCCATGCCCGCGACGCGCAGGAACTCGGGGTCGGTGAGCTTCTCGCGCGCCTCGGGGTGGTCCGGCAGCCAGTTGGTCAGCTCGGCGACGGCGTGCGTCACCGCCGTCGCCGTGGTGAAGGCCGCGGCGGCCATGAACAGCAGGGCTTCCTTGAGGATGTCGTCGTCCGACCAGGTCATCGTCGTGTCGGCCAGCACCACGGAGATCAGGTCGTGGCCCGCCGTCTCCTGCCCGCGGCGCTTGTCCAGCGCCGGGCGGACGAAGTCGGCCCAGAACTCGTCCTTGCAGGCCAGCGCGTCCCGCATGACCTCGGCGTGGTCGCGGGTCGCCCACTGGATCAGGATGCCGTCGCCGAGCCGGGCCACGAGCGTGGTCAGCTGGGACAGCCGCGCGTCGTCGACGTCGTCGAGCCCGACGACTTCGGCGGAGATCCGCAGGGCCATCCGGCGCACCAGCGGGATGAGGTCGCCGCGGGGGACGCCGTCGCCGGGCCGGTCGGCCGCGATGGCCGCCAGCTCTTCGTCCACCACCTTCGCCAGCACCGATTTCTCGTAGTGCGCCAGGTGGGCCGGGTTGAACAGGCCGCCTTCGAGGCGTTTGAGGTGCCGGTGGCGCTCGCCGTCCGAGCCGAGCAGCGTGCCGGCCAGCAGCACGGCGTTCTCGTGGTAGACGTCGACGCTGAACGACGGCGAGCGCAGGACCGCGGTGCCGTCTTCGTAGTTCTCCGTGCGCGGGAGCGCCGGGTCGAGGGGAAGTGGAACGTTCGACACTGAACCTCCTGGGATACACCCCAGCCGCACTAGGCTAATTATAGGAGCAATAGCAGGCTAGGCACCCACCCACGGTCCGTCAAGCAGGCCGTTCGCGAATCAGGGCAATGGTAGGATCACGTCGTGGGGAGCAGCGAAGCAAACGCAGCCGAGGGGGCACGCCGGCCACGACGCCGCCCGGATCCCCGCCGTTCGAACAAGGCCGCCCTCGCGATCGCGCAGGACATCGTCGACGACATCACGCGCGACGACCTCGGACCGGGTTCGAAGCTGCCTGGTGAGCGGGAGATGCTCGAACGGTTCGGCGCGGGCCGCGGCACGCTGCGGGAATCCCTGCGATTCCTGGAGATGACGGGCGCGATCACCTTGAAGCCCGGCCCCCGCGGCGGCCCGGTGGTCGCCGAACAGGACGGGCAGGACCTCGCCTGGGTGCTCGGGCTGTTCATGCAGCTGCGCGGCGTCCCGTTCGGGGCGGTCGTGGCGGCGCGGGAGACCCTCGAACCCGAACTCGCCGGGCTCGCCGCCGAGCGGGCGACCGCGGAGGACCACGCGCGCATCAAGGACACCATCGACGGCATGAGCGCGTTCCTCGACGACGAGCAGAACTTCCTCGCCGAGAACGACCGCTTCCACGCCGCGGTCGCCGTCGCCTCGGGCAACGACCTCTTCGCGCTGGTGATCTCGTCGCTGCACACCATCACCGACGGCGTGCCGCTCGGGCTCGACTACGCGCGGCCGCGGCGGGAGAACGTGGTGAAGTCCCACGCGGAGATCCTCGAGGCCATCGTGGCGGGCGACGCCGAAGGCGCGCGCTGGGCGATGCGCAAGCACCTGCGCCGCTTCCGCACCCGGGTCGAGGCCGACTTCCCGGCCGTCATGGACCGGCCGCTGCGCTGGCGCGACATCGTCCCCTGACGCCGCGAGCTGAAGGGGACGTTCATCGCATCTGATGCGCTGAAGGGCCCTTTCCTGCCATGTGACGAGAGGAAAGGGCCCTTCAGCCCGCGCGCTCAGGGTGCCACGTCTCGCCAGCGGACCGGGCGTTCGTAGACCATCGGGAACTTCTCGACGATGTACCGGCGGAATTCGCGCATGTGGCGGCGCATCGCCCAGCGCGCGCCCTCCGCGTCGCCGTTCTTGATGGCGTCGCACACGGCTTCGTGGGCCTGCAGCACCGCCTTGCGCCGGGGTGGCGCATAGCTCACGCCGAGTGGCATGCCGTCGGTGATGAGGTGCAGCGAGGTGATCAGCAGGGCGAACAGCTCGTTGCCCGCCGCCGCGGCGACCGCCGCGTGGAAGCGGTCGTTCTCGGCCAGGAAGTTCTGCTCGTCGTCGAGGAACTCGCGCATGCCTTCGATCGAATCCGAGATCTCCGCGATCAGCTCGGCGTCCGCGGCTTCGGCGGCCTGGGCCGCCAGCTCCGGCTCGAGCACTTCGCGGGCGGCGACCAGCGCCTTGAACGGCATCCCCTTGAGCTGCAGGAACAACCCCAGCACCCCGGCGAGGTCGTGGGCGTCCGGTTCGGAGACGATCGGGCCGCCGTGCGGGCCCGCCTTGACGCGGATGACCCCGTTCATCTCGAGGAACCGCAGTGCTTCACGCAGGGTGCCGCGGCCGGTCTCGAACCGCGCCATCATGTCGCGTTCGCTGGCCAGCTTGGTGCCCGGCCCGAGGTGGTCGTCGGTGATGTCGTCGACGATCCGCTGGGCGATCGTCAGCGAAACCTTCTGGGGACGGCGGGCATCGGGACGACGCCGGGCGACCCGCGCGCCGTCTGCAGGTTCGTCAACCACGATGGCACCCACTCCCCGCCGGCCGACCCACGACCCAGGCTCAAGGCTAATGATAGTACACTACTGTGAGTTATGAACGCTGAACGGGATCAGCCTATCGCGTTTGCCTGATCGAGTTGCCGGGACGCGCGGAGCCCTCCGGCGCGTCGAACCACCACGCCGGAGGGCTTCTTCGCCGGGCGTTACCCCGCCGTCGGGGTCAGCTTGAACAGCGACTGCGCGTTGCCCGCCAGGATCGCGGACTTCTCGGCGTCGCTGAGGAAACCGAAGCCTTCGACGACCGGGCGGATGTCGTCGAAGTCGTGCCCGGTCACCGGATCCGGAGCCGTGCCGCTGCCCGGCCGCTCGGTGCCGAACAGGCACCGGTCCGCACCGACGGTCTTGATCAGCAGCTCGAGCGACGCGGGGTTGTGCAGGACCGTGTCGAACCACAGCCGCCGCAGGCTGTCGTCGAACGATTCGTCCTTGAGCACGTGCCCCAGCCGCAGCTTCGGGTGCGCGCGCGCCGCCCGCCAGCGCCCGATCTGGTACGGCACCGAGCCGCCGCCGTGCGCGACGATGATCTTCAGCGTCGGGTAGCGCAGGAACACCTCGGAGTTCAGCAGCGTGAGGATCGCGATGCTCTCCTCGGTGACGAAGTGCTCGCTGTAGGTCTCCCGGTCGTTGAGGCAGCTGCCCGAGTGGATCAGCGCCGGCACGTCGAGCTCCACGAGCTTTTCGTACAGCGGGTACCAGAACGGGTCGCCCAGCGGCGGCACGTGCCCGGTGCCCTCGGACGGGTCGGGGTTGAGCACGCAGCCCACCATCCCCAGCTGGGTGACGGCCTCCTCCAGGGCGCCGACCCAGTCCGCGGCGCTCTCGCCGTACGCCTGCGGCAGTCCGGCGACCCCGGCGAGCCGGCCGGGGAACAGCGCGGCCTGGCGGGCGATGACGTCGTTGACCGCGCTGGTCCACCAGTGCACGGTCTTCGCCGGACGCATCGAGTGCCCGCAGTGGAACGGCCGCGGCGAGATCAGCTGCAGGTCGGTGCCGACGCCGTCCATGGTGGCCAAGGTGCGCTCGCCCCACTCCTTGAGCGCGGCGTCGGTGACGCCCGCGCTGCCCTGCCCGTGAGCACCGCGCGACGACATGAGCGCCGCCTGGTAGGCGTACAGCTCCGGCGGGGCGTTGACGTGCGCGTGCGCGTCGATGATCATCTTCTTCTCCTTACGCCTGAAGGTCGGGCTGGGTGGGGACCTGGTGGTGCAGGCCGACGCGCCGGCCGGTGCGGGCGGACTCGTGCAGGGCGAGCGCCACTTCGAGCGTCGCCAGCCCCCAGCGTCCCGTGTGGACGGTCGGGTGGCCGTCGAGCGCGTCGGCGAGTTCGGCCAGCAGGGCCTGCCAGCCGGACGCCTCGTCCTCGACGCCGACCTCGGTGACGTCGTCGCCCGCGAACACGAGCGCGCCGGTGGGGGTGACCCAGGCGCCGCCGTCCGCGAAAGTAGCCGCGAGGGTGCCGAAGACCGGGGACACCCCTCCCGAACCCGGCAGGACGAAGAACCGGCTCGTCTCCGGGGTAGGAGTGACGTCGAAGGTGCCGACCTCCCCCACGCCCCAAGTCTGGAGGCGGCTGTCGAACCCGCCCGTGCCCACGTAGTACGCGCTCGCGTGGACGCCGCCGGGGAACGCGAGCTGAGCGGAGAACCCGAGTTCGGTCCCGTCCGCGCCGCCGAAGGTCGTGCCGGTGACGGACTCGGTCAGCCCGCCGCACACGTACCGCAGGATGTCGATCTGGTGGGCGCCTTGGCGCAGCACCAGCCCGTTGCCCTGCGCCGCGTCGAGGTCCGCCGCGGACCGCGCGCGGCGGTGCCAGTCGGTGTGGCAGTTCGCGCACACTGACAGCAGCGGGCCGAGCGTCCCGTTTTCGACGAGCCGCCGCAGGACGCGGACCGGCGCGTTGTAGCTGTGGGTCGCGCCGACGAGGAGGATGACCCCGGCCCGGTCAGCGGCGTCGACGGCGAGCCGCGCGTCCGCCAGTGTCGTCGCCAAGGGCTTCTCCGAGATGACGTGCTTGCCTTGCGCGGCAACGGCCTGGACCGCGGTCAGATGCGCGGCCGTCGGGGTCGCGACGTACACGACGTCGACGTCTTCGGACGCGGCCAGCGAAGCGACGTCCGGGTGCACCCGGCAGCCGGTCTCGGCGGCGGCGCGGTCGCGGGCCGCGGGGTCGAGGTCCGCCGCGGACCGCGCGCGGCGGTGCCAGTCGGTGTGGCAGTT
>DASZNR010000187.1:0-11922 GCA_035551175.1 Amycolatopsis sp. | reverse complement strand
CCCCGGCACTCACGAGACCTTGTCGCACCCGGATCGAGGAGGGGCATACCGTGGGCAACGGTCAGCAGGCCGCGCATAAGGCGCGTAAGGGCGCCGCCGGGTTCGGGGTCGTTGTCGGGGCGCTCGGCGTGGTGTTCGGTGACATCGGCACGAGCCCGATCTACACCCTGCAGACGGTGTTCGACCCAGGAGACCCGCATCCGGTGCCGGTCAGCGCGAACAACGTGTTCGGCGTGGTGTCGCTCGTGTTCTGGTCGGTGATGATCATCGTCACCGTCACCTACGTCCTGCTCGCCATGCGCGCCGACAACGACGGTGAGGGCGGGATCATGGCACTGATCACGCTGTTGCGGCGCTGGCGCGGCGAACGCGGCCGCCGTGCCGTGCTGTTCCTGGCCGGCCTCGGCATCTTCGGCGCGGCGCTGTTCTTCGGCGACAGCATGATCACGCCGGCGATCTCGGTGCTGTCGGCCGTGGAAGGCCTCAAGACCGTTTCGCCCGGCTTCACCGACTGGATCGTGCCGATCACCGCGGTGATCATCGTGGTTCTGTTCCTCGTGCAACGGCGGGGGACCGCCGCGGTCGGGCGGGTGTTCGGGCCGGTGATGATCACGTGGTTCACGGTCGTGGGTGTGCTCGGGGTCGTCGGGATCACGCACCATCCGGGCATTCTCGCGGCGTTGTCGCCGACGTACGCGATCGGTTTCCTCGCCGGTCACTTCGGCATCGCGTTCTTCGCGCTGGCGGCGGTCGTGCTGTCGGTGACGGGCGCCGAGGCACTGTATGCGGACATGGGTCACTTCGGTCGCAAACCCATCACCTGGGGCTGGGCGGTGCTCGTGCTGCCGGCGCTCACGTGCAGCTATTTCGGGCAGGGCGCGCTGATTCTCGAGAACCCGGCGAACATCAGCAGCCCGTTCTTCCTGCTCGTGCCCGGGTGGGGCCGGGCGCTCATGGTCGTGCTCGCGACGGCGGCGACCGTGATCGCGTCGCAAGCGGTGATCACGGGTGCCTACTCGGTAGCGTCGCAAGCGGCGCAGCTCGGTTACCTGCCGCGGTTACGGATCGCGCACACGTCCGAATCGCACATAGGTCAGATCTACGTGCCGTGGATCAACTGGCTGCTGATGGTTTCCGTGCTCACGCTCGTGTTCGCCTTTCGCAGCTCGACGGCACTGGCCTACGCCTACGGCATCGCGGTGACCTGCACGATCACGATCACCACACTGCTGTTCTTCTACGCGGCCCGCGCCAAGTGGGGCACTCCGCGGTGGCTCGCCGGCATCGGCGCGACGGTCCTGATGCTCGGCGACCTGTTGTTCGTCGCGGCCAACCTCACGAAGTTCGTGCACGGCGGTTGGCTGCCGCTGCTCATCGGCATCACGGCGTTCACGATCATGACGACCTGGCAGCGCGGCCGCGAGATCGTGACCGCGGAGCGGGCGCGAGCGGAGGGTTCGCTGCGCGAATTCGTGGAAAGTCTGCGCGACGGCTCGGCCGGTACGGACATCGTTCCCGGCACCGCCGTGTTCCTCAATCGCGGCGACACCACGGCGCCGCTGGCCATGCGTGCGAACGCGGTGCACAACCACGTGCGCCACGCCCATGCGGTGATCCTCTCCATCGAGGTCGAGCCGGTGCCGCGCGTCTCGCCGCAAGCCCGCCTGGTGGTGAGCGACCTCGGGTACAGCGACGACGGCATCTCCCACGTCACTGCGAAGTTCGGCTACATGGAGACTCCGCTCGTTCCGCAGGCGCTCTCCGCCCTCGACCCCGGCGCGACGGAAGGCCGGCTGAACTTCGACGAGGCCTCCTACTTCCTGTCCAAGATCGAGCTGCAGCGCGGTCCGGAGAAGACGATGGCCGACTGGCGTAAACGCCTGTTCATCGCGACGTCGCACATCACCGCCGACGCCGCGGAGTACTTCGGGTTGCCGCGCGACCGCACGGTCATCATGGGTTCGCACATCGAGGTGTAGCGACCCGGCCGGCCCACGAACCGGACACAGTGGACACGACCGCTCTCGGACGGCGGCCACCACCTCCGAGTGCACACGGCTTCCGGCGGGCCACTCACCAGGAGCGACGGCGGTGAGCCAGCGGAGTGACCCGATCCGGGAGACACTCGGAGACGGCCACGGAACCGGAAGTGGCCGGAAGGTGGAATCTTGGTCGTGGACAGGCAAGGTGCGGACGGGCACGGTGTCGACGGGCGCGGTGTCGACGGGCACAGTGTCGACGGGCACAGTGTCGACGGGCGCGGTGTCGACGGGCGCGGTGTCGACGGGCACGGTGTCGACGGGCACGGTGTCGACGGGCGCGGAGAAGGCCCAGGGGTAGGCCGGTCGAGGGAGAGCACCGTGCCGCAGGGGGAAACCGAGGTCGTCGAGCCTGCGGTGATCAAACGGGCGGTCGGTGCGGCCGCGATCGGCAACGTCACCGAGTGGTACGACTTCGGCGTCTACGGCTATCTGGCGACCACGATCCAGAAGGTGTTCTTCACCGATCTGCCGCCCGCGGCGGGCCAGATCGCGACCTTCGGCGTGTTCGCCGTCTCCTTCCTGATCCGCCCGTTCGGCGGCCTGATCTTCGGGCCGCTCGGTGACCGCATCGGCCGCAAGCGCGTGCTGTCGCTGACCGTGATCCTCATGGCGCTGGGCACGTTCGGCCTCGGCGTCATCCCCAGCTACGGTGCGATCGGACTGGCCGCGCCGATGCTCGTGTTGCTCGCCCGCCTGCTCCAGGGCATCTCGACCGGTGGTGAGTACGGCAACGCGATGACGTTCATCGCCGAGTACGCCCCTGACCGCCGCCGCGGCTTCTTCGGCAGCTGGCTGGAGTTCGGCACGCTCACCGGGTACGCGTTCGGCGCGACGATCGCCACCGTGCTGAGCGCGGTGCTGTCCGACGAGCAGCTCCTGACGTGGGGTTGGCGGATCCCGTTCCTGATCGCGCTGCCGCTCGGGGCGGTCGGCCTCTACCTGCGGCAGCGGCTCGAGGAGTCCCCGGCGTTCGCGAAACTGCAGGACAAGGAACGCTCGAAAGAACGAGAAGAACCGCGGGTGCAGTCGCTGGGCGCGGAGCTCAAGACGGTGTTCACAAAGTTCTGGCCGGCGATGGTGCTGTGTGCCGGCCTGGTGCTGACGTGGAACGTCGCGAACTACATGCTGACCAGCTACATGCCGACGTACCTGACCGAAACGCTGCCGGCCCACCACACGGGCATCTCGAAGTCGGCGTCGGAGATCCTGCAGATCGTGGTGCTCGTGCTGCTCATGGTGGTGATCACGTTCATCGGCCGGCTGTCGGACAAGGTCGGACGACGCCCGGTAGTGATGGTCGGGTGCATCGGGCTGGTCGTGCTGTCGCTGCCCGCGGTGCTGCTGGTTCGCATGGGCGGGAACACCACGACGTTCTTCGGTCTGCTGATCATGGGGCTCGTCCTCGTGCTGTTCTCCGCGATCCTGCCCTCGACGCTGCCGGCGCTGTTCCCCACACACATCCGTGCGGGTGGCCTGTCGATCGCGTTCAACATCTCGGTGTCGGTCTTCGGCGGCACCACGGCGACAGTGATGAGTGCGCTGGTGTCCGCGACGGGCGACCTGAACTGGCCGGCGTGGTACCTGATGATCGCCGGCGTGATCGGGGCCGTGTGCATCTACTTGGTGCGGGAGTCGGGCGGCAAGCCGCTGCCCGGCTCGGATCCGCGCGAGGGATAGGGCGCGGGGCCAGGACTCACGGCTTCCGGCGTCGCGTGCCCCTGCCTGCTTCGCGTGCCCCTCACAGCGTCGCGCGACCTCTGCTGGCCGACCAGGACTCGTGAGTGCGGGTGCCGGTTAATTAGAACCGGCGCCCGCACTCACGAGTCTGTCAGCGGTCCGGCGCCGGGGAATCAATGGCGGATTCTGTACGCTCTGATGGGCGTGAAGAAGATTGGATTCCTCTCGTTCGGCCACTGGTCGGACAGCCCACACTCCCTGACGCGGTCGGCGGCGGACTTCCTGCACCAGTCCATCGACCTGGCGGTCGCGGCCGAGGAAGTCGGCGTGGACGGTGCGTACTTCCGAGTGCACCACTTCGCCCGCCAGGCTGCCAGCCCGTTCCCGCTGCTCGCGGCGATCGGCGCGCGCACGTCGAAGATCGAGATCGGTACCGGCGTGATCGACATGCGTTACGAAAATCCGCTCTACATGGCGGAAGACGCCGGCGCGGCCGACCTCATCTCGGGTGGCAGGCTCCAGCTCGGCATCAGCCGGGGATCCCCCGAGCAAGTGATCGACGGCTGGCGCTACTTCGGCTTCCAGCCGGCGGAGGGCGAAACCGACGCGGACATGGCCCGCACGCACGCCGAGGTGTTCCTGAAGGTCATCGAAGGCGAACGCTTCGCGCAGCCGAACCCGCGCCCGATGTTCGCCAACCCGCCGGGGCTCCTGCGAGTCGAACCGCACTCCGCCGGTCTGCGCGATCGCATCTGGTGGGGCTCGGGCTCCAACGCGACGAGCGTGTGGGCGGCAAAGCACGGCATGAACCTGCAGAGCTCCACCCTCAAGGACGACGAGACCGGCGAACCGCTGCACGTCCAGCAGCGCAAGCAGATCGAGGCCTACCGCGAGGCGTGGAAAGAAGCCGGCCACAACCGGGAGCCGCGCGTGTCGGTGAGCCGCAGCATCTTCGCGCTCACCACCGACCTGGACCGCGCCTACTTCGGCGGCGACCGCGATTCGCGTGACCAGGTCGGCATGATCGACGAGAACACCCGCGCGATCTTCGGCCGCTCGTATGCGGCCGAGCCGGACGAACTGGTGCGGATGCTCAAGGAGGACGAGGCGATCGAAGCCGCGGACACACTGCTGCTGACGATCCCCAACCAGCTGGGCGTGGACTACAACGCGCATGTGCTGGAAAGCATCCTGACCCACGTCGCCCCCGAACTCGGTTGGCGTTGACCCGCGACGGCGGGGTGGTGGTGCGTTCGGTCGGTGTTGACCCGCGACGGCGGGGTGATGGTGCACTCGGCTGCCATTGACCTGGCCGCCCCGGGGTGGTGGTGCACTGCGGTTGGCGTTGACCCGCCACGGCGCCGGGGTGGGCGAACGCGGTGCCGGAGCGCAGTCGGGTGGAGCGCCGCGGTCGCTTTTTTCAGTGTCGAGGGCGCCGGGTCACGCTCGGGTTCCTGGTGATCGCGGGGCGCTGCGGCGGCGCCGGTCGGAGATCGCCTCGTCGCGGATCCGGCCGGTTTGCTCGCCGACCTCGCCGACCCGTCCCGCCAGGTCGGCGTGCCCGGCCGTGAGATGGCGGTGCGTGGCGGCGAGCGGTCCGAGCAGTGTCGCCGCGTCGTCGTCGGCGAGGGCTTTGGCCACGCCCGCCGCGGCCCGCCGTCCGGCGGCGGTCATGCCGTCCGCGGCGGTGACGTGGGCGGCGAGTTGCCGCAGGACGGCGGCGTTGCGCCGGGCCCAGTCGGACACGGCGCGGTCGCCCGCGCGGCGGTCGCGCTGGGCGTCGATGCGGCCTTCGCCGGTGGTTTCGCCTGTGGCACTCGGCTGCAGCCGCAGGTACCGGCGCTCGGCAGCCTGCCGGCTCGTGACCCCCAGTGCCGGCGCCAGCGCCGCCCAGCTCACCCCCGCCGCGCGGGCCGCGGTGATCAGCTCCGGCTCCCATGCGGCGAGAGCAGCACGCAGTTCGTGCAGTCCGGTCAGCGCGGCGAGCAGGCGGTCACCGTCCTCGGAACCGGCGCGGGCGGCCACCACCGCTTCGCGCACCAAAGACAGTGTGTCCACCTCGTCCATCCTGTCAACCTTCCAATGACATTGTGCTTGTCAACCATTCGATGACATGTTAAAACAATGTGCGCAGTGACAACACCCGACGACGAGCCGAAGGGTGGATCCGATGGTGATGCGCACCGCGACGCCCGCGACGGGCCCCGCCACGAGGCCGAAGGGCACCTTCCGCGCCGGTGACGGCGATTTCGTGGCCCGGTTCGACGGGCCAGTAGCCGGCCCGAAAGCCGTGACACCTGAACTCGAGTGCACTGCTCGGCCGCCGAAGACGCCACATCGTGCCCTGCCGGCCGGAGACGACGCGCGGCTGCCGTCCGCCCGGCGGCCGCTGCTCGGAACCAGTCTTACCATTTCCCGGATGTCCGCGATCCGCGAGGGCGACGTGCCGGCGGGCCGCGGGTCGCGTTCCGACCCGGTCCCGCCACCGCGGATCGCAGCGACCGCGGGCATGGGCCGCCACGTTTTCGTGCCCTGATCCGCGGCATCCGGACGACGAAGCGGGCCGGCCCCGCACCGGCCCGGCCTGCCTACGAGAAGGGAACCCGGTCACATGACGACTTCGCTCGGCCTCATGACGGGCCACCACCCCGCGGCCGCCGCGCTGACCGAATACTTGCGCGTGGTGACCGCCGAGCTCGGCATTGGCCTCGAATCCTGCACGGTGGACCACGCTTCACCACTGTCGGCCTACCTCGCGCTCGACCAACACCATCCGGCGTATCCGGATCGGGATTTCGCCCTGCTGTGGGACGAAGAACGCGGCTGGGCCGCCGCCGTCGAAACCCACTCCGGTGAGGACCTCATCGTCGTGCGCTATCTCGGCGGCACCGTCGCACCCGCACCCGCGGACGTTACGCGGTTCATCTTCGCCGTTCTCGCCGACGACCACGCCGCCGGCACGCCGGGCCCGGTGCGGCTGCGGACCGCGGGTGCCACGGACGAACTGGTGGCCTTGCTGTGGCGTCCGACGGGCGATTGAGCGCTGCGTGCCCGGCGCGCGCCACCGTCGCCGGTGACCCGGCGCCGGCCGACGGCACGGCGCTTGTACGTACTCGGCCGCGACGGACAACGGCGGCCGGGCTCGCAGGCCCGACCGCCGTGGGTAGCGCCGCTGATCAGTCGACGAGCAGGTCTTCGATCATGATCGGGATGTGGCGGACGCGGACGCCCGTCGCGTTGTAGATGGCGTTGGCGATGGCCGCGGCGACGCCGACGGTGGAGATCTCGCCGATGCCACGCGCACCGACGGCGTTGTGGAAGGTGTCGGGGTACTGGACGAAACGGACGCCGATGTCGGGGATGTCGGCGTTGACCGGCACGAGGTAGCCCGCGAAGTCGCCGTTGGCGAAACGACCGTGGTCATCCAGGTCGAGTGCCTCGTGCAACGCCGCCGACACGCCCCAGATCATGCCGCCCTTGATCTGACTGCGGGCGAGCTTGTCGTTGATGATGCGGCCGCCGTCGAACACGCCGAGCATCCGCGAAACCCGCGCCTCGCCGGTGAGGCGGTGCACCCGCACTTCGCAGAACTGCGCGCCGAACGAGCTGAACGAGTGCTTCGTCACCTCCTCGCCGGGCGCGGAGGAACCGGAGCCCGACACCGAGTCCTGGCCGACGGCGCGCAGCAGCTCGCCGAACGGCATGGTGGCGGTGTCTCCGTGGACGAGCCCGTCGGCGTAGGTCGCTTCCTGACCTTCGAACGGCGCGCCCGGCCCGGAGGCGAGCGCCAGCAGCGCGTCGAGCACGTCGCTCGCCGCGAGCATGATCGCCGTGCCGACGCTGGCCGTCGCCGTGGAGCCACCGGACATGCCACCCGGCGGCAGCATCGAGTCGCCCAGCTTCGGCGTGATTCGTTCCGGTGCGAGGTCGAGCGACTCCGCGCCCACCGCCGACATCACGCTCAGCAGGCCCGTGCCCGGGTCGGCGCCACTGGTGGCGACCTCGGCCGTGCCGTCGGCGTGCAGTGTGATGCCGACGGTCGCCGGGAAGCGCAGCGCGGGGAACATCGCGGTAGCGGTGCCGAGGCCCACGAGCCAGTCGCCCTCGGCGTGCCCGCCCGGTCGCCGCGCCGACCAGCCGAACTCGCGCGCGCCGAGGTCGAAGCACTCGTCGAGGTGCTTGCTCGACCACTGCAAGTCCTTGCCCGGTGGGGCGAGGGAGCTGTTGCGCTTGCGCAGCTCGATCGGGTCCATGTTCAGTGCCACCGCCAGCTCGTCCATCGCGCTCTCCAGCGCGAACGACCCCGGTGCCTCGCCCGGTGCCCGCATGAACGTGGTCTGCGGGATGTTGAGCGGGACCATCTTCTGGCTGATGGAGAGGTTCTTCGTGGCGTACCACTCGCGCGACGTGCCGTGCGAGGTCGGCTCCACAAAGGACCGGCTGATCGGCGTGCTCGACCACGAATCGTGGCGCAGGCCCAGGATCGTGCCGTCGGCGTCGGCGCCGATCGTCACCTTCTGCACGGTCGCCGCGCGGGTGGCCGTGGCCGTGAACACCTGCTCGCGGGTCAGTGCCACCTTGACCGGACGGCCCAGCGCCTTCGCCGCCGCACCGGCGAGGAACGCCGGCGTGGACGTGCGGCCCTTGCCGCCGAACGCACCCCCGACGTACGGGTTGATCACCCGCACCGTGGCCGGGTCGAGGTCAAGAGCGCCGGCGAGCTCCTGGGCGACCAGATTGCTGCCCTGGTTGCCCGTGTACACCGTCAGTTCCCCGTCTTCCCAGACCGCGACGGCCGAGTGCGGTTCCATCGCCGCGTGGTTCTGCGTCGCCGTACGGTAGGTCTGGTCGACCACGACCGGAGCCGCTGCGAACACGTCCTCAATGGACTCCACGCCGGCTTCGAGCACCTCGATCTGCGCTGGATTGCCGCGCGATTCCGGGGCGTCCTCGGCAGAAGCGAGGCCGTCTTCGAACGACAGCAGCGCCGGCTTCTCGTCGTAGGTCACGTCGATCAGCAGGGCGGCGTCGCGCGCCTGCTCGAACGTTTCCGCGACGACGAACCCGATCGGCTGGCCGTAGTGGTCGACGTCGGTGTTGCGCAGCGGCACCCACGTTTCGCCCATGATCGGCGAGATCGGGGGTGTGCGCAGGTCCAGCCGGTTGAAGGGCGTGTAAACGGCGAGGACACCGGGGGCGTCCTGTGCCGCGGCGACGTCCATCGCCTCGACCTGGCCGGACGCGACGGTGCTGACGACGACGTAGCCGAACACCATGCCGGGCAACGTGCGGTCGAGTGCGTAGTCCGCGCTACCGGTGACCTTCGGTGGCGCGTCGAGCCGGTCGGTCATCGACCGCTCCCTTCGGTGAGCTCAAGCAGTGCGCGCACGACAGTGCGCTTCACGAGCGAGATCTTGAACGTGTTGAACGCGAGCGGACGTGCGCCGTCGGCGGCCGAAGCGGCGGCGCGCGTGAACGCCTCCTCCGTGGCCGGCTCGCCGCGCAGCGCCTCTTCGACCGCGGGCAGCCGCCACGGCACGGTGGCGACCCCGCCGACGGCGACGCGGGCGTCGGCGATCACGCCGTCGCGCACGTCGAGCGCCACGGCGGCCGACGCCAGTGCGAACTCGTACGACTGGCGGTCGCGGACCTTCACGTAGGTCGAGTTCTCCGCCCAGTCGAGCCGCGGCACGCGGATCTCGGTGATCAGCTCGCCGGGCCGCAGGTCGTGCTCAATTTCCGGCGTGTCGCCGGGGACGCGGTAGAAGTCGGCGAGCTCGACCGTGCGCGTGCCGGCCTCGCTGCTCAGTGCCACCTCGGCGTCGAGCGCGACGAGTGCCACGGCGAGGTCGCTGGCGTGGGTCGCCACGCACGCGTCGCTCGTGCCCAGGATCGCGTGCATCCGGTTGACGCCCGTGAGCGCGGAACAGCCGCTGCCGGGGTCACGCCGGTTGCACGGCGCGGTGACGTCGCGGTAGTACGAGCACCGCGTGCGCTGCATCAGGTTTCCGCCGATGCTGGCCATGTTCCGCAGCTGCTGTGACGCGGAGAGCAGCAGGGCGCGGGAGATCGCCGGGTACACGCCGGGGTGGCGCGCCACGTCACCCATGCGCTCCAGCGCGCCGATGCGCAGCCCATCGCTGGTGTCGATGCCGCGCAGCGGAAGGTCGTTGATGTCCTGCACGTGCTCGGGCGTGAGGACGTTCAGCTTCATCAGGTCGACCAGTGTCGTGCCGCCGGCCAGGAAGGTGCCGCCCGCCGTGAGCGCGTCGTCGACGGTGGTGGGTGCGGTGAGCTCAAACGGTCGCATCGGCCTGCCCTGCCTGCTCGGCGGCCTGCTCGATCGCCGCGACGATGTTGGGATACGCCGAGCACCGGCAGAGATTGCCGGACATGAACTCGCGCACGTCTTCCACGCCGTCGCGCACGGCGGCGGTCGCGGACATGATCTGGCCGGCCGTGCAGAAGCCGCACTGCAGCGCGTCCTGGTCCACGAAGGCCTGCTGGACGGGGCCCAAGCCGTCCTCTGTGGACAGCCCTTCGACGGTGGTGACCGGGCCGCGCACGGTGGCCGCGAAGGTCAGGCACGCGAGCACGGGCGTGCCGTCCACGTGTACCGTGCAAGCGCCGCACTGGCCGCGGTCGCAGCCCTTCTTCGGGCCGGTGACGCCGAGGCGCTCGCGCAGGGCGTCGAGCAGCGTGACGCCGGGATCGAGGGTGAGCCGTTCGGTGATGCCGTTGACAACCAAGGAGATGTCCACTGGATCTCTTCCCCGCGACGGGTCCCGGTAGGGCGCCGCGGTGTAGTGGTGGGATCTGGATCGGAAAGGCGACGGTGCGGATAGGTATCCGCTTCGCCTGTTCCGAGATTAGCCAAATACAATCGGGTTGGCAACGAAGTGGGTTACCTGGAGTTACTCCATGCTCGCTTTGCCGAACACTTTGCCCGGACAGCGTTCCCGGACACCGGAGATTCAGGGGTAGTGCTCATGTCGGTCAGCCCGCGTCGCGCGGACACCCGCCGCAATCACGAGCGCATCCTGGCCGTGGCCGCGGATTCGCTGAGCCACTCCGCGGACCTCTCGTTCAACGCGCTCGCCAAGCAGGCCGGGGTTGGCGTCGGCACGGTTTACCGCCACTTCCCGACGCCGGAGGCGCTGATCCTCGCGGTGTACGACCGGGAGGTGCGCCAGCTCGTCGACGTGGTGCCCGACTTGTTGGCGTCATTGGCGCCTGACCAGGCGTTTCGCACGTGGGTGACCGACCACCTGACCCAGTACATGATGACCAAACGCGGCCTCGCCGACGCGCTGCGCCTGTCGCGTCCGTCCGGATCCGCTGAGCTGCCGCGCCACGCCTACGACCTCATGGTGTCGGCCGTCGACCGCCTCCTGCGGGCCAACGTGGCCGCCGGTACGGTCCGGCCCGACCTGACGACCGAGACCCTCCTGCGTGGCCTCGGTGGCCTGCTGTACCTGCGCCCGGAAGACGATTGGAAGCGTCAGGCCGGTGAATTGGTCGATCTGCTGTGGGGCGGAATGCGGCCGCTGGAGTAGTCACTATGCGACTACTCCAGCGGTCATTGGTCTCACTGTGACTACGGTGTCGTTCAGGAATTCAGGTGCGCGACCCAGCCGCCTTTCGCGGAGATGTCCGGCGCGCCGGCGAGCGCGGCGGGTTCGCACAGGAAACCGGAGACCTCGGAGCCGTCGGCGAGGCGGATCCGGCCGATCGTCAACGGGGCCGGCACCGCGGCGACGAACGCCCCGAAACCGGACACCGGCAGGTCCCACACCTCGGCCGTGATCGCGGCGCCGCCGGAGGGCACGCGGACCAGCCCGGGTTTCGGGGGCACGGTGGCGAGCGCGTGCAGGCGGTATTCGGGGGCGGTGGTCGTGGCGGCGACGAACCGGCCCCCGAGGTCGGTGAGCTCGTGGTTGAGTGGCTGGCCGCGCAGGTGGGCGCCGACGACCGCGAGCCGAACCCGGGGTTCGACGGTCCGCGCGACCGTCGCCAATTTCGCTTCGGCGCCGGCGGGGCCGGCGAGCATCACCCCGAACGGCAGGCCGGCGACGCGGCCGGCCGGGACGGCGAGTGCGGACAGCCCGAGCAGGTTCGCGAAGTTCGTGAAGCGGCCGAGCGCGGCGTTGGCGCCGATCGGGTCGGCGGCCACCTCGGCGAGGGTCGGGTGGCCCGTCGTGGC
>DASZNR010000186.1:0-83729 GCA_035551175.1 Amycolatopsis sp. | reverse complement strand
CGCCGCCGGAGGACTCGCGCCCCGACGTCGTCAAGGCCTACCTGCCGTACCTGCTGATCATCGTGATCTTCTCGATCGCGGTGCTGCCGCCGGTGAAGAAGCTGCTGGACAAGGCGACCTGGAAGTTCCACTGGCCCGGCCTGAACGTCGCCGCCCCGAACGGGAAACCGGTGTCGGGCAACACGTTCTCGCTGCCGTTCCTCAACACCGGCGGCACGCTCGTGCTGCTGGCGGGCGTCATCACGGCGGCGGTGCTGGCCGTGTCGGCGAGCGGCGCGGTGCAGGAGTGGCTGGCCACGGTCAAGGAGCTGCGGTTCGCGATCCTGACCGTCACCGGGGTGCTCGCGCTGGCCTACGTGATGAACCTGTCCGGCCAGACGACCACGATCGGCACGTTCATCGCGGCCGCCGGCGCCGGACTGGCGTTCCTGTCCCCCGTGCTGGGCTGGTTCGGCGTCGCCGTCTCGGGGTCCGACACCTCGGCGAACGCGTTGTTCGGCGCACTGCAGGTGACGGCGGCGAACAAGACGGGCCTGCCGGCGGACCTCCTGGCGGCGGCCAACAGCTCCGGCGGTGTCCTCGGGAAGATGGTCTCGCCGCAGAACCTCACCATCGCCTGCGTGGCGGCGAACCTGCCCGGCGAAGAGGGCAAGCTGCTGCGGAAGGTGCTCCCGTGGAGCGTGGGGCTGCTGCTGGTGATGTGCCTGATCGTGCTCGGGCAGAGCACCTCAGTTCTCAGCTGGATGCTGCCGTGACCGCGCGGGCGGCGACGCGTTTCGCCGAGCGGCTCCACGTCCACCAGCCGTGCGCGACGAGGCCCGCGAAGACCACGTAGATCGCAGCGGAAAAATACAGACCCGAGGAGATCTGCAGTGGCACGCCGATCGCATCCACGACGAGCCACACTCCCCAGAACTCGACGAGCCCGGCGCCCTGGGCCGCGAAGGCGACGAGGGTGCCGACGAAGATCGCGGCGTCCGGCCACGGCGCCCACGACGCGTGCAGTGCCTGCAGCACCAGCGCCATCCCGACCGTGCCCACGGCAAACGCGCCGAACATCACCCAGCGCTCGCCCGGCCGTCCGAGGCGCACGAGCACGCCGTCGACGGGATCGGTGCGCCGACGCCACGCCCACCAGCCGTACAGCGAGATGAGCAAGATCGCGACCTGACGGCCCGCGAGACCACCCAGGTCAGCCGAGACGTAGACGGAGAACAGCAAGGCCGTGGCCGCCACCTGCACCGGCCAGGTCCACCAGGTCCGCCGATCGGCCAGGAACACCACGGCCAGCGCCAGCACCTGCCCGGCGAGCTCGGCGACAGAGATCCACTGGCCGAGCACCGTGATGCCGTGCCGCAGGAGGAAATCCACGTGCGCACCCCTTCCGTCCACCGGCGCCAACACGCGGTGGGCGGCGGGGATTCCCGGCCGTGAGCGCGGTTACGCGGCGACCTGCCGACCGCGGCTTCGAGTGCCGCCTCGACTGCGGCAGGACGGGTGCGCACGCACGGCGGCCCGGTGCCCTCCCGATGCACCGGGCCGCCGGAACCGCGCCAGGATCAGCGGTCGCCGCGGTTGATCCCCGACGGCGGAGTCGGAGTCTCGGACGCGATCGTCCCAGGGGAAGGCGCGGCGGGCTGCGTCTGCTGGGCCTGCGGCGTCTGCTGGGCCTGCGGCGTATGGGCTTCGGCCGACCGGCCGACCTGCCTCTGCCCGCCCGAGCCGACCTGGCCCTGCAGCGTGCTGAGCCAGCCGCCCCAGCGGTCCTGCGCCGGTTTGATCAGGCCGCCGCCGAACCCGACCACGACGACGCCGCCGATGGTGGCGAGCACCGTGATGAGCACCGGGCCGGTGATGGCCGTGGCGATGTTGACCTGGCCGAGCGCGGCGATGATGCCGAACGCCATGATCAGCCAATAGGCGATGGTGCCGAGCAGCCGTCCGGCCGGCCGGGTGGCCATCGCCGAGTGCACGAGGTCGCGCACGACCTTCGCGATCGCCGCGGCGACCACCACGAGCACGAGCGCCACGAGGACCCGCGGCAGGAACGCGATGATCTGGTTGATCAGCTGACTCACCGGATTCGATTGCCCGAACACACCGAAGGCCAGCTGCAGCGCGATCAGCAGAATGAAGTAGTAGACGAGTTTCACCAGGATGCCGGTCGCATCCACATTCGCCTGCTTCATCATTCCGGTCATCCCGGTCTTCTCCACCAGGCGGGAAAAACCGAGTTTTCCGAGCACCAGCGTCAGCGCTTTGGCGACTGCTTTCGCGATCAGCCAGCCGATCAGCAAGATGATCAGAAAACCGACGAGTTTCGGAACGAACGTAGCCACCAGATTCCAGGCCTGTCCGAGTCCGTCCTTCAGTTGCTCACCCATGCTGGCTCCCTTCGCCGCGGATTCCGGCCGTGTCGTCCACCGGGTTGTGTCGTTCAGGTACCCAGCGAGCGGGAGTGCCGTGCACCACGATCGAGTGAGACGACTGGCGCGGGAAGATCAACCTTCTGCATACTTGGAACTACCGGTGGGGACCGGGGAGACGAGGCCGTCCGGCGCAGCGAAAACCGCAAGCGCCGGGCGGCCTCGAGCATTTTTGCGATATTTTCAAGGGGCATTCAGGGCGTGTTCGCGCCGTTGCACTGCGAACACCCTCCGGGTTTCCCAGTGCAACGGCGTTCGTTCGCCGAACCGACACTCACGCCGCGCGCAGCGCCTCCGAGAGTTTCACCTTCGCACCGGTGCGCATGACCGCGTTGCGGTAGATCCGCGCGGCGAGCCAGATCAATGCCGGAATCAGCAGCACCACCAGCCCCACCGACACCACGGCTTCCCACACGGGCACGCCGCCCATTGCGAGCCGCATCGGCATCAGCGTCGGTGCGAAGACCGGGATCACGGACAGCACCTCGGCGAACTTGTTCGACGGGTCCGAGGGCAACACCGAGATGCCGACGACGTACCCGGCGATCACGAGCATCAGTGCCGGCGCCACCGCGCCGCCCACGTCCTCCTGACGCGAGACGAGCGCCCCGAGCGCCGCGAAGACGATCGAATACATGAAGAACCCGAGCAAGTACCACACGACCAGCCACACGACCGTGCCGATCGCCGCCGACACGGAGATCGTCAGCACGCCGAGGCCCAGGCCCGCGGCGAGGCCGACGACCCCGATCGCGACCATCTGGATCAGCCCGACCACGCCGATGCCGAGCACCTTGCCCGCCATCAGCTGCCACGGCTTGATCGTGGACAGCAACAGCTCGACCACCCGCGACGTCTTCTCCTCCACCACACCCTGCGCGACCGTCTGGCCGTTGAGCAGCAGCGAAAGGTAGATGAGGACGCCCGCGACGATCCCGAGCACGAGCTGCTGGCCGTTGTAGTCGTAGGGCTTCTCCAGTGGTGGCAGCTCGTCGATCGTCGCGCCCGCCACCGCGGCGTGGACCTTCGCCGGGTCGCCGCCGAGGCCGGTGATCTGGCCGTTGAGCGCGATCTGGCCCTCGAGCACGGTCAGCACGTTCTTCAGGTTGTTGTCGAGGTCCTTTTGCACCTGCACATGCACCCGGTCGGCGCCCTGTACCAGCAGCGCGTCGATCGAGCCGTCCTTCAGCTTCGCGAGGCCTTCCTGGTCGTTCGCCACCGGCTCGGTGGCGATGTCCTGGCCCACCGACTTCGCGGTCGCGACCAGCGGCGCGGACAGCGGAGCCGCGGCCGGGACGTAGCCGACCGTCGCGTCGGGCCCGCTGCTGCCGGAGACGAGCTTGAGCACCACGACGGCGGCGACGATGAGGATCAGCTGCACCAGCGTGCTGATCCGGTACGCCTTCGACTTGAGCCGGGTGCTGATCTCCCGCGTGGCGACAAGGCCGACCCCGGCCATCGGGCTCATGCGGACATCGGGCGCGCTCATGCCGCCACCTCCTGGTGGTGCTCGGTGACGACGGAGCGGAACAGCTCGGTCAGCGACGGGAGTTTTCGCGCGAACTCGTGCACGGGCCCGGTGGCCAGCGCCGCGCGCAGCACGGCTTGGTCGTCCGCGCCGTCGGCGAGCTCGAGCTCGGTGACCGAACCGTCACGGCCCAGCACGGTGACGCCGGGCAGCGCCGCCGCCCAGCCTTCCGGCGCCCGCGGCGCGGTGACGAGTAACCGCACGGTGCCGCCGGCCCGCAGTTCGGCTACGGAGCCCAGCGCCTCCATCCGTCCACTCCGAACAATCCCGACGCGGTCGCACAGCCGCTCCACCAGGTCCAGCTGGTGGCTCGAGAACACCACCGGCACGCCCTCGCCTGCCTTTTCTTTGAGCACCTCGCTCATCACGTCCACGGCCACCGGGTCGAGCCCGGAGAACGGCTCGTCGAGCACGAGGATCCGTGGCTCGTGCACCAGCGCGGCCGCGAGCTGCACCCGCTGCTGGTTGCCGAGGCTGAGCTTCTGGACCTCGTCGTCGCGCCGCCCGGCCACGCCGAGGCGTTCGGTCCAGCGCTGGGTCGACGCTTTCGCGTCGGCGGCGGACATGCCGTGCAGCCGCGCCAGGTAGACCAGCTGCTCGCCGACCTTCATCTTCGGGTACAAACCGCGCTCTTCCGGCATGTACCCGATGTGCCGTCGCGTTTCGTGGGTGACGGGCGAGCCGGCGAAGCGGACTTCACCCGCGTCGGCGGCCAGCACCCCCAGCGCGATGCGCATGGTGGTCGTCTTACCGGCGCCGTTGCTGCCGACGAAGCCGAACAGCTCCCCCGGCCGCACGTCGAAACTCATCTTCTCCAGTGCCACGACAGTGCCGTAGCGTTTGGAGACCGCGTCGATCACCAATCCGGGCTCTGACATCAGCCCTTTCCCCCTTGTGTCGGTTCCGGTGACGGTGCTCACCGGATACGGATCGTAGAGAGCCAGGGTCAGGGTTCACAGCCTCAGGCGTCGCGTGTCCGCCACCGAGGGTCGCGGATCGAATGTCCACGTAGGATCGGTTCGAAATGGCTGAACCGACCGCGCGCCGCGTCCCCAAGCACCACGGCCTGTCCGCGAAGACCCTGCGTTCGCTCGAGCGCGCCTCCGGACGGCTGGCGAGCGCGAGCGTCGCGGTCATGGAGCGACGGCTCGTCTGGTTCGGGCGGCTGCCTGCCGACCAGCGTGCGAGCGTGCTGCTGATCACGCAAGCGGGCGCCGCCGGGTTCGTCTCGTGGCTGCGTGACTCGAAGGAAGCGCTGAAGCTGACCACCGAGGCGTTCCGCGACGCGCCGGCCGAGCTTTCGCGGTGGATCAGCCTCCGCCAGGCCGTCGGCATGGTGCGGCTCGCGATCGAGGTGTTCGAGGAGCAGCTGCCGGAGTTCGCCGCGAACGAAGCCGAACGAGCCGCACTGATCGAAGGAATTCTGCGGTACGGCAGGGAAATCGCGTTTGCCGCGGCGAACTCCTACGCGGCCGCGGCCGAAGCGCGCGGCGCATGGGACGCCCGGCTCGAAGCGCTCGTCGTCGACGGCATCGTGCGCGGCGACGCCGAGGAAGCGGTGCTCTCGCGCGCGGCGGCGCTCGGCTGGGACCCGGCGGCGGCCGCGACGGTGATCGTCGGCAATCCGCCGTCGGAGGACCCGCCGACGGTGGTGTTCGAGGTCCGCAGCCGCGCCGCCCGTGTCGGCCGCAACGTGCTGCTTTCGGTGCAGGGCTCACGGCTGGTGATCGTGATCGCCGGCCCGACCGACGGCGGCGTGAAAGAACGCGAAACGATCCCCCGCATGGCCGAGGTCTTCGCCGACGGCCCGGTGGTCGCAGGCCCGACCGTGCCGACACTGGCCGAGTCGCACCACAGCGCCGCCGAAGCGTTGTCGGGCCTGCGCGCGGTCGTCGGCTGGCCCGGCGCGCCGCGCCCCGTCCGTTCCGACGACCTGCTGCCCGAACGCGCCCTCTCCGGCGATCCGGAGGCCGAACGCCTGCTCGTCGACCTCGTCGCGAGGCCGCTGGAGGAGGCGGGGCCGGCGCTGCAACGCACGGTCGAGACGTACCTGGAAAGCGGCGGCGTGCTGGAGCGCTGCGCGCAGACCCTGTTCGTGCACCCCAACACCGTGCGTTACCGCCTGCGCAAAGCGGCCGAACTCACCGGACGCAACCCGACCGACCCACGTGACGCGTTCGTGCTCCGCTCCGCGCTGACCGTCGGGCGGCTCGCGCGGGCACGAGGGCTGTGGTGACTCGCGGCCTGCAGCGACCTCCGGCGGGTGACGGACTTCACGGCGAGTGCTGGTTGAATCCCACAAGGCCCGTGGGCTAAGGGCGGGGATCTACGGCAGGTCTTTGGAGGTTTCCTCCAATAACGCCGCACGGACTTGGTGACCGCCCGCGACTGGGGGACCACCCCCGCCCGTGGTGTCATAGACACCGTGACAGCAGCAGTCCTCTCCCCCGGCCAGGGCTCACAGGCCCCCGGCATGCTCTCCCCGTGGCTCGAGTCCGAAGGTGCGCGCGAGCGCGTCGAGGATTGGTCCGCGCGCGCGGGTCTCGACCTCGCCCGCCTCGGCACGGAAGGCGACGCCGAGGAGATCCAGGACACCGCGGTCGCGCAGCCGCTGATCGTCGCGCTCTCGCTGCTCTCGTTCGAGCGCCTGCAGCAGATCGCGCCGGTGCCGGCCGACGCGCCGGTGGCCGGGCACTCCGTCGGCGAACTCGCCGCCGCCGCCATTGCCGGGGTGCTGACCCCGGCCGACGCCGTGGCGCTGGCCGCAGTGCGTGGCGCCGAGATGGCGAAGGCCTGCGCGCTGGAACCGACGTCGATGGCCGCCGTGATGCTCTGCGACCCCGCCGAGGTCGTCGCATGGCTCGAGGACCGGGGCCTTGCCGCCGCCAACCGCAACGGCGCCGGCCAGATCGTCGCCTCCGGCTCGGCCGAGGCGATCGCCCGCATCGTCGCCGAACCCTTGGAGGGCACGAAGATCCGTGCGCTCAAAGTCGCCGGAGCCTTCCACACGCCCTACATGGCGCCCGCGGAAGCCTCCCTTCGCGAGCACGCCGCCGGCCTCACCCCGGCCGACCCCACGCGCCCGCTGCTGTCGAACGCCGACGGCGCCGTCGTCACCAGCGGCGCCGAATATCTCGAGCGGCTGCTGTCGCAGGTCACCCGCCCGGTGCGCTGGGACCTCACGATGGACGGCCTCGTCTCCCTCGGCGTGACCAGCACGATCGAACTCGCGCCCGCGGGCACGCTGACCGGCCTGGTCAAGCGGCAGCTCAAGGGCGTCGTCACCACAACCACAGCGCTCAAGACGCCGGCCGACCCGGCGAAGCTGCGCGAGGAGGACGCCCAGTGACCGACCGTCCCAGCCTGCATCTCACGCAGGGCCCGAGCAGCACCCGCATCCTCGGCGTCGGCAGCCATCAGCCCGCGCGGGTCGTGACCAACGACGACCTGTCCGAACACATCGACACCAACGACCAGTGGATCCGCGAGCGCGTGGGCATCATCGAGCGCCGCTTCGGGGACAAGGACGAGCTGCTGGTCGACTTCGCGGTCGCCGCAGGCGAGGCCGCGATGGCCGACGCCGGCGTCGAACCATCCGAAGTGGACACCGTCATCCTGCCCAACTGCACGATGCCCTCGCCGATCCCGAACGCCGCCGGCCAGGTCGCCGCGCGGCTCGGCATCCCCAGCCCTGGTGCCTTCGACCTCAACGCCGCGTGCGCCGGCTTCTGCTACGGCCTCGGTATCGCCTCGGACCTGATTCGCGGCGGCTCGGCGAAGAACGTGCTCGTGATCGGCGCCGAGAAGCTCACCGACGTCGTCGACCCGACCGACCGCGCCAACGCGATCATCTTCGCCGACGGCGCGGGTGCGGCCGTGGTCGGTGCCTCCGACGAGCCGGGTATCGGCCCGGTCGTGTGGGGTAGCGCGGGTGACCTCGTCGACCTCATCTACATGCGTGAGGACAAGTACATCTACCAGGAGGGCCAATCGGTCTTCCGGTGGGCGACGACGCAGATCGCGCCGATCGCGATGCGCGCGCTCGACGCCGCGGGCCTGAAGCCGTCCGATGTGGACGTGCTGATCCCGCATCAGGCGAACCTGCGCATCGTCGAGTCGATCGCGAAGAAGTTGAAGGCGGCCGGGGCGCGGGAAGACCTGGTCGTGGCCGACGACATCAAGTATTCGGGCAACACCTCTTCGGCGTCGATCCCGCTGGCACTCGACCACATGCGCAAGGCGGGCACGGCGAAGCCGGGTGATGTGGTGCTGGCCGTCGGCTTCGGCGCCGGACTGTCGTATGCCGGTCAGGCTTTCGTCTGCCCCTGAGTGGATACTTCCCTCGCGAGCGCCGTGCTCGCGAAGTGGACCTGAAAAGAACCGAGAAGGGAACAACCCCCATGGCTGACAACGCTGAGATCCTCGCCGGCCTCGCCGAGATCGTCGAAGAGGTCGCCGGTGTGGCGCAGGACGACGTCACCACCGAGAAGTCGTTCGTGGACGACCTGGACATCGACTCGCTGTCGATGGTCGAGATCGCCGTGCAGGCCGAGGACAAGTTCGGCGTCAAGATCCCGGACGACGAGCTCGCCAACCTGAAAACCGTCGGCGACGCGGTGAACTACGTGTCCGCCAACATCAAGTAGGTCCTCTTCGTACCCGGACCGGGCCCACCCGGTCCGGAGCAACCTTGGGGAGACTCCCATGAGCAACATCGACGTCGTGATCACCGGGCTGGGGGCGACCACGCCACTCGGCGGAGACGTCGCGTCCACCTGGGACGGACTGCTGTCGGGCCGCAGCGGCGTGCGCAAGATCGACGCGGACTGGGTCGAGGAACTCGGCCTGCCCGTGCAGATCGGTGCGACGCTCGCCGTCGAGCCGACCGAGGTCCTACCGCGCGTGCAGGCGCGCCGGCTGGACCGGTGCGAGCAGGTGGCGCTCATCGCTGCCAGGCAAGCCTGGGCCGACGCCGGATTCACCGAGCAGACCGACGAGCACACGGACGTCGAACCGGAGCGGCTGGGCGTGTCGATCGGCACCGGCATCGGTGGTCCGGTCACGCTGCTCAGCCAGAACGACCTGTTGCACCAGCAGGGGCTTCGCAAGGTGTCGCCGCTCACCGTGCCGATGCTGATGCCCAACGGGCCGGCCGCGCACGTGAGCATCGATCTGAAGGCGCGGGCGGGGGTGCACTCCCCGGTTTCGGCGTGCGCCTCCGGCGCCGAGGGCATCGCCACCGGCTACGAGATGATCGCCTCGGGCCGCGCCGACGTCGTCGTCGCCGGCGGCGCCGAGGCGTGCATCCACCCGATCACCCTCGCGGGCTTCGCACAGGCGCGGACGGTGTCCACGCGCAACGACGACCCGGCAGCCGCGTCGCGGCCGTTCGACACCAGCCGCGACGGTTTCGTGCTCGGCGAAGGCTCCGGAGTGGTCGTGCTGGAGCGAGCCGACCTCGCCAAGGCCCGGGGCGCGCGGGTGTATGCGAAGCTCGCCGGCTACGGCATAACGTCCGACGCCTACCACATCACGGGCAATCACCCGGAAGGCATCGGGCAGATCGCGGCCATGCGTGCGGCGATGACGATGGCCGGGCTGTCCCCCTCGGACATCGGGCACGTGAACGCGCACGCGACGTCCACTGTGGTCGGTGACGTCGGTGAAGCCGCGGCGATCCGCAAGGCGATCGGCGACCACGCCGTGGTCACCGCGCCGAAGGGCGCACTGGGCCACCTCGTCGGCGGCGCCGGCGCGGTGGAGGGCATCGCCACGATCCTCTCGTTGTACGAAGGGGTCGTGCCCGCGACGCTGAACCTGAGCGACCTCGATCCGAAGGTCCAGCTCGACGTCGTGTCGGGCGAGAACCGCAAGGTCGAGCTCACCGCGGCCCTCAGCAACTCGTTCGGCTTCGGTGGTCACAACACCGCGCTGCTGTTCACGCCGGCCGCCTGATCGGTTCTCTCGCGAACAGGGCCCTTCCCGGATCGGGGAGGGCCCTGTGTCGTCAGCAGCGCTCGTGTTCGGGCTGGGTCTCGGACTGCACGGTGTCGATCCGGTAGCTGCCGCGTTCGTAGACCATCGGCAGGACCAGGCGCCAGCGGATGCAGGGGTACTTGAAGCCGTCGGGTGCCTCGTCGAGCGATTGGGTGCTCGTGAACCCGACGAGCACCCGCAGCGAGTTCTTGGCGCCCGGTTCGATGCGGTACAGCAGGATGCTGCCGTCCTTAGTGGACCGGAAGCCCTTACGCCACTTGTCCTCGGGGTAGGCCTTCGCGCGGTCGGTCGTCACGGCCTGAACCCACTGGTCGTAGTCGTGGTGGTTGACGCCGTCGAAGTACATCTGCAGCGTCTGGCGCACGGCCGCGTCCTGCGGATGGCGCGACGCGTCGTCGGTGACCTCGACCTGGGTGGGACCGGGTTCCTCGCCAGGGCTGACCGACGTGGGCGCGGTCGTCGCGACCGCGTCGTCCGGTGTCGTCACCGGGGGGTGGTACAGCTCGCGCGCGAGCAGGCCGCCGCCGACGGTCACGGACAGCACGACGACGAGAACGGGTACCAGCCAGCGCTGACGGGCGGGCGCGGGTGGGCGGGCGGTCACCCCGGTGAGGGTACTCACCCGCCCGGGGGCGTCAGCCGACCTGGTGCAGCCACGTGACGGGCGCGCCGTCGCCGGCGTGGCGGTAGGGCTCGAGTGCCTCGTCCCAGCTCGCCGCGAGCAGTTCGTCGAGCTTGTGCGCCAGCGACTCCCCGCCGCGGGTCATGCTCACGAGCGCACGCAGCTGATCCTCCCCGACCACGAGGTCGCCGTTGGCGCTCGTGCGGCCGTGCCACAGGCCGAGCCCGGGCGCGAAGCAGAAGCGTTCGCCGTCGACACCGGCGCTGGGTTCTTCGGTGACCTCGAAACGCAGCATCGGCCACGCCTTGAGCGCCGCGGCCAGCTTGCCGCCGGTTCCGGCTGGCGCGCGCCAACCGCATTCGGCCCGCAGCTGTCCGGGACTGGCGGGCTGCGCCGTCCACTTCAGCTCGACTCGGGCCCCGAGGGTGCCCGATATCGCCCACTCGACGTGCGGACACACCGCAGACGGCGACGAGTGGACGTACACCACACCTCGGGTGTTGCCACGGGTGCTCACTGCTGACCTCCGCTTGCTCGACGAGGGACGTCTTCCCCTACGACCTCTCGAGCTGCTGCGGCTGCGCGTTGTGCGGCTTCCGTGCTTCCCGACGTGCTACTTCCCGATCTGTGTAGCACATTGTGCACCCCAACTGTGTCGTTTGGCCACACGAACACCACAAGTCGCACCGGAATCCCCCCTCGCGGAGGGCTTTGAGAAAGGAGGCGCGCCGACGCGTCCGCGTATAGCACGGATCTCGGCGCCCGGCACGCTAGCGTGGTGCACCGGAACGATCGAGGTGAGGGAGGGTTCGGTGCGACTGGTTCGCCTCGGGCAGCAACCGTCGCGCGTCGCCGAAGACGTGCGGGCGGCCCTGGCGTCCCTCGGCCGCGGCAACACGGTCATCGGCGGCGTCGCACTCATCGGCGCGCGCCCTGCCGGCGACGACCGCGCCGTGGAGGCCGTGGTGGTGCTGCCCAAGGGCGTGCTGATCGTGATCGGCGTCGATCTGCCCGACCCGGCGCTGCGCCTCGAAGCCCCGCTCGGCGGCCCATGGAAAGCGGACGGGTGGCCGCTCGTCGACGGCGAGGACGCCGTCAACCCGGCCACCGAGGCGCTCGACCTGTCGCAGGACAGCGAACGCCGGATCGCCGAACTGGCTCCCGGTTCCGGTCCGGTGGGGACCATCGTGGCGGTCGGGCCCTACGTCGAAACCGTCGACCAGCCCCCCGCCGATCTCGCCGGTCCCGTCCGTGTCCTCCACCCGACCCCGACGACGATGCTCGCGGCCACCGTGTCGCTGGCCACCGCCCGCAGCGCGCGTTCGCTCGACCAGGCACGGGCGTTGATCAACGCAGTGGCCCCCGACGCGCCGGCGTTGACGGACGAGGTACTGCTCGGTGAGGGTTTCGTGCGCTACAGCGACGATCCACCGGTCGCGCCAGCCGTCGCACGTCCTGCTCCCGCGCCGGTCGCCACGTCCGCGCCCCGGCCTGCCACGACGCCGAAGCGTGCCTCGATCACGTCGGTTCCACCACCCCCTCCGGTCGTTCCGGCGGTCGTCCCGATCCCGCCGTCCCCCTCGGCCCCGCCCGCCGACGTGATCGCCGAAGCCCCGACCGAGTCCACCGCCCCACCAACGGCTCCCGGCTCTGCTCCGTCCACATCGGTCGATCACCCCACGACCGGCGAACCGGACGCCACGCTCGGTTCCACCACAACCGAGAAGATCCCGGCGCCCCCGGGCCCCGCGTCAGCGGTGGTCCAGACGCCCGCCCCGAGTGCCCTGGTCTTCCCCGGGGCCGTTCCGCCGCGCCCGGCACCCGCGCCGCCGACGACCAGGCCTGCCGCGGCCGCACCAGTGCCTTCGCCGAGTCGCGGCAGTGCGCCCGCGCGCGACGCCGCGAGCCCACCTCGGCCTTCAGCCACGGCGGCAGTCGACTCGGCCGCAGCCACGGCGCCACCGGAGCAACGCCCCGCCCCGGGGACGTCGGCGGATCGCACCACCCCGCGCGCCGCGGCGCCGCGGCCGATGCCGTCATCCGGCGGCTCGCCGGGAGCGGCGCCATCGCGAGGAAACCGCCCTGCGCCCACGACGCCGTCGGGGCGTGCTTCCACAACGGGCGGGGCGGCGCCGTCGGCCGCGGAACCGCGGGCGGCGGGCGCCACCGGGGCCGTAGGCGAAGAGTCAGCCGAAACGCCAGCCGTAGCGTCACGCAAGCGGAGCGGGCCGGTGCGGTGGGTGCCGGTGGCAGCGATCGGCTTGCTGGCCGTGTTGCTGGTGGCGGCGATCGTCGTGGCGGCGACCAGTGGCGGTGGCAGCGGGGAAGCCGCGCCACTGGCCAGCAGGGCGAACGCCCCCGCCCCGGCGAAGAGCAGCGCACCGGTGAGCAGTGCGGCGCCGAGTTTGTCGTTCGAGGTGCGGGCGAGCAGCGCGGACCAGCGGTGCGCGTCGCACGCGTTCGGGGATGTGCAGGCGAGCCTGCAGCAGACCAGCTGTTCCGCGGTGCGCCGCGCGAGCTACACGGCGCTGGTCGACGGGCGCCCCGCCGCGGTGACCGTCGCCGTGGTCGAGTTCCCCGACGGCGAGCAGGCGACGAACTTCAAACGGGTCGCGGACAACCCTGGCGGCGGCGGGATCCTGGACGTCGCGACCGAGACCGGCAAGTGGTCCGGCCCACCGCCGCAGTTCGACAACGCCGCCTACGCCAGCAAGCTCGAAGGCAATGGCGTTCGCCTCGTGCAGGCGGTGTGGCAGACGGGTCCGTCCACACCGGGCGATCCCGGCCTCACCCGCGCCGCACAGGGCGCACTCGATCTGGCCATGCCGTCCTGACCGGGTGGGTCCCGTCACGGGACCCACCCGGTCGGGCTCACAGCCCATAGGCCTCCAGCAGCCGCAGCCAGACCTCGCTGATCGTCGGGAACGACGGCACGGCGTGCCAGAGCCGATCCAACGGCACCTCACCGACGACGGCGATCGTGGCCGAGTGCAGCAGTTCGTCGACGTCCTGGCCGACGAACGTGACACCCAGCACCACTGACCGCTCGGTGTCGACGACCATGCGCGCCTTGCCCGTGTAGCCGTCGGCGTGCAGTGCCGAGCCGGCGACCGCGATGTCGATGTCCACGACCCGATCGGCGGCCCCTTCTCGCGCCTGTGTGAGGCCGACCGACGCCACCTCGGGGTCGGTGAAGATCACCTGCGGCACGGCGTGGTGGTCGGCCGTCGCGCTGTACTTGCTCCACGGTCCGGTCGGGATGTCCTCACCGCGCCCGCGCGCAGCGACGCTGTCGCCGGCCACGCGCGCGGCGTACTTGCCCTGATGCGTCAGCTGCGCCCGCCCGGTCACGTCGCCCGCCGCGTACAGCCAGCCCCCTTCCACCGCGGCCACGCGACCGCTCTCGTCGACCCCCAGTGGACCGCTCGTCGGCAGCCCGATGGTGTCGAGCCCGACGTCGCCGGTGGCCGGCGCTCGTCCGGTCGCGACGAGCAGCTCGTCGACCACCAGCTCCTCACCGCCGGAAAGCTGCAACGCGGTCCCACCGTCCACAAGGGACACCTTGTCGAGCCCCGAGCCGGTGTGGACGGTCACGCCGTCGGCCCGTAGCCCGGCCAGCACGAGGTCACCGGCGAAGCCGGGCAGCTTCGGCAGTGGTCGCTCCCCCGTGATGATCAGGTGCACCTGCGAACCCAGCCGCGCCCACGCCTGCGCCATCTCGACTCCGACGACACCGCCACCCAGCACCCCGAGGCGCGCGGGCACGGCGGTCGCCGAGGTCGCCTCGCGCGAGCCCCACGGCCGGATCGTGTCGAGGCCCGGGATCGGCGGAATGCGCGGCACGCTGCCGGTGCAGACGATCACAGCGTGGCGCGCCGTGAGCACTCGGCCGTCGTCCACCGTCACTTCGCGCTCGCCGCTGATCCGCCCGTGGCCACGGATCGGCTCCAGGTTCACGCTCCGCGCCCAGCCGACCTGGCCGTGATCCTGTCCTTCCGGATCACCGCGGCCGATGAACCAGTCGCGGCGCGCGAGCACCGACGCGGGGTCGAGCGCCTCGCCGACCGGCACTCCCGGCACGCGCTTGGCCGCGGCGAGCGCATTGCCGGGCCGCAGCAACGCCTTGCTGGGGATGCACGCCCAATACGAGCACTCACCGCCGAACAACTCGTGCTCGATGAGCGCCACCTCGAACCCACCCTTGGCGGCCCGTTCCGCCGCGACCTCGCCGACCGGGCCCGCTCCGATCACCACGACGTCGAAAGTCTGTCCTGACATTGCCTCAGCGCACACCACCGGACGACTGCACGCAAGCCAGCAGACGAGGTGTACAGAGACCGGCAAGAAACAGACTCGTGAGTGCGGGCGCCGGTTAGAACCGGTGTCATGTCTCGGTTGATGTGTCAAGGTTATGTCTTGGGTGTTGTGTCGTGGTTGGGTGGGTGGGGTTGGGTGGTGGGGGTGAGTTTTCCTTGGTATCGCTTGGTTTTGTCGAGGGTGAGGGTGCCGATGGTGTCGCCGTCGGTGGTGTAGGCGGTGACGTGGCCGTTGTTGCGTAGCAGGGTGACGGTGGTGTCGGCGTGGCGGCGGCCGATGGAGAGGATGTGGTTGCCGAGGGTGGCGGTGCCGTTGGTGGTGATGTGGATGAGGTGGACGGTGGCGTCGTCTTGGCGGGGTAGGTCGCCGGGGCTGCCGTGGGTGGGGGCGGCGTGCCAGCAGGCCTGGGGGGTGGTGTCGAGGCTGCCGTGGCGGCGGCGGGTGTTGTAGTGCTCGCGGACGGTGTCCAGGCGGTGTTGCAGCTCGGCGAGGGTGGCGGGCGGGTCGGGGAAGTAGTGGTGGAGGAGTTTGGCCGCGGTTTGGTGCAGTCGTTCGACCTTGCCGCAGGTTTGCGGGTGATACGGGCTGGAGTGGATCACCCGGATGTGGTGGTCGTGGGCGAGGGTTCGGGAGAATTCACTGGTCAGGGTCTTGTCCTTGGCGCGGTTGTGGTGCGCGAACGCGGAGCCGTTGTCGGCCAGCACCATGGCCGGGGCGCCCCACTCGGCGATCGCGGCGCGCATCGCGGCCAGGGCGGCGGTGATGGTCTCGGCCGCCGCGACGTGGGAGGCGACCCAGACCCGGGAACAGTCGTCGATCACGTCGATGGCCACCGCCTTGCTCCCGTCGGCCAGCACGTGCTCGGTGCCGTCGATCTGGTAGCAGTCGCGTGGGCGGGCGTAGGAGAAGCGTCGCCAGGACGAGCGCGGGCGTTTGGCGGGATTCTTGGCCAGCAGCCCGGCCCGGTCCAGGATCCGGTTGATCGTGGCCCGGACCGGGACCCGCCAGCCCGCCGCGGCCCAGTCCTGTCGCGCGGCGAGTGTTTCCAGCGCGGCCCGGATGTTGTCCGCGCCGTTGTCCGGGGCCAGCTCGCCCCGCAGCCGCACAATCAGCTCGACGATCGCCGCGGGCGTCGCGCCCGGACTCGTCTTGGGCCGCCGCGACCGCGGCTGCCACTGACCTTCTTCCTCGATCCGCTTGCGGTGCCGGTAAAACGTGCGCGGATTCACACCATTCTCCCGGCACCATCGCGCCACATTGTCGATCTTCGCGCCAGCCTGAAAGGTCGCGTCCATAAACCGCATTATCGTCGCCTGCTTCCTCGTCACGACCGCAGTCAAGACGATGACCAAGCGACACATCACCCAAGACACGAAGTGTGTCACATCTCATGCGACTGAAGACCGGTTAGAACCGTCTAGGCACTCACGGGCTTTGGTCGCGGCGCTGTTTCCCGTCCGAATGCCACTGCGGGTAGTGATAGCGGGTGTGCAGCAACGTCCGACGGCGGGCGAGTTCCGCGTCCGTCGGCGGGCGCGGCACGAGCGGGCCGAGCAGGCCGGCGGCCGCCGCGCGAACCACGGCTTCCACCTCGCCTTCGGCCGGGTGCACGCCGTGGTCGGCAAGCGACGCGACCGCGCTGCGGTGCGAATCGAGCGGCTTCGGGTCGGGCGGCGCAGCCGTGAGGTAGGCGCCGACGCGCGTGGCGTCGGTGTCGACGAGCAGGGTCGAGTGTGCGAGCAGCCCGTCCTTCGTGCGGAAGACCGCGAACCCGCACAGCTTCGCCTCACCCACGAACAATCCGCGTTCACCGAGCCGCGGCACGAGCCCGAGTTTCTCGACGGCCGCTGACATCACCAAACCCAGCATCTCCAGGGGTTTGTCGGTCGGGCCGGGCAGGACGAGCGTGACGTTGAGGTTGCCCGGGTCGTGGAACACGGTGCCGCCGCCGCTGGCCCGGCGCAGCACCGGCACGCCGTCGCGTGCGCACTCGGCGACGCGAACCTCGCGCTCGACCTTCTGCCCGCGGCCGACGACCACGCTGAGCGGGTTGCGCCACAGCCACAGCACCGGCGCCGCGGGGCCTTCGCGCAGCAGCGCCTCGTCGAATGCCAGGTTCCCGGCCGGATCGGGGAACTGCGCACGCACGTCCGACCCCGTGTCCACGGCGCTCCTCCGCGATCCCGCCCGCGCGAGCCGCGGGCTGTCCCCGAAATCGTAGAGCAGCCGTTACGCCGTGGGCCGCCAGTGGGGCACGCCGATGAGGATCATGCGCAACCGTTTGCGGGCCTGACCGAGCACGAGTTCGTCGGCTTGGTGGTCGCCGGGGCGCACGTCGAGCAGATCGACAACCGTGGCGAGCATGGTCGTGACGACGAGGTCGGCGAGCGTGTGCAGGTCGTCGGTCGGCCACTGGCGCAGCGCGTCGAAGCGGGCGAGGTCGATGGCGAGGTCGCTGGAAAACAGCCGCAGCTCCACGCCGATCGCGCGCGCGATCGGTCCGGTGCCGGCGTAGCGCTCGCGCGTGACGAAACGGAAGTGGTCTTCGTGGGCGCGCACGTGCTCGTACAGCGTGTGCACCGACGCGTCGATCATGTCGAGGTGTCCCACCGGCTCGGTGCGCGCCGATCGGATGAGGTCGCGCAGCGTGCGCGTGGTCTGTTCCACGAGTGCGACGCCCAGCTCGTCCATCGACGTGAAGTGCCGGTAGAAGGCGGTGGGCACGATGCCGGCGCGCTTGGTGACCTCGCGCAGCGAAAGGCTTGCGAACCCGCGGTCGGCCAGCAGTTCCAGTGCGGCTTCGAGCAGGGCCTGGCGCGTGCGTTGCTTGCGTTCCTGCCGGCTGCCCGTGCCGGTCGCGGTCTTTGCTGCCGACGCCGTTTCCTCCTCGGCCACGTCGAGCAGCGTACTGACGCGCTCGGCATGGTCCACGTCACATCACCTCGCTTCCGCGTTGACAGGCCGGGGGTTCTTCCAGCCACACTGTCGAGTGTACAGATGTTCACTGAAACTACGCGGAGGAGCGATGGTCAGCCTGTTGCCGCGCGGCCTGCTCGAGCTCGGCGAGGCCCTGCTGACGCCGCACGGCGCCGACCGGTACCTGGAGCTGCTCGACCCGATGCTGGTCCGGCGCGAGATCCGCGGCCGGGTGACGCAGGTGCGGCACCAGACGCCGGACACGGTCACGTTCAGGGTGCGGCCGAGCCGTGCGTGGCGCGGCTTCGAAGCAGGTCAGTACGTGCGCCTGACCGTGGAGATCGACGGCGTCCGGCGCACCCGCTGCTACTCGCCGTGCGGCCTGGACGGCGGCGACCTCGAGTTCACCGTGAAGGCCGCCCCGCAGGGCCTGGTGTCGCGGTACCTGAAGGAAACGACTCGGATCGGCTCGGTTTTCGGGCTCTCCGCGGCGGACGGCGAGTTCACGCTCCCGTCGCCCCGCCCGGAGCGGATCGTGCTCGTCAGCGGCGGCAGCGGCATCACGCCGGTGCTCGCGATGGCCCGCAGGCTCGTCGCCGAACGCCACGACGGGGAGGTCGTGTTCCTGCACTACTCGAACACGACCGCCGACACGCTCTACCGCGGCGAACTCGCCGCACTCGCCCGGCAGCACCTGGGCTTCCGCGTGGTCCACGCACACACTGACGCCGCAGGGACCCCGGCCGTCGAACCCAGCGGTGATCTGCACGGATACTTCTCGAGAGACCACCTGGAACACGCCGCGCCCTGGTTCCGCGACGCGGAGACCTACCTCTGCGGCCCGCAGCCGCTGATGGCGGCGGTCAGTGAAGTCTTTGCCGCTGAAGGACTCAGTGAACGACTGCACACCGAAGAGTTCGCTGCGCCCCCGCTCACCTTCGACCCGGCTGCCGCCGCGGGCACCGTGCGGTTCGCCCGCAGCGGGATCGACCGCGCCAACTCCGGCGAGCCGCTGCTGGAGCAGGCCGAAGCAGCGGGCCTCGCGCCGGAACACGGGTGCCGCATGGGCATCTGCTTCTCGTGCACGCAGGTCAAGACCGCCGGGCGGGTGCGCAATGCCCGCACGGGCGAGGTCTCCGGCGAAGGAGACGAAGAAATCCAGCTCTGCATCAACGTCCCGGTCGGGGACGTGGAGATCGACGTTTAGGAGTCAGCCATGACCGGATTGCAGGACCGCCTGACCCCGGAACAGGTCGAGGAGTTCGGCCGCGAGCTCGACGCGCTGCGCCGGCGCGTCGTCGACGACCTCGGTGAGGCCGACGTCGAATACATCCGCACCGTGATCAAGACGCAGCGCGGGCTCGAGATCGCCGGACGCGGGCTGCTGTTCGCGGGCTTCCTGCCACCCGCTTGGGTCGCGGGCGTCGCGGCGCTGTCTCTGGCCAAGATCCTGGACAACATGGAGATCGGCCACAACGTGATGCACGGCCAATACGACTGGACCCGCATCCCGGAGCTGAGCTCGCAGCGCTTCGAGTGGGACACCGTGGCACCGGCCGAGAACTGGCGGCATTCGCACAACTACATCCACCACACGTTCACGAACATCCTGGACAAGGATCGCGACATCGGCTACGGCATCCTGCGGATGGACGCGGGCCAGAAGTGGCACCCGTACTACCTCGGCAACCCGGTGTACGCGACGCTGCTGGCATTGCTGTTCCAGTGGGGCGTGATGCTGCACGACCTGGAAGTGGACCGGGTCGTGAAGGGCGAGCGCACGTGGGCCGACAACGTGCCGGTGCTGCGCAAGATCGTGCGTAAGGTAGGCCGCCAGATCGGCAAGGACTACGTGCTCTTCCCGTTGCTGACCGGGCCCCTGGCGCCGCTCACGATGCTGGGCAACGCGAGCGCGAACCTCGTGCGCAACCTGTGGGCGTTCGCGATCATCTTCTGCGGCCACTTCCCCGCCGACGTCGAGAGCTTCACCGAAGCCGAGACGGACGGGGAGTCGCGGGGCCAGTGGTACCTGCGCCAGATCCTCGGCTCGGCGAACATCAGCGGTGGGCCGCTGTTCCACGTGCTGTCGGGCAACCTTTCCCACCAGATCGAGCACCACCTGTTCCCTGACCTGCCGGCGCGCCGTTACCCGCGGATCGCGCCCGAGGTGCGGGAGATCTGCGAGCGCTACGGCTTGCCGTACAACACCGGTCCACTGCATCGTCAGCTGTGGTCGGTGGCCAAGAAGATCGTGAAGCTCGCGCTCCCCGGGCCGCAGCGCGCCGCGGGCGCTACGGTGGACCGCGACCGGCAACTCCGAGCAGCCTGAGGAACTCCCATGGTGAGTCCGTTCGAAAGCGGCAAGGACACGGTGCAAGAGCTCACGGAGTCCGCGGCCACCCACATCGGTGACATCGCGACCATCATCACCGGCGCGGTGCGCGACATCGCGCGGGAAACCGGCGATTGGCTCACCGATGTCGTCGAGATGCGCGAAGCGGCGCACCGGGCGCGGGAAGACGAGCGCCACCAGCACGACGACGCCGGCTAGTTCGCCACCGGCCATTCTCCGCGGCGCCCGCGACGGCCGTTCGGCCTGCCGCGGGCGCTGCCGCCCTCGGGTTTTCCCCCGCTCGATCGACCGGCGAACCCGGTGGTCAGCGGCGCGGGGCCGGGGCAGACTTCGAAGCATGACAGGGCGGGGCGCGGCAACCGAGGTGCCGCACCGGGTGTGGTGGCCGGGGCCGCCGCGCCGGACGGCGCGCGAGACCGGCTGGCTGGTGGTGGCCGGAGTCGCCTCGCCGCTCGCGCTGGCGACGGTCATCGCCGTGTTCACCGTCGGGGTGGCACTGAGCCCGCTGGGCCTGGGGGTGCTCGTGATCGCCGGTGCCGTGCGAGGGATGCGGGTGGCCGGGGCGTTGCACCGGTGGCTGGCCGCCGTGTTGCTGCGGGAGCAGGTGCGCCCGCCGGCGCCGGTGCACCTGCGCCCCGGGCTGTGGCGCTGGGTGGTGGCCCGGGTCGGCGACCGGCACGGCTGGCGCGCGCTCGCGTACCTGGTGCTGCGGCTCCCGGTCGCGTTCGCCGGGTTCGCGGTGGCGGGTTCGCTCGCGGTGTTCGGCGTGCCGGCGGTGACCTACCCGGTGGTGTGGTTCTTCGCCGGCGGATCCTTGCCGGTGTACGACATCTTCAGCCGGACGTGGCCGGGCACTTTGTTGTGGGCCGTCGGCGGGGTCGTCGCGCTCGCCGCCGTGCCGTGGATCGTGCACGCGCTGGCCTTCGCCGACCGGCAGCTCGTGCGGTTCCTGCTGTCGGATGGCGGATTGCTGCAACGGCTGAGGTTCCTCGAGGAAACTCGCGCCACCGCGCTCGACGACGCCGCCCAGCAGCTGCGGCGCATCGAACGCGACCTGCACGACGGCGCACAGGCCCAACTCGTCGCGATGGCGATGAAACTGGGGCTGGCCAAGGAAGAACTCGCCGGCGCCGACATCGATCTCGACCAGGTGCGCACGCTCGTGGACGCCGCGCACGGCAACGCGAAGCAGGCGCTCGTCGAGCTGCGTGACCTCGCCCGCGGCATCCACCCGGCCGCACTGGACAAGGGTCTCGACGTTTCACTGTCCACAGTGGCCACTTCGGCCGGGATCGACGCGACGGTGTCGGTGGACCTGCCACGCCGCCCGCCGCCGACACTGGAGACGATCGTGTACTTCGCCGCTGTGGAGCTGATGACCAACGCTGCCAAGCATTCCGGCTCGCCCTGCCTCGTCCGCATCGAGGAGTACGGCGAGGCGCTGCGGCTGTCCGTCTCCGACCACGGCCCCGGCGGTGCCGGGATCATGCCCGGCGGCGGGCTGGCCGGGATCGCGGAGCGGCTGCGCCCGGTCGACGGCGAGCTGCGCGTGTCCAGTCCACCCGGCGGCCCGACGATGGTCACCGCCGAACTGCCGCTGCCCCGCTAAGGTCGGTCGGCATGCGGATCGTGATCGCGGAGGACTCGACCATCCTGCGCCACGGATTGGTCGAGCTGCTGGGGCTGCGGGGCCACGAGGTCGTCGCGGCGGTGAAGGACGGCGAGCAGCTGCGAACGGCGGTACACGAGCACCGCCCGGACGTGTCCGTGGTGGACATTCGCATGCCGCCGTCGCACACCGACGAAGGTCTGCGTGCGACGATCGACCTGCGTGCGCAGCTGCCCGGGTGCGCCATCCTGCTGTTCTCGCAGTATGTGGAGACCAACTACGCCCAGCAGCTGCTCGCCGACCAGGCCGGCGGGGTCGGCTACCTGCTCAAGGACCGCGTCGCCGAGGTGTCGGATTTCCTCGACGCGCTTCGCCGCGTCGCGGGAGGCGAGACGGTGCTCGACCCCGAGGTCGTTCGTCAGCTCTTCGCCGCCACCGGCCGGTCGGGTCCGCTGGCCGAGCTCACGGCTCGCGAACGCGAAGTGCTGGACCTCATGGCTCAGGGCCGCTCCAACTCGGCGATCGCGACGGGACTGTTCCTGTCCGCGGGCTCGGTGGAGAAGTACGTGACGAGCATCTTCACCAAACTCGGGCTGCCGCCGTCGGAAGGCGACAACCGCCGGGTGCTCGCCGTGCTCCGGTACCTGGGCGCCTGAACCCCTACGCTGGCGGCATGTACTCCACCGAAATCGAGGTCCGTACCGGTGCCGACCCCGTGGTGCACGACCTCACCCGCGAGGCCGAGACCTTTCTGCGCGACGCCGACGCCACCGACGGCCTGCTCCACGTGTGGGTCCCCCACGCCACCGCCGGCCTCGCGATCCTCGAAACCGGCGCCGGCAGCGACGACGACCTCCTGGTCGCCCTCGACGCCGTCCTCCCCCGCGACGGCCGCTGGCGCCACCGCCACGGCAGCCCGGGCCACGGCCGAGACCACGTGCTGCCTGCGTTCGTCCCGCCCTACGCGACCGTGCCCGTGCTCGGCGGGGTGCTCACACTGGGCACCTGGCAGTCGATCTGCCTGGTGGACACCAACATCGACAACCCGGTGCGGAAGATTCGCTTCAGCTTCCTCGCCGGCTGACGCACCAGACGGTGAATGAATTCGCCGGTAGTCTCACGGCTGTGACGACGACGCGATCGCACCGGCTGGTGCTCTGGGACATCGACCACACCCTCGTCGAATACATCGGCGTCGGCACCAGCTGGTACGCCACCGCGCTCACCGCCATGGGCAGCGAGCTGCGCCGGCGCCCTGACTACGGCGGCCGGACCGAACGCGCCATCAGCACCGACGTCCTCACGCTCCACGGCATCGAGGCGACCGAGGAGAACATTCAGCGGCTCTGGGCCGAGCTGATCACGGCCGCCGACGAAGCCAGCGCTACCCTGCCCGAAGCCGGCCGCGCGCTCGAAGGCGCCGCCGAGGCGCTGAGCGAGGTCGCCGGCCACGGTGCCGTACAGACGCTCGTGACCGGCAACCTGCCGGAGATCTCGGTGCTCAAGCTGGCGGCGTTCGGCCTCGACGAGCATCTGGAGCTGGAAATCGGCGGCTACGGCTCGCTCTCGGCCCACCGGCCCGACCTGGTGCCCCACGCCGTCGCGGCCGCCGCGGCCAAACACGGCACGACGTTCGCGCCCGCCGACGTCGTCGTCATCGGTGACACACCCGACGACGTCAAAGCCGCGCTCGACAACGGTGCCGTCGCCGTCGCCGTCGCGACCGGCAACTACGGCGCCGACGTGCTCGCCGCCGCCGGCGCCCACACGGTGCTGCCCGACCTCACCGACCTCGACGCCGTACGCCGGGCCGTCCTCGGCTGACCCGGTGCGATCCGCCTGGTGGCAGGGAAACCCCGTGCCACGTCAGGGTTTCGACGCCCGACGGTGGCGGTCGGATTGGCAACCAGCGGCGCGCACGCTCGCCGAGCTGCGACCGGTGCGCCGGGTTGCGGTTGCGCGAGACCGGCGTCAGCGCGTGGTCGCCGGCGGCGTGGTCGTGGACCGGTCGGCGGCCGGCACACCACGGTAGCTGCCGAGAAGCCGCACCAGATCGGCTTTGCTGGTGGTGTCGTCGGTGTAGGCGAGCAGGATCACGGACGTGCCACTGCCGGCGAGTGCCAGCGCGCCGACTGTGACGTGCTGAGGGAGGCACGGTTCGGTGCTGTCCTGCGTGACGTCGGCGAGGACGATCTTCGCAGGCTCGGCGATTTCGCCGAGCTTCACCGTGGCGTCCTGCGCAGCGGAGTATGTCACCTTCGCCGCCGGGTCGTACGCGCTGCCGATGAGGTTTCGTATTGCCTCGTGCGCGGCCGCGCCGGCGTCGCCGTTGTCCACTGTGGTCACGCCCGCGCCGCCGTGATCGTTGGTGCCACAGTAATTCCGGCCCGAGAACGCCGACGTGCTCAACGTCAGACCCGGCGACGTCGCGCTCTGGTCCCAGCCGCGAACGGCGTCCGGGTCCGGCGTCCAGCTCGGCGGCACGTCGTAGGCGTACTTCCCGTCTCGCGAGGCCACCGACGCCCAGCCGGGAACCACCGCGGGCACGCCGACCCGCGGCGCCGGGGTGTGGGTTGCTGCGCCCCGGTTCGGCGAAGCGCCCGGAGTGCTCGGGTGGTGCCGCCCGAAGAGGTTCGCGGCGGCACCTCCGAGCGCGATCACGGCGACGAGGATCCACAACGCGCGCGAGGGACCGCGCCGTCCCAGCGAAGAGGGGGCCGCCGGGATCCGCCTCGGCTCGGCCCTCGACTCCCGCCCGGTGCCGGTGGAGTCCTGCGCGAGCCACGGTGGTTCACCCGCCGGGCTGCCGCCGTCTACGCCCAGCGGCTCCGTCGGCTGGTACCCGCCGACGCCGGTCAGCGCCGCGTTGTCCTCGTAGCCGCCGTCATCACGACCGCGTTTGCGGCCGAACAGCCCCACCGGCGCGGCTCGTCAGGAGCGGACCAGCTTGACCAGGTGCCCGACGACCGAGTCGACCGGGATCTCCTCGCGCTCGCCGGTGCGGCGGTCCTTGACCTCGACCAGGCCGTTTGCCAGCCCACGCCCGACCACGAGGATCGTGGGCACGCCGACCAGCTCGGCGTCGGCGAACTTGACCCCGGGGCTGGCCTTGCGGTCGTCGAAGAGCACGTCGAGTCCCGCGGCGTCGAGATCGGCGGCAAGCTTTTCGGCGCCGGCCACGATGTCGTCGTCCTTGCGGGCCGCGACGAGATGCACGTCGTAGGGCGAAACCTCACGGGGCCAGACCAAGCCCGACTCGTCGTGGTTCTGCTCGGCGAGTACGGCCACCAGCCGCGAGACACCGACGCCGTAGGAGCCCATGGTGATGCGGATCGGCTTCGAGTCGGGGCCGAGTGCGTCGATTTCGAATGCGTTGGTGTACTTGCGCCCGAGCTGGAAGATGTGGCCGATCTCGATGCCGCGTGCGGCCACGAGCGTGCCCTTGCCGTCGGGTGACGCGTCGCCCTCACGGACCTCGGCGGCTTCGATGGTGCCGTCGGGTGTGAAGTCGCGGCCGGCGACAAGGTCGACCACGTGGTGGTCGACCCGGTCAGCGCCGGTGATCCACGCCGTGCCCGTGACCACGCGCGGGTCGACGAGGTAACGCACCCCGTTGTCCTGCAACGCCTTCGGGCCGATGTACCCCTTGACGAGGAACGGGTTCTTCGCGAAGTCCGCGTCTTCGAGCAGCGCGACCTCGGCGGGTTCGAGCGACGCTTCGAGGCGCTTCATGTCGACCTCACGGTCGCCCGGCACGCCGACGCCGAGGAGCTCCCACTCCTTCGCGCCCGGCCTGCGGGTCTTCAGCAGCACGTTCTTCAGCGTGTCGGCGGCGGTGAACACGCGGCCGACACCGGCGTCGTTGAGGAACGCCACGAGCGACTCGATGGTCGGCGTGTCCGGCGTGTGGTGCACCTGGGCGTCGGGCAGGCCGGCGAGGTCACGGGCGGGCGGCGCGGGCGTGACGACGGCCTCGACGTTGGCGGCGTACCCCGACTCCGTGCTGCGGACGTAGGTGTCCTCACCCGTCTCCGCGACGGCCAGGAACTCCTCGGATGCGGAACCGCCCATGGCGCCCGACGTCGCGGCCACCACCACGTAGTCGAGACCGAGGCGGTCGAACAGCTTGATGTACGCGCCGCGGTGGGCCTGGTAGGAGCGCTCGAGGCCCTCGTCGTCGAGATCGAAGGAGTACGAGTCCTTCATCACGAACTCGCGACCGCGCAGGATGCCGGCACGGGGCCGCGCTTCGTCGCGGTACTTGGTCTGGATCTGGTACAGCGTGACCGGATAGTCCTTGTACGAGCTGTACTCGCCCTTCACGGTGAGCGCGAACAGCTCCTCGTGCGTGGGGCCGAGCAGGTAGTCGGCGCCCTTGCGGTCCTTGAGCCGGAAGAGGCTGTCGCCGTACTCGGTCCACCGGCCGGTGGCCTCGTAGGGCTCGCGGGGCAGCAGCGCCGGGAACTGGATCTCCTGTCCGCCGATCGCGTCCATCTCCTCGCGCACCACCTGCTCGATGCGCCGCAGCACCCGCAGGCCGAGCGGCAGCCACGAGTAACCACCCGGGGCGACCCGGCGGACGTAGCCGGCGCGGACCAGCAGCCGGTGGCTGGGTACCTCGGCGTCCGCCGGATCCTCACGCAAGGTGCGGAGGAACAACGACGACATCCTGGTGATCACTGCGGACTCCCTGCACTGAGCGGGCCTAGACGTTTCGAACAGCGTAGTCAACCCGCTGGTCGCAGCTCCACCCGGTTACGGCGCGCCCTCCCGCCCCAGCCGGGAAGCATTTCGGCGGCACGGATCCGGCCGGGCGCGGCTGGATCGGAACAACCGGACGCCGGCCGGTTCCGCCGCGGCGGCGCCCCGATCGGCGACGAACGGCGCAGTAAGGTCGCCGGCATGACCGCACGCGTGCTGCTGCCCTGGACCGACATCGACGTGCCGGATGGCCTGGCCGTCGCGTACTACGACGGCGGCACGCCACCGGCAGAGGACCTCTCCGGCGTCGAGTTCTACGTGCTGCCCTACGACAAGGGGCCGGAACCGCCGAAGCTGATCGCGAAACTGCCGGCACTTCGGGCGGTACAGGCGTTGTCGGCGGGGGTCGAGACACTCGTGCCGCTGGTGCCCGAGGGTGTGCGGCTGGCCAACGGGCGGGGCCTGCACGACCTGAGCGTCGCCGAGCACGCGATGGCGCTCATCCATGCGTCCCAACGGTTCCTGCCGCGCTGGTTCGCGCAGCAGGCCACTGGTGAGTGGGCGCGCGAGCACACGCTTTCACTCGCCGACAGCCGCGTGCTGCTGGTCGGCTACGGCGCCATCGGCCGCGCGATCGAACGGCAGCTGGTGGCGGCCGAGTCGGTGGTCACTCGGGTCGCGAGTCAGGCCCGGCCCGCCGAAGCCGTCCACGGCGTCGCTGAACTCCCGGGGCTGCTGCCCGCCGCCGACATCGTCGTCCTCGTGCTGCCGGAAACGCCCGAAACGAAGGGGCTCCTCGGCGAGCGGGAGCTCGCCCTGCTGCCGGACGGGGCACTGGTGGTCAACGTCGGCCGGGGCTCGGCGATCGACACCGCCGCTCTGCTCGCCGAAACCCGGCGCGGCCGCCTGCGCGCGGCGCTCGACGTGGTGGACCCGGAGCCGCTGCCGGCCGACCATCCGCTGTGGCGGGCGCCGGGAGTCGTGATCACTCCGCACATCGCAGGCGGTTCCGCGTCGTTCTACCCACGCGCGAAGAAGCTCGTCGCCGAGCAGCTGCGCCGCTTCGCGGCGGGTGAGCCGCTACTGAACGTCGTCGGCTGAGCTCGGGCGCACGCCCGCGGGCGAACCACCCGGTTTACGCTCATGACGTGCTGGTGCTCCTTCCCCCTTCCGAGACGAAAGCCGCCGGCGGCAAGGGCGCGCCGCTCGATCTCGATGCGCTCTCGTTCCCCGAGCTGAACCCGGTGCGGGCCAAGCTCGTCGACGCGCTGGTCGAGCTGGCCCGCGACGTCCCCGCGAGCCTCGCCGCGCTCGGCATCTCCGAACGGCAGAGCCACGAAGTCGACCGCAACGCGGCCCTGTGGACCTCACCGACGCTGCCGGCGTTGCGCCGCTACACCGGCGTGCTCTACGACGCGCTCGACCTCGGCGGGTTCACCCGCGCCGGGCTCGAAAAGGCGCAGCGGCGGCTGGCCATCACGTCGTCGCTCTTCGGCGTGGTCTCGGCGACCGACCCGATTCCGGCATACCGGCTTTCGGGCGGCAACAGCGTGCCCGCGCTGGGCACCGTGCGCAGCCTGTGGAAACCGGTGCTGGAGCCAGTGCTGCAGGACATCGAAGGACTCGTGGTCGACCTGCGTTCGGGCACGTACTCGGCGTTCGCGAAACTGCGGCCCGGCGCGGTGACGGTGCGCGTGGTCACCCCGGAGGGCAAGATCGTGAGCCACTTCAACAAGGCCTACAAGGGCCGCCTTGCCGCCGTGCTCGCGAAAACCCGCGCCGAACCATCCACAGTAGACGATTTGCTGAAGGTGATCACCAAGGCGGGCCTCACGGTCGAGCGCACCGGTGACCACGCGCTGGACCTGCTCACCGACGGCTGAACCGCGAAGGCAAGCACGCCGTCAGCTGGTCGGCCGGCAGGTCCTCGCCGAGCACGAGCGCCGCGACGAGCTTGCCCGCGTACGGCGCGAGCGTGAGCCCCGCCGGGCCGAAGCCGGTGGCCAGGAAGAGCCCCGGCGCGGCCTGCCCCAGCAGCGGCAGGGTGTCGGGCGTCGCCGGGCGGAAGCCGACGCGGGTTTCCGCGAGCGTCGCGTCGGCGAGCCCCGGAGCGACGGCGAGCGCCTCGTCCAGCACCTCGCGCTGGCCCGCGGCCGTCACGCGGTAGTCGAAGCCCGAGCCCGTCTCGCGCGTCGCGCCCGCGACGACCCGCCCGCCCGCGAACGAGAGCAGGTAGTGGCTCGTGCGCGGCAGCACGACCGGCCACTTCGACGTGTCGGTGTCCGGCACGTCGAAGTGGCTGATCTGCCCGCGCTGCGGCGCGACCGGCACGGGCACGCCCAGCGGCTCCGCGAGCGCCGCCGACCACGCTCCTGCCGCGAGCACCACGGCGTCGCCGGCAAGCTCTTCGTCATCCGCGCGCACGCGCGAACCGGACATCAGCTCCGCGGCCGCCGAGACGAATCGGGCACCGAGCCCTTCGGCCGCCGCCACGAGTGCCGCCCGGATCGCGCGGCCGTCGACGCGGCCCGCGCCGGACAGGTGCACCGCGGACAGCTCCGGCGCCAGCAGCGGGAACAGTTCGCGCGCCTGCGCAGGATCGAGCCGCGAGACCACGCCGGCCTCGGGCGCGGCCGCGACCCGCTCGGTCAGCCGCTCCTGGGCTTCGTCGAGTTCGGCCTTCTCGGCCGAGACGACGAGCCCGCCGACGACTTCGAACGACGCGTCGTGCCCCTGCTCCCCCAGCTCGGCGGCCAGCCACGGATAGTACGCGCCGGCCGCGGCGGCGAGTGGATAGATCGCGGTGTCCCACCGCGACGTCCAGGGGCTGACGATGCCGGCACCCGCTTCCGTGGCGACGCCGGGGAGGCCGGCGTCGACCACGACGACCTCGGCGCCGCTGGACGCGAGGTGGTAGGCCGCAGAGGCTCCGGCGATCCCGCAGCCGATCACGATGACGCGCATGAGTTCACCCTGCCCGCGTTTCGCCGCGCCGTCGAGCGAGCACCGCCATCGCCGCGTTGTGGCCGGGGATCCCGCTCACGCCCCCACCGCGGCGCGCGCTGGCGCCGCAGAGCAGCACGCGTTCGTGGTCCGTTTCGACGCCCCATGTCCCGACGCCGGACGGATCTTCGGCGTACGGCCAGGAAAGGTCACGATGGAAGATGTGCCCGCGTGGCAGACCGAGCTCGGCTTCCAGATCGAGCGGGGTCTTCGCCTCGACGCAGGGGTTACCGGCCGGGTCGCGCAGCAGGCAGTCTTCGATCGGCTCGGCGAGCACGGAGTTCACCGACGCGAGGGTCGCGCGCAACGCGGTTTCGCGCGCGCCGTCGTTGTCCGCTTCGAAGAGGCGGGCGGGCATGTGCAGGCCGAACAGGGTGAGGGTCTGCGTGCCCGCCGCGCGTTCGGCCGGGCCGAGGATCGACGGGTCCGTGAGCGTGTGGCAGTAGATCTCGCACGGCGGCAGCACCGGGATGGCGCCGGCCGCGGCTTCGTCGTACGCCGTGTCGAGTTGTCCGAATGCCTCGTTGACGTGGAAGGTGCCGCCGAACGCGTCGCGCGGGTCGACCGACGCGTCGCGCAGCCGCGGCAGCCGGGACAGGACCATGTTGACTTTGAGCTGGGCACCTTCGGGCCGCGCTCCGTGCTGTCTCAGGTCCTCACCGAGCAGCCGCGCGAGCCCGTCCGGGGAGACGTTCGCCAGCACGTGCCCGCCGCCGACGACGTGATCGATGCCTTCGCGCGTGTAGCGGACTTCACCGTCGGGGGTCACGGAGCGGACTTCGGCGCCGGTCACGAGCGTGGCGCCGGCGCGGCGGGCGGCGCCGGCGAGCGCATCGGTGACCGCGCCCATGCCGCCGACGGGCACGTCCCAGTCGCCGGTGCCGTTGCCGATGAGGTGGTAGAGCAGACAGCGGTTCTGTTTCAGATCCGCAGCGCCGGCGCGGGCGAATGTGCCGATCAGTGCGTCGGTGAGCACCACCCCACGGACGGTGTCGTCGCCGAAGAGCTCTTCGAGCGTCTCGCCGACAGGACGCTCGAAGAACGTCGCCCAGTCGTCGCCGACGCGCCGCTTGAGCTCCGCCCGGCCGGGCAGCGGCTCGGTGAGCGTGCCGAAAACCGCCGCCGCGACCCGCCCGGCACGGGCGTAGAACTCGCGCCACGCGTCGAAGTCCTTTGTGGACCCCGTGACGGCGCGGAAGGCCGCCGCCGTGCGGTTGTCGTCACCGGTGTCGACAAGGAGACCGGTGTCGCCCACCGGGGTGTACGACGACATGCGGCGCCGCCGCAGCTGCACGCCCAGCCCGAGGTCGGTCACGATCTTCCGCGGCAGCAGGCTCACCAGGTACGAGTAGCGCGACAGCCGCACGTCGACGCCCTCGAACGCACGGAACGACACCGCCGCACCCCCGGTTTCGCCGCGCCGCTCCAGCACCAGTACCGAGCACCCGGCCCTGGCCAGGTAAGCGGCCACGACCAGGCCGTTGTGCCCGCCGCCGACGATCACCGCGTCGTAGTTCATGGGCCGAGGTTAATTCGGTTGCGCTGGTGCCGGACCGCCCGGCATGCTGCTGCGCGAACGGCCGGATCGATGGCCGACGGAAGTGAGGAGGTGCGTCGTGGAGCAAGTCCGGGCGCTGTTCTGCCCACTTCCGTCCGCCCTCCCAGGCTGAGCGCTGCTCGCCCGGTGGGGCACCTCGATCATGGAGAACCCACCAGTGCGCGAGCACGATTACGAAGATCTTCACGCGTCCGATTTCGACGAACGCCCCCGGCGCCGCCGCTTCCGGGAGGAACCCGAACCGACGCGCCGCGGCAGGCTCACCGAGGGTGAGCGCGTGCGCCTCGCCCAGCTGCGCGACGACGCCTACGCCGAAACCGCGCTCCCGGACGGCGCCGACCGCTGGATGACCTGGGACGACGCCGACCAGGGTCCGCACCCTCGGCCGGACTGGGTGATCACGGAGCTCGGGGCCGTCGACACCGACCTCGGCGTCCTCAAGTCCGGCAAGGAAGCCGATGTGCACCTGCTGCGCCGGAGCCTGCCGGGCGAGCACGGGGTGCTGCTGGCCGCCAAGCGCTATCGCAGCCCGGAACACCGCCAGTTCCACCGCGACGCCGGGTACCTCGAAGGCCGGCGCATGCGGCGTTCGCGCGAGAACCGCGCGATCGCGGGACGCACGGCGTTCGGGCGAAACCTGATCGCCGAACAGTGGGCCGTCGCGGAGTTCGCCGCGCTGAGTCGCTTGTGGACGGTCGGGGCGCCCGTGCCGTATCCGGTGCAGCGCCACGGCACCGAGCTGCTACTCGAGTTCCTCGGCGAACCCGACGGCACGGCCGCGCCACGGCTCGCCCAGCTGCGCCCGGCCCCGGACGAGCTCGAAGACCTCTGGGAGCAGGCGACGGCCGCGCTCGAGCTGCTCGCCACGCAGGGGCTCGGGCACGGCGACCTGTCGGCGTACAACCTGCTCGTGCACGAGGGCCACCTGATGGTGATCGACCTGCCGCAGGTCGTGGACCTCGTCGCGAACCCGCTCGGACGCGAGTTCCTGCGGCGCGACGTGCAGAACCTGGCGCACTGGTTCCACTCCCGCGGCCTGCCCGAGCACGTCACGGCGACCGCGGATCTGGTGGCGACACTGGAGTTCGTGGCCGGGCTCGGGTGACGGCCGGCGCGGCGGGTTCGGTGGTCCGGTGTGGTGCGGCGGGTGCGGCGCGCGGTGTGGTGCGGCGGGTGTGGTGTGGCACACGTCTGCGACGCCGCCCACAACCGGACACCTGGGTGCGAAGCTGAACCCTCCGCTCCGGTACAGTGAACGCAGACCGCAACCGGCGGCGTGGATGAGTTGGTGTCCGTCGCCTCCAAAGCCCACTGACGGGCTCGCGGTGAAATCCGAAGCACTTCCGTCGGCGCTCGACGACAACCCCGTCGTGGTGTGCCGGGTCCGTCCCTGTGAACGCCCATCGCCACACCACCTTGCCCTGCCTGCGTGCGGGCAGCTCGGGCCTCCCTTGCGACGTACCACGTCCGAGAGGCATTTGTGACCGTCACGTTCAACTCCGGCCATTCCGCTGCGTCCTCCGCCGGCGCGCGGGGCGGCCGTCCCGACCGCACCAAACCGCGCCGCCGTCCGGCCGGCAACGACTTCATCCGCGACGACGCCGTGGAAACCGTGGTCACCAAGACCTGGGCCCAGCTGGGCCTGCCCGACGAGCTGTTGCGCGCGCTCGCCGAGGCCGGGATCGACACACCGTTCCCGATCCAGTCGGCGACGATCCCCGACGCACTCGCGGGCCGCGACGTGCTGGGCCGCGCCCAGACCGGCTCCGGCAAGACGCTGGCGTTCGGCCTGGCCATCCTGGCCCGCCTCCACGGCGGCAAGGCCCGTCCGAAGCGCCCGCGTGCACTGGTGCTCGTCCCCACCCGTGAGCTGGCCATGCAAGTGGCCGACTCGCTGACACCGCTCGCGAAGGCGCTCGGCCTGTGGTGCCGTACCGCCGTCGGCGGGATGGCCTTCGGCCGTCAGGCCGACTCGCTCGCCCGCGGCGTCGACCTGCTGATCGCGACGCCCGGACGGCTGTCTGACCATGTCCGGCAGGGCACCGCGTCGCTGAGCGACTGCAACTTCATCGCGCTCGACGAGGCCGACCAGATGGCCGACATGGGCTTCATGCCGCAGGTGCGGGAGATCCTCGACCTCACCCCGCCGCGCGGCCAGCGGTTGCTGTTCTCGGCGACGCTCGACGGCGACGTGAACCGCCTGGTCAAGCAGTACCTGACCGACCCGGTCACGCACTCGGTGGCGCCGTCGACGGCGAGCGTCGACACCATGGACCACCACGTGCTCCAGGTGTCGCACCAGGACAAGCAGGACATCATCACGCAGATCGGTGCCCGCGAGGGTCGCACGATCATGTTCGTGCGCACGAAGCACCACGTCGATCGCCTCACCGAGCGCCTGCGCGAGCAGGGCGTGCACGCGGCGGCGCTGCACGGCGGCAAGACGCAGGGCCAGCGCAACCGCGTGCTATCCGATTTCAAGGAAGGGCACACGCCGGTGCTGGTCGCGACGGACGTCGCGGCGCGAGGCATCCACGTCGACGACATCTCGCTGGTGCTGCACGTGGACCCGGCCGCGGACCACAAGGACTACCTGCACCGCGCCGGCCGCACGGCCCGCGCCGGCGCGTCGGGTGTGGTCGTCACGCTCGTCACGCACGACCAGCGCCGCACGGTCCGCCGCATGACCGACCGCGCCGGCGTTCGCGCCGAAACCACCGTGGTCCGCCCCGGCGACGTCGAGCTGTCGCGCATCACGGGCGCACAGGAGCCCAGCGGCGAGCCGGTCGTCGAGCGCCGCCGCGAAACCCCGCGCCGCGGCGGCCGTGGCTACGGCGGCGGACGCGAACGCGGCGACCGTTCCTCCGGCTCCGGCTCCGGGTACGGTTCCCGCGACGGCCGACCCGGCTACGGCGGTCGCGGCCGCCAGCCCCGCACCGGGTCGGGCCGCCCCCAGCGTCCCGGCCGCGGCGCACGCCGCGGTTACGACAGCTGAGTTCCGCCCAGCGATGAGGAAAGCCCCGCCCGTGCGGGGCTTTCCTCATGTTCGTGCCGAGGCCGCTTTGACGTTTGCTTCCGATCGAGGCCGCACCTGCCGCCGAGCTCGCTTCGCCCGGGGACTCACGATCCTCGTCTCGTGCCGGGGTGCACCCGCCACACTCACGCCGGAGGGGTTTTCCTGTGGGGTCACCCGGCGAAAATGCCGGCCGGGCGCGGGCTCTTCGTTGTGTGGCAGGGCCCACGGTCTCCGGTGCGGCGCGGATGGGAGACTGCCGGGCGTGACTTCCTTCCCGCAGCTACCGCCCGAGGACGTGTTCGGCTGGCTGGACACCGAGGCGGAGAAGCGAGCGAGTGCCGGGCTGGTGCGGCACCTGCGCCCGCGACCGGCACGGGACGGGGAGCTGGACCTGGCGGGCAATGACTACCTCGGCCTGGCGCGCGACAAGCGTGTGGTCGGCGCGGCCGCGGCGGCCGCCATGCGGTGGGGGGCGGGTGCGACGGGGTCGCGGCTCGTGACGGGGTCGACGGAGTTGCACGCCGAGCTGGAGCACGAGCTGGCCCGCTTCTGCGGCGTGCAGGCGGCGCTCGTGTTCTCGTCCGGGTTCGCCGCGAACCTGGGCGCGGTGACGGCGCTGTCGGGTGCGGAATCGGCGATCGTCACGGACAAGTACATCCACGCGTCACTCATCGAAGGCTGTCGATTGTCGCGGGCGGACGTGGCGGCGGTTGCGCACGCGGAGCCGTCCGCGATCGAGCACGCGCTGGCGACGCGCCGCAAGCCACGGGCGCTGGTCGTGACGGATTCGGTGTTCTCCGTCGACGGTGATCTGGCGCCGCTCGGCGAGGTCGCACGGATCTGCCGTGGCTCGGGTGCCGCGCTGCTGGTCGACGACGCCCACGGCTTCGGCGTCCTCGGGGAGGGCGGCCGTGGCGCGGTGCACGCGGCCGGGCTGTCGGCAGCCCCGGACGTGGTGACCACTCTGACGCTGTCGAAGTCCCTCGGCGCTCAGGGCGGCGCCGTCCTCGGCCCGCGGCGCGTGATCAAGCACCTCATCGACACGGCCCGCAGCTTCATCTTCGACACCGGTCTCGCCCCGGCCAGCACGGCGGCCGCCCTGACCGCGCTCACGGTGCTCAAATCCGAACCCTCGCTGCCCGAGAAGGTCGTCGACAACGCCGGCACCATCGCCGGCCACCTCCAAGCCGCCGGCCTGCGGGTGAGCCTCCCCGAGGCCGCCATCATCTCCGTGCGGGCTCCCTCGCCCTCCGCCGCCGTCGCGTGGGCCGCGGCCTGCGCCGACCAGGGCGTGCGCGTCGGCTGCTTTCGCCCACCGTCCGTGCCCGACGGCGTCTCCCGCCTCCGCCTCACCGCCCGCGCGGACCTCACCGAGGCCGACCTCGACCGCGCCACGAAGGTCATCACCGCCACCGCCCCCCGCGGCGCCGCCGCCTGACGACCGGTCACGCCGCTGGAGGCGCCGGCGAAGACGAGCCCGCACAGTCGCCGGAACGTGCTCGGCCGGTCTCCTCGCTGAACCACCGAAGCGACGCGGACCGCCCGCGTCAACCCAAGACGGCTCGGCGCATGGTGATGTGCGGAATCCCGTCCTCCAGGAATTCCTCACCTTCGGCGACAAAGCCGAATCGCGCGTACAAGGCCTGCGCGTACGTCTGCGCGTCGAGCACGAATTCGCCGGTCGCGCCGGCCAACGCCGCGTCCATGAGCGCCGCTGCCAGGCCTTGACCGCGGACCACGGGAGCCGTCACGACCCGGCCGATCCGCGTCACTCCGCCCGGATCCGCGAGCACCCGCAGGTAGGCCGAAACCGCGCCGTCCGGCGCTTCGAACCACAGATGGCGCGTGGAGGCGAGCAGGTCGCGCCCGTCGAGATCGCCGTAGGCGCAAGCCTGCTCGACGACGAACACATCGGCGCGCAAGCGAAGGATGGCGTAGAGCCGGTCTGCGGTGAGGTCGGGGCCGGCGGCGGCGTGCAGGGTCGTCACGCGCCCCTGCTTAACACAGGTCAGCCGATGATCCGCGGCTGGGACTGCTCGGCGATGTCGTTCGCGAACGTCGAAACCCGCGTGTAGACGCCGTACTTGCCGGCCTTCGCGCAACCGTCGCCGAAGGAGACGATGCCGATGAGGGTGTCGCCGACGACCAGCGGACCGCCGGAGTCGCCCTGGCACGCGTCGATGCCACCGTCGGGGTAGCCGGCACAGACCATGCTGTTCGCGTCGTACGAGTCGTACGCCGCCTTGCACGTCGGGTCGCTCACCACGGGCACGACCGCGCTGCGCAGGTAGTCGGAGCGGGCGCCGCCATCGGCGATGCGGCCCCAGCCGAGCACGGTGGCCTGAGTGCCCTCCGCGTAGTCCGAGCTGTCGTTCGCACGCGCGACCTTCACCGGCCGGTACGGCAGCTGGCCCCGAACCGTCAGCACGGCGACGTCGTCACCCTTGGTCGGGTCCGAGTAGTCCGGATCGACCCATTCACGCGCGACACGGAGACTCACCCCGTCACTCGTTCGCTTGTCCTGTCGCCCGGCGACCACACGCACATTGCTGCTGGGCAGCGCGGCCGCGCAGTGCGCCGCCGTCGCGATCGCCGTGGAGCTGACGATCACGCCACCGCAGAACTGGTTGCCGTTCTGGTCCGTGAGGAACACCGCGTACGGGTGGTCCGACAACGACGCCTCGTCGCCCCCCACGATTCGCGGTTGCGCTTCCGAGGGTGGGGCCGCGTCCTGCGCCGACGCCGTACTCACCGCGATCGGCACCGTCACCGCGGCGACGAGCAGGGCTCCCGCCACGAGAAGGAGCGAACGGCGAATCTTCGCGGGCATGGGAGTTCCCCTTCAGGTGGTGGAGCGCAGAGATCGCGGCGCGTGAACGAACGGCCGCGATTACCCTAAACGGAGCAGGCCCGAAATGGTGTCACTTGAACGGGTGGAGTAGGCGTTCACCGAGCGCGTTTGTTTAGCTGGTTCCATGCGACGGAGAGCGACGGCCGCGTTCGGCCTCCTGATGGCGTTCGTGCTGGTGGGCTGCCGCTCGTCGCCCGCATCGCCGCCTTCGTCCCCGTCGCCCGGCTCGCCGAGCCGCACGAGCCCAGCGGTTCCGACGACCGCGACGGCGTCGACCACACCGCCCCTCACATTGCCAACTACAGCCCCGACCACACCGGCCGTCACCTGGAAGGTGGGTGCCCATCCGTTGCCCCGCCGGCCGGACGGCTTCGGCGAGGTCCTCCCGACTCCACCCGAACTGGTGAACCGCTCGCTTCCGACCCGCGATTTCCTTCCGCCGCCCGTCGGCGACGCCTACGCGTCGAATATCGAGACCGTGCCCTCCGACGTCCTCGCCCGCAGCACGTGGCAACCCGCGTGTCCGGTGAAAGCGGCCGACCTGCGGTACGTCACGCTGTCGTTCTGGGGCTTCGACGGCCGCGCCCACACCGGCGAGCTGCTCGTGAACCGCACTGGCGCGCAGGCGCTGGTCACGGTCTTCGGGAAGCTGTTCGCCGCGCGGTTCCCGATCGAACAGATGCGGATCACGAGCCCGGCGGACCTCGACGCGGCGCCGACCGGCGACGGCAACGACACGAGCGCGTTCGTCTGCCGTCCGGTGCGTGGCGAGTCGAACTGGTCCGCGCACGCCTACGGGCTCGCGGTTGACGTGAACCCGTTCTGCAACCCCTACACCAAGGGATCACTGGTGCTGCCCGAGCTGGCGTCGGCGTATCTGGACCGGTCGCGTGTGCGACCCGGCATGGTCCGCGCGGGCGGGCCGGTGGTGCGCGACTTCGCGGCCGCCGGATGGAGCTGGGGTGGCGCGTGGAAATCGCCGACGGACCGGATGCACTTCACAGCCACCGGCGGCTGATCCGGGAACACCGGCTCGTCCGCCCCGGTTGGCTAAGGTGCAGACGCCACGGCTTTCGGAGGTACATAGTGCCGCACTACGACCTGGTGATCGTCGGTACCGGATCGGGAAACTCGATCCTCGGCCCGCGGTTCGCCGACCTCAAGACGGCGATCGTCGAGAAGGGGACCTTCGGCGGCACGTGCCTCAACGTGGGCTGCATCCCGACCAAGATGTTCGTGTATGCGGCCGACGTCGCCGCGACGCCTTCGCACAGTTCGCGCTACGGCGTGGACGAGGAGCTGAAGGGCGTGCGGTGGCCCGACATCCGCGACCGTGTCTTCGGAAGGGTGGACCCGATCGCCGCCGGCGGCGAGGAGTACCGGACGAATCACGAAGACAACAAGAACGTCGACGTCTACCGGGGCGAAGGCCGGTTCACCGGCCTGAAGCAGCTGCGCGTGCGGTTCACCGACGGCCGGCCCGACGAGGTGCTGACGGCCGACCGGTTCGTGCTCGCCGCGGGCGGGCGCCCGGTCGTGCCCGACATTCCGGGGCTCGAGGAGACCGGCTATCACACGTCGGACACGGTCATGCGGCTCGACGCTTTGCCGAAGCGCGTGACGATCCTCGGCGGCGGCTACATCGCGGCGGAGTTCGCGCACGTCTTCGCGTCGTTCGGGGTGGACGTCTCCGTGGTTCTGCGTTCGGGAGCCATGGTGCGTTCGGAGGACGAAGACGTGAGCGCACGCTTCACGGAGCTGGCCGCGGAACGCTTCGACTTGCGCCGTGACCGCAAGATACTGGGCGTGCGCAAGAACGGCACGGGCGCGGTTCTGGACCTCGAGGGCCCCGACGGTGCCGAAACCCTCGACACGGATGTGATCCTCGTGGCCACCGGCCGCCGGCCCAACACCGACGTGCTCGACGTCGCCGCGACCGGTGTGACCACAACGGACAGCGGACACGTGATCGTGGACGAGTACCAGGAGACGGTGGTGCCCGGCATCTACGCGCTCGGGGACATCTCGTCGCCGTACGAGCTGAAGCACGTGGCGAACCATGAAAGCCGTGTGGTGCAACACAATTTGCTGCACCCGGACGACCGGGTGAAGGCCGACCACCGCTTCGTGCCGCACGCGATCTTCACCTCGCCGCAGATCGCGTCGGTCGGGCTCACGGAGCAGGACGCCCGCGCCCGCGGCATCTCGTATGTCGTCTCCAAGGAGGACTACGCCGCCATCGCGTACGGCTGGGCCATGGAAGACACCACGGGCTTCGCGAAGCTGCTCGCGGATCCGGCGACCGGGCAGCTGCTGGGCGCGCACATCATCGGACCGCAGGCGTCTTCGGTGATCCAGCCGCTGATCCAGGCCATGAGCTTCGGCCTCGACGCGCGCGCGGTCGCGCGCGGTCAGTACTGGATCCACCCGGCAATGCCGGAGCTGATCGAAAACGCGCTACTGAATTTGCCGCTGGACTGAGCCCGGGCTTCAGACGTAGCGGGCGCGTCCCGCCAGGAACCCGAACGTCATCTGCACCAAGGTGACCACCATGACGACGATCAGCGAGACCGTCCAGCTCCCGGTGGCGTCATGGAGCAGTCCGAAGACGAGCGGGCCGACGGCGGCGAGCAGGTAGCCGTAGCCCTGGGCCATGCCGGACAGGCGCGCGGTGTCGGCGCCGGTGCGGGCGCGCAGCGCGATCACGGTGAGCGCCAGCGAGAAGACGCTCATGCCGATGCCGATCAGCAGACTCCACAGCAGCGGCGACGCGCCCGGCGCCACGATCAGGCCGCCGACGCCGGCCAGGTAACACACGCCCATGCCGACGATCCACCAGCTCTGCGAGCCCTGGCGCGCCGCGACGGGCGGGATGATCAGGCTGATCGGCACCGCGATCACGGAAATCAGGCCGAGCAGCAGGCCTGCGTCACCCTTGCTCACGCCCGAGTCGATGAAGACCTGCGGGAGCCAGCCCATGACCACGTAGGCGAGAAAGGCCTGCAGGCCGAAGAACAGCGTGACGATCCACGCGAGCGGGCTGCGCATGAGCGAGCGCCCGCGTTCGGCGCCGGCGGCGGGCTGCGCGGCGCGGCCGGTGCCGCGGGCCGCGATGAGCCACACGACGAGAGCGACGGCCCCGAGGACGGCCCACGAGCCGAGCGACTGGCGCCAGCCGCCCAGGCCCGTTTCCAGCGGCGGGCTCAACGCCGAGCCCGCGGCGCCGCCGCCCTGCAGTGCGGCCGTGTAGACGCCGGTCATCATGCCGACGCGCGCGGGGAACGAGTCCTTGATGACAACGGGGATGAGCACGTTGGCGAGCGCGATGCCTGCTGTCGCCACGAGCGTGCCGCCGAGGACGACGAACTGGCCGTCGGCCACGCGGATCACGAGGCCCGCGGTGAGTACGGCGAGCGAAATGGCGATCGCCCAGCCGATGCCGAAGCGGCGCGACAACAGCGGGGCCGCAAGACCCGCGCCGGCGAAACACAGGCCGGGCACGGTCGTGAGCACGCTGGCCCACACCGCCGACGCGCCGAGATCCCCGCGCATCTCCGCGAGCAGCGGGCCGATGCTCGTGATCGCGGGCCGCAGGTTCAGCGCCGTGAGCACCACGGCGACCGCGAGCAGCGCACCCCCGGCCACCACACCTGGGCGACGCCGGGTCTCCTCCTCCAGAGATCCCTCGAGCTCGAGTTCGAGCCGGTCGCGGTAGGTAGCGGGACGCGGAGCGGAATCCCAGGAATCTATGGACACATCCGCTACTATCGCATACGTAGGATGATTGGATGAAGGGATTAATCCTGTGCCACTCGCCACCACGCGGCGCGCTGGCCTGGTCGACCAGGTCATCGATCAGCTGCGCGAAGCGATCACACAGGGGGAATGGCCGGTCGGGCAGCGCATCCCGACCGAGCAAGCACTGGTCGCGCAGCTCGGGGTCGGGCGCAACACCGTGCGCGAAGCCGTGCGCGCGCTGGCACACACCGGCATCCTCGAGGTTCGTCAGGGCGACGGCACGTACGTGCGCGCGACCAGCGAGGTGTCGGGCGCGCTGAGGCGCCTGTGCGGCACCGAGCTGCGCGAGGTCCTGCAAGTCCGCCGCACACTGGAGGTCGAAGGCGCCCGCCTGGCCGCCACGGCTCGCACCGACGCCGACCTCGCCCGCCTGCGCACGCTTCTCGAACAGCGCGACGCCGAACACCACGAGGGTCGCACCGACGACTTCGCCCGCACCGACGCGGAATTCCACCTCGAAGTCGTCCGATGTGGACACAACGGCCTGCTGTTCGAGCTCTATCGCGGACTCATGGAAGCCGTCACCGCCAGCGTCTTCTCCACCTACGACTCCACCTACGACGACCCCGGCCACCCTGAGATCATCAAGCACCGCGGCCTCGTGGACGCCATCGAATCCCGCGATGCTCGCCGCGCGGCCGCCGAAGCCGGCGGCTTCCTCGACGACCTCCTCAACCGCGCGGAGCAGTCCAAAACGAGCGCCTGACCGAGACGCCGACGCCGAGTACGGCTTCGGATCGCCGTCGCCGGCACGACTCCCGGCGACGGCCACCGTGTTCGAGGGATCCACGGCCTGCGGATCCTGCCGCCCACCAAAGCCTGGCCGAGAGCCGCGGCCACCCGGGCGCCCAAGTCGGGTCAGCGCGAATACCCGCCCCATGCGACGGCGAGCGTCGGTCGGGTCGCGGAGCTCACGGGAGCGTGAGGATCTCCGCGCCGTCGGCCGTGACCACGAGGGTGTGCTCGAACTGGGCCGTCCACTTCTTGTCCTTGGTGGTCACGGTCCAGTCGTCGGCCCACACGTCGTAGTCGATGGTGCCCAGCGTGATCATCGGCTCGATCGTGAAGGTCATGCCTTCCTCGATGATCGTCTCCACCGACGGCTCCTCGTAGTGCAGCACGGTCGGCGCGGTGTGGAACGACGGACCGACGCCGTGGCCGGTGAAGTCACGGACCACTCCGTAGCCGAAGCGCTTGGCGTACGACTCGATCACGCGCCCGATCACGTTCAGCTGACGGCCGGGCCGCACTGCCTTGATCGAGCGCATCGTCGCTTCTCGGGTGCGCTCGACGAGCAGCCTCGCCTCTTCGGAGACGTCGCCGGCGAGGAACGTCGCGTTGGTGTCGCCGTGCACACCTCCGATGTAGGCGGTGACGTCGATGTTGCAGATGTCGCCGTCCTCGATCACGGTCGAGTCCGGGATGCCGTGGCAGATCACCTCGTTCAGCGAGGTGCAGCACGACTTCGGGAAGCCCCGGTAGCCGAGCGTCGACGGGTAGGCGTGGTGGTCGATCAGGAACTCGTGCACGACCTTGTCGACGTCGTCGGTGGTCGCCCCGGGTTTCACGGCCTTGCCGCCTTCTTCGAGCGCCTGCGCCGCGATCTTCGACGCCACGCGCATCGCCTCGATCACCTCGGGCGTGCGCACGCCGTTGCCGGTGTCCCGTTTCGGCGCCGGCCGGTCGACGTACTCGGGACGGGGGATTTCGGCGGGAACGGGGCGGCGCGGAGTCTGGACGCCGGGCGTCAGGGAGGCACGAACGGACATGGCTCCAGACTACGACGTCACTAGGCGGCCACGCCCGCGAGGAACCGATGCGCGGCCGCCACCGCCGGGGTCGACGAGCCCGCGTCGGTCAGCAGCACCGCGAACGCGAGGTCGCCCTGGTACCCGACGAACCAGCCGTGGGAGTGCGTGCCATCCCCGAACTGGGCCGTGCCGGTCTTGCCGCGCACGTCAGGCAGGTCTCGCACGCCGGTGGCCGTGCCGCTGGTCACGACCTCGCGCATCATCGAGCGCACGGCGTCGAGCACATCGGGTTTCGGCGGTGGACCGAGGCCGGTGACCTTCGCCGTGGTGCCCTTCACGATCGTCGGCACGGGAACCTTGCCCGACTGCACGGCCGCGGCCGCTAGCGCCATCCCGAACGGGCTCGTGAGTACGGTCCCTTGCCCGAAGCCGTTTTCCCCGCGCTGCACCTCGGTGCCGGCCTTCGGCACCGAGCCGGTGACCGTCGTCAGCCCGGGGATCACGAAGTCGGCGCCGACACCGAGCGAGCGCGCCGCGTCCGTGAGCGCGGTCGGCGACAGTCCGGCCGAAAGCTGCGCGAACGTCGTGTTGCACGACTGCGCGAACGCCTTCGACAGCGACACCGTGCCCAGGTCGAACCGGTTTTCGTTGGGGATGACGCGGCCGGCGACGGTGACCGTGCCCGGGCACGCCACGGGCGAGTCCGGGCGCACACGCCCGGCCGAGAGCGCAGCCGTGGCGGTGACGATCTTGAACGTCGAGCCGGGCGGAAAGCGCCCGGTGAGCGCGAGCGGTCCCTGCGCGTCGGCCGGTGCGTTCTGGGCGACGGCCAGCAGCTGTCCCGTCGACGGCTGGAGCGCGACGATCGCCGACGGCGTCGGCACCGGTGCGAGCGCCTGCTCGGCGGCCGCCTGGATGCGGGCCGACAGCGTGCTCGTCAAGGCCGGCGGATTTTTCGGCGCCACCGCGTAGAGTTCACCGGCTTCGCTGCCGGTGACGTCGAGCGAAACGATCCGCCAGCCATCGCCGCGCGCGGCCTGCTGCTCCGCCATCGTCCGCAGCGCCGGCAGCACCTGGCGGCCAGTGTCGCGGTCGTCGGGCAGCAGGCGCAGCTGGCTCGTGAAGCGGACGCCGGGCAGGTCGTAGATGGCGGATTTGACCTGCTCGTAGTCGTTTTCGCGCAGGGACAGCACGGGGTAGACGGAGCCGGGTTTGGTGGATTCGATGCCCTGCAACACGGACGCGGCCGTGACCGTCGCGTCGAAGCGGTGCAGTGCCGGGCCGAGCTTGCCGGCGACCGCGGCGGCATCGCCCGCTTTCGCGGGGTCGACCACCACGCCGATCACCGTCTGCGGCCGCAGCAGCGGAGTGCCGTCGCGGTCGAGCACGGGCGGCTGCGCGGCCGGGTCGGCCACGAGGGCGACGCTTTGCTGCTCCGCGAGCTGCGGATGCACGACCGTGGGCTGCCAGCGAACCTGCCAGCCGTCGTCGGCGGACGTGAGCTGCGCGGTCGCCGTGTAGGTCCACGTGCGGCCCTTCGGGAGGTGCCAGGTGAGGCGGTAGCTGCCGGTCGCGGTGCCACCGGACTGCTTCACCGACTCGTCGGTCGCGTCGACAGAGGTGGGCTCGAGGGCTTTGCGGACCTGCGTGAGCAGGCTTTTGACGGCTTCCGGCGAGTCGGTCTGCGCGGCGGCGGCCGCCACGTCGCCCTTGCCGACGTCGGAGAGGAACGCGGCGAGCGTGTCCTCGGGCCCGTCGGACGCGCACGCGGCGAGCGGGAGCACGGCCAGCAGGGCCGCGGTGAGGGCAGCGCCGCGCCGTCGAAGAGCCATGTCCCGGATCGAACCAGCTCACGGCGCGCCACGGGGGGAGCAACGCCGACCCGGACGGACGAAGGGCGCTAGAACAGGACGGTCGCGTACTGCCCGACCTGCTCGAACCCGACCCGGCGGTACGCGGCGAGCGCGGGTGCGTTGAACTCGTTCACATACAGGCTCGCCGTACGGCCGAGGCCGTTGACGAGCCGGTTGACGACCGCGGCGGTCCCCGCCGTGCCGAGGCCGCCGCCGCGACGTTCGGGATGCACCCACACGCCCTGGATCTGGCCGACCGTCGCGGACATGGCGCCGATCTCGGCCTTGAACACGACTTCGCCATCTTCGAAGCGCGCGAACGCGCGCCCGGTCGCGATGAGCTCGCTGACGCGGGCCCGGTAGCTCGCACCGCCGTCACCCGCGCGCGGGTCGACGCCGACCTCTTCGATGAACATCGCGATGGCCGCCGGCAGGTAGCGGTCCAGCTCGTCCGGGTGCACCGCGCGCACGCGTGAGTCGGGTTTCACCCGTGGGCTGCCGTCGAGCGCCATGAGCGGCTGATCGCCGCGCACTTCGCGCGCCGGCCCCCATTCGCTGGACAGTTCGTCCCACAACCCCAGCACCTGCTCGGCCGGCCCGACGAGCGACGAGCACGTGCGCTGCCGCCGCAATGCCCGGTCGGCGAACGAACGCAGCGCCGAAGCGTTGCCGCGCAAGGGAATCAGGTTCGGGCCCGCGAAGCACAGCCCCTGCAGCCGCCCGCTCCGCGCCGCGCGCCCGTCTGCGGCCCAGAGCTCGCCACCGAGACGCCACGGGTCGAGGCCCGCGGCCTCGACCCTGGCGCTGACCATGCAGCTGCTGACCGGGTCGGCGGCGAGCGCAGCACGCACTGCCGGATAGTCCCGATCGTCGAGCAGCCGTGCACCCGCAAGCCGCAACACAACATCCAGAGTGCCAGATGAACCGGGTGAACGGAACGCAAGCCAGCCGACACGCTGAGATGAACGGCACAATCGGCCCAAGCCGCGTGCTCTCGCTGCCTTGGCCGCTCGCCCACGCAGCATGCCCCGGGTCGGCAGCTAGGAGCTGACCGGAACCTAAGCGCCCCGATAAGTACCGATCGTCCAGGAATTGCCCTCGGGGTCGCGAAGGCTGAAGGTGTGCGAGCCGTAATCGGTGTCGTGGAGGCCCGCGGTGATGTCGGCGCCCGAGGTGGCTGCCCTGGCGTGGAGGGCGTCCACCGCGGCGGCGTCCGTGGCGACCAGGTAGGCGGCGCCGGTGCCGGGTTTCATGGTGTCGTGGACGGCGTCGGCGGGGCCACCGGTGCTGCCGAGCATGACGCCGCCGCCGGGAGGCCAGCGAAGTTCGGCGTGGGCGACGGCACGAGTGGCGTCGCCAGGGACCACGAGGGATTGGTCGAAGCCGAGGACGTCGACGAGGAAGCGGATGGCTGCGGGGGCGTCGTCGTAACGGAAAGCGGGCCAGACAGTCGGTGAAGGTGTCATGGCGAAGAGTCTGGCGCCGCCCCGGCCTCCGGGTCTTGGAGGAACGGGAGCTCTTCGGCGATCCACGTCCCCGGCGAACACCCCGCGAGCGCGCGCCACTCGTTGGACAGGTGTGCCTGGTCGTAGTAGCCGGCTGCGACGGCGACGGAAGCGAGGTCCAGGAACTGCGCCGAGCGGAGCAGGCGGCCGGCGCGTTCGAAGCGCAGGACACGCGCCGCCTGTTTCGGGGGAAGGCCGAGTTCGGTGCGAAAGCGTTCGGCCAGGTGGCGACGGCTCCAGCCGACCTCCGACGCCAGGTCGCTCACGCGCAGCGAGCCCCCGCTGTGGCACAGCAGCCGCCACGCCGCACCCACCTCGGGAGGCGGCGGGTCGCCGGCCAAGCGCGAGGAGAGCACCGAGTCCAGGATCGCGAACCGCGCGGCCCAGTCCGGAGCCTCGTGCAGCCGCGAAGGCAGCGAAGCCAACGCAGGCAGCGAACGACCGAAGTCGGCGAGGTCCACGACGCACCCGCTCAGTTCGGCGGCGGTCACCCCCAGCAAAACCCGGACGCCCAGCGGGTCGAGCTCGACGTGGACACCACGTTGCACCCGGTCCTGCGTGATCAACGCGGGTGCCGTGTGCAGCCCGCCGACCAGCCCTCGGAGGGCACCCTCTCGGCCGGCGAAGGCGAACCGGATCGGGTCCTCCAGGCTCACGATCAGCGTCACGTGCCGCGAAGGCAGCCCGCGGTGGACGGCGAGCGTGACGTCGTCCTGCGAGTAGCCGACGTAGCGGGTTACGAGCCCTCGCAGAGCGGGGTGCGGTACGCGCGTGGCCCAGCTGTGACTCACCTGACCAGCGTAGGCCGCGGCGCCGCGGTTTCTGCTACCACGGACTGCGGGGACCGGCGAGGAAAGGACGCACCACCGTCATGACCATCCAGGAGCAGGCGCAGCAGCTCGAACTGCTGGCCGACCAGGTGCCCACCGGCATCGCCCTCGCGACGAAGGGCGAACTGGAGGATCTGCAGGCCCGGGTGCTCGGGCTGCTCGGCGAGACCTCCACCGCCACCGCCGTCCAAGGAGCCATCGTCGAGGCCACGCGGCAGATCGACGACGTCGCCGCGGCACTGGAAAACGTGCGCATGCAAATCAAGGACGCCGCACAGCACCACTTGCGGGGCTGACAACGGCCGGCCCCGAGCGGGGGCCGGCCGTCAGAGAAGACTTCAGCCGACGGTGACGCTCGGCGAACCCTCGCCGACGCTGTCGCCCGCTTCCTCCGCGATACGCATGGCCTCTTCGATCAGCGTCTCCACGATCGCGTGCTCCGGCACGGTCTTGATGACCTCGCCCTTCACGAAGATCTGGCCCTTGCCGTTGCCGGAGGCGACGCCCAGGTCGGCTTCGCGAGCCTCGCCCGGGCCGTTCACGACGCAGCCCATGACCGCGACGCGCAGCGGCACCTCCATGCCCTCGAGACCGGCCGTGACCTGGTCGGCGAGCGTGTACACGTCCACCTGCGCGCGCCCGCACGACGGGCACGAGACGATCTCGAGCTTGCGCGGCCGCAGGTTCAGCGACTGCAGGATCTGGTTGCCGACCTTCACCTCTTCGACCGGCGGCGCGGACAGGGACACGCGGATCGTGTCGCCGATGCCCTGGCGCAGCAGCGCGCCGAACGCGACCGCCGACTTGATCGTGCCCTGGAACGCGGGACCGGCCTCGGTCACGCCCAGGTGCAGCGGGTAGTCGCACTGCTGGGCGAGCAGCTCGTACGCACGGACCATCACGACCGGATCGTTGTGCTTCACCGAGATCTTGATGTCGTGGAAGTCGTGCTCGGCGAACAGCGACGCCTCCCACATGGCCGATTCGGCCAGTGCCTCGGGCGTGGCCTTGCCGTATTTCTCCAGGAGCCGCTTGTCGAGCGAACCGGCGTTGACGCCGATCCGGATCGGCGTGCCGTGGTCCTTCGCGGCCTGCGCGATCTCCTTGACCTGGTCGTCGAACTTGCGGATGTTGCCAGGGTTCACGCGCACGGCGGCGCACCCGGCCTCGATGGCCGCGAACACGTACTTGGGTTGGAAGTGGATGTCGGCGATCACGGGGATCTGCGACTTCTTCGCGATGGCGGGCAGTGCCTCGGCATCGTCGGCCGACGGGCAGGCGACACGCACGATGTCGCAGCCGGCCGCGGTGAGCTCGGCGATCTGCTGAAGGGTGGCGTTGACGTCGGAGGTCAGCGTCGTCGTCATCGACTGCACGGAAATCGGGAAGTCGCTGCCGACCCCCACCGGACCCACGTGGAGCTGGCGGGTCTTGCGGCGCTCGGCGAGGACGGGGGGTGGCAGTGCTGGCATACCTAGCGCGACGGTCACGCCGCCAGCCTACCTACATCGACCCGGGCTGATCCAACGGAAGTCGGCCGTGCCGGTGAGTTGCGTTACGCCCGGTCGGGGGCCATCCGGCAGGTCCTGGCCCGGCCGGTGGCCGCGGCTACTGCAGGCGGATCGGGTTCACGATGTCGGCAGTCACCGTCAGCAGGGTGATGCCACCGCCGATCACGACCAGCACCATCGTGATCGCCGAAAGCTTCGTGTAGTCGACGGGTCCCCCCGCGGCCTTGCCGCGCAGGCCGCGAAGCCAGTCGCGCACCCGTTCGTACCAGACCACCGCGATGTGCCCGCCGTCGAGCGGTAGCAGCGGCAGCAGGTTGAACACGCCGATGAAGAAGTTCAGGCTGGCCAGCAGGAGGAAGAAGACCTCCCACACGCCCTGCTCCACGGCCTCGCCGCCGATCCGGCTCGCACCCACGACGCTGACCGGGCCGTTGGGGTCGCGCTGGCCGCCGAAGATGGCGTCGACCACGCCGGGGATGCGCTCGGGGAACTGCACGAGCCGTTCGGCGGTCTGGGCGAACATGCTCCCGGTGAAGCTGAACGTCGCGCCGATCCCGGTGATGCCGTTGTAGTGCAGGTACGACGGGGGCAGTTCGGTCGACGCCCCCATCATTCCGACTTCGTTCACCTTGTTGTCGCTGCTGAGGCGCTTCACGCGCGGGATGTCGACTTCGAGGTTCACCTTCTGGTCGCCACGCTGGACGACGATCGCGGTGGGACCGTTCGCGTCCTGCACGAGCTTCAGCACGTCGGTCCAGCTCGGCGTCGGCTTACCGGCGACGGAGAGGATCTTGTCGCCCGCACGCATCCCGGCCGTCTTGGCAGGGGTCGGTGCGCCGGGCGGGCACGACGTGTCGTTCAGCTCCGCGGTCGTGGTCGCCGGACGCGCGCAGGACAGGCTGGAGATCACGGGCGGCCACGGCTCCGACTTGGCGGCGATGTTGGGCAGGCCGAGGGTGATCGCCATGAGGTAGAGCACCACGAAGCCGAGGATGAAGTGGGTGATCGAGCCCGCCGACATCACCACGGTCCGCTTCCACGTCTTGAAGCGCCACATCGCGCGCGGCGCCTCTTCCGGCGTCACCTCGTCGAGTGCGGTCATGCCCGCGATGTCGCAGAACCCGCCGAGCGGGATCCACTTCGCGCCGTACTCGGTCTCGCCGCGCTTGAAGGAGAAGATCGTGGGGCCGAAGCCGATGAAGTACCGGCGGACCTTCATCCCGAACATCTTGGCCGTGACCATGTGGCCGGCCTCGTGGAGCGCCACGGAGATGCAGATGCCAAGGGCGAACAGCACCACCCCGATGATGTACGCGAGCACGCGCTACTTCCCCTTACCCAGCATCGTCCCGGCACGCGCGCGAGCCCAGCGCTCGGCGGCGAGGACGTCCTCGACGTCGCGCGGCTCGCGACGCCACTCGTCGGCGGCTTCCACCACCTGCGAAACAGTGTCCACAATCGACGTGAAGCCGGTGTTCTGCGCCAGGAAGGCGGCCACCGCTTCCTCGTTCGCCGCGTTGTACACGGCGGGCAGGCAGCCGCCGACGGTGCCGGCGTGGCGGGCCAGCTCGACTGCCGGGAACGCCTCGTTGTCGAGCGTTTCGAACGTCCAGCTGGCGGACCCGTCCCAGGTGCACGGGCTCGCCGCGCCGGGCACACGCTCCGGCCAGTGCAGCGCCAAAGCGATCGGCAGCCGCATGTCGGGCGGGCTGGCCTGCGCGATCGTCGAGCCGTCGGTGAAGGTCACCATCGAGTGCACGATCGACTGCGGGTGCACGGTCACGTCGATGCGCGCGGGCTCGACGCCGAACAGCAGCGCGGCCTCGATCAGCTCGAGGCCCTTGTTGACGAGCGTCGCCGAGTTGATCGTGATGAGCCGCCCCATCGACCACGTGGGGTGCGCCAGCGCCTGCTCGACGGTTACCTCGGCGAGGTCCGCGCGCTGGCGGCCGCGGAACGGCCCGCCCGAAGCCGTGAGCACGAGCCGCGCGACCTCGTTCTCCCGGCCCGCGCGCAGGGCTTGGGCGATGGCGGAGTGCTCGGAGTCGACCGGCACGATCTGGCCGGGCTTGGCCGCCGCCAGCACGAGGGGACCACCCGCGATGAGCGACTCCTTGTTGGCCAGCGCGAGCGTGGAGCCTGCTGCGAGCGCCTTCAGCGTCGGCTCCAGCCCCTGCGAGCCGGGCAGGGCGTTGAGCACGATGTCGACGTTCACGGCGTCGATGAGTTCCGTCACGGCGTCCGCACCCGCGAAGATGCGGGGGATGCGGAACTCGCCCTTGGCGTAGCCGCGGCGCTGCGCCTCGGCGTACAGGGCGAGTTGCAGGTCTTCGACGACGGTCGGCCTGCTGACCGCGACGGCGGCCACGCCGTGGGCCAGTGCCTGCGCGGCGAGCGATTGCGGGTCGGAGCCACCGGCGGCGATGCCTGCAACGGTGAACAGGTGGGGGTTGCGGGCGGTGACGTCGAGGGCCTGGACTCCGATGGACCCGGTCGAGCCGAGTACGAGGACGCTTCGCGAGGTAGTCATCGTGGGCCATTATCGCCCGTCGAGGTGCGGGCCGTCTCCGCGGAGCGCCCAGGGGTGTGGGATCATTACGCCGTACGAGGTTCAGCGGGTCAGAAGGAGTGATCGTGGCAGGCAAGGCGATCGAGAAGCGCCCCGAGGTGGACCCCCGTGACGAGCCGTCGGCGCGCTGGGGCTGGCACGGTTCGTTCCCGAAGGCCACCCGGATCGCCGGCTGGGTCTGCGTCGTCATCCTGCTGCTGATGATCAAGGGCAACCACGAGAACAACACCGAGAACGTGTGGCTCGTCGGTCTCGCCGCGTTCCTGGCCCTGCTGCTGATGCTCGACATCCGCAAGCGCCGCACGGCTTGGCGCAAGTAGGACGTTTTTCGCCACCCGGCGCGGGGACGGACGTAACCGCTCGGCGGCCGAGTTGCCCGGCACTGCCGTCGCGCGGAAGTCACCTCGACTCCGGACTTCTCGCTGATCGCGACGCGGCGCTGCCCAAAACCCAGCCGGCCGCGTGTCGCTCAAGGTATCTCGCCTGCGGCGCGCGTTGCTCGGTGTCCTGGATTTTCGCCGCGATCGGCGGTGCCGCCACGGCATCGCGAACGCCACCTCCCGACCACCCGCGGTACCTGCGACCTGGCAGAAAAGGGCCGCCCCGGGACCAGATCCCGAGGCGGCCGTGCACCCAACAAGGTCCTACCGATCGCTGGTCGGCCCCACGAGCTCGCTCGGGCCGGCGCCGGATTCCCCGGCCACCGCGGCCAGTTCCTCGCCCATCGACTCGGGCGCTTTGCCCTTGTCCTTGGTCAGCAGCGACGCGACGGCGCCGATGAGGCAGACGACGATCGCGAAGCCGAACGCCACGGCGAGACCGTCCTGGAACGGGCCCGAGATCAGGTTCGGGAAGAAGCTGCGGCCGGTGAGGAACGACGCCTGGTCCGGCGGCAGGCTCGCGAGCTGACCACCCAGCAGCTGCTGGATCGGGTTGTAGCCGAGGAACGCCGCGAAGAGCACGGCGACCGCGGGCAGGTGCGCGATCTGGTCGGCCGACGCCGCGGGCACGCCGTGGGCGGTGAGGCCCTGCGACATCGCCGCCGGGAGGTTGTCCGACAGGCCCGCGATGATCAGGCTGAAGAAGAAGCCGATCGAGAGCACCATGGCCGCGTTCTGGAAGGTCGTCATCATGCCCGCGCCGGAACCACGCGCGTCCGCAGGCAGGCTGTTCATGACCTCGGCCCGGTTCGGCGAGGAGAACATGCCCATGCCGATACCGTTGAGCAGCAGGATTCCCGCGAACGCCCAGTAGTTGAAGTTCACCGGGAGGATCATCAGCAGCACGAAGGTGATAGCCGTGATGCCCAGGCCGCTGGACGCGAGCAGCCGCGAGCCGATGCGGTCGGACAGCACGCCGGACGTCGGCGCGGACACCAGGAAGCCGACCGTCAGAGGCAGCATGTAGATACCCGCCCACAGCGGCGTCTGCTCGAAGGTGAAGCCGTGCTGGGGCAGCCAGATGCCCTGCAGCCAGATGATGAGGATGAACTGGAGACCACCGCGGCCGAGCGACGCGGTCAGGTTCGCGACGTTGCCCCACGTGAACGACCGGATCTTGAACAGCGAGAGCCGGAACAGCGGGTTCGCCACCCTGGTCTCGATGATCACGAACCCGATCAGCACGGCGATGCCGCCGATCAAGCACGACAGCACCATCGGGCTGCCCCAGCCGGTGGGCGAGGAGCCGTAGGGCTGGATGCCGTAGGTGATGCCCACGAGAACCGCGATGAGGCCCACCGCGAAGGTGATGTTGCCCCACCAGTCCATCTTCGCGTGTTTGCGCACACCCGTGTCGTGCAATTTCACGTACGCCCAGATCGTGCCGATCACACCGAACGGCACCGACACCAGGAAAACCAGGTTCCAGTCGACGGGCGCGAGCACACCGCCGACGACCAGACCGAGGAATGAACCGGCGATGGCCGCGACACCGTTCATGCCCAGTGCGAGACCACGCTGGTTGGCCGGGAAAGCGTCGGTCAGGATGGCGGAGGAGTTGGCCATGAGGAACGCGCCACCGACGCCCTGCACGATGCGCCAGCCGATGAGCCACAGCGCGGCCGCGTCACCCTGGAACCAGGTGACGGCCAGCAGAATCGACGACACGGTGAACACGGCGAACCCCAGGTTGTACATCCGGGCGCGGCCGTACATGTCCCCCAGGCGCCCGAAGCTCACCACGAGTACCGCGGTGACCACCAGGAAGCCCATGATCATCCACAGCAGGTAGCTGGTGTTCGCCGGCTCCAGCGGGTTGATCCCGATGCCCTTGAAAATGTCGGGCAATGCGATGAGCACGATCGACGAGTTGATCGTCGCGATCAGCATGCCCAGCGTCGTGTTGGACAACGCGATCCACTTGTATCGCGGGCCCAGTTCCGCGAGCGAATACGTTCTGCGCTCGACCACAGTGAAAGACCTTCTCTCTGTCGTTCCCTTAGCTAGGCTAAGCAAGTTGCTTGCCTGTGGCAACCAACTTCGTGAAACGGTTAGGAGAGACCGGTCACAGGGCGCACACTGTCCTTTACGGACTATTTACACTCACTCGACTGAGTGAAAAGCGATCACCTTGCCCGGATTGAAGATTCCCCGTGGGTCGAGCGCATTTTTGACCGCGCGATGAAGGCCGAGAACGGCAGGTCCGAGCTCGTTTTCCAGCCCCGGCCGTTTCAGCAGACCGACGCCGTGCTCCCCGGTCACGGTGCCGCCGAGCGCGAGCGCGTCGGCCACGATTTCGTCGAACGCCGCCTGTGCGCGCCGCCGCGCGTCCTCGTCGCCGACGGGGGTGCTCAGCAGCGGGTGGAGGTTGCCGTCGCCGATGTGCGCGACGTTGGCGATCAGGATGTCGTGCCGCTTGGCCGCGAGGTCGATACGGGCGAGCATCTCGGGCACGAGGTGCGTCGGCACGCACACGTCCTCGGTCAGCAGCGGGCCGAGCCGCTCCAGCGCCGGGTACGCGAGCCGCCGCGCGGAGAACAACGCGTCGGCTTCCTCCTGGTCCGTCGACTGTGCCGCCCACGTCGCGCCGGCCTTCTCGAAGCATTCGAGCATCACGGCCGCCTCGTGTTCGCCCGCCCGGCCCGGCGCGTCGCTGCGCCCGAGAAGCACGACCTCGGCGTCGGCCGAAAGGCCCATGTTCTTCCACCGGTCCACTGCTTCGAGGCAATGGCGGTCGACGAGTTCCAGCGCCGAGGGCACCACCCCGGCGGCGACGATCGCGACGGCGGCCTGCCCGGCGGCGACCGTGGAGTCGAAGTAGCCCGCGACGGTGGCTTCGGGCGCGCGTTGTGCCTTCAGCCGCACGGTGACTTCGGTGATCACGCCCAGCGTGCCCTCCGAGCCGACCATGAGCCCGGCGAGGTCGTAACCCGCCACGCCCTTCGCGGTGCGGCGGCCGAGCCGCACGAGCTCGCCCGTCCCGGTGACGACTTGCAGACCGAGCACGTAATCGCGGGTCACGCCGTACTTGACGCAGCAGACGCCGCCGGCGTTGGTGGCCACGTTGCCGCCGATCGTCGACCAGGGCGAGCTCGCCGGATCGGGCGGATACCAGAGCCCGTGTTCGGCGCAGGCCGCACGCAGGTCGTCGTTGACGACGCCGGGTTCGACGACCGCCAGCCGTTCGACGGCGTCGATCTCCTTGACCGCCGTCATCCGGTCGGTGACCAGCACGACACACCCGGGCACGGCGTTCGCACCGCCCGACAGCCCGGTGCCGGCGCCACGCGTGACAAGCGGGGTGCCGTGTTCGAGGCAGACCTTCACGATCTCCTGCACGTGTTCGGCCGTCCGCGGCCGCACCACGACCTGGGGCAGCGACCACGGCGCCCACTCGGCTTCGTCGTGGGCGTAGCCGCGCAACACGTCGGCGTCGGCGACGAGGGCCTCCGGCGGCAGGACGGCTTGCAGGTCTTCGATCAGCATGGGCGCTCCCGGCTCTTCGCGGCAATCTTCCGCAAGATTAGGGCTCCGGGATGTCGAACTGGCGGCTGCTGCTTCGACGCGTAGGTAAGAGCGGCTTGAGGAGGCAGCCATGGGAACCACCACCAGCCCACGCGGGATCGCGATGCTGCGCGCCGTCGCCGCCGGCCGCGCGCGGGTCACCTGCAGTGTGGAACCCGACCTGTTCGTCGACGGCCTGCCGTGTTGCGATCAGTTCACCGCCCACACGCTCGCCCACGACGGCCTCGTGCGTCCCGCACGGCTCGGCCTTGCCGGGCAGCAGGTGCCGGCGGAGCTGACGCCCGCGGGGCTGGCTCTGCTGGCGGCGCCGGCCGCCGCCGCGTGAGCCAGGCCCGGATGATCGCAGCAGGGCCTCGTCGTCCCGCCCGAGCGCGAGACGACGAGGCCCTGGTCTCGGGTCTACGTGTTGAGCGTGCCGTAGACGATGATGTTGTCGAGATAGCTGTGCGCGGCGGCGTCGAACGCCCCGCCACAGGTGATGAGGCGGATCTCCGGGTCGGTTGTGTTGCCGTACACCGCTTCGGTCGGGAAGGACTTCTTCGCGATCTCATCGACCTTCGTGACGGTGAAAGTCGCCTTCGACCCGTCCTTCCGGCCGACCACGACCTGGTCGCCCTTCTTGACTTCGTGCAGCCGCCAGAAGATGCCCTTCTGGTGGTTGCCGTCGATGTGCCCGAGGATCACGGCCGGGCCGACCTGGCCCGGCGTCGGGCTGTTTTCGTACCAGCCCGCCTGCAGCGGCTCGGACACCGGCGGGACCTGCACGGTCTTGTCGGCGTTGAGGCCCAGCGGAACCAGCGACGAGTGCGCGTCGATGCTCGGCACGTCCAATGAGACCGGCACCGACCGCGCGAGCCCGACGGCGGGCGCGGCCGAACTCGCCGGCGCGGCCGGCTGTGGTGCCGCGGCCGGCGAACCGCAGCCGATCAGCGCGAAGTTCGCGACGAGCGCCAGCAGCAGGGCGAAAAGCCCGAACCGGCGACGGGTCACTGGACGATCACCGTGGCGAGCGAACCGTCACCGGTCTCCGGCGCGCCGGCGGGCACGACCGTGACCTGGCCCGGGCCCGAGGCCGGGGGCTTCGCGGGCGCGGTCGGTGTGCTGGGCTCGGTGGGCTCGGTGGGCTCGGACGGCCCGGAAGCCTTGGCGCAGGTGGAGGAGGCGAGCACGATGTCGCCGGAGCCGAGCGCGCCGGTGGCCTTGCCGCCGAGGAGCTTGATGTGGAGTGCGTTGACGGTGAGGCTGCCGTCGTCGTGCTTGATCTGCTCGTTGACGATCACCTGCACCACGCCGGGGACGCCGATCTTCTGGTTCGGCGCGGTGCCAACGGGCAGTTTGCCGATCCGGCCGAGGTCGAGGCCGACGAGCTTCGACGACGCCTTGATGCCGCTGGGGGTGGACGTGCACTCGGAGCTGATCACGCTGGCCTTCGGCGTCGAGCCCGCGAGCGCGGCGAGCACCGGCAGCTTCGCGTCGACGATCGCGGCCTTCGACGTGACGTCGGAGTCGGCCTGCTTGGCGGAACTCGTGATCGCCTTTGCCGTGACCAGGCCCTTGAGGGGCACGTCGACCACCGACGCGGACGTGGGTCCGTCCGTGTTCGACGGCGCGATCTTGCCCGTGTCGACGGAGATTCCCTTGTCCCCCAACACTCCCGGAAGCAGCGAGACCGATGCGGACGCACCGTAGGCCGATCCCGCCGGGGCGTCGGCGGCAACCGCGGCGGGGGTGGCAGCGGCGAGCAGGGCGAGCGCCGGAGCGGCGACCACGAGGGTCCGTCCGCGCAGCAGGGCAGAACGCATGAATTGTCCTTTCGAACCTCAAGAATGGACCCGCCGACGGACCCCCGAATCCGCGCGTGATGCGACGCAACTGTCGATCACCGGCGAGGCCGTGACGCTATCAAGGGCGCCCGGAATGACAAAACAAGATCGGATGCGCTGCGCGTTGATCAAGCCGGGTCAGTGACGATACTTTTCGCAATTTCACCACTAAAGAGTGATGTAACGCGGTGCGGCTGAGCCATTTTTCTCACGCAGTGCTCCGAGTTTGCCTCGCCCACCTGGCGTAGACCGGCGGCAACCACTCTTCCGAGTGATCCTGAAGGCGGGTGATCGCCGGGCACCGACCGTGATGTGACCACTACGAGAAACTTTATGTGGCGAGCGTAGGTTTCCCCGCGGGAATCCGATTTTCCGCACAGGGCGAAATTGTCCACTATGGAGCTTCCGAAGTGACCTTTCCGGTCGAACCGTCATCCGGCGCGCACAACCGGCGCCACGAGCTGCAAGACTCGTGAGTGTTCGCGCCGGTTCCAACCAGGTTCTAACCGGCGCCACCACTCACGAGTCCAGAGGCGGGCTCAAAGTCGGGGGCGCCGGTGAAAATCAGCTCGTGGCGAGCCAGGGCGCCAGCAATGCTTCCAGGTCCGCGTCCGACAGTGCGCGCGGGCCGTCCTGGAATTCGTGCCAGCGCGAGGCGGCGCGGGCTGCGTGGAAGTCGACGGAGTACGCGCGCATCAGCACGTACATGAAGCTCACCGGATCGAACCGCTCGCCCAGCAGCTCACGCACCGTGCGGGCGATCGCGACACCACTGGTCACCTCGCGCAGCATCAGTTCTTCAGCAGCCGGGTCGAGCAGGCTGGGCGTCGACATCAAGACAACTTCTCCATCACGGAAACGAAAGTTCAGCCTTCGGCAGCCAGCTGGCCACACGCCGCGGCGATGTCCTGGCCCCGGGTGTCGCGCACGGTGCACGCGACGCCACCGGCGTTCACCAGGCGCACGAACTCGCGCTCGACGGGCTTCGGGGAAGCATCCCACTTCGATCCCGGCGTCGGGTTCAGCGGAATGACGTTCACGTGCACCAATTGACCCAGGTGCTTGCGCAACCGGCGAGCCAGCAACTCCGCCCGCCACGGCTGGTCGTTGATGTCCCGGATCAACGCGTACTCGATCGACACCCTCCGACCCGAAGTATCCGCGTAATAGCGGGCGGCAGAGAGCACCTCGTCGACCGACCAGCGGTTGTTGACCGGTACCAACGTGTCTCGCAACTCGTCATCCGGCGTGTGCAGGGACACCGCGAGACGCACCTGCATCTTCTCGTCCGCCAGCTTCCGGATAGCCGGTGCCAAACCCACCGTCGACACCGTCACCGAACGCTGCGAAATCCCCAGCCCCGACGGCGACGGCTCCGTGATCCGGCGAACCGCGGCAACGACCCGCCGGTAGTTCGCCAGCGGCTCACCCATGCCCATGAACACGATGTTCGACAGCCGGCCGGGTCCTCCGGGCATGGTCCCGTCACGCATGACGGCGGCGGCGGAGCGGACCTGGTCGACGATTTCGGCCGTCGACAGGTTGCGGTCCAGACCACCCTGTCCGGTCGCGCAGAACGGGCACGCCATGCCGCAACCGGCCTGGCTGGAGATGCAGAGTGTCGCGCGGTCCGGGTAGCGCATGAGGACACTCTCGAGCAGCGTGCCGTCGTGGGCTCGCCACAGGGTCTTGCGCGTGGCGCCGCTGTCGGCCGACAGGGCGCGCACCTCGGTGAGCAGCGGGGGCATCAGCTCGGCGACGAGCCGTTCGCGCGAGGCCGCCGGAATGTCCGTCATCGCCGCCGGGTCGACCGTGAGCCGCGAGAAGTAGTGGTTCGACAGCTGCTTCGCCCGGAACGCCTTCTCCCCCAGCTCGACGACGGCTTCGGCCCGCTCGGCGGAGGAGAGGTCGGCGAGGTGACGCGGCGGGAGGCCGCGCTTGGGCGCATCGAAAACAAGGGGGAGGGCGGTCATGACTTGACCAATGGTCCCATATCGCCTCCGGCTCCACGACACCGGTGCTGCGACGGCGCAGGAGCTGACGAGTTTGCGCACAACGCGCACGACACTTGCGCGTTGTGCGCAGATGCGCTTATCGTTGCACGCACAACGCAGTCCGGTCGGACAGAACCGGGCTCCCGCACGTTCAAGGAGGAGCGCGTGGCGATTCCGATCAAACGCCGGCTCGAGGCCATTCCCGGCGGGATGATGATCGTTCCGCTGCTGATCGGCTCGGTGCTCTACACCGTGGCTCCCGGCACCGGGAAGTTCTTCGGGTCCTTCACCGGGGCTCTGTTCTCCGGATCGCTCACGATCCTCGCGGTGTTCTACGTCTGCATGGGCGCTGGCATCGAGGTCCGCGCGACGCCGTACATCCTCAAGAAGGGTGGCGTGCTGTTCGGGGCGAAGGTGCTCACCTCGGTGGTGGTGGGTGTCATCCTCGGGCGACTGCTCGGCGAGACGCCGATCGGCTCCGGAGCCTTCGCGGGGCTGTCCACGCTGGCCGTCGTGGCGGCGATGAACGACACCAACGGCGGGCTGTACATGGCCTTGATGGGCCAGTTCGGCAAGAACAAGGACGTCGCGGCCTACTCGGTGATGACCATCGAGTCCGGGCCGTTCCTGACCATGCTCACCCTCGGCGCGGCCGGCCTGGCCGCGTTCCCGTGGCAGACGCTCGTCGGCGCGATCCTTCCGCTGCTGGTCGGGATGCTGCTGGGCAACCTCGACCCGCAGATGCGCGAATGGCTCTCGCGCGCGGTTCCCGTGCTGATTCCGTTCTTCGCGTTCGCGCTGGGCTCCAGCATCGACCTCACCTCGGTGTGGCGGGCCGGGTTGCTGGGCATCGGCCTCGGCGTGTTCGTGTTCCTGCTGACCGGCGCCGTGCTGTTACTGGCCGACAAGGTCACCGGCGGAAACGGAATCGCGGGCATCGCCGCGGCGTCCACGGCAGGCAACGCGGCAGCGGTCCCGGCGATCGTGGCGTCGGCGAACCCGGCGTATCACGACGCCGCGCCGCAGGCGACGATCCTCGTGGCAGCTTCAGTGGTGGTGACGTCGCTGCTGGTGCCCTTCGCGACCGCGTGGTTCGCCTCCCGCGCCCGCAATCGTGAGAAGACCAAGCAGCAACCGGCGGAGGAGACCTCATCGTGAGCATGGGATTGGCCGTGATCGCCGACGATCTCACCGGAGCCGCCGACTCGGCCGCGGTGCACGGCCCGTTCACCGACGTGGTCGTCGTCCTCGATCCGTCGGACGGCCTTCCCTCGGCCGAGGTCGTCGCGATCGACACCGACAGCAGGCACCGCAGCCCCGAGTTCGCCGCGCAAGCGGTGCGCTCCGCCGTCCAGGCGGCCGCCGCTGCCGGGCGAGCGCTGTACAAGAAGATCGACTCCACGCTTCGCGGCCACATCGCCACCGAGGTCCTCGCCGCGCTGGACGCACTGGACGCCGGTGCCCTCCTCGCACCGTCCTTTCCGGCGACCGGGCGGACCGTGACCGGCGGAGTCCTGCACGTCGACGGCACGCCCCACCCCGGCGGTGAGCTCAGTGCCCTCTTCACCGGTTCTGGCGTGAGCACCGCTTTGCTGCCGCTGGACCTCGTCCGCTCCGGCCCGGACGCGGTGGTGCGCGCCTACGACGGGCACCAGGCAAACGGCGTCCGGGTCGTTTGCGCCGACGCCGAAACAGACGACGACCTGCGGGTGCTCGCTGCGGCGCTGGCAATACTCGGTCCGCGAGTGCTGCCGGTCGGCTCCGCCGGGCTCGCTCGTGCCGCCGCCGGCGCGCGAACCGCGCACCGCGACGACGATGAGGCGACGAGCGGGCGGGTGCTGACCGTACTCGGCAGCTACTCCGCACCTGGCCGTGACCAGCGCGCGGTGATCGCCGCCTCGCCGGAGGTCACCGCGGTGGAGATCGCCGCGCCGTTCGGGCCCGCGCAGCAACGGGAAGCGGCCGCCGCACTGCGTGCCGCCTCCGGCGACCTTCTGCTGGTCCCCGATCCGGGCGCACCGGTGCACCGTTCGCACGCCGCCGAGGTGGCGGCCGCGTTGTCCGAGGTCACCACGGCATACCTGCGCACGCACGCCGACGTCGGCGCGCTGATCCTCGCCGGTGGCGAGACGGCGCGCGCGGTGCTGCTTTCCGCGGGCGCCAAGGACTTCACCGTGCTCGGGGAGATCGAACCGGGCGTGGTCCGCTCGCGGATACCGGCACTCGGCGGCCTCACGCTGGTCACCAAGGCCGGCGCGTTCGGCGAACCGTCCACTGTAGAGCGTGCGAGACGGTCGTTGCACGAACGCACGGCCACCACCGTCCGCTGAACCTGGCCACCGCAAGTCAGAGAGGGGAATTTCGTGGCACGTCCCATCGTCGCCATCACCATGGGCGACGCCGCAGGCGTCGGTCCCGAGGTCGTGGTCAAGGCCATGGCCGATCCGCAGCTGTACGAATCCTGCCGCCCGATCGTCGTGGGCGACGCCGCCCGGCTGCGCAAGGCGATCGAGATCACCGGCGCCGGTCTGAAGGTCGACGCGGTGTCGTCGCCGGAGGAGGCCGGCTACCGCTCCGGCGTGATCGACTGCATCGACCTCGACCTCATCCCGGCGGACCTGCCGTTCGGCGAGCTCTCGCCGGCGGCAGGCGAAGGCGCATACCAGTTCATCGTGACGGCGACCGAACTCGCCATGGCCGGCCGGGTGCACGCCATCTGCACGGCTCCGCTCAACAAGGAGGCCCTGCACGCGGCCGGCCACCGCTACCCCGGGCACACCGAGTTGCTGGCCGCGCTGACCGGCACGCCCGAGGTGTCGATGATGCTGACCGCACCGAAACTGCGGGTCATCCACGTGACCACCCACATCGGGCTGGTCGACGCGGTCGCCAAGATCGAGCCCGACCTCGTCACTCGGACCGTCCGCCGGGGCGCGGAGACGCTGCGCAAAGCCGGCGTCGCGCACCCGCGGATCGCGGTCTGCGGAATCAATCCGCACGCGGGTGAGAACGGGTTGTTCGGCCACGGCGAAGAGGGCGACAAGATCGTGCCCGCCATCGAGCAACTGCACGCCGAAGGCATCGACGCACAAGGTCCGTTGCCCGCCGACACCGTGTTCTTCCGGGCCGTCCGCGGCGATTTCGACCTGGTCGTGGCGATGTACCACGACCAGGGGCACGGGCCGGTGAAGGTGCTCGGGCTGGACACCGGAGTGAACATTACGATCGGGCTGCCGGTGATCCGCACCAGCGTGGACCACGGCACCGCCTTCGACATCGCCGGCACCGGCAAGGCGGACCAGGCGAGCATGCTCGAGGCGCTGCGCCAGGCCGTGGAGCTGGCGCCCAAAGTGGAGGAGGACCCGCTTCCGTGAACGCCACCGCGCGGCGCGCCGAAATCAGCGACCTGCTGCGTACCCGGCCGGTCGGGGTCGAGGAGCTCGCCGCGCGGTTCGGCGTCACCGCCTCCACGATCCGGCGCGACCTGTCCGCGCTCACCGATTCCGGCGCGGTCGTCCGCACCTACGGTGGGGCGCTCGCGGCCGGTCGCGAGGAACAGTCCTTGCACGAGCGCCAGACCATCGCCGCACCGCAGAAGGCCGCCATCGCGCGCGCGGCCGAGCGGCTGATCGAACCGGGCCAGTTCCTCCTGCTCGACGCTGGCACCACCGCCGGCGCGCTCGCGAGCAGGCTCACTTCGTGGAGCGGCATCAGCGTCGCGACCACCGGGCTGACCACACTCACCGCGCTCGCCGACGCCGACGGGGTGGAACTCGTCGCGCTCGGCGGCGCGGTCCGCCACATCAGCCACGGCATGGTCGGCCCGCTCACCGAAGCCGCGCTGGCCCGGCTGACCGCCGACAGCGCCTTCCTCAGCGCGGACGGCGTCGACGCCGTCCGTGGCCTGTGCGAGTCCACTGCCGAACAGGCGTCGGTCAAGCGCCGCATGATCGAGCAGGCGCGGCGAGTGGTGGTTCTCGCCGACGCGAGCAAGCTCGGCGGCAACGGCTCGCACTGGTGGTCGGAATTGCCGGACCAGTGGACGCTGATCACCGATGCCTCGGCAGGCGCCGCGCAGCTCGCTCCCTTCCGCGAGCTGCCCGGCGTCACCGTGGTCGTCGCCGGAGACTGACGGCGGCGCTCACGCCGTGAGCGCGGCCAACCTCCGCAACGTCTCCTCGCGGCCGAGCGCCTGCGTGATCGAGTGCAGGTCCGGGCTGCGGGTGGAGCCGGTGATCGCGATGCGGATGATCTGCGACGCCTCGCGGATCGAACCGGGGAACGCGTCGGGATTCTTCTTGAACTCCTTGGCGTTCTTGGCGAACCCGTGTTTCGCCGCGACGTCGCGGATCTGCTGGAACCACTCCTGCCCGTCTTCGAGCTGCTGGTAGTTCGCGACGAAATCGGCGGCCACTGCGCGCACGACGTCCGGTGCGACCCCGAGCGCGGCGATGCGCTCGTCGTCCGGGCCGGTCACGGGAGCGAGCAGCTGCGGGAAGAAGAACCCGTAGACGGCGCGGAAGTCGCTCCACTTCTTGAGGTCCTTGCGCGGGTTCTCCACACCGACGCGCTCGACCGACAGCGCCCGCAGCGCAAGTTCCTCCGACGTCTCCAGCACCGAGAGCAGCTCCGGGTCGAACTGCTGCGCCCACGTGCGCACGGCCGCGAGGATGTCCTCGCCGGAGAGCGTCGCCACGTGGTCGGCGGAGATGTCGTCGAGCTTCACGAGATCCACGAGCGGTCCCGCGACGCCGCATTCGTCGAGGTTGATCGGCTCCCGCAGCGCTTGCTCGAGGGGCAGCTCGGCGAGCCGGCCGTTGGCGAGCCCACGCAGGTAGTAGAGCACGGCCTCGGTCGGGTAGCCGGCCTCGATGTAGAAGTCGACCGACGCTTCGGGATCCTTGCGCTTGGAAAGCTTGCGTTTGCTGCCGCCCTCCTGCTTCATCAGCGGTGCGATGTGGGCGTAGGTGATCGGTTCGAAGCCGAGCGCCTCGAACAGCTGCTGGTGCACCGGCACCGATGAGATCCACTCGTCGCCGCGGATCACCAGGTTCACCCGCATCAGGTGGTCGTCGACGGCGTGCGCGAAGTGGTAGGTCGGCAGCCTCGGGCTCTGGTCGGAGCTCTTGAGGATCACCACGTCGTTGCGATTGGCCTCGGCCTCGATCGTGCCGCGGATGGCGTCGGTGAAGCGCACCCGCGCGCCGGTGTCGTCGGGAGCGCGGAACCGCACGACCCACGGCTCGCCGGCGTCGAGCTTCGCTTGCACGTCCTCGGCCGACGCGTCGCGCCAGATCGCCCACGAGCCGTAGTAGCCGGTGGGCAGCTTCGTCGCCTGCTGGCGCGCGGTGATGGACGCGAGTTCGTCCTTCGTCGCGAAGTCGATGTACGCGCGACCTTCGCGCAACAGGTGGCGCACGTAGGTGAAGTAGATCTGCTCGCGCTCCGACTGGCGGTACGGGCCGTAGTCACCGCCACGCAACGAATCCTCGTCGGCGGACAGGCGGAAGTAGGAGAAGCCGCGTTCGAACTGCTCCAGCGCGCCCTCGACCTCACGCGACTGGTCGGTGTCCTCCACGCGCACCAGGTAGCGGCCGTCCGAGCGGCGCGCGACGTCCTGGTCGATCGTCGCCACGTAGATGCCGCCGATGTGCACGAATCCCGTCGGCGACGGCCCGAACCGGGTCACCTTGGCGCCTTCGGGCAGCGGCCGCGCCGGGTAGCGCTGTTCCCAGTGCTCCGGTTCGGGCAGATCCGCGGGGAACAAGGCGTCGATGACCGCTCGGTCCAGCATGGGGGGTCGGGTCTCCCAGGTTGTTCAGGGGTTCTTCCTACGGCTTCGAGTATCGCAAACGCAGGTCACGCGGCCTGCGCGGAGCCTAGGGTTGCACTCCGACCGTTTCCGATATATCGTGAAGCAGTCGCAACAGTTCGAGAAAGGAACACAGACATGAGACGACACCCCTTCCCCGGTGCGCGAAGCGCGCACTTCGAACACGGTGAACACCCCCGTCCCGCCTTCGGGCCATGGGCCCGTGAGTTCGGCGAGTTCGGCTTCGGTCCCGGCGGTCCGCGCGGCGGACGTCGTGGGCACGGTCCCGGCGGACGTCGTGGCCCCGGCCCGCGGCGTGGCCGACGAGGCGACGTCCGCGCGGCGATCCTGACCCTGCTGGCGGAGCAACCGCGGCACGGATACGAGATCATCCGCGAGATCGGCGAGCGCAGCGGCGGCTTCTGGAAGCCCAGCCCCGGCTCGATCTACCCGACGCTGCAGATGCTGGCCGACGAAGGCCTGGTCGTGAGCAAAGACGAGAACGGCAAGAAGCTGTTCGAGCTCACCGACGAGGGCCGCACCGCCGCGGAGCAGCAGACCGGCACCCCGCCTTGGGAGCACTTCGCCGAAGACGTCGACCCCGTGGAGGTCGACCTGCGCAAGGCAGGCGCGACGCTCGCGGCGGCGGTTGTGCAGGTGATGCGCGCCGGGTCCGCGGGCCAGCAGGCTCGCGTGGTCGACGTGCTCAACGAGGCCCGCCGCTCGATCTACACGATCCTTGGCGAGGTCGAGGACGACGCGGCCGAATCGCCGGAAGCCGCGGAGTGACCTGGCAGGACGAGGCCGGTGGGCTTGACCCGTGTGTGCACGCGGTAGCCCACCGGCAGCGTCACGCCCGCAACTCGCGCAGAGCGGGTGCTCCGCAGCACCTCGCCGACCGCTCGCTCGGCCACCTTCGGGCTGAACTCGATCTTCAGCACCGACTCGAGCGCCGCGTGGTCGGCGAACTGCCAGCGCGTGGGCACGCGCCGCAGCCGGAATCCCTCGGCCGCGAAAAACCGTTCCACCGCAACCGGGTCGTAGTGCGGCAGATCCGCCCGCATCCACCCGCCGTAGGGCTCACTGGTCGCGTCGAGGTCCACGATCACGATCGATCCGCCAGGCCGCAGCACCCGATCCGCTTCGCGCAGCCCCGGTTCGCAGCCCGGCCCGAAAAAATACGCCGTGCGAGCGTGGACCACGTCGACGCTGGCGTCGGCGACCGGCAGCCGCTGCGCGCGGCCTTGCTTCACCGAGACGTTCGGCAGATCGGCCGCGCGCTTCGCCGCGTCGCGCGCCAGCGGTTCGTGCGGCTCCACGCCGAGCACCGAACGCGCGACGTCCGCGAAGCGCGGTAAGTGAAACCCGTCACCACAGCCGATGTCGAGGACGTCTCGACCGGTCCAGTCGCACTCCTCGCGAAGCACGCGCCAGATCTCGCCATCGGCGTCCTGCGCACGGTTCTCCACCTCGTAAGCCCGCTGGTAGTACCAGATGTTGGGGCTGGGCAGCACTTCCGACGCCGCCGAACGGGAGAACCATCGCACGAACGACTCCAACGTCGCGGGCCGCGCCCGGGTTCCGGGTTCGCCGCTCACAGCGAAAAAACACGGACACCGCATAGACTTCTCCCTCATCCGGGGAGCAGGAGGCCACCATGTCCGTCGGTTCGGCCGGCATTCGCGCGATCCCGGCGGGGCTGCCGTGCTGGATCGAAGTGGCCTGCCGCGACGAAGCGGTGACCCAGCAGTTCTACGCCGGCCTCTTCGGCTGGGAGTACGAAGTGCACCGCGATCCCGCCGCGCCAACGGGCCGGTACTGGATCTCGTCACTCTCCGGCGAGCCGACGGGCGGGCTCTACCGAGCCGGTGCGCAGAGCGCTCCCGGGTGGACACTGCACATCTCCGTGCCGCACACCGCGAGCGCGGCCGAGTGGGTCGAGTACCTCGGCGGCCGCGTGACACTCGGCCCCATCGCGATCCCCGACCGCGGGAGCATCCTCCACGCCGTCGACGCGTCGGGCGCGCCCGTCGTGTTCTGGGAGGCGCCGCCGGCTTGGCGGTTCGCCACCGGCGTGCCCAACACGTTCAGCGGTGCGGACCTCAACGCCCACGACGGTGCGGCGGCCGACCACTTCTACACGAAGCTCTTCAACTACGCGAGCCACCAGATCGGTGACGGCGAGCGCATCGACTATGCCGAATACCTCATCGAGCACGAACCCGTGCTCTACCGCTACGTCATGGGCCCCGAGTACCACCGCGACACTCCCCCGCACTGGCTCGTGTACTTCGGGGTCGATCCGGCCCGCGGCGTCGACGCGGCCGCCGGCCATGCTCTGATGTCCGGCGGCGCCGTGGTGATCGATCCGTACGACACTCCGTTCGGCCGCACGGCGATCCTCGCCGACCCCGACGGCGCCGTCTTCGCCGTGATCGACCACTCGCGCACGAGCGACGACGTCGGCCGGGCCGAGGTCGACGACCCCTACGACGACTGACGCCGCAACAACCCCGTGAACGCGACGATCCCGGCGTAACCCACCGCGACGCCCCACATCGCGGCTCCGGGCAGTAGCCCACCGACGAGCGCGACCCCCACGGCACCCCCGGTCTGGCGCGCCGCGTTCAGCACGCCCGCGGCGAGCCCTGCCTTGCCCGGCAACGCATTCATCGCGAGCGACGTCATCGCCGGCATCGCGAGCGAGCAGCAACCGAAGACCAGCGAGAACACGATCAGCAGCACCGGCGCCGGCTGGTCCGGCAGCAGGGCCAGGCCCGCGGAGCCCGCCATCGCCGTGAGGCCGCCGGCGACGATCGGCACGCGCGAACCGAAGCGGTGCGTGAGACGGCCGCTGGCGAGCGCGTTGAACCCCACCGCGAGCGTCAGCGGCAGCAGCGCGAGTCCGGCCTCGAGCGCGCCGAGATGCCAGATCCGTTGCAGGAACAGGGCGAGGCAGAAGAGGGTGCCGTAGAGGCAGAAGTTGAACAGGCCGCCGATGGCGGTCGCGACGGCGTAGTCGCGGACCTTGAGGACCCCCAGCGGCAGCACCGGCGCCCGGACCGCCTTCTCGGCCACCACGAACGCGACTCCGGCGGCGATTCCGGCGCCGATGAGCCCGAGCGTCGTCGCCGCGGTCCAGCCCGCGTGCCCGGCTTCGATGAACCCCGCGACGACTCCCGCCAGCGCGGCCGCGCCGAGAATCTGCCCGACGACGTCGAGGCGGGTCTTCTCGTGCGGCGTGGTTTCGGTGACGTAGCGGCGGGTCAGCCAGATCGCGATCACGCCGACGGGCACATTCACCGCGAACACGAGCCGCCAGTCGGCCAGCCCGACGGCGAGCCCGCCGAGCACCGGACCGGCCGCCAGCCCGACGCCGCTCATGCCACCCCACGCGCCGAGCGCGCGAGCGCGAGCCCCGGCTTCGGGGAACTGGTGGACGATCAGAGCCAGTGAAGACGGCAGCAACGCCGCCGCGCCGGCACCTTGTACGGCGCGCGCGGCGACCAGCATCGGCAAGGATCCCGCGGCGGCACAGGCGATCGACGCGAGGACGAACACCGCGGTGCCGATCTCGAACACGCGCCGCGAACCCCACCGATCCCCCGCGGCACCCCACGTGAGCAGGAACGCGGCCAGCGCGACGGTGTAGGAGTCGACGACCCACTGCAGCGCGGCCGTCGACGGTTCGGCGAACTCGGCGCCGATGGCCGGCAGCGCGAGGTTCACGATGGTCGCGTCGAGCGTGATCATCACGAACCCGAGACACACCGCGGTGAGCGCGAGCCTGGCCGGGGCGTGTTCCTGAGTCGAGGTGGTCATACCTGCGATGGAACCCCGCGGACACTTCGGCGGTAAACGAACTGTTCGCTCACCGCTGGGAGGTCCGGGCTCCCAACGCAGGTCAGGCGGGGACGAACGCCGTGAGCAGCACCCAGGAGACCACGGCCGAAGGCAGCAGCGAGTCGAGGCGATCCATGATGCCGCCGTGGCCGGGCAGGAGCGTGCCCATGTCCTTCACACCGAGGTCGCGTTTGATCAGCGACTCGACGAGGTCGCCGATCGTCGCCGTGAGCACGATGGCCGCGCCGAACACCGCGCCCTGCCAGATCTGGCCGTGGAGCATCAGCGTGACCGTGAGGATCCCCGCAGCGATCCCCGCGACCATCGACCCGGCGAAACCTTCCCACGACTTCCTGGGGCTGATCACGGGCGCCATGGGGTGCTTGCCACCGAGGACACCGGCGATGAACCCGCCCGTGTCGGAGGCGACGACGGCGATGAGGAACGTGAGGACGCGGCCGACGCCGTCGTCCGGCGGCACGAGCATCGCGGCGAACGCACCGAACAGCGGCAAATACGCACTGGCGAACACCGAAGCCGACGTGTCCCGCAGATAGCCCTCAGCACCCCCGGGCAGCCGCCAGACCAGGCAGACCAGCACCGTCAGCGCGAACGCCGTCAGCGCGCCTTCGCGGCCGAACGGCCAGGCCAGCCAGATCATCGCCTGGCCGCCGACGAGCACGGGGATCATCGCGACCTTGATGTTCGCGACACGCTTCAACACGCCGGCGAATTCGAAGGTGCCGACCCCGATCGCGATCGCGATGACCCCGATGAAGATGAAGCGGACGGTGAGCAGGGAGACGATGATCGCCGCGCCGAGCACCAGACCGACCCCGATGGCGGCGGGCAGGTTGCGCCCGAGCCGGGAGTCCTTCTTCGCCGGTTCCGGCTCCTTTGCCGGCTCCGGCGGCGGGGTGTGCTCCACCCGCTCTTCTCGTTCCTCGCTCACCTGGCTCATCAGACCTCGAGCAGCTCGGCTTCCTTGTGCTTCACCAGCTCGTCGACCTGGTGCACGTAGTTGTCGGTGAGGTGCTGCAGCTCCTTCTCGGCGCGCGCGACCTCGTCCTCACCCGCCTCGCCGTCCTTGGCGATCCGGTCGAGCTCTTCCTTCGCCTTGCGGCGGATGCTGCGGATCGAGACCCGGGCGTCCTCACCCTTGCTCTTGGCGACCTTCACCATCTCCTTGCGCCGCTCCTCCGTGAGCTGGGGGATGACGATACGAATGACGGTGCCGTCGTTGCTCGGGTTCACGCCGAGGTCGGACTCACGGATCGCCTTCTCGACCGCGGCGATCTGCGTCTGGTCGTAGGGCTTGATGAGCGCCATGCGCGCCTCGGGCACGGTGACGCTGGCCAGCTGGTTCAACGGTGTGGGCGCGCCGTAGTACTCGACGACGATGCGCGAGAACATCGACGGGTTCGCCCGTCCGGTCCGGACCGACGTGAGGTCTTCCTTCGCGACGGACACCGCTTTTTCCATCTTCTCCTCGGCGTCGAGGAGGGTCTCGTCGATCACGGCTACTCCCGGTGTTGTGATGGTCGATCCACTGCTGATCCCAGCAGGTCTAGGCGGACGCCCCGTCGGCGGGGGTGCAGACCAGCGTGCCGATCCTCTCACCACTCACCGCGCGGGCGATGTTCCCCTCAGTGAGCAGGTTGAAAACGATGATCGGCATATTGTTGTCCATGCAGAGGCTGAACGCGGTGGCGTCGGCGACTTTCAGATTGCGTTCGAGCACCTCGCGGTGGGTGATCTCGTGGAACATCTTCGCGTCCGGGTCGATCTTCGGGTCCGCGGTGTATACGCCGTCGACGGCTTTGGCCATGAGCACCGCTTCGCAGCCGAGCTCCAGTGCGCGCTGGGCCGCGGCCGTGTCGGTCGAGAAGTACGGCATTCCGACGCCGGCCCCGAAGATGACCACGCGGCCTTTCTCCAGGTGCCGTTCGGCGCGGCGCGGGATGTAGGGCTCGGCGACCTGGCCCATCGTGATGGCGGTCTGCACCCGCGTCGGCAACCCTTCCTTTTCGAGGAAGTCCTGCAGGGCCAGGCAGTTCATCACGGTGCCCAGCATGGCCATGTAGTCCGCGCGGTCACGGTCCATCCCCCGCTGGGACAGCTCCGCGCCGCGGAAATAATTACCGCCGCCGATCACCACCGCTACCTGGACGCCGGTGCGCGCGACCGCGGCGATCTGCTGCGAGACGGAGTGCACGACATCGGGATCGACCCCGATCGACCCACCACCGAACATCTCGCCGCCCAGCTTCAGCAGCACCCGCCGGTAGCCGCCGTCGACCCGGTCACCCATGTTGTGTCCCCTCCTGCGTTCGGCGGCCCCCCTTTGTGAAGGGTTTCCGCGGCTGGACCGGACTGTGCCCCGTCCCCGCACCGCGGAGACGGGGCACAGTGGCAGAACCTAGTCCCAGTACCTCGCTCAGGCCTGGCCGACCTCGAACCGGGCGAACCGGGTCAAAGTCACGCCGGCCTCGTCGAGCAAGGCCTTCACGGTCTTCTTGTTGTCCTTGACCGACGGCTGCTCGAGCAGCACGTTGTCCTTGTAGTAGGCGTTGACCTTACCCTCGATGATCTTCGGCAGGGCCTGCTCGGGCTTGCCTTCCTCGCGGGCGGTCTGCTCGGCGATGCGGCGCTCGTTCTCGACGATGTCGGCAGGCACCTCGTCGCGGCTCAGGTACTTGGCGCGCAGCGCGGCGACCTGCATGGCAGCGCCGCGGGCGGCCTCGGCGTCGTCACCTGTGAACTCGACGAGCACACCCACGGCCGGCGGCAGGTCCGAGCCGCGACGGTGCAGGTAGGTCGCCGTCTTGCCCTCGAACGACACCACCCGGCGCAGCTCGAGCTTCTCGCCGATGCGGGCCGACAGCGCCTGAACGGCCTCGTTGACCGGAGTGCCGTCGAGGTCCGCGGCCTTCAGCGCTTCGACGTCGGAGGTCTTGAGGGTCTTCGCGACCTCGACGATCTTCCCCGCGAGCTGCTGGAAGTCGTCGTACTTGGCGACGAAGTCGGTTTCGGAGTCGAGCTCGATCAGCACGCCGCCCTCGCCGGTGACGAGGCCCTCGGCGGTGGCGCGCTCGGCGCGCTTGCCGACGTCCTTGGCACCCTTGATGCGCAGGTACTCGACGGCCTTGTCGAAGTCGCCGTCGTTCTCCTCGAGGGCCTTCTTGCAGTCCATCATGCCGGCGCCGGTCATCTCGCGCAGGCGCTTCACGTCAGCGGCGGTGTAGTTCGCCATCGTGTTGAATTCCGTCCGTCTCAGGTACGTGTGGTGATCAGCGCGCGGGCGGTCCGGTCCGAACCGCCCGCGCGCAGTCGAATCAGGAGTTGGCCGGGGCCTGCTCGGTCGCGGTCCCGGTCGCCGCGGGGGCGGCCTCGGCGGCCGCGGACTCACCGGCGGCGGCGTTGTCCGAGCCGGCGAGCAGCTCCTTCTCCCACTCGGCCAGCGGCTCGTCCGACGCGACGCCCGCCTCCGGCTTGGCGTCGGCCGAAGCGCCACTGCGGCTCGAGCGCGCCATCAGACCGGCGGCGGCGGCCTCGGCCACCACCTTGGTCAGCAGCGCCGCCGAACGGATCGCGTCGTCGTTACCCGGGATCGGGTAGTCGACCTCGTCCGGGTCGCAGTTGGTGTCCAGGATCGCGACGACCGGGATGTTCAGCTTCCGAGCCTCGCCGACGGCGATGTGTTCCTTCTTGGTGTCGACGATCCACACCGCGCTCGGGACCTTCGCCATGTCGCGGATACCGCCGAGGGTCTTCTCAAGCTTGTCCTTCTCACGGGTGAGCGTGAGGATCTCGCGCTTGGTCAGGCCCTGGAAGCCACCGGTCTGCTCCTGCGCTTCGAGCTCCTTGAGCCGCAGAAGGCGCTTGTGCACGGTCTGGAAGTTGGTCAGCATGCCGCCGAGCCAGCGCTGGTTCACGTAGGGCATGCCCACGCGCGCGGCCTCGTTGGCGATCGCTTCCTGCGCCTGCTTCTTCGTGCCGACGAACATGATCGTGCCGCCGTGCGCGACGGTTTCCTTGATGAACTCGAACGCACGGTCGATGTACGTCAGCGTCTGCTGCAGGTCGATGATGTAGATGCCATTGCGCTCGGTGAAGATGTAGCGCTTCATCTTCGGGTTCCACCGACGGGTCTGGTGCCCGAAGTGCACGCCGCTGTCGAGCAGCTGCTTCATGGTGACGACGGCCATTGCCGGAATCACACCTTCTCTGGTCACGCACCCCCGCGGTGTTGCGATCACCGCGGACATGCTGGTCCGGTTCGTCGCTCACGGTCGGTCGACCGCTCGCCCTGGTGCCGTGCCGGTGCCCGGACCCTGGTGCCGGATTCAGGAGCCCCAGGGACCGCCGGGCGCCGTGCGACCTCCGACCGGCGCTCCGCTTTCCGGCGGAACCGGCCGAGATGCGCGCACGAGCACGCGAAGTCAGCCCACGGATGGGCTGCCGGAGCGATTCTACCTCCTGCCACCAACCCCGCCCCCACCGGCAGCGCCGCGCACTCCCGCAGTTGTCCACAACAAGCAGCAGGTGCTGGCCGCCGACATGGGCGTGGTGACTTTCGCGGGTGATGTCGGCGGGCGTGGCGTCGTCGCGATCGACCACGACGGGGGCTTGCGGACGACCTACCTGCCCGTCACCCCGTCCGTCGCCGTGGGCGACCAGATCTACCGCGGCCAGCCCATCGGCACGGTCGTGGCCGGCCACCCTGGCTGCACCACCGCGGCCTGCCTGCACTGGGGGGCACGCCGCGGCGCCGAGTACATCGATCCGCTGGCGCTCGTCGGTACACCGGGCCGGGTACGGCTGAAGCCATGGAACGGGATGAGGTGAGGCGATCGGCCCGATGACGCACGCGGCGCCTGCCGGAATCAGGCGGTCGTGTGCTCGGTCAGCTTGGCGCGCAGGCGCATCACGGCGCGGGTGTGGAGCTGGCTGACGCGCGACTCCGTGACACCGAGGACCTTGCCGATTTCGGCGAGCGTGAGGCTCTCGAAGTAGTAGAGGCTGACGACGATCTTGTCCCGCTCGGTCAGCTGGGCGATGGCTTCCGCGAGCTGGCGACGGTTGTCCTGGTCGACCAGGACGGCGACGGGGTCGACGGCGCCGTCGTCGGGCAAGGTGGCGACGAGGGAGCCGCTGTCCCTGCCGGCCGTGACGAGATCCTCGAGGGCGACGACGCTGGTGAGCTGCAGTTGGCCGTACAGGTCGCGCAGGTCGTCGAGACCGATGTTGAGTTCGCGGGCGAGCTCGGCGTCGGTGGGAGTGCGGCGCAGGCGCGCGCCGAGGCGCTCAAGGGCGCGTTCGGCCTCCTTCGCCTTGCTGCGTACGGCGCGCGGCACCCAGTCCTGCGAGCGCAGGTCGTCGAGGATGGCGCCGCGGATGCGCTGCATCGCGTACGTTTCGAACCGCAGGCCGCGCGCGGGCTCGAACTTCTCGATCGCGTCGACGAGACCGAAGATGCCGGACTGCACGAGGTCACCGACATCGACATGGGTCGGCAGACCCGTACCCACGCGGCCCGCGACGTACTTCACCAACGGCGCGTAGTGCAGCACGAGCCGGTCGCGCGAGGTCTGGTCCGGCTGGTCGGCGAACTGCTGCCACAACACCTGGATGCCCGCGTCGACGTCGTGACCGGGGCGCCAGTCATCGCCGACGGCGGGCTGGTCGCCGGTGGCGTGCACCCCGGCGTCCATGACTTGCGGTGTGGAGGTCATTGCACGGTCGTTCTCGGCATGGGGCTCAGTATGGTCTCCGTGCTCGTGCGGCTGCGCGTATACCGGCGGCTCGGCCAGGCGTTTTCCAGCTGAGCGGCCACCGGCCCCGTCAGGCCCGTGGGTGTGCTCGGTCATGGATCGCCTTCAGCCGTTCGACGGTCACGTGAGTGTAGAGCTGGGTCGTGGCAAGCGTAGCGTGACCGAGCAGTTCCTGAACGCTCCTCAGATCGGCACCTCCCTCCAGCAAATGGGTCGCAGCCGAGTGCCGTAGTCCGTGTGGCCCCATGTCGAGCGCTCCGGGTACCGCTGCCACCGCCTCGTGCACGACGCGCCGCGCCGCTCGCGGATCGAGCCGATTGCCGCGAACGCCCAGGAAGAGGGCCTGTCCCGACTTCGTACCGGCGAGTTCCGGACGGCCCCGGTCGAGCCACGCCGCGAGCGCACCGGCCGCCGGGACACCGAACGGCACCGTCCGTTCCTTGTCCCCTTTCCCGATCACCGACACGACCCGCCGCTCGAAATCGGCAGCGCCGACGTCCAGCCCGCACAGCTCGGACACCCGGATGCCCGTGGCGTAGAGCAGCTCGACGACCGCACGGTCACGCAGTGCGACCGGATCCTGTTGCTCGGCTCCCGCCGCGGCGGCCTGCATCAGCTCACCTGCCTGCTCGGCCCGAAGCACCCCCGGCAGCGTCCGGTGGGCTCGCGGCGCGGCGAGCCGCCCTCCCGGGTCGGCTTCGAGCAGGCCCTGGCGGTGCGCCCAGGCTGTGAACGTCCGCGCCGCCGCCGCGCGCCGCGCCAACGTCGTCCGGCCGGCGCCGTCGCCACGCTGCCCGGCCAGCCACGCCCGCAGGAGCCCGACGTCCAGCTCATCGAGACGCCGCGCGGGTCTGCCGTCGTCCTCCCCCGCGGTCACGAACACCAGCAGCGAAACGACGTCGCCCACGTACGCGCGCACCGTGTGCGGCGACAGAGCGCGCTCGAGGGAAAGATGCCGTTCGTAGTCGGCCAGTACCGTGCGTTCCGAAGCGGGCAACGCCGCGCGCAGCGCCCGGAAATCGGGGCGCTGCGGGCCTTTCCGATGTCCCGCGCGGCGCGCGGCTATCTCCCGGCGGGAGCTCGCTGACGGCATGGCGATCACGCTGCGCGAACCACCGCCCGAGGTCAAGCATCGCCACGCCGTTCACCGCCTGGCCGCGCGCACGATCCGCCGCCAGCCGGTGTCGCCGCGCACCGCGAACCCGTCGATCTCCAATTCGGGCAGCAGCGCCCGCACTCGATCGACCGGCACTCCGGCTTCGGTCGCGACTTCGTCGGCCGAACGTCCGGCTCGCGGTACGAGTGCCTCGTACACGCGCAGTGCCTCGGGAGCGAGCACGTCCGTCGGGCGCTTCGTCGGCGGCCGGTCCTCCTCGGGCTCCGGCCCGAATCGGCCGACGGTCTCCACCACCTCCTCGACGCAGGTGACCAGCGTGGCTTTGCAGTCGCGGATCAGCGCGTGGCACCCCGCGGAATTCCCGGACTGCGCCGGGCCCGGCAGCGCCATGACGACCTTGCCGAGCGCGCCGGCGGTCGTCGCGGTGTTCCGCGCGCCGCTGCGGACGCCGGCTTCGATCACGACGGTGCCGTCGGTGAGTCCGGCGATCAGCCGGTTGCGGACCAGGAACCGATGTCGTGCGGGTGGTGTCCCCGGCGGGTACTCGCTGATCACCGCGCCGCCGTTGTCGGCGATGCGCTTGAGCAGACCGATGTTGCCCGCCGGGTACCCGACGTCGACCGCGCACCCCAGCGCTGCGACGGTGACGCCGTCCGCGCTGAGAGCACCACGGTGCGCCGCGCCGTCGATGCCCATCGCGGCACCCGAGAACACCGGCACGTCCCTGACAGCCAGTCCGTGTGCGAGCTCCGCGGCGTTGTGCTCGCCGTAGCTCGTCGCCAGTCGCGCGCCGACGACGGCGACCGCCCGGTCCGCGGCCTCTGCCAGGCTCACCTCGCCGCGGACCCACAACCCGAGCGGTGGGGCGACGTTCGAGACCCCTCGCCCCGTGGCGACCGCGAGTGACAGCAACGGCCACGCGGGCCACTCATCGTCCTCCGGCACCACCAGCCGCGTCCCGGCCGCCGCCGCGGCCTCGAGGTCGGCGGCGGCCTTGTCGACGTCCCGGCGCGCTGCGGTCTCGCGCCGCACCTTCTCGGGGCAATCACCGCTGCGTACGCGCTCCGCCGCTTCGGCCGGTCCGCGCTCTCCGACGAACGCCACCAACGCCGGCGCCGGCGGCTCGGCGACCCGTAGCAAGTACGCCCGCGCCAGCCGTTCCTCATCGGTTGCGGCGCGGTGCGGCGCCGCGGACACGAGCGTCACGCCGCACCTGCCGATCTCAGCACCGTCAACGCGCGCGGCGCCAAGCAGGCACGGACTTGGGCGGCTTCGCGGATGGGCGCATCGTGCGGTTCGGGGACGAGCCGCAGGTGACCTTTCGCGGGATCGGGTGATCGGGTGGGGCTTTCCTGGACAGCTTCGGTGTCTTCGGTGCTGTCTTCGGTACTCATGCGGCAGTCCTCTCGAGACGGGCGGCGCGTTTTCGGCTGGGCTCTTCGGTGGGTCCGGTAGGGCATTGCGGTGTTTTCGGTGGTGCTTGGCGGAATCCGGGTTGTGCGGCGACCGGCAGAGACCGCCGCCGAGGGAAAGCCGGCGCTCTGGGTCGGGCATCCGGGCGGGGTCGCCAGTACCGACGAAGGTGCCGAACTCGCAAGGCCGCTCGGGTGTCGCGGGGCTGCACGGTCATGCGGCGGTCCGTTCCCGGAAGTCGAGGGCCGCGGAGACGTGGTCCGGCGTGGGCTGGGCAGCGGCGGAGAGGTCGGCGAGCGTCCAGGCGATGCGCAGGCAGCGGTCGGCGCCGCGAGCCGTGAGGAGGCCACGGTCGAGGGCGCGGTCGAGCAGGGACGTGGTCGGCGGCGGCAGCGCGAACTCGCGGCGCAGAGCGGGCCCCGGGACTTCCGAGTTGGCGCGCCAGCCGTGGGTGCGCCAGCGGTGAGCGGCGCGGTCGCGAGCGGCGAGAACGCGGGCACGCACGACTTCGGACGATTCGGGAGTCGCCGAGTGGTGGGCGGAGAGGGCGGTCAGCGGGCGAAGTTTCACACGCAGGTCCACCCGGTCCAGCAGGGGCCCGGAGAGCCGCCCGAGGTAGCGGCGGCGGACGATCGGCGAGCAGACACAGTCGGTTTCGCGCGCAGGCGCGCAAGGGCAGGGGTTCGTCGCGAGGACGAGCTGGAAGCGGGCCGGGTAGTGGACCGAGCCCTTCGCACGAGCGATCCGGACCTCGCCTTCCTCCAGCACGGTGCGCAGCGAATCGAGGCGATGACCCGAAAATTCGCACACTTCGTCGAGGAAAAGCACCCCGCGGTGCGCGCGGCTGATGGCGCCGGGTGTCGCGATGCCGGTGCCGCCGCCGATGAGAGCGGCGGTGGAGATCGTGTGGTGGGGCGCGACGAACGGCGGGACGGTGATCAGGGGTGCTGATTTCTCGAGTGAGCCGCCAATGGAGTGGATGGCGGTGACCTGCAGGGATTCGTCGGTGGACAGGGGCGGGAGAAGACCGGGAAGACGTTTGGCGAGCATGGTTTTTCCCACGCCGGGCGGGCCGGTCAGCAGCAGGTGGTGGCCTCCGGCGGCAGCGACTTCCAGTGCCCACCGTGCTTCGGGCTGACCGATGACGTCGGCGAGATCGGGGACGTCCGGCGGGGCCGCGGAGGCCGGTTCGGGGGCGGGTTCGAGGTCGCCTTCGCCTTTCAGCCAGGCGACGAGATCGATGAGTCGGGAGACACCGGCGATCTCGATGCCTTCGACCAGCGCCGCCTCGGGCAGCGATTCCGTGGGGACGACGGCCCGTTCGTAGCCGGCGGCGCGGGCGGCGAGGAGGCCCGGGAGCACGCCGCGGACGGGCCGAATCCGGCCGTCGAGCGCGAGCTCGCCGAGGAGGATCGCGCGAAGCAGCTTGGTCGCCGGCACGGCCCCGCTGGCGGCAAGGACGGCGGCGGCGATGCCGAGGTCGTAGCCGGACCCCACTTTGGGCAGATTGGCCGGCGACAGGCCCAGGGTGACCTTCCCGTCGGGCCACGGCTGTCCCGAGTTGCGCACCGCCGAGCGCACCCGGTCCTTCGCCTCACGCAATCCGGCGTCCGGCAGGCCGACCAGCGTGACCCGGCTGAGCCCGCCCCCGAGGTCGGCTTCGATCTCGATCACTCGCCCCTCGATACCGAGGAGCGCCACGGACCAGGCTTTGGCGATGGGCATCAGTGCACCTCCCCACACGCGGCACCGCCGCCTGTTCGGCCGCGAATCACCGTGGCGGCCACCGCGCTCGAGGAAGCCAATCCCGGGCACCGGAACGCGCTCGTGGACGGTGTCAACAGCGCGCGACAGGGCGGCTGGCTCGCCCAGGTGACCTCAGGCGTCGGGCACCAGCACGCGCGAGAGCCCGCACGTGGCCGGCGGGTGGCGGCCGGCATCAGAACGCCCCCGGGATGTGGTGAATTTCGGGTTGGCGACCGGTGGGGGCGAGGATCGTGACGACGTCGTAGCGGGTGCGGCACCAGCCGACGCGGTGGGCTTGGAGCCAGCGTTGCGCGGCGCGGTGGAGGCGAGCGATTTTGTCGTCGGTAATGGATTCGGCGGGGGTGCCGAAGTAGGTTCCGGTGCGGGTTTTGACTTCACAAAAGATGACCAGGTCACCGTCGGCGAGCACCAGGTCGAGTTCGCCCTCGCGGCAGAGCCAGTTGCGGCTCAGCACGACGAAGCCGGCGCGCTGCAGGTGGCGGGCTGCCAGGTCTTCACCCCAGCGACCGAGCGCACGGCGCCACAGGGCGGCCGGGTTCGGGCCGTCGTTCATCGCTCCCCCTCGTCCTCGCCGCCGCCGGCCCGGTGCCGGCTGTCACGGTGCGTGTGCGATCAACGGTCGCAGGGTGACGGACGTGAGGGCCAGGGGCGAACCGGCGAACTGTGGACAAGTGGGGTGCTGTGGATCAGCACGGCTCCGACCGGTCAGCTCGGCACGGAACTGTCGGTGGCCCGTGCTACCGCGCCGAGAGAGCCGAAAAGAAAGGAGGCCACCCCGCAACGGAGTGGCCTCCCACAGAACAAACCGAAGGTCAGCCGCTGAACGGGCCGTCTTCCGGCAGACGCAGGTCGGGCTTGTCGAGCTCCTCGACGTTGACGTCCTTGAACGTGATGACGCGTACGTGCTTCACGAAGCGAGCCGGGCGGTACATGTCCCACACCCAGGCGTCGGACATGCGCACCTCGAAATACACCTCGCCGCCGCCGTCGCGAACCTGCACGTCAACGGCATTGGCGAGGTAGAACCGACGCTCGGTCTCCACCACGTACGAGAACTGGCCGACGATGTCGCGGTACTCGCGGTACAGCGAGAGCTCCATCTCGGTCTCGTACTTCTCGAGATCCTCAGCGCTCATGAAATCCGCGCCCCTCCTCGCGTTCGTTCGGATGCTCCGGCGGCGGAGCGTCCATTCTTACCCACTGAGCGGGCCACGGCACGGATCGGCACGCTCGGAATCTCGTCACCGCCATCATCGGCGCCCTCACCAGCAGCGTTTTCCAGAGCAGCGTAGGTGAGCACGACCGGGTGCGGTGCGGTGAGCCCATGCGCGAGCGCCACCGTGGCCACATTCGTGTAAGACCACCGGTGCGCCGGGCTCGGGCCGTGCTTGCGCAGAGCCGCCAGGTGGTCGGCCGTGCTGTAGCCCTTGTGCACGTCGAACCCGTAGTGCGGCAGATCCTCGTGCAGCCCGGCCATGATGCGGTCCCGCGTCACCTTCGCGAGAACCGACGCCGCGGCGATGCTCGCGACGCTGCGGTCCCCCTTGATGACGGCCAGGTTCGGCGCCGGGATACCCGGTACGCGGAAGCCGTCGGTGAGGACGTAACCCGGGTGCCGACGCAACGCGGCGACGGCGCGCCGCATGCCTTCCAGGTTCATCACCCGGATGCCAAGCAGGTCCACCTGTTCGGACGGGATCACGATCACCGCGTAGTCGAGCGCACGCTTGAGCACCACGTCGTACACGCGGTCACGGGCCTTCGCGGTGAGCAGTTTCGAATCCGTGAGTTCCGGCAGCCGCGCACCGTCGCCGGGGCGCAGCACGCACGACGCCACCACGAGCGGGCCAGCGCAAGCACCGGCGCCGGCCTCGTCGACGCCCGCGACCGGGCCGAGGCCACGACGTTCGAGCGCACCCTGCAACCCCCAGAACAACTCGCCGCGCACGACGGCTCGAGCCGGCCGCAGAGGTTCGGCGGGAGTTCGGGGAGCGGGAACGGTCACAGCTGCATCCACCCGTCTGACGGAGTTGCTCGGGCGAGGCGCCTAGCGTCTCCGGGCGCCCGCCCTGCGCAGCCGGGCCCGGAGGCGCCGACCGAGGAAGAGTACGGGCACGGCGGTCGCGAACCCGGCGCCGAGGGGGAGGCCCTCCTGCCACGCGGGGGCGCCGAGGGCCACCGGCTGGGCGTCGGACTGCGGGTTGAAGTCCGACACGCCACCCCACCGGTTCGGCGGGAAGACGATGATGCGGGCCTTGCCGATCACGTCGCTCACGGGCACGGCGCCGTTGGCACCACCCTGGCCCTGGTAGCGCGAGTCGGCGGAATTGTTGCGGTTGTCGCCCATCACCCACAGGGTGCCCTGCGGCACCTTCACCGGCGCGAACGAGTCCTGCACCGCGTGGTCGGGGTTCTCCCAGTGGATGTAGGGCTCGTCGAGTGCCTTGCCGTCGACGATCACCCGGTTCTTCGGATCGCAGCACGACACCGTCTGGCCGCCGACGGCGATCACCCGCTTGACGAAGTCCTGCTCGTCCGGCGGCGCGAACCCCACGAGGGAACCGAGTCCACGAAGGGCCTTGACGACGATGTTGCTGGACTCCTGCGGGGCGATTTCGTGCTCGGTCCAGGCCGGTGGGCCCTTGAACACGACGACGTCGCCCGGCGAGGGGTCCGTGAAGTCGTAGGTGACGCGGTCGACCAGGATTCGATCACCCGTGCAACCGGGGCACCCGTGGAGCGTGGCTTCCATGGATCCCGAAGGGATCATGAAGACCTTCGCCAGGAAGGCCTGGATCAAGATCGTGAGCACGAGGGCGATCGCGATCAGGATCGGCAGTTCCTTCCAGAACGACCGCTTTTTCTGGGATTTGCCCCGCCGGTGGGAGCCCCGGCGATACTCGGACCGAGCCTCGTCCGAGCCGTCGGGGTCATCCTCAGCGGCGTTCTGGGGCACGGGTTCGACCACGTCGCCAGGCTACCGGGAACCGCCTGACCACTCAGGAGGCAGAGGTGGTCTCGCGGCTGTCGCGGCGCTCCTTGATCTTCGCCTTCTTGCCGCGCAGGTCGCGCAGGTAGTACAGCTTCGCGCGCCGGACATCGCCGCGTTTGAAGACCTCGATCCGCGCGACGTTCGGCGAGTGCACCGGGAAGGTGCGCTCGACACCCACGCCGAACGAGACCTTGCGGACGGTGAAGGTCTCCCGCACGCCGCCGCCCTGACGCCGGATGACGACGCCCTGGAAGATCTGGTTGCGCTCGCGGTTGCCCTCGATGACGCGGACGTGAACCTTGAGCGTGTCGCCCGGGCGGAAGTCCGGGATGTCGGAACGCAGTGACTGCGCGTCCAGCGCGTCCAGGGTGTTCATCGTGGTCCGTCCTCGTCGATTCGTATAGCTGGAGTACGTCGGCCCCGGGCGCGCGGCAGTACTGCTGCAATCACACCAGGGTGCTGATGGCGGGCTCGTGAACGAGGCGGTCCACTCACGCCAACCTGTCGATTATGGCAGAGGCGCACGTGCTCGCTTCGCACGGGGTCTAGCCGAGGTTCTCGCCGAGCCGATCGAGTACCTCGTGATCTCGTTCGTCGAGACTACCTTCCGGCAGCTTGGCCAGTAGATCCGGGCGGCGCCGCGCGGTGCGTTCCAACGCCTGGTCGCGCCGCCAGCGGTCGACAAGAGCGTGGTTGCCCGAGCGCAGCACGTCGGGCACCGCCAGGTCGCGCCACACTTCCGGCCGGGTGTAGCTGGGGCCTTCGAGCAGGCCGTCGGAAAACGAGTCCTCGGCCGCGGATCGCGCGTTGCCGAGCACACCCGGCAGCAGCCGCACGACGGCCTCGACGATCACCAGGACCGCTGCTTCTCCGCCGACCAGCACGTAGTCGCCGATCGACACCTCGTCGACGGGCATGCGCCGCGCGGCGTCGTCGACCACACGCTGGTCGATTCCCTCGTAGCGGCCACACGCGAAGACCAGGTGCTGCTCCTCGGCGTACGCGTGGGCCAGCTCCTGCGTGAACGGCCGACCGGCCGGCGTGGGGACCACCAGCCGCGTTTCGGGACGGCAGACGTCGTCGAGGGCCGGGCCCCAGATCTGGGGCTTCATGACCATGCCGGGGCCCCCGCCGTACGGCGCGTCGTCGACCGCGCGGTGCACGTCGTGGGTCCAGTCGCGCAAGTCGTGCACGCCGATTTCGATGAGCCCACGGTCGATCGCCCGGCCCAACAGCGCGGCACGCAGGGGGTCGAGGTATTCGGGGAAGATCGTGACGACGTCGATGCGCATCTAGGCGTCCAGCAAGCCGTCGGGCGGGTCCAGCACCACGCGGCCGCCGGCGACGTCGACGGTCGGCACGATCGCCGTCACGAACGGCACGAGTACCTCGCGTCCCTCGACGTTCAGCTCCAGCAGCTCCCCTGCCGGCGAGTGGACGACCTCGACGACCTTGCCGACGACGGTGCCGTCGGTGAGCTCGGCCCGCAGGCCCGTGAGCTCGTGGTCGTAGAACTCGTCCGGATCACCGGTGGGCGGCAGCGCGGCGGTGTCGACGAGCAGCAACGCACCGCGCAGCGTCTCGGCGACGTCGCGGGTCAGGACCTCCTCGAAACGCACCAGCAGCCGCCCGCTGTGCTCGCGGGCGGCTGCGATGGTGAGGTCCCTCTTGCTGCCGTCACGCAGCTTCGTCGTGACGACCGCGCCGACGGCGAATCGCTCTTCCGGCGAGTCCGTGCGCACGTCGACGGCGAGTTCGCCGCGGATGCCGTGCGCTTTGGCGATGCGGCCGACTACGACGTCCATCCTGACCGGTCCGAAGGGGTTCAGCGATCGGTGTCGACGACGTCCACGCGGACGCCGCGGCCACCGATGCCACCCATCACGGTGCGCAGGGCGGTCGCCGTGCGACCGCCCCGGCCGATCACCTTGCCGAGGTCGTCGGGGTGCACGTGCACCTCGAGCGTGCGGCCACGGCGCGTGGTCAGCAGCTCGACCCGAACCTCGTCCGGGTTGTCGACGATCCCGCGCACCAGGTGCTCGAGGGAGTCCGCAAGGAAACTCACTCGGACTTCTCGCCCTCGGCGGCCTCGGCCTTCTCGGCTTCGGCCTTCTTCGGGGTGGACTTCTTCTTCGGCGTGGTGGCCTCGGCCGTGGGCTCCTCGCCGGCCGCGGCGAGCGCCGCGTTGAACAGGTCCTGCTTGGACGGCTTCGGCTCGGCCACCTTCAGGGTGCCCTCGGCGCCCGGCAGACCCTTGAACTTCTGCCAGTCGCCGGTGACCTCGAGGATGCGCTGGACCGGCTCGGTCGGCTGGGCGCCGACGGACAGCCAGTGCTGCGCGCGCTCGGAGTCGACCTGGATCAGGCTCGGCTCCTCCTTCGGGTGGTACTTGCCGATCGTCTCGATGGCCTTGCCGTCCCGGCGGGTGCGCGCGTCGGCGACGATGATGCGGTAGTACGGCGCACGGATCTTGCCGAGGCGCTGCAGCTTGATCTTGACGGCCACGGGTGTGGGT
>DASZNR010000185.1:0-16085 GCA_035551175.1 Amycolatopsis sp. | reverse complement strand
GCGGCGGGTTCACCGGCGAAGACGGCCTGAGCGGCACACCGTTGCCCCTGCACAGCCATCTGCTCTGCATCACGCGCTCCTCGGCGTCCGACGACACGATCGGCGTCGTGCACCGGCTCGGCTTCGCGTGCCCCGGCGAGTCCTGGTGCCGACGCGGGGGCTGCGGCACGCCGGCGACGACGGAACTCGACGGGGACTTGCTCCCCGTCGTCACGGCCGGGCAGGCCGCCGATCTCGCGATCGGTGATTCCGGCCGGATCTGGGACGACTACGAGCGCCGTTACGGCACGGGAAGCGTCTTCGTCGACGAGGCCGAGACGGTTCTCGACTGTGCGGAGTGGCTCCTGTCCCGGATGGGGTGGAAGGAGGTGGAGCGCTCGGAGTGGGAAGGCGGCCTGGAGAATCTGCTCGTGCGCCGCGGGCGGACTTGTCTTCTCGTGGGGTACGACCCGACCACCCGCCAGCTGCGGCTGGACGACGGCATGCCGTCGTTCGAGATGCTGGTCGACACGGCCGAAGAAGACGACGTTCCGCCTCCGGACGACCTCGATGTGGAGCCCTGGCCCGGAGAACCCCGCCAGATCAGCCTCCTCGGCCTGCACCCGCACGCCGACGGCCGCCTGCACGGTCCGGCCTCGGTCGAGCTCGTGGAGAAGCAGCTCACGATGTTGTTGCGTGAGTCGGATTCGGTCAGTCGGCGAAACGGACCGTCATGACGTTGCCGTCGCCGATCTGCACGCCCTTGTTGTCATGCACGTCGACGACGTACTTGGCGGCCGCCGGGTTCGGCGGGTCGACGAGCTCCAACAGGGCCCGTGCCGCATCGGCCAGCTCGCGGTCTCGCCCGGCGCCGGCGGCGCTCAGCGCGGCGACCAGCTCGGCGCGGTGGTCTTCCGGCGCCTCGAGCGCCGCGACCGACGTCTCCGCCTCCGGTGAGCGACGCAAAGCCTTCGCGGTCAGCGCTTTCAAGCCCGCGTAGGCGTCCTTGACCGCGACGCTCGCGGTGTCCTTCGCGCCCGCCACAGCACCCGCGGTCAACGCGGTCACGACCAGTTCCACGGCTTCGATCACGGCGCCATTCTTCCCGCCGCGAGGAGCGCGACGACCACCGGGCCGAGCGCCGGCCGTCACGTGATCGCGAGCCCGCCGTCCACCGGGAGCACGCTGCCGTGCACGTACGCGCCCGCCCGGGACGCCAGGAACACCGCCGTGCCGATGAGGTCCAGGTCCACGCCTGGCCGCTTGATCGACAGCCTGCCGATCATCTCCGGCATCCGGCCCGCCGTCAGGTCCGTCTCGAACGGGCCGGGGGCGATCGCGTTGACCGTGATCGACTCGGGGCCCAGCGCCAGCGCGAGGTGGCGGGTCAACGCGTGCACCGCCGCCTTCGTCGTCGAGTACGCGAACCCGCGGCCCGACGGCTTCACCCCCACCACCGAGCCGATGTTGACGATCCGCGCCGGGTCCGCCGGGGACGCCGCCTCCCTCAGCTTCGGCAGCAGTCGTTGCACCAAGCCGAACACCGGTTTGACGTTGATCGCGAACAGCTCGTCGAACGCGGACTCCGGGTAGGTGTCCACTTCGCCGCGGACGTTCGCGCCCGCGTTGTTCACCAGGACGTGCACCGCCGGTTCGGCGGACAGCGCCTCGGCCACCGCGTCCAGCCCCGCCGGCGTCGACAGGTCCGCGGGCACCGGGACGCACGCTCCGCCCAGCCGTTCCGCGGTGGCCGTCAGGGTTTCCGCCGAGCGGCCGGCGATGTAGACCTTGGCCTGCCGCTCGGCGAAACCGCGGGCGATCATCTCGCCCAGGCCACGGCCACCGCCGGTGACCACCACGACCTTGTCCCGAACGGAGAACAGCTCGTCCATCATGCTCCTGTCATCATCCGTAGTCTACACTTGTAGACATGACTGAGCCACGTCGCCGCGACGCCGCCGCCACCCGGGCGGCCATCCTGCGGGCGGGGATCGACGCCTTCACCCGCTCCGGGTACGACGGCGTCGGTGTCCGGGAGATCGCCCAGGCCGCCGGCGTCACCGCGATGCTCGTGAACCGCTACTTCGGCTCCAAAGAAGGCCTGTTCACGGAGGTGGTCGAGGTGTCGCTGACCGAACGGACCGTGCTGAGCTCGGACCCGGCGACGCTGGCCCGCGACGCCGCGGCGACGCTCGTGCGCCGCACCGGGCCCGACGCCGGCGATCTCGACCCCTTCCTGCTCGTACTGCGCTCGGCCCCCAACCCCCGCGCCGCCGAGATCCTCCGCGCGGGCATCGAGAAGCACGTCGAACGGCACCTGTACGACGTCGTCCCCGGCACCCGCGGCACCGAGCGGGCGGCGATGGCACTCGCGCTGATCAACGGGTTCTGGTTGATGCGCAAGGTGATCGGCAGCACCGCGCTCAACGAGGCCGACGAAGAGACGCTGCGGGACACGCTGGAAAAGCTGTTCCGCGTGCTGATCGGCTGACTTCCGGTCAGGTGCCGGGTTCGGTGGTGGCGCGCTCGATGTCGTACAGCTCCTCGAACCCGGCCAGTTCCTGGAAGCTCTCGTAGATGGCGAACGACTCCCCGGCCGGGCGGCCGCTCGGTTTTCCCGCCCGCTGCAGCTCGTACGCCTCGCGCAGCGCGGCGAACGCCGCCGTCTGGCCGGTCACGGCGTCGATCAGGATCGCGTACCCCAGTCTTCGCCACTCCTCGGCGGTGTGGAGGTCGAACGACGTGAGCGTGGCGACGGGTGCGGCGAGCCGCTTCGGTGCCGCCGCCAGCTGTTCGTCGTCCGCGGGCAGCAGCATGACGACGTCTGCGCCCGCCTCGTGGTAGGCCGTGAGGCGTTCGATCGCGCGCTCGAAGTCCTCGTTCTGCACCGCGCCGGTGCGGGCGATCAGCAGCAGGTCGGGGTCGCGGCGGGCCTCGGCCGCGCACCGGATCTTGCCCACCATCTCCTCGAGCGGGACCAGGTGCTCGACGTGCCGGTGGTGACTGGCGCGCTTGGGCGCGACCTGGTCCTCGAACTCGATGGCGTGCGCACCCGCCGCCTCGAGCTCCCAGACCGTGCGCGCCACGTGGATCGCGTCGCCGAAACCGACCCCGCCGTCGACGATCAGCGGCAGGACCGACCGCCGCCGGATCTGCCAGCTCGCCGCCGCGAGGTCCGACACGCCCAGCAGTGCCTCGGAAATCGCCATCGAGTAGCCGAGGCCGCCCCCGCCGAGGTACCCGCCGTCGTACCCGAGCCGCTCGCACAGCCGCGCGGTGAGCGCGTCGGGGCACCACTGCACCATGAGCGGCTCGCCACCCGACACGCGCGCGCGGAACCCCGCGCGATCAAGACCTGCCATGTCCACTCCCGGTCGTCACAGGTCGAGGACCAGCTCCGCGGAGGAGCAGCTCCCGACGCAGATCATCATCGTGTCCCCGGCGGCGCGCTCGTCGTCGCCGAGCACCGTGTCCCGGTGCACCGGCGAGCCGCCGAGCACCTTCGTGCAACACGTGCCGCAGAACCCTTCCTCGCACGAGTACGGGACTTCGGGCACGACGTCGCGCACCGCTTCGAGGATCGTCGTGCCGTCGGCCACCTCGACGGTCTCCCCCGTCTGCGCGAGCACCACCGTGAACGGCCGCGCGTGGCTGTCCGGCTCGCCGTCCTCCCCCGGCTCGGCGGTGCCGGCCGTGAAGAGTTCGAAGTGGACTTCCAGCTCGGGCCGGACGCGGCTCGCCACCGCGCGCAACGCGTCGAGCATCGCCGCGGGGCCGCAGCCGTAGATCGCGGCGCCGTCGGGGGCCTCCCGGACGATGTCCTCCAGCGGCAGCAGCCCGGCCTCGTTCTGCGGCCGGACGTCGACGGGCGCGTCCGCCTCGCACGCCAGCTTGTCCAGCTCCGGCAGGAACGCCATCGACTCCAGCGACCGGCCGCCGTAGTGCAGCCGCCAGCCGGCGCCGCGGGCCGTCAGCTCGCGCGCCATGCTGAGTATCGGCGTGACGCCGATCCCGCCCGCGACGAGCACGTAGGACCCGGCGGGGCGCAGCGTGAAGTGGTTGCGCGGGCCGCGGATCACCAGCACCTTGCCGACGAGCGCCGTGTCGTGGATCTCCGCGGAACCGCCGCGGCCGGCGAGTTCGCGCAGCACGGCGATGGTGTAGGTGTAGCGGTCTGCGCGGTCCCCGCACAGCGAGTAGTGGCGGATCCGGCCGGACGGGAGGACGACCTCGACGTGCGCACCGGGCTCCCACGGCGGCAGCTGCCCGCCGTCGGCCCGGGCGAGCCGCAGGGAGATCACCCCGTCGGCCTCCCAGCCGACCGCGAGCACGCGGACCTTCACCTCCGCCTCGGCCGCGGTCACGCTTGCGCTCATGGCACCCACCTTCACGTCGTCGTGATTGCTCCTATAATTATCATAGAAAGCCCGCGAAGAGAGCACAAGAGCGACCGCGGACGATCGAGGAGGATTCATGACGACACCGGAACCGGCGACCAAGCTGGTGTACCTCGCCCGGCGCAACCCCGCGCTGTCGGCCGCCGAGTTCGTGGACCGCTGGCGCCAGCACTCGCTGCTCGCCGGCAGCATGCCGCTGATCCGGCCCGGCATCGCGCAGACCGCGCACTGCCTGAACCTGTTCGACCGCACGGTGTTCGCGCGCGCCGCCCTCGACTACGACGGCGTCAACTTCCTCACCCTGACCGGGCCCGAGGTCGCGACGACGATGTGGCAGCACGACGAGATGATGGAGCTGCTGCAGCCGGACGAGCTCGCGACGTTCTCCACCTACGCCCGCCACTTCACGCTGACGACGCACGAACACGTCGCGAGCCCGGGCGGCATGCGGCCGTACTGCCTCGCCTTCTTCCTCAAACGCGACCGCGCGTTGACGAACGAGCAGTTCGTGGCGGCGTTGACCGAGGCGCACGCCGAGGTGGCGGCGGGGACGCGCCGCGGCGTAGTGAACGCGGTGGTCGACCGGCCGCCGGGCTACAACTTCGACGCGGTCACGGAGCTGTGGTTCGACAGCGCCGAGGAACTGCGGGCGTTCACGCGGGCACCGGCGTTCGAGGACGCGTACCTGAAGCGGCGCGCCGAGCTGTGCGACGAGATGCGGACGATCGCGATGGCGACCCGGCTGAGCCACGCCCGGCCCGCGATCGACGAGGCGACCGCCGTCGACCGGCCGTTCTGACGACTGGTCCCCACCCGGGCGCGCTGAAGGGGACGTTCGTCTCGTCTGCTGCACTGAAGGGTCCTTTCCTCGCATCACACGCGAGGAAAGGACCCTTCAGCCCGGGCTGCCGCCACGCGCGGATGGTGCACGCGCGGGACCCCGGTTCGGCAAGGGTCCCGCGCGTGTGTCGGGGGAAGGGCGGCTCAGACGATGTGCGGAGCCTTGGTGTCCGTGGCCAAGACGGTGCGGGGCAGCAGTTCGGCGAGCTCCTCGTGCGGCCAAGGCCCGGCGTTCTCGTCCCGGAAGATCGTGCGCGTCTCGACAGGGTGGCTGTACATCCCGATCTTGCCGCCGCCGGCCCGGAACACCCGGCCGGTGACGTCCGCAGCCCCGTCGCTCGCGAGGTAGACCACGATCGGGGCGACCAGGGCCGCGTCGGCCCGCGGCTCCTTGGCGCGGGCGCGGCGCTCGCTCATCACGCCCTCGGCGATCCGCGCCGCGTCCCGCTGGGCCTGGTCCGCGGTCATCCGCGTCAGCGCGAACGGCGCGACGGCGTTCACCGTGATGCCGTCGTTCTGCAGCTCCCAGGCCAGCGCGTAGGTCAAGCTCGTCACGCCGCCCTTGGACAACGCGTACTCGGCGTTGCCCAGCGGCGCGGCCCACTGGTTCGACGTGGTGTTGACGATCCGCCCGCCACCCTGGCGCCGGAGCACCGGGATCGCGTGGCGGCACATCGCGAAGGTGCCCTTGAGGTTGACGTCGACCATGACGTCGAAGTCCGCCTCGGTGGCGTCCTCGATCTTGTGCTGGCGCACCACGGCCGCGTTGTTCACCAGCACGTCGAGCCGGCCGAACGCCTCGACCGCCGTCGCCACGACGCGGGCCGCGCCGGCCCAGTCCGCGACCGACTCGTAGCTGGCCACGGCTTCGCCGCCGGCCGCCCGGATCGCCGCCACCACCTCGTCGGCGGGACCGACGGCCGCGCCCGCGCCGTCGGGGTCCACCCCGAGGTCGTTGACCACGACCTGGGCGCCGGCCGCGGCGAGCGCGAGGGCCTCACCCCGGCCGATCCCCCGGCCGGCGCCGGTCACGATCGCCACCCGGCCGTCGAGCGGCCCCTGTCCAGCCATCGTTCCTCCTTCGCCGCCGCACTATCAGGTTAATGATAGGAGCAACTGTCGAGGTGTCAAGGCGGTCAGAAGTGATGCTTGACCCACGAGACATCGAGGCTAATAGTAGGAGCAATCTGGCCGGTTCTCGGTCCCCCACCTTCCACAAAGGAGCGACGATGCTCGCCTGTGCCCGGTGCACCCCCGTCCGACCAGCGGTTTCCCGGTCCTCCGGGCGAACCCGATGAGCGCCGTCGACCGGCGGGAGGTCCGCCGCGTCGTCGCCTCGAGCTGCCTCGGCACCGCCATCGAGACCTACGACTTCGTCCTCTACAGCTCGGCCGCGGCGCTGATTTTCGGCCCGCTGTTCTTCGCCCAGCTCAGCCCGGCCGTCGCGACCATCGCGTCGTTCGCGACCTTCGCCACGGGGTACCTGGTCCGCCCGCTCGGCGGCTTCGTCTTCGGCTACCTGGGCGACCGCTTCGGACGGCGCTGGGTGCTGGTGACGACGGTGTGCCTGGCCGGCGGCGGCACCGGGGTCATCGGGCTGCTGCCGACCCAGGCGGCGATCGGCCCGCTCGCGCCCGTGCTCCTCGTGCTCCTGCGCATGGTGCAGGGCCTCGCGCACGGCGGCGAGTGGGGTGGCGGCGTCCTGATGATCGCCGAACACGTCGAGCCGCGCCGCCGCGGGCTCTACACCGGCATCGGGCAGGGCGGGCTCTCGCTCGGGGCGGTCATCGCCACGCTGGTGATGGCGGTCGTCGCCGGGCTCCCGGAGCCGGTGCTGTTCGGCTGGGCGTGGCGGATCCCGTTCCTGCTGAGCTTCCTGCTGATCGCGCTCGGCATCTACCTGCGGCTGCGGATCAGCGAGAGCCCGCTGTTCGTCGAAGCCAAGCGGACGCGCGGGCAGAAGCTCGGCCTGGCGAGCCACCTCGGACCGCTGGTCCGCGGGATCCTCGCGAGCATCCCGCCGACGATGTCCGCGGCCTTCTTCGGCAGCTTCGCGGTGAGTTTCGCCGTCGCGGCCGGGCATTCCCGCACGACCGTGCTCCTCGCCCTCAGTGCGAGCTGGGTGCTGTCGACCTTCACGATCCCGTGGTACGGCGCGGTTTCCGACCGGCTCGGCCGCCGTCCGGTCTACGTCGCCTCGGTGCTGGGTGTCGCGGTCGCCACCTACCCGTTCCTGCTGGCGATGCGCGGCCACTCCACGGTGCTGCTGTTCGTCGCGTTCATCGTGCTGTTCAGCTTCATCACCCCGGCCGCGCAGGGCACCATCGCGTCGCTGCTGAGCGAGCTGTTCCCGACGAAGCTGCGCTCGACGGGCGTCTCGCTCTCCTACCAGCTCGCCGCGATCGTCGGCGGGCTGACGCCGGTGGTGAGCGCGACGCTCATGACCACCGGCGGCGGGCTGTCCTGGGTGGTCGTGGTCATCGCCGGGCTGTGCGTGATCGCGGCGCCCGCGGTGCTGCTCGGCCGCGAGTCGGTCGGGAAGTCGCTCGCCGACACCGCCGCACCGGCCGCCGTGGTGGACGAACTCCCGGCCCGCTGACCGGGAAACCGGCTGGGGTGGCAGCCACCCCAGCCGGTTCCTTCACTCCCCCGACGCGCGCCGGACGGGTTCGAGCTCTCCTTCGATGAACACCAAGGGCACGCCGTCGCCGTCGGCTTCGAGCGCGGCCACCGCACCGAGCACGATGTAGTGGTCACCGGCCTCGTGGACGTCGGCGAAGGTGCAGTCGAGCCACGCCGGCGCGCCCTCCAGCACCGGCGCCCCGGACGGTGCGGGGCGCCAGCCGATCCCGCGGAACTTGTCGGCGCCGCGGGCCGCGAGCCGGCGGCAGATCCACTCCTGGTCGTGGGAAAGCAGGTTCACCACGAACCCGGGCGCGCTGCGGATCTTCGGGAACGTCGTGCTGGTGCGCGCCGGGCAGAACCCGATCAGCAGCGGGTCGAGGGACACCGAGAAGAACGAGCCCACGGTCATCCCCACCGGCGCCCCGGCCCGGTCGAGCGCGGTGACCGCGACGACGCTCGTCGGGAAGTGGCCCAGCACCGCGCGGAAGCGGTCCGGGCCCGGCGGCCCGCTCATCGCGACTGCTCCTTGATCGCCGCGAGGACGCGTTCCGCCGTCAGCGGCAGGTCGAGCAGCCGCACGCCGATCGCGTCGAACACGGCGTTGGCCACGGCCGGCGCGACCCCGATGTTCACCAGCTCCCCCACCGACTTCACAGCGCCGTCGTCGTCGGCGGCGGGCTCGAGCACCCGGATCTCCAGCGGCGGGACGTCGGCCGCGGACGCGATCCGGTAGTCGCCCAGTGTCGCCGTGGTCACCACGCCGTCTTCGACGACCAGTTCCTCCAGCAGCGTCTGGCTCAGCCCGTAGACGAACCCGCCCTCGAGCTGACCGCGGTGTGCGACCTCGTTGAACACGCGCCCGGTGTCGGCGACCAGCAGGGCCCGGCGGACGTCGATCCGCCCGCTCTCCTCGTCGACGCCGACCTCGACCGCGATCCCGGCGTGGCTGCGGACGTCGACGTCCGGCGGCGCGGGCCAGCCGGCGGCCGCCGTCCCCTCGGCGACCACGGACTGGACGCCGAGTTCGGCCAGCCGCCGGGCCGGCCAGAACCCGTCGCCGTCGCCGGGCACGCCACCGAGCTCGGCCAGCGCGGACCGGCAGCTCTCCACGACCGCCATGCCGGCCACCGCGGTCACCCGGCTCGCGCCGGTGCCGGAGTCCTGCAGCACCGGGTCCGCGCCCACGTCGACCGCCTGGATGCGGACGAAGCCCCGGGGCACGCCCAGCGTCTCGGCCGTCAGCCGCTCGAAGAGGGAGTAGCTGCCCGAGCCTTGGTCCACCACGGACAGTTCGACCCGCACGCCGCCGGGCTCGACGACACAGCGGACGGTGCTCAGCCCCGGACCGGTGTCGCGGAATGTCAGCGCGACGCCGATTCCTCGCGTACCGCCGGGTTCGGCCCGCCACTTCTCCACTGTGGACCGCAGTTCCGCGACGATCCGCCGGATCCGCGCGTTTGCCGCGTTGGCGTGCCGGAACTCCAGCGGATCCAGCCCCAGTTCGTGGGCGATCACGTCCACTTGGGACTCCGACGCGAACAGCGCCTGGAACTCACCCGGGGCCCGGACGTGCCCGCCGGGCAGGTTGTTCGAGTAGTAGCTCACGCAGCTTTCGCGCCGGTTCGCGACGGCGTACGAACCGTAGGGCGCGTGGATGGTCGGGATGACGACCATCGGGACGGCCTTGACACCGCCGAAGGCACCGCCGTCGATGGCCGTTTCCGCGTGCAGCGCCCGGATGACGCCGTCGGTGACCGCGGTCCGCAGGCGCACCCGCGCCGGGTGGCGGGTCGCCGTCGTGGTCAGTTCGTCGTCGTAGGACATCGTGTGGCGCACCGGTTTCCCGGTCCGGCGGGCCAGGAGGTAACAGGCGATTTCGGCGAACGGGAACCCCTTGGCGCCGAAGTCGCCGCCGACCGGGCTCAAGTGGACGCGCACGGTCTCCACCGGGACGTTCCCGACCTCCGCGACGAGGCGGCGGAGGTTGAACGGCTCCTTGTGCGTCGCCCAGATGTCGACGCGGTCCGCCGTGACCGACACGAGGCAGGCGTGCGGCTCCAGCGGCGCGGAGTGGTTCCGCGCGGTCGTGAAGGTGTGGTCGAAGACGCGCTCGGCCGCCGCGAAAGCGGGGTCGACCTCGCCCTCTTCGGTGGCCCAGACGCCCTGCGCGTTCGACCCCGGCCGATCGGCGACCGCTCCGGGGTACTCCGCGTACCGCGGGTGCAGCGGAACGTCCGCCCGCATCGCCTCGTCCAGCCCGAAGACCTCCGGCAGCGGCTCGTACTCGACGTCGACCGCGGCCGCCGCGGCTTGGGCGGTGGCCGGGTCCACCGCGGCGACCGCGACCACCCGCTGCCCCACGCACAGCACGCGGTCCCCGGCGAGCACGGGGTAGTCCCGCAACGCCCGGCCGAGCAGGATCTCCCCGATCTCCCGGTGGGTGAGCACGTCCACGACGCCGGGCAGCGCCCGCGCGGCGCTCGGGTCGATGCCCGTCACCCGGGCGTGGGCGACCGGGGAATGCACGAAGGCCACGTGCAACGCTCCCGGAGCCCGGACGTCGGCGACGTACGCCGCCCCGCCGTCGACCTTGGCCGCGCCGTTCACGATCGCCCACCTCCTGAGCCGATTTCTTCGAGCACGCGCTTGACGAACACCCCGGACATCTCCCGCTTGTAGTCGGCGCTGCCCCGGTGGTCGCCGGTCGGCGACACCGCGTCCCGGACCGCCGAGGCGACGTCGTCCACATCCCGCAGCTCGTCCCGGGTCCGGCCGACCAGGAGGGCGGCCGCCTGGTCGCACGCGACCGGGACCGGCCCGACCGCGCCGCAGAACACCCGCGCGGCGGCGATCCGGGCGCCGTCGAAGCGCACCTGGACCGCCGCGCTCACCTTCGCGTAGTCGTCGGCGGTCTTCGGCAGGAACTTGCGGTAGGCGCAGCGTTCGCCCGCCACCGGCACCGGCACGACGACCTCGCTGATCAGCTCGTCCGGCCCCACCACCGTCGACATCGGACCGTCGCTGAGCTCGGTCACCCGGACCCGCCGGGGACCGCCGGCGCCCACGATCACCACCTCGGCGTCGAGGGCGGCGAGCAGCACGGGCGGGTCCTGGGCCGGTTCGGCCAGCGCCAGGTTCCCGCCGACCGTGCCCCACGCGCGGACGCGGACGTTGCCGATGTGCCCGAACATCGTGGCCAGTTCGGCACGTTCCCGGCGGAGCACCGGATCCACCGCCAGGCGGCCGTGGGTCATCGCGGCGCCGATGACGAGCCGGTCGCCGTCGACCCGCACGCCCTGGAGGCCGGGGATCTTGGCCACCGACACGAGCCGTGCCGCCGAGACCAAGCCGAGGTTGGCGAGCAGGCCCACCGAAACGCCACCGGCCACAGCCAGCGCGTCTTCCCCGGCGAGCGCTTCGAGGGCCTCGTCGAGCGAACGGGCGACGACGAACTGAGTGCTCATCCGGCGCTCGCCTCCCGCGCCTTGGCGATCGCGCGCTGGATGCCGTAGTACGCGCCGCACCGGCACAGGTTGCCCAGCATCCGGTGGCGAATGTCCTCATCGGACAGTTCGGCGAGTTCGCCGGACAGGATCAGCGACGCGGCCGTGACGAGCTGGCCGCTGGTGCAGTACCCGCACTGGAACCCGCCCTCGGCCAGGAAGTCCTCCTGCAGGGCGCGCAGTTCCGGGTGCGCGGCGAGCCCTTCGACGGTGAGCACTTCGGCGCCGTCGACCTGGGCCGCGAAGGTCAGGCAGCTGCTGGTCGGCGCGCCGTCGACGAGCACGGTGCAGGCACCGCACACCCCGACGGCGCACCCGGCCTTCGCCCCGGTGAGGCCGAGCTCGTCGCGCAGCACGCCCAGCAAGCGAGCGGCCCCGTCGACCAGCAAGGACCGGGGTTTTCCGTTGACGGTCACCGCCACCGGGCAGCCGGCCGCCGGTGATTCCTGGTGGGGAGCGGGTTCTTCGGGCATTCGTCCTCCCGTCAGCTCTGCCGGAGACCGGCTTCGACGAGCAGCGGCAGCACCTGCTCGTTGAACTGCGCGATGCCGCTTTCGTAGTCGACCCAGCTGAGCGCGACGCCGTCCGCGCCGGACCGCTTGACCTCGACGAGCTTGCCGACGATCTGCTCGGGCGTGCCCACCAGCTGGAGCCCGCCCCAGCCGGCGATCATGCCGCGGGCCATCGCGCGGAACTGCTCACGCGGCCACGACCGGTTGTCGCCGCCGATCAGCTCGTCGATCAGGTTCTGCGCGGCGGCGAAGTCGCCGAGCTCGTCGACGTAGTGCTCGAAGTACCGCTTGGCCTCCGCTTCGGTGTCGGCGCACACGACGGTGCCGACCGTGAGCACCCCGATCTCCCGGCCCTGCTGCTCGGCGCGCTTGCGCAGGTTCGTGTTCATGTCCCGCAGCTTGCCGAGGTCGGGGTGCACCTGGAAGCCGAAGTCCGCGTGCCGCGCGGCGAAGTCCATGCCCGTCGGCGACGAACCGGCCTGGACGATCACCGGGCGGGGCTGCTGGACGGGCCGCGGCGCGAGGTAGGCGTTCTTCGCCTGGAAGAACTCGCCGTCGAAGTCGAACTCCTCGGTCTCCGTCCACAGGCGCTCGATGAGCGTGATCCACTCTTCGGCGATGCGGTAGCGCTCGTCGTGCGGCGGGTTGGCCTTGCCGAACATCGCCATCTCCGGCGCGTTCCAGCCGGACACGACGTTGAGCCCGAACCGGCCGTGGCCGATGTGGTCGATCGTCGCCGCCTGCTTCGCCGCGACGAGCGGCTCGAACAGCGGCACGTGGGCCGTGGCGAGCACCTGGATCCGCTCGGTGGCCGCGGTGATGCCCGCCGCCCAGGAGAAGACTTCGAACTGCGCGGAGTTCGGGTCGGTGTCGCCGCCGACGCCGCGCCACCGCGCGAGCGGGAGCAGGAACTCCCAGCCCGCGGCGTCAGCGGCCTTGGCGATCGCGAGCTGCTGCGGCCACGTCGGGACGATCCGCCCGGACTCGACCTTGGTGAGGGTGGTGCCGCCCTTGCAGTTCATCGCGAAAACGCCGAGCTTGAGCGCGTTGTCGTTGCGCAGGGGCGCCACCACGGGCACCTCGGGCAGGGAAGCCGGACTGGTGGTCATGCAGCACTCCAATCGTCGTTGAATGGAATCTGAAGAGGTCTTATTATGCGAATGATAGTCCTAGATTTGGGCAACGTCCATCATGGACGACAGCCCCGCCCGAGGCGCCGCCACCTCGGCGAACCACGCCAGCGCTTCGTGGAACGCCGTCAAGGACGGTGCGGGCAGGTCGATGATGAAGTCCGTCGCGCCGAGTTCGAGCCAGTCTTCGACGAGCGGGGCCACGCGATCGGCCGCGGCGTCAGCCGGGGTCTCGAACGGCGGCGCCGGCTCCCCGCGCGGCGCCCGGCCACCCAGCGGCGCCAAGGGCGCGATGATCCGGAAGCCGTCGGGCCGCGATTCCCACTCGGGCGTGCCCCGGACCTTGCCGAGGACGTCGGCGATGACGTCCCGGCTCGCCCCGAACGGCGCCCAGCCGTCCCCGAGCCGGAGGGCGCGGCGCAGGCCGACCAGCCGGTTCCCGCCGATCCAGATCGGCGGCCGCGGGAGCTGCTTCGGCCGTGGCTCGCAGATCAAGTCGTCGAACCGGGCGAACTCACCGTGGTAGCTCGCGACTTCGTTACCCCACAACGCTTCCATCGCCCGGATGTGGTCGTCGACGATGGCGCCCCGCCGCTCGAACTCGACCCCGGCGGCGTCGGCTTCGTGACGGCGGCTGCCGACGCCGAAGCCCGCGATGAGCCGTCCCCCGGAGAGGTGGTCGAGCGTCGCCAGCTCCTTCGCGGCGATCAGCGGGCTGCGCAGGTGCGCCTGGTAGACCAGCGTCACGAGGCCGATCCGCCGGGTCGCCGCGGCGAGGTAGCCGAGAGTGGCGACCGGGTCGTAGAACCGGGCGCGCCCGTAGAGGCGCAGCTCGTCGACGGCGAGGGCGCCGTGGTCACCGCAGGCGATGAACGCGTAGCCGAGCTCGTCGGCCCGCCGCGCGATGCCGAGGAGGTCGTCCGGCGTCGCGTCCGCTTCCCAGTCCCGCAGGCTGATCGGGTACAGGATCGGCGGGAAAAGACCGAACGCGGGCATCTTCACTCCTCTTCCCCGGAGCGGCCGGTTGACCGCTTATTGCTCCTATGATTAACCTCTTGTTCGGTCACTGTCCAGTGGCGCGGCCCGGCGGAACGGGGGACGGAGCATGGACTTGTGCGTGACGGTGGTGGTCGGGGTCGGCGGCATGGGCCGCGCGATCGCCAGGAGACTCGGCGCCGGCACGACCCTGGTGCTCGGCGACCACGACGAGGGAACCCTCGACCGGGCGGCCACGGAGCTGCGCGACGAAGGGCACAAGGTGGTGGCGCAGCTGGTGGACGTCACCGACCGAGCATCGGTGGCCGCCCTCGCCGACACCGCCGCCGGCCTCGGCGCGGTGACCCGCCTCGCCCACACGGCGGGCGTGTCCCCCGCCCAGGCGACGGCCGACCGGATCCTGCGGGTCGACCTGCTGGGTGTCGCGTTCACGATCGAGGAGTTCGCCGAGGTCATCACCCCCGGCGGCGCGGGCGTCGTCGTCGCGAGCATGGCCGGGTACCGCCTCGCGGTCCTGCCGCCCGACCAGGAGCTGGAACTGACCGTGACGCCCGCTGAATACTTGCTGGACCTGCCGTTCGTCCGGGAAGCCACACGATCGCCGCGGACGGCCTACTGGCTGGCGAAGCGGGCCAACCAGCTGCGCGTCCAGGCCGCGGCGGCGCGGTGGGGCGAGCGCCGGGCGCGGCTCAACTCGATCAGCCCGGGCATGGTCGCGACCCCGATGGGGCACGCGGAGTTCGACGGCCCGAGCGGCGACGGAATGCGCGCGGCGGTGGCGGCGTCGCCGGCCCGCAGAGTAGGCACACCGGCGGACGTCGCCTCGGCGGCGGCGTTCCTGCTGGGGCCGGACGCCGGGTACATCACGGGCACGGACCTGCTGGTCGACGGCGGGGTGACGGCGGCACGGGCCCAGGTCGCCCGGGCGGTGGCCGCGCGATGACGACACCGTGCCGCCACCGATGCGGCTTCACGGAAGAACCATCGACCTACTACGAGGTGTTCGAGCCGTTGGAGCCCAACGGACACCCCCCGGTGATGATGGTGACGGGCGGCGTGCATTCCGGGGCGAGCTACCACATAACCCCGGACGGCCGCCCAGGCTGGGCGGACGACTTCTTGCGCCGCGGCCACACGGTGGTGCTGACGGACTGGCCAGGAGTCGGCCGCAGCGGCTACGTCCCACCGGGAGAGCTGACGGGGCAGACCATCGTGGACGGCCTGGCCGCGGTGATCGAGGAGGTCGGGGGCCGGGCGGTCGTGCTGACGCATTCGATTTCCGGAGCGTACGGCTGGAAACTGGTCGAGCAGCACCCGCGGGCAGTGGCGGCGTTGATCGGGGTGGCACCGGCCTCCCCGGGCAACCTCGGAGCAGAGCTGGGCCACTTGGTGAGAGACGAGGGCAACCGCAAGGTGGTGGCGATGCCCTCCGGCGAGACGGTGCTGGAGCTGGACCGCACGTTGTCGTTCCCGCCGACGTTCCACCGGGCGAAACTGGTGGGGTCGAGCACCCGCTTCCCGCTGGAGGCATGGGAGGCGTACGTCCGTTCACTGCAGGGAATCAGCGGCCGAATCGTCTTCGAGCGCACCAACATCGGCGGCGTCCAGCTGCGGGTTGAGGACGAGGCCGGGTTCGCGGGGAAGCGGATCTTGGTGGTGACAGGTACGGATGACGTCGACCACCCGCGTGAGTTGGACGGCGCGGTAGTGGAGTGGTTGAAGGCGGCGGGGGCCAAGGCGGAGCTGTGCTGGCTCGGAGACGTCGGGATCGTCGGAAACGGGCACATGCTGATGCTGGAGAAGAACAGCACGGAGATCGCGGAGATCATCATGGACTGGCTGGAGACGGCGCTGACGGAGTGACGCGGTGGCAACGCGGGAGACCGGCGGCCGGCAACACCAGAGCAACCGGCGGCCGGGCTCCCCCTGAGCAACCGGCGGCCGGCAACGCGAAGCAGGCACGAGATCACCAGGCCTCCTCCGCCCCTCACCAACCGCAGGCCGGCAACGCAAGCTGAGCACGACATCACCAGACCTCCCCCGCCCCTCGTCCTCGCCGCCCTTCAGTCGACGGTTGAGCTTGTCAAGGCACGCTTTCCCGCC
>DASZNR010000184.1:0-4295 GCA_035551175.1 Amycolatopsis sp. | reverse complement strand
GGTGCTAGTGCCCTTAACGGGCGTGGGGGTTCAAGTCCCCCCTCGGACACACACGTTACCCACACGGGGAGAGGCAGTCACAGTGACTGCCTCTTTTTTGTTGTCGTAGACCACCTGTAGGCCCAGGTCGCGGTAGACCTGCGTGATCCTCGCCGGGCTCCGCGAGTTGAGGTGCCTGGCGACGTCGCCGAGCTGGTCGAGCATCGCGTACACCTCCGCCACGTCGACCGCCTGCGTGTCCGGCAGGTGCCTCAGCTCCTCCATCGCGGCCTGTCGCTCACTCTGTGCGCGCTTCATCGGCTCGACGAAGTTGACGGGGTCCACGCCGGCCTCGATGGCCGCCAGGTGCCGCCGTAGCTTCTCCTCGGCACCCTTCAGCCGCTTCTCCGCGTTGGCTCGACGGCCGTCCACCCGGCCATCCTGCGACCCGGTCAGCAGCCGTACCGTCTCGTCGCGGTGGTCCGCGTTGAAGACCTGACATAACCACTCGTTGATTGGCGGGACTACGACGTCCTCTCGCAGGTTCACCGTCTTCGGGTGATCCGCCAGTGCCGCTGATCCCGGCGCCATCGTCCGAGCGATACAGCGGTAGTAGACGCCCTTCCGGATCGCCGCACCTTGCATTTTCCGGGTGCAGATCTCGCACCGCACAAGCCCCTTCAGCAGGTACGTGTGCTTGGTGGCTGCGCGATTCCGTTCGAGCTTGGCAATGCCGGGCAGTCCGCCGGCCGCGCGGGATCGGCGCATCAGCTGTGCCTGTGTGAACGTCTCGACTGAAACAATCTCCGGGTGCGCGGGTCGCCGCGACCGAACAACGCGATCCGGCGCTGCCCGCTTGAACCGCACGACGTGCCCCGCGCCGACGTCATCCGGATTCAGAAGCGTCTCGTGCTTGGTCCAGCGCCCGAAGATCGCGTACCCGGTGTATCGGGGATTCTCCAGAATGGATCGGACGGTGCTGCCTTGCCAGCCGTCGGCGAGCCGGTGTCGGTTCTGGTCGGGCCGGCGTTCGGAAGGGCAGGGCACTCCGTCCTCATTGAGCCCCTTCGCGATTGCTCGATCGCCGACCCCTTCCATGTACTCGGCGAAGATCCGCTGGACCACCTCGGCTGCGTCGGGATCGATGGCCAGTACGCGCAGCCGGAACCCCTCAGCGGCCTTTCGGGGATTCGGGTGCGGACCGCCGTCAACGACGACGTACCCGTATGGCGCTCGGCCGCCCTGGTGTCGCCCTTCGTTGACAACTTGCGCGTCCATCGCGGCGCGGACGCGCGCCTGGACGTGCTGACGCTCCGACTCGCTCATTCCGCCGAGCACGCTCATGAGCATCTTGTGCGATGGGTTCCGCGCGTCGTACTTCCCGCCCAGCTCGGGCACCCACAGGTCGACGCCGTACGCGGCGAATCGGGGCGCGATCAATGAGAACTGATTGCCAAACCAACACCGGGTGCCCTCGCCGACCACGACGGCGTTCCACGTTCGCCGCGGATTCTTCAGCTCGGCGAGCAGCCGCGCGGCCTCGTCTCGACGCTCCCAGGGGACTGACCGCGACTGCCCAATGTCGAAGTACTCGGCAACCACCCGGCCGCCCAGCGGCTCGACGAACTTCCGAGCGTTCCCGAACTGCCAGCCGCGGGAGGTCTCGGGGTCCTGGTTGTCCTCTGTCGAGCACCGGCCGTAGGCCGCGAGTTCACCGATCCCGTCGTCGACCGGCTCGGCCACCTCAAGGCCTAAGATGTCGTCCAGCGTCGACCACGGGTCGTTGCTGATTTCAGCCGTCACGGTTCCTCCTCTGCCGGTTCGTCCAGCACCGGCACCTCGGTAAGCTCGATCAGAATGGCCAGCAGTCCGCGTGCCGCGGATGGCGTCAGCTCTGGCAATCCAGCAGGTAGGATAACCCGGATCGGTCGATCCTCGGAGTGAGAGGCGCTCACGAGCGACCTTCCTGCCCGGTCGATTCGCTGCCTTCCCTTGCGCGATCGATTGCACTCCTGATTTCAGCCGTTCGGTACCCGCGGACCTGCCGGGTCTCGCCGTCTTCGCCGGTCACGCGGTCGCGTGTCGGCCGGCATCCCACTTCGGCCATCTGCTGCGCGAACGTCCGGGAGTCGATCTCCAGGACGTCTAGCAACTCGGCTGTCGGCACGAAGTCTCTACCGTCCGGTCCGAGATCGTCCCCCAGGTACTCGACGAGCGATGTGAGCACCTCGGGTAGTTCGCTAGGCGACTCAGTCGCGTGACCTGCACCGATCGCCCTGACCGCGGCCGCGTGGTCGAGCACGGGCATGGTGTCCTGTCCGGCCGCGTGCCCGGTGAGCGTCCCGGCTGCCTCGCGTAGCGTCCGGCCTTGCTCGCAGATGGTCCGCCAGTCCTCGTTCGGCATGTAGTAGGTCCGAACGGTCATGGCCAGCACATCGGCGCCGGCTGACGTGTCGCCGTCCGGCCGGAGGACGCCCACTCCCTTGTGCGAGGGCAGCAGCCGACTGGAGTCGAACCCGCGCGTGTTCATCTGCTCGCCGAGCACGATGTTCGAGTCGCGCCAGTCCATGACTCGCAGCGCGAACCGCGACCCGAGTACCGCCCGCAGCCCGGATGGGATCGTCTTCGAGTCCGGTCGCTGCGTCGCCAGCACGAGCACGATCCCAGCGGCCGGTCCCTTCTTCGCCAGCCACGTCAGCAACTCGCCGACGTACTCACCCGCAGTGAGCTTCTTCCCTTGCACGTCAACGGGCGTGCGATCCTCCAACGGAACCTGGACCTCATCGATGAAGATCGCGGTGATCGGCATGTTCAGCGCCTTGTCGCGGGACATCTCCGGCGTGACCTTCGATTCCGGACACGTCAGGTCGTCCAGGTCGCGCATCCGCCGGAACCGTGACTGAACCTCGCCGACCAGCTCAATCAGCCAGTTCACAAGCGCCAGAACGTGTTCGGACTCGTCACCGGACATGAAACGGTGCGCCACCAGGCCGGCCGCGTCCCAGTCCTTCCCGGCCTTGAAGTCCGCCACGTACAGGCGCACCCAGGCGTCCAGAATGAGCCCGGCCGCTGCGAGCCGGGCGGCGAAGGTCTTACCCTGCCGGGGGATGGCACCGACCAGTAGGGACGTCCACACCAACGGCAGGTCGATCCGCCGGTCCCGCGCGTCCCGTCCGAACGGGATCGGCCGCCACGCGTCCCACTGCGTCACGCCCAGGAGCGGCGTCCGCAACGGCGGCGACGCGTACGGGTCCTCATCAGCCACCCACATCGACACCCGTCCGGCGTGTCCACCGTTGCCGCGGACCCGTTCGACGATCAGTTGAACCTCATCGACGGCGAGCGCCGACGCGAGGGCATCCCGGTTCTTCACCACGTCGGCCGCCTTGCGGGTGGCGGGAAGGTCGACGGTGACCGCCCACCCGTCGCCGACGCGCGTCGCGCGCTCGACCAGCCGCAACGCCTCGTCCTTGCCGATCAGCTTCGCGTCCCGGAATGCGTCCACCAGCACCTGCGGGTCCATCGTCCAGGTCAGCGTCCGCGGCCCGGCGAGCGCTGGCTTCCGGCCGGGACTGCCGTCCTTCTTGCGCCCAAGGACCGCGAGCGCCACGGAGGCGGCGGCCCCGCCGATCCACAGAGGATCGTTGCCGTACACCAGGTCAACGACGGCCACACCGACGGTCGCGACGACCAGGACGGCACCAGTCACCTTCCAGCGGAACAGGGTGAGCGCCCGAATCTCAGTGAACTTGTCGGCCAACTTCTCCGACTCTTCGGCCGCCGTCCGGTAGTCCCGGACGGTGACCCACCCACGCCACCACCGCACCCCGACGACCAGCCCCCGAACAACCGCGCCGACGTACCGCCACGGCGATTTCACCAGCCCAACGACGGCGTCCTTGCCTGCCTGGATGGCCTGAGGCTTGCTCTTCAGCCACAACGGCACACGCGGCGAGTGCCGCCACCACCGGACGAAGCGGTTCGTCTTCGGCTCCCGCCGACGCGGTTGAGGCAACGTGTCGTCCACCAACTCGCCGTCAAACACGGGATCGGCCTTGATCGGCAATGAGTCAGCCATTGCCCACCTCCGACCGCAGCGCCCGCGCCAGCCGGGGCGACAAGCCCCGCGAGCAGCCGGTAGCCCGCCGCACCCAGGCCGGCGTGATCTCGATGTCCGGCGTCCAGCTCTCCCGAGCGATAGCGAGGTAATCGGCGAACAGCACCCGTCGCCCGGTCTCCTGCTGGACGGGACGCCGTTCAGCCGCGACCAACACGGCATCGGTCAGCTTGTCCCGCAGGTCGGTGATCGCCTCGAC
>DASZNR010000183.1:0-4849 GCA_035551175.1 Amycolatopsis sp. | reverse complement strand
CGGGGGGCGGCGCGTGCAGTCCTACCTCGACGATTTCACGACCGGGATCGGGAACACGGCGATCGGCGGAAACGTGTCGATCGGCGACGGCGCGCTCGCGGGCCCGGCCGGGTCGCTGATCCGGCCGATGCCCGAACAGCTGGTTTTCCAGATGAACGCTCGCGACCTGCAAGCGTGGCTGCAAACCGGGATCCTCCGCTACAACCTCCGCAACAGCTCGAACGGTCTGGCGGTGAGCGCGTCGTGAGCCGCGTCTACCCGCTGATGACGATCAACGCGGACTTCACCGCCGGGCCGCCGAACACGCCCGGCAACTCGCAGGTCGCGCTGATGACGCCCGGACCGGGCCCCGGGACGACCGTGCGCGCCTGGTCGACCTCGCGCGGCCGGCAGTACGAGCTGGACGTGTTCCAGGCGGGCACGGCGTCGCTGGACATCGTCGACGGATCGGAGTGGCTGAACCCGGTCAACGCGGCGTCTCCGTGGAACAGCGGCGGCAACAGCCTGTTGCCGTACCGGTGTGTCCAAATCGGAGCGTTCTGGAACCCGACGACACGCTCGCTCGCCGGGAACCTGCTCAACTCCGGAAACTCCGCCAACATCGCCGGGACCTGGCTCAATTCGAGCCCGTACTATTGCAGCTTCGAGTCCGGGATCGGGTTCGTCGGCACCCTCTCGGGCTCGCCGACGCTCGCGCAGTCGACCGCGCAAGCGTGGGACGGCACCCACTCGCTCGCGATCACCTTCAACGGCAGCAGCGACTTCCCCGGGTTCGGGTTCCGCACCGTCCCCGGCCAGACCTACACGATGTCCGCGTACGTGTACCTCCCGGCCGGGGTCACCGTGCAGGCGATCTTCGCCAACTACCCGGGCGCGCTCGGCACCACGATCGCCGCGGCGTCGACCTCGACCGCGGGCGCATGGACGCGCCTGGTCATGACCGGCATCCCGTCCGGCGCGCTCGGCGTGTGCGGCTTCAAGATGACCGGCGGCAGCTTCCCCGCGACGGTGTACGTCGACGCGGTCCAGCTCGAACTGAGCTCGACCGCATCACCGTTCACCATCAGCGGCCCCACTTGGTACAACCTGTACACCGGCTACATCGAACGGTATCCGCAGCGGTGGGACATGGCCGGCTTCCGCGGCCTGAAGCCGCTCGAGTGCGTCGATGCGCTGAGCCCGATGTCCCGCACCGCGATCAGCCAGTCCTATGCAGCCACGATCGCCGCGGACAGCCCGAACCTGGTGATCCCGTACGACGACAAGGCTTCGCCGCAGACGGTGCAGCTGCCGCAGGGCGGGCAGCCGTTCCTCGGCTACACGGCGCTCGGCACCGACGGACAGGTCAACTTCGCCGGCGACACGTTCCTCGACGGCAGCGAAGCGGTGTCGCTGCTGCAACAGAACCTCACCGGTGTGGGCGCGAGTAGTGCGCTCATCACCTACCAGGGCACCCGTCAGGGCCAAATCACGATGAACCCACAGTCGTTCACGATTGAATGCTGGGTGAAGCTGACGGCCGGAATGCCGTATTTCGGCGCGGGTTCAGTGCAGCCCGGCGAGAACGTCAACACGGAACCGTACGGCCCTACCTACTACATCGGCTGGTATACGGTTCTGGCGGGGCGTCTCGACTGGAACTACGCGGACCCGGGAGGAAGCGTATTAACCGCCCCGCTTCCCGGATGGAACGGTTTCCCGGACGGACAATGGCATTACCTGGCAATCCGACTCGTCGGAAGCAGCACTCTGAACGCCGTAAGCGACAACGTAATCGGCGGATACGTGGGGATTTCGGCATCGCAAGCAGTGCAGTTGAACAATTTCTTCATCAACGCGCAAACATACTGGTCCAGTCCGACCACTCAGGTTGCTGTCGCTAATCTCGCCTGCTATCCAAGGTCGTTGTCGGACGCTCAAGTCGGTGCCCATTATCAACGCGGCATCGGCTACCTCGGCGAGCGTTCCGGCAGCCGGGCGCAACGGCTGCTGGCTCAATACTGGTCCAACGGGATCTACTGGGACTACGGCAAAACGACGATGGCCCCTGACTTCTCCTACAATGGACGGTTCCTGCTGGACGTATTGCAGGAGATCGCGCAAACCGAGAACGGTGCCACCTGGGCCGACGCCGCAGGCGTCGTGCACCAGGACTCGCGCGAGACCAGGTACACCTACAGCCGGTCCGCCACGTCGCGGTACACGTTCGGCGAGAACACGGCCGCAGGCGAGCTGCCGTACCTCAGTGTCGAGTACGACTACGACCCGACGTACGTCTACAGCCAGGCGAACATCACCTCCGGTGGCAGCGGTACCCAGCTCGCGCCCGTCGTGAACACCGCGAGCCAAACCGCCTATGGGCAACGGATCCTGTCGCTCACGCTGCAAACCCAGAACGACTGGGACGCGCAGCAGGCGGCGCAGTTCTATGTGCAGCGGTACGCGAAACCGGCCGGTGCGCCGGGAACGAACGTGCCGCCGCGGATCACGAAGCTGACGCTCGACCCGGTTGCGAATCCGGCGTTGTGGGACGCGGTGCTGTCGATCGACTTCGGCGACCGGATCACGGTGAAGCGGCGCACCTCGGCGGGCGTGACGGTGTCCGGCGACTACTACGTCGAGAAGATCGACCATCACGCGGCGGGCGACGCGTCGACGTGGACGGCCGATTACGAGCTGTCTCCGGTGTGGGTGTCGCAGCCCTGGATTTTGGGCGACACCGTGAAAAGCGTGCTCGGCAGCACGACGGTTTGTGTCTACTAAGGACGGAGAATCGTGGGCATCCCAACTCCCACGATCCCGACGTTCACGGACGGGCAGGTAGTCCATGCCGCCGACCTGAACGCGCTGGGATCGAACCTCACCAACCTCTACAACTACAACAACGCGGGGTTCACCACTCAGCGGCCTTTGGTGATCGCGCAGGCCACCACCACCCAATCCTGTGCGAACGCGGCCTATACGAACGTCGCGTTCGGCCAGGCCGTGATCAACACGGACAACATGTGGTCAGCTTCGCAAGCAAGCCAGTTGACGATCCAGCACGCGGGCGTGTACTGGATTTTCGGGCAGATCCGGTGCCCTCAGTTCGCGAGCGGCGGCGTCGCCGGGAACATCCTGATCAACGGCACGTCGTACACGAACTCGAAGTCCACCAGCATCTTCGGCCCCGGGCCGTCCGGGTTCACCGGCCCGACCCCGCAGATGGGCCTGATCGTGAACCTCGCCGCCAACGCGACGGTTTTCTTGTCCCTGTACCAATCCGTCGGCGCGAGCATGACGCTCCAAACCGACTTCGGCGGCAGCTACCTCGGTGCCGCGTTCCTGTCACCGTCCACATAGGAGCCGAGCAATGACTCTCTGGCAGCACCTGTTCCCTCCGTTCGACGCCTGGTGGCCGAACATCGTCGCCCAGGTGGTGTGGACGGTTCCCGTGCTCACCGTGCATCACGTGCTGCTGAAGCGGCACTTCCGCAACGAGCTCGCCGAGCACCTCCGCACCATCGTGGAGGGCGAATGAGCGTCCCCGCACTTCCCGAACAACCCACCGGCGGCGAGATCCTCCGCGCGATAGGCCGCGTCGAAAAATCCGTCGACGGCCTCGGCGAACAGGTCCGGCACATGGACGACAAACTCGACGGCCAAGGCCAAACCCTGGCGGCACAAGGGGAACGCCTCGTGACCGCCGAGCGGGACATCCGCGAGCTCAAGGCGGAAAAGGTCGCCGACCGCGCCGCGGCCGCCTCGCACGCGTCGAGCATGCGCGTCGCGATCAAAGGCGCGATCGCCGCGGGCGCCGCTGGGTTCGTCGCCTCCATCGGAGCGCTCATCGTCCAACTCATCGCCCACCACTGACCGGAGGCCGTCCGTGCGCACCATGTACGACAGCGTCACCGCCGCAGACGTTCCCGCCGGCGCGCAGATCGTCGGCGGCTACGTCAACGGCACTTTTGCGTGGTCTGCCGCCGACTGGGACCGATTCCCGAACGCCACCAAAGTGCGCATCGCCACCCGCGCGAACGTCAATGACGGCAACGTCCTCGACGTGGAAACCGGGGACGCCACCCCCGCAGAGGCACCCGGGTGGGTCGTGATGCGCCGCGCCGCCGGGGTCGACCCGACCGTGTATTGCAACGCGTCCGCGCTCGCGACCGTCCAAGCCGCATTCACGGCCGCCAACGTCCCGCAGCCGCACTACTGGGTCGCCCACTACGACAACATCCCGTCCATTCCGGACGGCACTGTCGCGAAGCAGTACATCAACGACCCCAGCTCCGGCGGCCACTACGACCTGTCCGCCGTCGCCGACTACTGGCCCGGCGTCGACACACCCAACGCACAGAACGGCGGTTTCCTCATGGCGCTCACCGACCAGCAGCAGCAACAGCTGTACGACTGGGTCAGCGGCCTCTACGCGGACGCGTCCGCGACCTACCTCGCCACCAACAAGGCGACCACGCAAGGCAAAGCCATCGCCTGGATGTACCAGACCCTCGCCAACACGCCGGACACCAACGGGGACGGCAAGCAAGGCGACCTGTCCCTCGTGAACTTCCGGCAGTTCCTCGTCGACAAGCTCAACGAGATCGACAAGCTGCTCGCCGCGAACCCGCCGATGACTCCGGACGCGTACAAGCAGATGCTCGACGCTTCGCTCGCGCAGCACGTGCAGATCACCGGCACCGTCAACATCACCGGAACGAACCCCGCCCCGCCGCCGGCGGGCTGACCCCAGATCGTCGCCCCGCGCTCGTCCGTCCACGGGCGCGGGGCGGCTTTTCCATGCCTAAGTCCGGCGCGTCGGGCGCAGCAACGGCGAGATCTCGATGGCGTTCTGGCCGCCGTGCGG
>DASZNR010000182.1:0-62657 GCA_035551175.1 Amycolatopsis sp. | reverse complement strand
CCCCCCCCCCCCCACCACTCACGAGCGGGCTAGGAAGCCCAGTCCTCCACTGCCGCCTCGGCACGAAACCGCAGCGCCGGGTCGACGTACCGGGCCGCCGGGACCGCGTACAGCGCGTCCAGCCCTGACCTTTGCGCGGGGTAGGCCGCCGCGTAGCGCGCCAGTTCCCCTTCGCTCGCGGGCAGCCCCGCGGCGTCGAGCATCCGCCGCACAGTGGCGGTCGCGTCCACTTCAGACATTCGGAATCCTTTCAGGGTCAGGCGGCTGCGGCGGTGGTGGCGAGTTCCGGGCTGCGGAGGTGCCAGTCGGTCGCCCGCTGGAACGCCGCGCCGGTGCGGAGCACGGTGGCCTCGTCGAACGCGCGCCCGGCGACCTGCATCGAAAGCGGGAGCCCTGCGGCGGTGAAGCCCATCGGCACGGCCAGCACGGGGTTGCCGACGGAATCCCAGTACGGCGTGAAGATCACCGAGAACAACCCGCCCACGTCGATGGTCCCCTCGGGCCCGACCAGAGTGTCGAAGGCCGGTGCGCCGACGGCGGCCGTCGGGCTCACGACGACGTCGACCGTGCGGAAGAGCCGGCCGATCGCGTCCTGCGCGACGCGCCGCACCCGCTGCGCCTGCACGTAGTCCGCGCCCGACGCCGTGGCGCCGAGTGCGAGCATCGCCCGGGTGGCGACGAAGTAGTCGTCCCACCGCGTCGTGAGGTCGGTGCGGTGGTAGGCGAGCGCCTCGCAGCCCATCGTGACCATGTCCGCGGTGATCATCTCCTCCCAGTACGGCAGCTCCACCTCGACGACCTGCGCGCCCTGCGCGACGAGCTCGGTCACCGCCGCCTCGAACGCCCCGGCCAGCGCGGGGTCCGCGTCAGCCGGGAAGTGGTGCTGCCGCACCACACCGACCCGCAGCCCGGACAGGTCACCGCCCATCTCGCCGGCGGTGAAGGGCGCGTCGACGCAGTCGGGGTCGCTGTCGTGCGGCCCGGCGATCACCTGCAGCACGGCAGCGCAGTCCTCGGCACTGCGCGCGAGCGGCCCGATGTGGTCGAGGCTGTACCCCAGCGGCACGCAGCCGGACTTCGGCACCCGGCCGAAGGTCGGCATCAGCCCGCTGACTCCGCAGAACGCCGCGGGGATGCGGATGCTGCCCGCGGTGTCGGTGCCGAGTCCGGCCAGGAACAGGCCCGCCGCGACGCCGCTGCCGGTACCCGAGCTGGAGCCGCCGGGCCATGTCGTGGTGTCCCACGGGTTGCGCGGAACCGGGAACGGCTTGGTCTCGTCGGGCATGCCGCAGGCGAACTCCATCGTGGTCGTCTTGCCGGTGATCACCGCGCCGGCGGCCTTCAACCGGCTGACGACCGGCGCGTCCTTGCCCTGGCCCCACAACCGGTCGAGCACGAGGCTCTGCGCGGTCGTCGGCCCCTCCGCCATCGCGAGGATGTCCTTGACACCAAAGGGAATTCCGTGCAGTGGGCCGCGGTCGAGGCCGCGGCCCAGCTCGTCGTCGGCGAGCGCCGCGCGTTCCCGGGCGTAGTTGTCGAAGCGCGCGAGGTAGGTCCCGATGGCCGCGTCGGACGCGTCGGCGCGAGCGATCGCGGCTTCGGTGAGCTCGGCCGAGGTGACAGTGCCGGCGCGCAGGGCCCCGGCGGCTTCGGTGAGGGTGGCGGGCAGGTTCACGGTCATTACAGCTCCTCCAGTGACGGGATCCGGGTGCCGCGCGACACGAATCGGAACCGGTCGGCGCGGGTGTGGACAAAGGCCAGGTCGAACGGCCGGCCCGACGGGTCGGCGAAGGTCTGCTCCACGGCCAGTACGGCCGCGCCGGGCGGGACGCCCAGCACGGCCGCGGTGAGCGGGTCCGCGGTCTCCGCGCCGATCACGAACTCCGACGAGCCGAACTCGACGCCGGCGTCGGCGAGCAGCGCGTACCAGTCCGTGACGAACGGGCAGTCGCGCAGCTTCTCCGCTTCGGGGAACAGCGCGTAGTTCGTGGCCAGCCACAACGGTTCTTCCTCGTGCAGCGCCACGTACTCCAGGCGCAAACCCGGGGTTCCGGCCGCCACGCCGAGCCGCTCGGCGGCAACTTCGGGCAGGGGCACCACCGACCGGTCGAGCACCCGCGGACGCGTGCGCCGGTTGAGCAGGCTGGCCGGCGACGGCGAGGCCGCGCCGTGCGCTTCGGTCATCCCGGTGTTCACCGGACGCGCGACGGCATGGGTGCCGACGCCCTGCGTGCGTTCGATGAGGCCCTCCGCACGCAGCAGCGCGAGCGCCTCCCGCACCGTCGCCCGGGACACGTGGTGAGCGGCCATCAGGTCCGCTTCCGCGGGCAGCAGTCCGTCGGGGAAGCGGCCGCGCTGCACCGCCGAGCGCAGCAGGTCCCGCAGCCTGCGCACGTCGGCGGCCCGGTTCGCGGGGGCTTTCACTCCGCCGGACCGTAGGCACCGGAGATTGCCCGCCGGGGTCTTCGGCGTCACCCGGGTGTTACCGATCCGGCCGCACACAGGCGGACACCCGACAGCGGCCGTAGCTCGTCCGGCACTCGCTTCCGCCGTGGCCGTGAGCGGATCGGCGAACGGCGCACTGCCGCGCAGTATCGCGGTCACGACGCCACCTCCGCCGCAGCAGTCATCTCCGGGGTGCGGGCCGGCACGACGGGCACACCCAGGTTCACCGGGCGCCACGCGCTGGGTTTGCAGGCGTCCTTGCACTTGCCCTCGATGGAGCAGCACAGCGAGCAGATCGTGCCGCCGTGAAACGGGCAGGTGGCCATGTCACCGACGTCGTAGCTGCCTTCGCACACCGAGCACGGCAGCTCACCCGCGTCCGCGGGCAGCTCCGAACGGCGTGCGACGTACCAGCGGCCCTTGGTCGCGACGGCGACCACCGGCGGCAGCGCGAACGCCAGCACCAACGCGAGGAACGGGGACAGCGCGGCCATCGTCGCCCCGAAGGCGCCGTAGTAGGCCGCCATCGACAGGGCTCCGGCGACCACCATCGACCCGAAGCCGACCGGGTTGACGTTGAACAGGTGCGCACGGTGGAAAACGAGGTCCTTCGGCGCCAGCTTCAGCACCCGGCGGTTGAGCACCAGATCCGACACCATCGCGGCGATCCACGCGACGCCGACGTTCGAATACCACGCCAGCACCTCCACGATGTGCGCGAAGATGTCGAGCTCCATCAGCACGAGCGCGAGCCCGACCTGCAGGAACACCCACGCGGCGCGGCCGGGGTGCCGGTGCAGGAGCCGCGAGAAGAAGTTCGACCACGACAGCGAGCCGGAGTAGGTGTTCATGATGTTGATCTTCAGCTGCGACAGCAGCACGAGGAGCCCGGCCAGCACGAGCGCGACCGTGTGGTTGCCCGTGAGCCGCTCGTACACCGCGGTGAACAGGTCGACCGGAACGGCCACCTGGTCCGGTCCGACCTTCGTGGCCGCGTAGCCGACCAGCAGCGTCGAGGCGAAGAAGATGCCGACGGCGAACAAGGCAAAGCCCGGGCCGCCCATGATCACCGCGAGCCGCCAGCGGCCACGCGAGCGGGACGTGGGATCGGGCATCAATCGGAGATAGTCACCCTGCTCCCCCACCTGCGTGGCGAGCGACAGCTGAGCGGCGGCGATCGTGAACACCGCGAGCACGCTCAGGCCGGCCAGCCCGGCGGGCGACACCGTCGCGGGGTGGACCATGTTCCGTCCAGCATCCGGTGCGGTCGCGGCGGTGCCGATCGCGAGCCCGATCAGCGCGATCCACAGCGGCCACGTCCAGGCCTGGAACTTCGAGCTGAACGTCATCCCGTACAACGTCAACGGGATCATCACCGCGGAAACGACCACATAGGACACGTGGATGTCCAGGTGTGTCAGCGCCGTCACGGCCTGCGCCATGATCGCGCCCTCGTAGGCGAGGAAGATCAGTGTGTAGGTGGCGTAGACGAGCGACGTCAGCGTGGACCCGAGATAGCCGAAGCCGGAGCCTCGGGTGAGCAGGTCGATGTCCACGTGGCGACGCGCGATGGCGAACGCGATCACGAGCGTGAGCGGCAGTGTCACCGCCGCCGCGACGAGGAAGCCGATCATCGCGTTGGCGAAACCGAACGCGTCGACGAACGCCGCGTCGAGCGCGTACCCCGCCATGGCCGAAATTCCGACCAGGCAGCTCAGGAACACCATCCACGGCGACCACTTCCGGAACGACGCCGGTGTGTAGCGCAGTGAGTAATCTTCCATGTTCGGGTTGTCAGCGAGCCCCATGTCCGCTCCTTCCAGCCGGCTGGGCCGGAAAACTAGGAACGCGACATTGCCGGGACGTATCGGCGGCCGCTGCGCCCGGTTACGCCCACCCGGGCCGGATGATCATGGGCTGACCAGCGGGTTGCCGCGGCAAGATCACCGATCCGCCGGTTCGGGAACCGGTTCTGCCGGGCCTGTGCAGGCGCGGGGATTCATCGCGTGCCCACCCGGACAGGTCACGCACCGTCGCCCGCCCTGTCACTCGTCCGCCGTGGCTTCGGCGAGCGGGCGAACGAGGTGGTCCGCCTGCACCCTCGCGGGTTCAGCAGCGAGGCACTGCGGGCAAACTCACTCGGCCGTCCGGCCACGGTCCGTTATACTGATCTTGCGGTTCGCACAGTTCTGCCTCGAACCGTCCTGGTTTTCGAACCACGCTGTTGTCACGGACCACGCGCCGCGGCCCCCCGAGGTCTGCGCCGGGCAGGACAACCCCTTCTCACGTATGGAGAGCCGGGGCGCACTCCGCGCCCACGCACCTATGACCACATTCACCGAACTCGGCCTGCCCAAGTCCCTCGTCGACGCGCTGGCCGCGCAAGGCGTCACGGCACCGTTCCCCATCCAGGAAGCCACGCTCCCGCACACGCTCGCCGGGCGCGACGTGCTCGGTCGCGGCCGCACCGGCTCGGGCAAGACGTACGGCTTCGCCCTGCCCGTGCTGGCCCGCCTCTCGGCCGGTCCCACGCGCCGCCGTCCCGGGCGCCCGCGCGCGCTGATCCTCGCACCGACGCGCGAGCTCGCGACCCAGATCGACGCCACGCTCCAACCGCTGGCGAAGGTGCTGGGCCTCAAGACCACCACGATCTTCGGCGGCGTGAGCGCCGGCCCGCAGGTCACGAAGCTGCGCGACGGCGTGGACATCGTCGTCGCGTGCCCGGGCCGGCTGGCCGATCACATGCGCTCGGGTGAGGTGAAGCTCGACCGGATCGAGATCACCGTGCTCGACGAAGCCGACCACATGGCCGACCTGGGCTTCCTGCCCGAGGTCCGCCGCATCATGGCCGCCACCCCCGCGGACGGCCAGCGCCTGCTGTTCTCCGCGACCCTCGACCGCGGCGTCGACGTGCTGGTGAAGCAGTTCCTTCACGACCCGGTCACGCACAGCGTCGACTCGGCGCAGTCGCCGGTCTCGACGATGACGCACCACGTGCTGCACCTCGAGGAGACGCACCGGCTGCCCGTGCTCGTCGACCTGACGGCAGCGCCCGGGCGCACGCTGGTGTTCACGCGCACGAAGCACCGCGCGAAGGCGTTGACCCGCAAGCTGGTCGCCAACGGCGTGCCCGCCGTCGAGCTGCACGGCAACCTCGGTCAGAACGCGCGCACCCGCAACCTGGAGGCGTTCTCCTCGGGCACCGCGCGCACGCTCGTCGCCACCGACATCGCGGCCCGAGGCATCCACGTCGACGACGTCACGCTCGTCATCCACGCCGACCCGCCGGTCGAGCACAAGGCCTACCTGCACCGGTCAGGGCGCACGGCGCGGGCGGGCGCGGCGGGGACCGTCATCACGCTGATGACCGACGCCCAGGTCCGCGACGTCCGCGACCTCACCCGCAAGGCCGGCATCAAGCCGACCACGACCCAGATCGGGCCGGGCCATCCGTTGCTGGTCGAGCTCGCACCCGGCGAACGCACCTTCAGCCGCCGTCCGGCCGTGGACAACCGGCCGAAGAAGGTCACCGCGTCCGGCGAAGACCCGTCGGCGCCGCGTGCGGGCCGGCGTGGACCGGCTCCGGCGAACCGTGGTGGTCAGGGCGCACGCGCCGGCCGTCGTCAGGAACAGGTCCGCTCCCGCGACGGCTCGATCCGCGAGGGCACGTCGAACGGCCGCAATCGCAACGGCCGTCCGTCCCGCGACAGCGCGTCGACCGGCACCGGCCGTTCAGGCGGCAACCGCACCGCCACCGGCACCGGCCGCGCCCGCGCTCAGGGTGACGGTCGCGGTGCCTCCGGCCAGGCCGCCCGCCGCTCCGGTAACCCGAGCCGGGGTGGCGCCGCTGCGTTCTCGGCAGGCACCCGCGCCGGCTCCCGACGCACCGGGCGCTGACCCACACTGCTCGTGAGTGCGAAAACCGCGTCTAACCGGCGCGAACACTCACGAGCGGTGGGCCCATCCGGAGCAGTCCGCTCAGAGCGACGCGGTCAGTCCGCGAGCTCGCAGAACGGCGCGCTCCAGCGGGCGGAACACCAGCAGTTCGATGCCGACCCCGACGAGCAAGATCAGGAAGATCGCCGCGATGACCTTCTCGATCGCGTTGAGCGACGACCCCTGGTTCAGGTACGCGCCGAGCCCGGTACCCAGCTGCGGCGACAGCGCGATCAGCTCGGCCGCCATGAGCGACCGCCACGAAAACGCCCACCCTTGTTTGAGCCCGGCGAGGAACCCGGGCAGCGCGGCGGGCAACAGGATGTGCCGGGCCGACGCGAGTCGGCGTGCGCCCATCACCTTGCCCACGCGCGGCAGAATCGGCGGAATCTGGTCGATGCCGGACACGAGCCCGTTGGCGATCGAGGGGACCGAACCGAGCAGCACGACGAAGTAAATCGCGGCGTCGTTGATGCCGAACCACAGGATCGCGGCCGGCACCCACGCCACCGAAGGCAGGCTCTGCAGCCCCGTGAGCAACGGCCCGATCGCCGCGCGCACCACGCGCACCTTGGCGACCAGCAGGCCCAGCGGTGTCCCGATCACGACACCCGCGGCGAAGCCGAGTGCGGCGCGGTGCACCGACGTCCAGATGAAGCCGAACACCTCACCGTCGGTCAAGCGGGCCCACAACTCGTCCCACACCGCCAACGGCGCCGGCAGCTGCGCCTCCGGCCAGAACGCCGCCGCCCACAGGATCTGCCACACCACCACGAGCAGCACGAGCGCGACCACGGGCGGCAGGAAACCCCAGGCGAACCGCCGCCAGAACGACGGGCGACGCTCCCCCACCGGGGCGTCGAGCGCGTCGAGGCCGGAGCCGACGGCGTCGAGCTCGTCGACCCCGGATCGGTCAGGCTGCGGCATGGGTGCTGATGACCTTTCGCAGGTGCCCCGTGATTTCTTCGGTCAGTTCCTCGGTGTCGGCCGCCGCCACGTCCGTCCATTCGCGCACGACCCGGCCGGGCCGCGACGAAAGCAGCACCACGCGCTGGCCCAGCCGGACGGCTTCGCGCACGTCGTGGGTGACGAACAGCACCGACGTGCCGGTGCTGCGCCACACGCGCAGCAGCTCGCCCTGCAGCACGTCACGGGTGATGGCGTCGAGCGCGGCGAACGGCTCGTCCATCAGCAGTAGTGCCTGCTCGGTCTCGCCGCCGACGCGGTGCGTCGCGGCCAGCGCGCGGGCCAGCGCGACACGCTGGCGCATGCCGCCGGACAGCTCGTGCGGCCGCTTGCTCCCCGCGCCGCTCAGGTGCACGAGATCGAGCAGTTCGGCGGCCTTCTGCCGGCGCTCGGCGCGGCCGAAGCCGGCCAGGCGCAGCGGAAGCTCGACGTTGCGGCTCGCCGTGAGCCACGGCATGAGCGCGGCTTCCTGGAACATCACGGCGGGCCGCGACGTGTTGAGAGTGATCTCGCCCGCGCTCGGCGCGTCGAGGCCCGCGACGAGGTTCAGCAGCGTGCTCTTGCCGCAGCCGGACGCACCGAGCAGGCACACGAACTCGCCGGGCGCGACGTCGAGGTCCACGCCGTCGAGCGCGACCACCGTGCGCCCGCTGGATCCGAACGCCTTGCGCACGCCCGAAAGCCGCACAGCGGCCAGCTCGACACGGTCGTCGGGGAGGGTCACGGTCATCGGATTGCCTCTCACTTGGCCAAGGCGCCGGGGTCGACGGCGGGGAGCTTGGCTTCCTTGAGCACGTCGTTGAGCGGCCCGAAGTCGGCGAACCCCTTGAGCGACACCGCGGACTTCGCGATCCCGGCCGTCACGGAGTCTTTCGCCAGCTGCGGGAACTGACCGGCGATCGGATCGGTGGTCAGCTCGATGTTGGAAAACGCTCGGTCGAGCACGGCCGGGCTCAGTGCGGCGCCGGCGAGCTTCGTCAGCTCGCCGTTGACCACCGTCTTGGCGTCGGCCGGGTTGGCCTTGGCCCAGTCGATGGCGGCCAGCTCGCCCTTGAGCACCGCGCGGACCGTGTCCGGGTGCTGCTGCAGGAACTCGCTGCGCACGACCAGGACGGTCGTCGGGAACTTCCCGCCGGGCCACAGCGACTTTTCATCGACCAGCACCTTCGCCCCGGCGTCCAGCACCAGCCGCGACGACCACGGTTCCGGCAGCCAGCCGCCGTCGACATCGCCCTTGCGGAACGCGTCCAGCGTCTTCGAGTTGTCCATCGTCGTCACGGTCACCTGACCCGTGAGGTTCTTCCCGGCGAGGAACTTTTTGAGCGCCACATCCTGGGTGTTGCCGAGCTGCGGCGTGGTCAGCGTCTTGCCCTTGAGCTGGTCAACGCTGGTGATCCCTGGCTTCACCACGAGCTGCGCGCCGCCGGACACCGCGCCGGAGACCAGCTGGATCGTGCCCTTCGACTTGTCGAACCCCGTGATCGCGGGCCCGGACCCGACGAACGCCATGTCCAGCGAGCCCCCCAGCAGCGCGTTGACCTCGGCCGGGCCGGCGTTGAACGTCTGGGTGGTCAGCTTCGTCTTGCCCAGCTGTTGCGCGAAAAATCCCTTCGCGACGCCCACCAACGCGGGCGCGTGCGTCACGTTGGGGAAGTATCCCAGCCGGACCTCGGTCGCCGCGCCTTCGTTCTGTGCCTGCGCCTGCGGCCGGTCCGCGCGCGAGCACCCGGCCACCACCCCGGCCACGGACAGCGCGGTCAGTGCGGCGGCGAGGAAGCGGGTTCTGCGGAGAGTGCGCACGTCAGGATCGCCCTTTCACGGATGAGGTCTGCGGCGAGGTTCGCACGGCCCCGCACGGCCTCGCACAAACATCCGCATGCCGGGAAAACCGAGGAAAGAGCCTTGACAGCGGGGGCACACAAAAGGTACAGCGCGGTGGCCCGAAGCGAGACGTTCGTCGCTCGTACTTCCCGGGAACTTCGCAGGCAGGAACGATGGGCGGAAACCGTCCGGGAGAAGTGAGAACTACGCCGTGAACGAGCCTGGGAACGACCCATTCACCACCGCGTGGCCGGCGCAGGCCGTGCCCTGCCCCGGCGAGGCACGCGCATGAGTGGGATTGACGCGGATGTCTTCGGTGGGCGCATGCCGTCCGGCGCCGGGGACTTCGCGATCGAAACGCACGGCATCACGCCCGTGCCGGAGGGCAACCGGTTCGGGCGGCCGTGGCGGCTCGCGAGTGTGTGGTTCGCACCGAACCTCACCATGACGGCCGTGTTCACGGGCACGCTCGGGTCGACGCTCGGGCTCGGCTTCACGACGGGGTTCATCGTCGCGCTGATCGGCACGATCCTCGGCTCGCTGCCGCCTGCCTACTTGTCGACCTGGGGACCGCGGACGGGCACGGGACAGCTGCCGCTCGCCCGCCTGCCGTTCGGGCGCGGTGTGGTGCTGCCGGGGCTGGTGCAGTGGCTCGGGTCCATCGCGTGGGACGCGCTGGTCGGGTTGTTCGGCGGTGAGGCGCTGGCCGAGCTGACGGGTCTGCCGTTCTGGGCCGCCGTACTGCTGGTGCTGGCGCTTCAGTGCGCGCTCGGCGTGTTCGGTTACGCCGTGATCCACCGGGTGCAGGCGGTGATGAGCGCGGTGCTGGTCGTGGCATTCGTGGCGCTCGCGGTGAAGGTGGTTCTCGACCACCCGATCACGTTCGCCGATTCCGCGAGCGGCGGCGACTTCGCGGGCGGCGTCGTGCTGTTCTCGACGATCACGCTCAGCCTCGCCATCTCGTGGGCCCCGTACGCGGCCGACTTCAGCCGGTACCTGCCCGCGGACACCAAGCCCGCCGGGGTCTTCTGGTTCACGCTGCTCGGGCTCACCGCGTCGTACGCGCTGGGCGAAGGCATCGGGCTCGCACTCGGGTCGGCGCTCGGCGACCAGACTGCCGCGGGGGTGGCGCAGCTGGTCGGGGGCGGGGTCGTCGGCGCGCTGGCGCTGCTGGTGATCGCGCTGGCCGCCGTGTCGTCCAACGCGATGAACGACTACAGCGGGTCGCTCGCGCTGCAGACGGTCGGCGTGCGGCTGAGGCGCCCGGTGTCCGCGGTCGTCGTGACGGTGCTGGCGTTCGCGCTGATCCTGTGGATGCACAGCGGCGACTTGTCGGCGAAGTTCGAAAACGTGCTGCTGGTCGTGAGTTACTGGATCCCCCCGTTCCTGGGTGTGGTGGTGCCCGACTGGCTGCGCCGCACGCGGGGCCGCCGGCGGCTCGACGTGCTGGCCGAGCTGGCGACACCCGCCCGGTGGTGGCCCGCGCTGGTCGCGTTCGTCGTCGGCTTCGCCGCGGCTGTGCCTTTCATGAACACCACCGTCTACACGGGACCGGTCGCGGCGGCGCTGCACGGCGCCGATCTGGCGTACTACGCGGGGTTCGTCGTTTCGCTGGTGGCGTACACGATTCTCCGCCGGTTGACCTCCAGTAAGGTGGAGGTCGCACGCTGAGGGGTACCTATTCCAGGAGGTACCCATGCCCACCGCCGTCATCACCGGCGCCTCCGCCGGTCTGGGCCGGGCGCTCGCCTCGGCGCTCGTCCGTCGCGAGTGGACGGTGCTCGGCACCGGCCGGACCTCGGACGCGTTGCGGACCGCCGCCAAGGAGATCGGGTTCACCGCCGTGCCCGGCGACGTCACGGCCCCCGCGCACCGCGCCGTCCTCGCCGAGGCGGCCGGGCCGGCACTCGACCTGCTCGTGAACAACGCCAGCACGCTGGGCGTGAGCCCGCTGCCGCCGCTCGCGCGGTATCCGGACGACGCACTTCAGGCCGTGTACCGCACCAACGTGTTCGCCCCGCTGGCCTTGGCCGGGCTCCTGTTGCCCGCTTTGACGGCGGCGAACGGGGTGCTGGTGAACATCAGCTCCGACGCCGCGGTGGAACCGTATGAGGGCTGGGGCGCGTACGGCTCGGCGAAGGCCGCGCTCGACCAGGCCACCGCCGTGCTGGGTGTGGAGAATCCGGCGTTGGCCGTTTACGCCGTCGACCCGGGTGACCTGCGCACGGCCATGCACCAACTCGCGTTCCCCGGCGAGGACATCTCCGACCGGCCGTTGCCCGAGACGGCTGTCCCCGCGTTTCTGCGCCTGCTCGACGAGCGTCCGCCCAGCGGCCGCTACCGCGCGGCCGACCTGCTCGCGGCGGTGCGGCCGTGACCGCGCGGTTCTCCGTGCCGGAAGAGCGCTACGCCACCGCACCACCCGAAGCGCGCGGCCTCGCCCGCGACGAGGTCCGGCTGCTGGTGGGCGAACGATCCGGCGTGACACATTCGGTGTTCCGCTCACTGGGCGAGCACCTGCGTGCGGGCGACCTGCTGGTGGTCAACACCTCCGGCACGCTGCCCGCGGCCGTGGACGCCGTGCGGCACGGGATGCGGTCCGACACGCGGTCTGACCGGCGGTCTGGCTCGCGGTCCGACACTGTCGTCGGCGTCCACTTCTCCACGGAACTCGACGACGGCACGTGGGTCGTCGAACTCCGCGGCCCCGGCGGCCCGCTCCTCGACGGCCGCGCCGGCGAGCGTCTTTCCCTGCCCGCGGGTGCGTTGCTGACGCTGCTCGCCGAGCACGTCACCGGCGCCCGCCTATGGCGCGCGTCCGTGGACGTCGAGGGCGGCGTCGCGCGGTACTTGTCCCTGGTCGGCCGCCCGATCCGCTACGGCTACGTCCCGCGTGCCTGGCCGCTCACCGACTACCAGACGGTGTTCGCACGCGAGCCCGGCTCCGCCGAGATGCCCAGCGCCGCCCGCCCGTTCACCACGGCACTGGTGACCGAACTCGTTTCCCGCGGCGTCCTGTTCGCTCCCCTGCTGCTGCACACCGGCGTCTCGTCGCCGGAGGCCGGCGAACCGCCCTACGCCGAACGTTTCCACGTCCCGGCGACGACCGCGGCGCTCACCAACTGGGTCCACAGCCAGTGCGGCCGGGTCATCGCCGTCGGCACCACCGCCGTACGCGCACTGGAATCAGCCGCGACGGACGGTCAAGTGCGGAGCGCTTCTGGCTGGACGTCGCTGGTTCTCGGCCCGGCCCACCCGGCTTCGGTCGTCGACGGGATGATCACGGGCCTGCACACCCCGGAGGCCTCCCACCTGCTGCTGCTCGAGGCCGTCGTCGGCGCGGCCCTCGTCCAGCGCGTTTATGACGCGGCCGTGGAACGGGACTACCTGTGGCACGAATTCGGGGACGTGTCGTTGTTGCTCGCATAGTCCTTTGCGGACGTCAGGGCACGCGCCATACGGAACAGGCCCCTTCCCCGTCGCGGCGGGGAAGGGGCCTGTTCCGACCCTCAGTGGATCATCACCCGAGCAGCAGGAACGGCAGGCCGTTCGGCGAACCGAGACCCGTCACGTCGTCGTAGCCCTTGGTGGTGTGGATGGTGAGGTTGGGCCAGTCGAACGTGCGGGCGGAGGTCAGCAGACCGCCGGTGGCGTCGACGCTGTTGGCGAAGTCCACACGTTCCACGGCGCCGTCGACGTGTTTCACGTCGTAGATCACGCCGGTGTGCGACGTGAGCTGGTAGAGCGCTGGGTTGATGAAGCCATGGTGGAAGTGGTCGAGGGAGTCGGCCACGGCCATGACACCGGCGAACACCGGGGACGCGAGACTGGTGCCGCCGATGCGGTACTGGTCGTAGTAGTCGCCGTCGGGGAATCGCTGGGTCTGGCCCACCAGCATGCCGGTGTTGGGGTCGGCGACCGCGGAGATGTCCGGTACCACGCGGCCCTTCGCGTTGCCCGTTTGGTTCTTTGTGGACAGTGCGTCGGGCACGACACCCTTCTGGTAGAAGGGCTGCGAGAACACGCGGCTCGTGCCACCGCCCGCGCCGCCGTTGAAGGCGCCAGGGAAGGCGGGCGCGTAGGTGCCGCCGGTGAGAGTGGACTTGCCGGTTTCCCAGCCGGTCTCGAACATCCGGCGGCCGTTCTTGTCGATCGCCAGCGACGTGCCGCCCACCGCGGTCACCCACGGCGAGGAGGCGGCGAAGTCCGGCGACGGCGAGCCGAGGCGCGCGCTCTCGTCGCCGTTGTCACCGGAGGAGAAGTACACGCCGATGCCTTCGAGGACGGCCTGCTCGGCGATCTGGTTGAACGCCTTGACCTCGCTCGCCGGCAGGTCCTCACCGGTGTCGCCGTAGGAGTTCGACACGATGTCGGCCTTGTGGCCTGCGACCACGTAGTTCAGCGCCGTGTCGAGCGAAAGATCCTGACAGTCCTGGCCGCCGACGTACAGGATGTCGGCGCCCGGCGCCATGCCGTGCGCGGCTTCGACGTCGAGGGTCTCCTCGCCGTACCAGCCCGACGCGTCGCACTGGTCCGGACCTTCCTGGTCGTGGTTCGGCGGGAACACGTGCTGCTTGAACTGCGCCTTCGTCAGCGGGTGCCCCGGGTCGTTGCGCTTGGCGTACTCGGAAGCGTCTGCGTAGATGGTCGGCGAGGCGAAGGCGTCGACGATGGCGATCGTCGTGCCGTGGCCGTCCGCTCCGAGGCGGGCCGCCTGGTCGAGGCCGTAGGCCGACCGCAGCTGCGCCGGGGTGTAGCCACACGGTGCATACGGCAGCTGCTGGCCGTTGTACGCCGGGTCGGTCGTGTCGGTCTTCTCACCGTAGTAGGCGCTGCACGGGCCCGAGTTGCGGAAGCCCGGCCCGGGCGGGGCGGTCTGCCCACCCGAGCTGGCCTTCCGCGGGCCGGCGCCGTCGGTGTGGTCCGGCTGGAGGAGGTTCGTGGCCTGGTCCACACCCACCACGCCCAGCACGTCGGAGGCGAGCGAAGCCGGCACGGACAGGTCCTTGTCCGCCGCGCGCAGCGTCTGGCCCTTCACCGAGTAGCTGCCGAGTGTCACGTCGAACGCCCGCTGCACCTGATCGGCCGAGCCGCTGGCCGCGACATACGCCCGGTTCGACGGCACATCACCGATCGTGAACCCGGCGCCGGAGAGCCAGCTCTTCACCGCCGCCACCGTCTGTTCCGACGCCGCGAAGCGATCACGCACCTGCTGCGGTGACAGGAACTGTTTGTAGCTGCTGGATTTCGGGTCCGAGACGGCCGCAGCCGTCGCCGCGGCGCCGGGGTCGTCGCGCTGGTCGAGGTAGACGCGGAAGTCGAGCCGCGAGGACGGCGCGGTGTCGGCGACCTTGGCCCCGGGGTTGGCCCAGAGCGGGTGCGACTGCGGGATGTCGGCACGCCCCTGCGCCGACGCCACCGCCGGGGTGGTGGCCGCGAGACCGCCCGCCACCGCCAGTGAGAGGAACATGGTGAGACTTCTTCGCACAGGCAACTCCCTCGTGAATCGCGGCTCCCCGGCCGCGAAGGTCCGGCCCGAGACTATGGCGGCGCTCACCGCGGGGGGAAGCGTCCCCCCGCGGCAGTTCGCAACCGTTATCTGGGAGCAAAGGCCCGTGACCGGGGAGGACGTCCGATTCGTCCGCACTGTCGCGAGAGTAATGGCCTTCGATATCCGAAACGTCCGGTTTCTCGTCCCACCGATCGGTAACACGGAGCACGCGATCAGGTCGCGCACCACCTACTTCCGTCGGATGCTCACGATTACCCGGGTGAGCCGGCGATTCGTGGTCTGCGCTTCGTAGTCTGCGCTTCGTGGTCACAGCCGGGCTAACTGTTCTCCTCGAGCGTCGAGTCGAATGGTTTCCACCACCACGGGCCGGCTCCCTCAGCGTCCACCACCGCAGCGCCCACCACCGCAGCGCCCACCACCGCAGCGGCGATCGCCGGTCCGGGGCTGTGCCGGAGAGGCGACGCGGCCCTCGGCCGGCCCGCACGCTCGCCGTCGCAACCCGAACGTGCCCTCCCGATCCGACGGGGACCACGGATCGTGTCCACCCGACCCCCATCCGCGCGGCGCCGCTTGCCACGCCCCCGAGCCCGCCAGGGCGAAGATTCCGGCGGGCCTTTCGGGAGGAGAGTGGATGGTGCGGTTGCTCGCGGCGGTGCTGCTGGTGGTGACGTCGGTGCCGTCCGTTGTGGACGCTCCGCCGCCGACCTACCGGATCTACGCCACGCGCGAGGGGCTCGTCGGCAGGACGACCTCCAACGGGCACGTGATCACGAGCCGGGACCATTTCGTGTCGTTGCCCTCGACGAAGTCCGTGTCGCCCCGCGGAAGCGGGACCTACACGGCGAAGGTGTGCCGTACGGACGGTGGACGCTGCGAGTACGCGCCGGTGTGGGACGTGGGACCGTGGAACACGCGTGACGACTTCTGGAGCCCGTCGAGGACGGAGTTTCCGGCCTTGCCGCAAGGTGTGCCGGAAGCTCAGGCCGCGTTCCAGGACGGCTTCAACGGCGGGAAGGATTCACGCGGCCGGAAAGTGACAAACCCGGCCGGGATGGACCTGGCCGACGGCGTGTTCTGGGACGGGCTGGGGCTGACGGGCAGCGCATGGGTCGATGTCACTCTCTTGTGGACCGGGGTCGAGGGCGTTACCGGTACGGTCACCGCGACGGTGGAGCTGCGAGCCGGGCCCTCGCCGTCGGCCGCGGTCGTGGGGCTGGCGGCGGCCGCCTCGCGCGTGCCCGTGCTCTGCCGGAGCGCCGGCTGGGATCGGCTGGCGGCGGACGAGTACGTGGCGGCCGGGTCGGTGACCGGCGCGGACGACTCGCCGGAATGCGTCAGCGGTTCGTCTCGGCCGTGATGTGGTCGAACAAGCCGGGCCGGATTCGCGTGCGCACGCCCTCGGCCCACGGTTCGGCGAGATCGTCGACGTCGAGGGCGGCGGCGCTGTTGAGCAGCGCACCGAAGGCGAGGAACGACTTCACGGTCACCGCGTCGAGTCCCGTGGCCCCGGCGACGGTGTCCCACATGCGTGCGACGCGAGCACGCACCAGGGCGCGAACCTCGTCGTCGCCGCACGCGGCGTAGCCCTGGAGCTGGAGCTGGCGCGTGGTGCGATCGGCGAGGGATTCGTGGTAGCGGGCGCCCATCCGGGCGAGGGCCTCAGCGCCGTGGACCCCGGCGGCGGCTTCGGCCATGCCCTCGCTGAACCGGTCGAACGCCGAGCCGACGAGTTCCAAAAACAGCGCTTTTTTGGTGCCGAACAGGCGGAACACGTACGCCTGGGTGATGTCCGCCTCGCGCGCGATCCTCTCGATCGAGGCGCCGTGCAGCCCGTGCTCGGCGAACTCCGCCGCGGCGATGGCCAGGACCTGCGCCCGCCGTTGTGACCCGCTCATTCTCACCCGGTTAAGTTACCAGTTACTAACTACTAACTGTTATCGTGGCGGGATGGCCGATGACACCTGGGCCGGCTTGGCCGACAGATTCGCGGATGACGCGTACGCGACCGTGAAGGGACGCGTCCGCACATACGTGATCCACCAGCAGCTGCTCGAGCACCTCGACGAGCCGCCGGGCACGGTCCTCGACGTCGGCGGCGGCGCTGGGCACCAGTCGTTTCCCTTGGCGCAGATGGGTTATGAGGTCACCCTTCTCGACCCGTCGGACGGCATGCTGAACAAGGCCCGGCAGCGGCTGCCGGGAGCTCTGCGGGAGCGGGTGACGTTCGTGCACGCGGACGGTGAACACGCTTCCTCGGCGACTTCCGGTTCGTTCGACGCCGTGCTGTGCCACGGTGTGCTCGGTTACCTGGACGACCCGGCACCGGTGCTCGACGAACTGTGCACCTGCGCCGCCCCCGGCGGCCTCGTCTCGATCATGGCCGGCAACGCCCACGTGTCCGCCTTGCGCCCCGCCCTGGAACGTCGCTGGTCCGACGCATTGGCGTCCTTCGACGCGACGAGTGAAGTCGGCGTCCTCGGCCTGCCCACCCACGCCGACACCGTCGAGGACCTCAGTGCCGAACTTTCCCGCCGCGGCGTCACCCCCCTGGCCTGGTATGGCGTCTGGCATTTCGTCGACTGGCTCGACCTCAGCGGCGCGGACCTCGACCCCGACAACACGGCTCAGCTCGCGGCCGCGGCGGCTGTGGAACTCGAAGCCGGCCACCGCGACCCGTATCGCCGGCTGAGCCGCATCTTCCATTTGGTGGGGCGCAAGGAATCCTGACGGACCCTTCGCGGCGTAGCCACACGGCGGCCTGAACCACTCCCGGGCGACGCCGCGCAGTTCGAGTACGCAGGCACCGGGACTCGGTGAGGAAGCCCCGGCCGCCTGCGGGAAACGGAGAACTCAGCGGACCTCGATCGTGACCGTCGCCGTCGTGGTGCGTGCCGGCAGTTTGGCCAGGTCGACCTTCAGGTACTCCCCGTCGTCCTGATGCCCGTTGGGCAGCGTCTTGGCGTGGAGCGTGTACGGGGGCGCTCCGTTCGCGACGCCGTCGATGCCGAAGTCGTTGTCGTTGCTGACCACCACGGTGCGGCCGCCGTCGGTCGTGGCCACACCTTCCACCTTGTCGTGGCCGAAGAAGCCGCCCGACGGGTCGAGCCCGGTCACCAGCCCTCCGAGATCGAGGAACAGTTTCTTCGACACCGGTGTGATCCCCACCTTCGTGAGGTCGGCAGTGGCTTCCTCGGTGGTGTCTTTGCCGACGTACGCCTCGACGCTCTGTGGCGTCGCACCGACGAGCAACCCGCCTTTCGCCGCGTCGTACGGGCCGGCTTTCGTCTTCGGCCCGACGTCCGTGGCACCCGTCAGATCGATTTCGTACAGCTTCTTGTCAGCGCCCGGCTCGAAGTGGCCGTCGCGTTCGTCGACGACGAATTTCGTGGCCGACAGCGCGGTGATCTCACTGACGGCGGTGCCCGTGTCGTCCGGGTCGTCGAGCAGGTAGAGATACTCGTGCGTCGCGTGGGTCTTGAGGTCGACGGTCACGATCCGCAGCGTGGCCACGTTCTTCGGGTTCTTCGTGAGGTCCGGTTGCTGCAGCGCCGACTGCATCACGCCCACGAGCGTGGTGCCGTCCGGGGTGAGCGCGAGGCCCTCCATCCCCTTGTTCGGCACGCGGTTCTTCAGCTCGGCGGGAAGCGAGCCGTCGTACGGCGAAAGTCGTTCGATCGCGCGGCCGTCGGCGCGGAAGTGCGTGATGAACGGACCGTACTCATCGGACACCCAGAACGTGCCGTCCCGCTCGGCGACCAGGCCCTCGGAGTCGTAGCCGTTCGGCGAGGCGGGCAACGGGGTCCCGTTCAGGTCCACGATCTTCTCACCGGTGTCGGCAGTGGTGCTGACCTGGCCGTTGTAGGGCGAACCGTCGGCTGCTCGCAGTGGGCTCCGCTGCTCGAGCACGGCTTGGCCGTGCTCGAGGCGGAACTTGCCGATCGCCGGGTCGAAGTCCGGCAGCGGCTCCACCTTGGACCCGTCGGGTGCGTCCACATTGGGCCCGCGGTCGGTGAGCCCGTAGAACTCGTCGCGCGAACCCGGCACGGGCGTGAGCGCGGAACCGTAAGCCCCGCCGGTGATCTTCACCCCGCCGATCGTCGCGAGCGGCGGCAGGCTGGCGGGGTAGAGCTGCACCGCGTCCGAAACGGTGTAGGTGAAGGAATCCCGGCCGTGGAATCCGGCCGCGGACGAGTACCTGAACGTCCCGTCGGGGTCGAGCGTCACCGAACCGTGCGCCGCCGTGGTGTGCCGCACGATCGCGCCGGTATCCCGGCCGTCGTTGGCGAGGACGCCGTTTCCGAACACCTGAAGTGTCCGGCCGGCCAGCGTTCCGTAGTGGTCGTCGCGGGCGGCGAACACCGCGCGACCACCGCCGTCGGCCGATGCCGTGCCGGTGGCCAGCAGCGGCAGGGCCAGTATCCCCGCGGCGACCCCGATTCTCACGCGCTTCATCCGTTTCTCCTCCTCCGGCGCCAGGTGACACCGGAGGAGGAGTCTGGTTTCCCGAGTTGGACAGCACCCGTCTTCGAGGCGGCGCCCGCGTTAACAGCCCGGTCTCCCCTGCGCGGCCACTTCCCCGCCGACGCGGCGCCCAGAACATCACGTGCCGGGATCGCCGAGGCGCTCAGTCCACCGAGGATCGGAACGTGCTCTTGTCACGGCGGCCGAGCAGGCGCCGGGCGCGATCGACGACCGGGCGGTCGATCATCTGCCCGTCCACCGCCGTGGCGCCTTGGCCGGCGGCGGCCGCGACGACCCGTTCGGCCCAGGCCAGCTCGTCGGCCGAGGGCGCGAAGCCCTGGTGCACCACGGCGATCTGGCGCGGGTGGACGCACAGCTTGCCGGTGAACCCGAGGTCCGCGGCGCGGCGGACGTCGGCGTTCAGCACGTCGGGTGCGTCGAGCGCGGTCGTGACGCCGTCGAGCGGTGGCGCGCACCCGGCGGCCGCGGCGGCGAGCACCACTGCGACGCGCGCGTGGGCGAGCGTCGCCGAGGTTTCGGGCGGCACGCCCAGCTCGGCGGACAGATCCACATGCCCGAACGCCGCCCGCACCACGCCCGGCACGCTGCACACGGCACGCGCGTCGAGCACTCCCGCCGCCGTTTCGATCAACGGGATCACCACCGACCCCGCGGCCAGCCGCTCCACAAGCCCGGCGACGGCTTCGGCTCCGGCCGCCTTCGGCAGCACCACCGCGACCGGACGTTCGCACAATGCGGCGACTTCCGTTCGGTACCACGGACTTTCCGCGGGGTTGAGCCGGATCACCGCGTCGTGGCCCTCGGCGAGCCATGCGCGGGCGTTGCGCAGCGCGGCATCCTTGTCCGGCGGGGCGACGGCGTCTTCGAGGTCGATCACGATCGCGTCGGCACCACTGGCCGCGGCCTTCGCGAAGCGCTCCGGACGGTCACCGGGGACGAACAACAGCGTTCGCGCCTCGGCGAGCTGCTCGGCTTCGGGCACGGAAAGTCCTTTCCGGTAACGGGATCAGGCCAGCACGGCGACACAGCGCCACAGCAGTACGGCGCGGGGTTCCTCGTTCGCGTCGTTGCGGGCGTCGACGGCGATGCTCAGGTGGGCGAGGCCGCCGGTCTTCGGAAACGGAGTGAGGGAATCGACCGTGACGGTGCTGGTGAGCAGATCGCCTTCGTGGACCGGGCCGAGGTGGTCGCAGCTTTCCCAGCCCGCGACGGTCACGAGGTCCGGCAGTGCGCGGCTCGCCTGTGCCAGCGCGACGCCGATCGTGTGCCCGCCGTAGACAAGCCGCTGCCCGCCCGCGGCGACGTGGTCGTGGTGGACCTGAGCGATGTTGAGCGTGAGCCGCGCCAGCTCCGGTGCCGACGAGACGACGTCGCCACCGACCACGCGGTACTCTCGGCCTGCTTCGAGGTCGGCGAAGCGCGTCCCAGCGGCGAAACGGTCGAGCTGCCAGCCGTCCACGGCGGACGCGAAGTCCTCCACCGTGGGGTTCGTGCCGACCGTGTCGAGGTCGTCGTGGTGGCCCGTGTCGCGGTCGGGATCACGCAAGGGCAGCATCGCGCACCGCCAGAAGTCGAGGACCGAGCGGCCCTCCTGGTCGGTGGTGGTGATCCGCAGTGCCGCCAGTCCCGTCGGGCGGCGTCCGGGGCGGGCGCGGTTCTGGCGCAGGCCGACGACTTCGGTCACCGTGCTCAGGGTGTCGCCGATCCGCGGGAGCCGGCGCAGCACGAAACCGCGGTAGAAGAGATTGGCGCGCACGTGGTGCGTCGCGAGGGTCGACTGTCCGATGGCGACGTCCCAGACCAGCGCCGGATGCGCCAAGGGCGCGCGGCCCGTGACGGCGGCGGCCAGGCCGTCGTCGAGCGGCAGCCGCAGACGGTCGCCGACGATCGACTGGTGCACAGCGGCTTGCCCCGCGGTCAAGGTCACGTCCGGCGCATCCGTGAACCGTTGCCCGGCCTCGAGCTCGTCGAAGTACGGGCCTTCCACCTCGATCGCTACCACCCCGGGACTCCTTCAAATGTACGGCCAAATATGGTCGTATCTTTGCCTCTACCGACCTTGATGTCAAACGATAGTTGACAAAGTACAGCGGACGGGCCCAACATTGGCCGTACATTTAGCCCGACCACCGACAGGATGCAGAGCATGGCTTCGACGGCGCACACGCTGGCTCGGTGGGCCCACGAGTACGAGCCGACTCCCGAGGACCGCGAGCTGGCACAGCGCGCGCTGCTCGACACCGTGGCCGTGACCCTCGCGGCCCGCCACGACCCCGTCGCCGCGCTCGCGGCCGGGTTGCCGGACGCCGCGCGCTGGGCCGCGGTCGGGCACGTGCTCGACTTCGACGACCTGCACATGGAGTCGACCACGCACATCAGCGTCGTCTGCGTGCCCGCGACCCTCGCGGCCGGCGGCGACGCGCGTGCTTACCTCGCCGGCGCGGGCGTGATGGCCCGGCTCGGCACGGCACTCGGCTGGGCGCACTACGCGAACGGCTGGCACGTGACCTGCACGGCGGGTGCGCCGGCGGCGGCCGTGGCCGCGTCCGTGGCGCTCGGGCTGACCGTCGAACAGACGGTGACGGCGATGGCGCTCGCCGTCCCGGCCGCCGGCGGGGTGCAGCGCGCCTTCGGCACGTCGGCGAAGTCGCTGCAGGTGGGCTTCGCCGCCGACGCCGGTGTCCGAGCGGCACGGTTGGCTGCGGCCGGCGCCACCGCGGACGCGGCCGCGCTCGACGAGTGGCTCGGCCTCGTCGGGGGCGACCCCGCGCGGGTGGACCCCGCGGGTCCCGCCGTACCGGGCGGGCTGGCGATCAAGATGTTCCCCTGCTGCTACGCCTCCCAGCGGCCGATCAGCGCACTGCGCGAGCACGCACCCGAGGACCTCGACCCCGCCCGCGTGTCCGCGATCCACGTCACCACACCGGAGAGCAGCGTCCACCCGCTCATCCACCACAAGCCGAAAACCGGGCTGGAGGGCAAGTTCAGCATCGAGTACGCCGTCGCCGCCGCGCTGCTCGACGCGCACCCGGGCTTCGCGAGCTTCACCGACGCCGCCGTCGCCCGTCCGGAAGCCCAGCGCCTCACCGGCCTCGTCACCACCACCCTCACCCCTGGCGGCGACTGGCTCCTCGCCGGCGAAACCACCATCGCCGTCGATCTCAACGGCGGCCCGGGATTCCACACCACCCTCGCCCGGCCCCCCGGCTCGCCCGATCGTCCCCCGACGCCCACTGAGCTGTCCGCCAAACTCGCCGACTGCGGCACCGACGTCCCGGCGCTGCTGAGCGGCCTCGACTGGTCCGGCGCTCGCGCACTCCTGGAAACCCAACTCCCAGCCCGAAACGGAGACCCGTCCTGACATGGCACCCACTCCCCCGCTGGCCGGCATCACGGTCGTCAGCCTGGAACAGGCGGTCGCCGCGCCGTTCGCAACGCGCCAGCTCGCGGATCTCGGCGCGCGGGTGCTCAAGGTCGAACGGCCCGGCGGCGGTGATTTCGCGCGACGCTACGACGAATCCGTGCACGGGCAGTCGAGCTACTTCGTGTGGCTCAACCGGTCCAAGGAGTCGGTCACACTCGACGTGAAAGAGCCGGCCGGGCGCGCTGTGCTGGAGGAGCTGCTGGCGTCCGCGGACGTCTTCGTGCAGAACCTCGCGCCCGGGGCGGCCGAGCGGCTCGGGCTGGGCGCCGCGACGTTGGTGAAGCGGTACCCGCGGCTGATCCCGTGCACGATTTCCGGCTACGGGACCGACGGGCCGTGGGCCGGCCGCAAGGCCTACGACCTCATGGTGCAGTGCGAAACCGGGCTCGTGTCCCTCACCGGCACGCCCGAGACTCCGGCCAAGGCAGGGATTTCGGTGGCCGACATCGCCGCCGGGATGTACGCCTACAGCGGGATCCTCACCGCGCTCCTGCGGCGCGCCACGACCGGGGCGGTCTCGCCCGTCGAGGTGTCCCTCTTCGAGGCGCTCGCCGAGTGGCTCGGCTCGCCCGCGAACTACACCCGCTACGGCGGCAGCGCGCCCGAGCGGGTCGGGGCGCAGCACGCCACGATCGCGCCGTACGGGCCGTTCACCACCGGCGACGGCAAGATCGTGGTGCTGGCCGTACAGAACGAACGCGAGTGGCAGAAGCTGTGCGAGCTCGTCCTCGGTGACGCGGCCATCGCCCGCGATCCCCGCTTCGCCACCAACTCCGCGCGCGTGGCACACCGGGACGAGGTCAACGCCGTGATCACGGCCAAGTTCGCCGGCCACACCGCCGAAACGGCACTGGCAGCACTCGCCGAAGCCGGGATCGCCGATGCCCGGCTCAACACCGTCGAAGAGTTCCTCGACCACCCGGTTCTGTCCGGCCGTGGCCGGTGGCGCACGGTCGACACACCGGGCGGACCGATCGAGGCGCTCGTGCCGCCCGCGACGCTCGGCGGGGTCGAACCCGTGATGAACCCCGTGCCCGGCGTCGGCGAACACACCGAAACCGTCCTGCGCGAACTGGGCCGTTCGCCCGCGGAGATCGACGCGCTCCGCGCCTCCGGCGTGATCTGAAGGGAATGCCTTGTCCACACTGAGCGAAGAAGAACAGGCGATCGTCGACACGGTGCGGGACTTCGTCGACCGCGAGGTCCGGCCCGTCGTGCGCGAGCTCGAACACGCGAACGAGTACCCCGAGAAGCTCATCGAGCAGATGAAAGCGCTCGGCATCTTCGGGCTCGCCGTGCCGGAGCCCTACGGCGAGGTCGCCGTGTCCACGTCCTGCTACGTGCAGGTGACCGAGCAGCTCGCGCGCGGCTGGATGAGCCTCGCCGGCGCGATGGGCGGGCACACGGTCGTGACGAAGCTGCTCGTCGCGTTCGGCACCGACGAGCAGAAGCAGCGGTACCTGCCCCGGATGGCGACCGGTGAGATCCGAGCCACCATGGCGCTCACCGAACCGGGGGGCGGCTCCGACCTGCAGGCACTCACCACGTCCGCGCGTCGCGAAGGTGACGAATACGTGGTCAACGGCTCGAAGACGTGGATCACCAACGCGCGCCGCTCCCGGCTCATCGCGCTGCTGTGCCGCACGGACCCGAAGGCCGAGCCGCGGCACAAGGGCATCAGCATCCTGCTGGTGGAGCCCGGCGACGGGTTCGCGGTGTCACGCGATCTGCCGAAGCTCGGCTACAAGGGCGTCGAAAGCTGTGAACTGTCCTTTCAGGACTACCGAGCGCCGGCGACGGCGCTGCTCGGCGGCGAAGAAGGCCGCGGGTTCGCGCAGATGATGAAGGGGCTCGAGATCGGCCGGATTCAGGTGGCCTCTCGCGCGCTCGGCGTCGCGCGGGCCTCGCTCGACGACTCCCTCCGCTACGCCCAGGAGCGCGAGACGTTCGGCAAGCCGATCTGGCAGCACCAGTCGATCGGGAACTACCTCGCGGACATGGCCACGAAATACACGGCCGCGCGCCAGCTCGTACTGCACGCCGCCGAACGCTACGACTCCGGCGTGCGCAGCGACCTCGAAGCCGGCATGGCGAAGCTCTTCGCTTCGGAGACCGCCATGGAAATCGCGCTCAACGCGGTACGCATCCACGGCGGCTACGGCTACTCCACCGAATTCGACGTGGAGCGCTACTTCCGCGACGCGCCGCTGATGATCGTCGGCGAGGGTACCAACGAGATCCAGCGCGGCGTGATCGCCAACCAGCTGGTGCAGCGCGGCGGCCTGGGCTGACCCGCGCGGTCGCGAAGCTGTCCGCTGGCACAATTCACGCGGACGGAACGGAGTGCGGCGGAATGACGAACAGCGAGCCGGGCGAAGCGGCGTACAAGATGCTGGCCCGCGAACTGCGGCAGGCGATCCTCCAGCGGCAGTTCGCGGACGGCATCCGCCTGCCGACCGAAGCCGAGCTCGCCACCGAACACGGCGTGAGCAGGCAGACGGTGCGCCGCGCGTTCCAGGACCTGGTCGCCGACGGGCTGGTGCACCGCGTGCCGGGCCGCGGCACCTTCGCCGCACCGCGGGAAGGCCAGTACCTGCGGCAGTTCGGGTCCATCGAGGACCTCATGGGACTTTCGCTCGACACCAGCCTCGAAGTGCTGCGCCCGTTGCGCCGCGTGGTGAACGTCGAGGCCGCCAGCCGTCTGCGCCTCGACAGCGACACCGTCTACACCGTCGTGTTCCGCCGCTTGCACAACGGGAACCCGTTCTGCCACACCGCCGTCCACCTGCATCCCGCCGCAGGCAGTGCACTCGCCGACGTGCCAACGCTGCACACCGCGGGCGCCACGAGCGAGGTCACGATCATCGGTCTCCTCGACGACCGGCTCCCCGCACCCATCGCCGAAGCCGACCAGAGCATCACCGCCGCCGCGGCCGACGCCACCTTGGCCGACGCTCTGCAGTGCACGGAGTCCGCGCCGCTGCTGCGTGTCGACCGCACCTACCTGACGACCGACGGCCAGCCGATCGAGCTGGCGATCAACCACTTCCTGCCCGAGCAGTACTCCTACCGCATCAAGCTCAAACGCGGCCTCGCCTGAGACCGCTCACCTGCCCGGTCGCGTGAGGCCGTCTCCGCCGGCGCCTCGGGAGAGCACGACCTGATCGGTGTTCGCCAACGCCTGCAGGCCGCGCGTCGTCGACGGCGCCGTGGTGAGGTCGCGGAGACGAATGGGCGGGCCGAGGTCGATGAGCGTCGGAATGTACTCGGCGCGGGACACCGTCCACCGCGAACCCGAGCGGGAGAAGGTGAAGCGCGCGGCGACGCCCTCTTCGGTGGAGCCGCGGGGTTCGTCGTGGCGAGCGATCTCGTTGCCGAGGCCGTAGGCGACCCACTTGTTCTCGACCTTCTCGAACGGCTGCACCACGTGGGCGTGGTGCCCGACGATCAGGTCGAGATCCGGTGATGCCAGCAGCTTGCGTGCCAGCTGCTCCTGCGAATCCGTCACTTCGTGGTGGTACTCGACGCCCCAGTGCAGGCTGGCGACCACGACCTGCGCGCCGGCTTCGCGCGCGGCGTGCGCGGCGGCCAGAATCTCGTCGGCGTCGATTTCGTTGGCCAGCCAGGGTTTTCCGGCCGGGCGTTCGATGCCGTTGAAGCCGAAGGCGTACGAGAGCTGGGCGACCTTGACGCCGTGGACGTCGATGATGTCCGGCCGCGCCGCTTCCGCGGCCGAACGCGCGGAACCCGTGTGCTTCAGGCCCACCGCGTCGAGCTTGTCGAGCGTGCGCGTGACCCCGTCGGCGCCCTTGTCGAGGGTGTGGTTCGACGCGGTGGAGCAGGTGTCGTAACCGGTGTCCTTGAGCGCGTCCGCGATCGCCGGCGGCGCGCTGAACGACGGGTACCCCGTATACGGCCCACCTTCGGGCGCGAGCGGCGTTTCGAGGTGACAGATCGCCAGGTCGGCGCTCGACACGAGCGGCTTCACGCCGACGAGGATCTGCCGGTAATCGATCGCGCCGCCACCATCGGCCGTGGCCTGCTCGGTCAACGGCGGGTGGATCAGCACGTCACCGGTTGCGACGACCGTGAACGACTGCGCCGGCCCGGCAGCGGACGACGGCGGTGCAGCGACCGGAGCGGCCGGTGCCGCACCGCATCCAGCCAGTACCACTGCGGCACCGGCCCATGCCGCCACCGCTCGCCTGCGCGCCACGTTCGCCCCCTTCGTCCGGTTGCGCGCACATCCTGCCGCATGTCCACCGGACAGGACTCAACACCCGGCCTAACGGACCGTAATCGCACCTAAGTCAACAAGAAAGCCCACTAGTAACCGGGCATTCGGCCCGACCAGCACATACCGAGGCAGCCTGGTCGCTTGCGAAAAAATACGATAATTAGCGCCACTTAGACCGACGATTGACCACGGAGAGTAGGTAACACCCTGCTAACCGCCCGCAAACCTGTGGTTGACGTCACCCGATCAAGTGTCTTGTAATACGAGTCGCGCGCAGCTCACGAAGATCCAACATTCACTTTCGGCCTCATGGAGCACTGGATGTCCACATACCCGCACAGGTTGCGCACCTGGAGCGTTGTTGGTTGTTGTTTGATTACCGGTGCAGTGTTGGCCGGGTGCTCGTCGGGCAAGGACGCCGCCGCGCCCGCGCAGCAAGCTCCGACGAACGGCAAGATCACCCTCTACTACCTGCAGAAGCAGGGAGACCAGCAGTACTTCGTGGAGCAGGCGCAGGGTGCGCAGGAGAAGGCGAAGGAGCTGGGCGTCGACCTGAAGGTCGTGAACCTGGGACAGGACGCCAACAAGGCCATCACCGAACTCGACGCTGCCGTGGCCCAGGGTGCGAACGGCATCGCGATCGTGGTGCCCGACCAGGCCATCGGCCCGGAGGTCATCGACAAGGCGAAGTCCGCCGGCATCCCGCTCATCGCGTCCGACGACGTGATCAAGGACGGCCAAGGCAAGCCCGCGGCGTTCGTCGGCTTCAACGGCACGCAGATGGGCACCTCCGTCGGGCAGGAAGCGGCGAAACTCTTCAAGGCCGCCGGCTGGACGGCCGCCGACACCAAGGTGATCAGCGCCTACAAGCAGGACCTCACCGTGTGCACCGACCGGGTCAACGCCGCCAAGGCCGCGTTCGGCAAGGACTCCGGCGCGCAGGTGCAGGTGATCGATGTCGGTACCGACAACTCCGCCGTCGACGCCCAGAACCGCTCCGGCGCCGTGATCAGCTCCAACCCGGGCGTGAAGCACTGGGTCGTGTGGGGCTGCAACGACGAGAACGAAACCGGTGTCGTCACGGCGCTCGCGAACTCCGGCGTGGCCGCGAACAACATCATCGGCGTCGGCCTCGGGGCCTACCTCGACTGCAAGGACTGGGCCGCAGGCAAGGACACCGGCAACAAGTCCTCGCTCTACATCTCGGGCGCGGAGGTCGGCAAGACGGCGATCCAGGTACTCGTCGACAAGATCAAGAACGGCAAGGCGCTCCCGCCGGAAACGATCGCGAAAACCACGATGGTGAACAAGGACAACTTCAAAACCGCCGGCGTCAACTGCACCTGACCCCCGCTCGTGAGGACCAAGGCGAGGAAGGCTCACCATGGCCAGTTCCGCGGCGCTGATCGCCGAGGGCATCGGCAAGCGCTTCTCCGGCGTCACCGCGCTCGACGACGTGACGCTGGAGTTCCACCCCGGCGAGGTCCTCGCACTGATGGGCGAGAACGGGGCCGGCAAGTCGACCCTGCTGCGCGTCCTCTCCGGCGACCACGAACCCACCGAGGGCACGCTGCGCATCGACGGGGAACCGGTGGTGTTCGACAACCCGCGCGCGGCGATGGCCGCGGGCGTGCGGGTGATCTACCAGGAACCGGAGATCATCCCGCACGTTTCCGTGGCGGAGAACGTGTTCGTGGGCGAACTGCCCGCCCGCGCCCGCGTGTTCAGCCGCCGCACGCTCAACCAGCGCACGCACGAAGCGCTCGTGGAGTACGGCTTCGAAGGTGTGCTCGACCCGGCGACGCTCGGCAGCCGGCTTTCGGCCGCGCAACGCCAGCTCGTGGAGATCCTGCGCGTGCTCACGGCGGCCGCGCCACCGCGCGTGATCGCGTTCGACGAGCCCACGTCTTCGCTGTCGGAGCACGAGGTCGACGCGCTGTTCCGCCTCATTCGCCGGCTGCGCGGCTCGGGTGTGGCCGTGGTGTACGTGTCGCATCGCATGAAGGAGATCTTCCAGCTCGCCGACCGCGTCGCCGTGCTGCGCGACGGCAAGCTCGTCGGTGTGCAGCAGGCCGCCGAGTCCGACGAGAACCAGCTGGTGCGCATGATGATCGGGCGTGACCTCTCGGCGCTGGAGCGACGCGAGACGGCCGAGACCGGCGACGTCGTGCTGCGGCTCGACGATGTGACGACCGACGACGTCACCGGTGTTTCGTTCGAGGTGCGAGCCGGGGAGGTCGTGTGCCTCGCCGGGCTCGTCGGGGCGGGTCGTTCGGAGCTGGCGCGCGCGATCGTCGGCGACCTGCCGGTGCGCTCGGGCACGGTGGAGCTGGGCGGAAAGCGCTTCAAAGCGCACAACCCCGGCGACGCCGTGAAGGCCGGCATCGGGTTCGCGCCCGAGGAACGCAAGACCGACGCGTTGCTGATGCAGCGGTCCGTGCGCGACAACGTGTCCATCGCCGTGCTCGACCGGCTTCGCCGCTTCCGCGTGATCAAGCGAGCGAAGGAGCGTGAGCTCGTGGCGGAGTATGTGCGGGAGCTGCGCGTGCGCACACCGTCGATGGAGCAGGAAGTGCGCAAGCTCTCGGGTGGCAACCAGCAGAAGGCCGTGCTCGCGCGCTGGCTCGCCCGCCGGCCACGGCTGCTGCTCCTCGACGAGCCCACTCGCGGGGTCGACGTCGGGGCGAAAGCCGAGATCTACCGCATCATCGACGGGCTCGCCGCGGAAGGCATCGCCCTGCTCGTGATTTCGTCCGACCTGCCCGAGGTGCTGGCACTGGCCGACCGCATCGTCGTGATGCGGGCCGGGCGCGTCGCCGGCGAGGTGAGCCAAGACGAAGCGACCGAAGAATCCGTGTTGACCCTGGCCATCCCGGCGACGGAGCCGGCCGCCGAAGACATCCAGGAGGTGGGGGCGTGAGCACCCCGACCCGGCCGAGCCCCGCGCGGGAGCAGCCGACCGAACACCACGACCCGCACCACGTATCGCCCGTGCGCAAGGTGCTGAGCGGAATCGGGGTGCAGAACAGCAGCCTGATCATCACCCTCGTCGTGCTCGTGGTGCTGCTGTCCACACTCAACGACAACTTCTTGCGCACCAACAACTTGCTGTTGATCGGCAGTGCGATCACCATCATGGGCCTGCTGTCGCTCGTGCAGACCCTCGTGATCATCCTTGGCGCGCTCGACATCTCCGTCGGCTCGATGGCGGGCCTCGCGTCGGTGATCTCGGCGATGGCGTTCACGGCCACCGGCAGCTCGATCGTCGGCATTCTCGCCGCGGTCGGCACCGGCATCGCGTGCGGCCTGGTCAACGGCCTGATCATCATCTTCGGCCGCGTGAACCCGGTGGTCGCCACGCTGGCGACGCTCGCGACGTACAAGGGCATCGCGCAGGTCGTGTCCGACGGCAAGGCGCAGGGCTACACCGGCGCCGACGACCTGTTCATCTTCCTCGCCAAGGGAAGCGTGCTCGGGCTGCCGACGCTGGTGTGGGTGTTCCTGATCGTCGCCGCGGTGCTGCACTTCCTGCTGAAGTACACCGACATCGGCCGAAACGTGTTCGCCATCGGCGGCAACGACACGGCCGCCCGCCTGGCCGGCATCAACATCAACCGCTACATCATCGGCGTCTACGCGCTCGTCGGTGTGGTCGCGGCCGTCGCCGGCGTGCTGATCACGGCCCGCACCGGCTCGGGCCAGCCGACGTCCGGCTCCGAAGGCCTCGAGCTGCAGGCGGTGACCGGCGCGGCGCTCGGCGGCACGATGCTGAAGGGCGGCAAGGGATCCATCGTCTCCACGGTGCTGGCGGTGTTCATCCTCGGCGTGCTCGACAACGGCATGTCGGGCCTGGGCATCAACCAGTTCTGGCAGAACGTGGCCCACGGCGCGCTCCTCGTGGTCGCCGTCGTGCTGCAGCAGCTGCGCAGCGGGGAGCGCCGCGTCGGTCTCCCGGCCTGACGTGGGCTCCGTCGCGGGAGCCGACGGGGCCGGCCTGCACGCCCGCGTCGTCGAAGCGCTCGGCAGGCTGATCGTCGAAGGGGCACTGCCCGCGGGCGAGCCGATCGTGCCCGAGGACATCGGGCGCCGCTTCTCGGCCTCCCGGACGGTGGTCCGGGAGGCTTTGCGGGTGCTGCAGTCGAAGGGGCTCGTTGCCGCACGGCCGCGGGTCGGCACGTGGCCGCAGCCGCCCGAAGCATGGGACGCGATCGACCCGGACGTGATCGGCTGGCGCGTCGGCGGGCCCGACGGCCCGCGGCAGCTACGCGACCTGCTGGAGCTGCGCCACCTCGTGGAGCCTCAGGCCGCGCGGCTCGCGGCGCGCCACCGCGACCGCGACGAGCTCTCGGCGCTGGCCGCCGCGTACGGATTGCTCACGGACGCGGTGGAACGCAAGGACGACGCCGAGTTCGCCAAAGCCGACGCAGCGTTCCATGCTGCACTCGTGCGGGCCGCGGGCAATGCGCTGATCACGCAGCTGCAGGTGCCCGTCGTCGCGGCGCTGCGGATGGCGCCGGAACCCACGGCGGGCACGCTCGTGGCGCATTCGCGCGTGCTCACGACCGTGCTGGCCAAGGACGCCGACGGCGCGGAGCTGGCGACGCGGCGGCTGCTGGAAACCGTGGCGCAGTACCACTCGCCTGCTCCTTGACCCGTCAGACTCGTGAGTCCGCCGTTCCGGCCCCGGCCGCGCCCACCCAGCCGGAATGCCCGTTTCCGTCTACTTGAGACAGTCCCGCGGATCCCCGCGGGTGAGCGCCGGATCGTCCTGCTCGAACGTCCGCGCCACCCCGGGGCCCGAGGAACGGGTCTCGAACCGCACGGTGACGCGGCCGTGGCCCGCGCCCTGCACCCAGCCGGTGCCGAACTCGGCGTGGACCACGTCGTCGCCCGGCCGCCAGCCGCTCGACGACACCGGCGCCGAACCGCCCGGTGACGGCGCGGCGGCGACCACGGGCGCCGACGCGTCCGGCACCGTGAGCGTGAACAACGCGTCCTGGTGTGGCACGGAAAGCCCGCTGAACGCGACTCCGGCCAGCCGAACCCCGCCGAACTCCTGTGGATCGAGCAGCAGGCGTTCGGCGGTGGCGGCGAGCTGGTTCAGGTCGTCGGTGGGCGATGCGGTGGTTTCCGACCGCGTCACGGTGCTCATGTCCGTGTGCCGCAGCTTGATCACGACCGTGCGCGCGACCCGGCCGGCCTTCACGAGCCGCGCGTGGGCGCCCGCGGCGATCTTGCGGACCTCGGCTCGCAGCGCCGGCAGGTCGACGATGTCGGTGTCGAACGTCGTCTCCGCGCTCACCTGCTTGGCCTCTCCCCGTTCGGCGACCACGCGGTCGTCCGTGCCACCCGCGAGCTTGCGCAGCTCACGCCCGACCACCCCGCCGAGGGTCGCGACGGCGTCGGGCTCCGGCAGCGCGGCCAGCTCCCCCAGCGTCAGGACACCGATCGTGCGCAGTTTCGCCTCCGCCACCGGTCCGATGCCCCACAACGCCCGGACCGGCAGCGGTGCGAGGAATTCCCGTTCGGTGCCCGGCGGAACCACGATGAGGCCGTCGGGTTTCGCCCGGTCCGAACCGATCTTCGCGACCTGTTTCCCTGTGCCCGCCCCGATCGACGCCGTGAGCCCGGTTTGCGCGCGGATGCGCGCCCGCAGATCCTCGGCGAACCTCGTGACCTCGTCGACCGAAGCACCGGCCAGCGAGGGCGGTTCGGCGAAGGCCTCGTCGAGCGAAATGCGCTCCAGCACGGGCGCGACTTCCGCCACGACCTCGAACACCTGCTTGCTGAGCACCTCGTACAACCGGAACCGCGGCGGCAGCACGACCGCACCCGGCGGCAGCAGCCGGCGGGCCTGCGACATCGGCATCGCCGACCGTGCACCGTATTCTCGGGATTCGTAGCTGGCGCCGGCGACGACCCCGCGCGGGCCCGTGCCGCCGACGACCACCGGCCGTCCCCGCAGCGTCGGCCGCGTGAGCTGCTCCACCGAGGCGTAGAAGGCGTCGAGGTCGAGGTGGACGACCCAGCGGGTCACGTCAGCTCCCGCCGGTGGCGTCCAGTAGCCGGTGCAGCGCGTCGGTGTAGGACTCGAACGCGGCGCGGCCCTTCGCCGTCAGCTTCACCAGCGTCACCGGCGTTCGGTGCTCGTACGCCTTGGTGATGTCGACGTACCCGGCGTCCTCCAGCTTGCGCAGGTGCGTGGACAGGTTGCCTGCCGTCATGTCGAGGAGCTGCTGCAGCCGGGGGAAGGTGATCTGGTCGCCGTGGCGCAGGCCGGCGAGCGCGACCGTCACGCGCAGGCGGGCCTGTGCGTGGATCACCGGGTCGAGCTCGGGCAGGCCGGCGTCGGTCACTGCTCGCTCGTCCCAGCCGGCCCGCCACGCCGCTGCCGGACGAAGTACACCAGCGAAGCCACCAGAAACCCGCCGCCACCGGCCAGGCACAGCACCAGGAAATTGCCCGGCACGCCCACGAGCACGCTGGCGCCGCCGCACACGATGATCCACACGCCGAAGCCGTACTGCAGCTTGTCCTGCCACAGCATGCCGCCCGCGAGGTACAGCGCACCCGTGAGCAGCAGAGAAGTCCCCGACCACAGCAGCGAAATCGTGTTCGGGTCGAGTCTGCCGGCGTTCACCACACTGGTGTTGATCAGGCCCAGCGCGGCGAACGAGATCAGCCAGCTCCAGCCGTACATCGCGCCGATTCGCCGTGACGGACCGCGGATCCCCCGGTTCACGCGGCTGCCGTAGTAGGTCGAGTACGAGATCGCGCCGAGGAACAGCGCGCCGACGACGATCGCCGCGACCCACCCTGGCATGAGCGGCTTCGCGTGGCTGGGATCGGCGAGGAACACGAGTCCCCAGCCCACCAGCCACGCGAAGGCCCACACTCCGAGCAAACGCGCCGGGCTGGCGCCCAGCTCCCGCCGCGTCCGCTCGTTCTGCCGGGCGATGAGGTTCAGCGACTCGGCCGCCGTCATCGGCGGCTCTTCGTCGTCTTCCACCTGTCCTCGCCCTCCTGCCGTGCTGACCCCACACGCAGCACGGAAGCTAGCACGTCAAACGACCTTCGCCGTGTCCAACCTGAACCGTCGCACCACCACCAACGCGGGCACGACCAGCCACGTGGCCAGCACCCCCACGGCGAGCCCGAGACCGCCCGAATGCGTCACCGGCATCGCGCCGACCCGGCCGAGCCAGTACGTGGGGACGAAGTGCGCGACCGACGTCATCCACGCCGGCATGATCGACAGTGGCATCCACAACCCGCCGAACACACCGAGCGGCAACATCAGCGCACCGGTCGTCGCGCCGACCGTGTCGCCCTTGCCGAACAGCCCGAGCAGCAACCCCAGCACCGCGAACGGCAGCGCGGCGAGCCACACGGCGACGGCCGACAGCACCCATTGCCCACCGGTGAGGTCCACCCCTCGCAGCGCGCCCGCGACGAAGACCACGACCAGCACGGGCAACGCCATTGCCATCGCGGAGGCGAGTTTCACGAACAGGTAGTCCGGCGCGCGCATCGGCGTGAGGCGCAGCTGGCGCTGCCAGCCGTCGGTGCGTTCGGTGGCCACTCGGGTGCCGGTGAACAGCGCGCCGCTCATGGCGCCGTAAGCGCCCATGTTGATCATGGTGGTGGTGCTCGCACGGACGCCGTCCGGGCCGACGTAGTCGCCGAACAGGCCGCCGAAGAGCAGGAACATGCCGAGCGGCACGGCGATCGTGAACAACGCGAACTGCGGGCTACGGACGATCCGGAGGATTTCCAGGCGCAGGTAGACGAGGTTCATCGTAGGGCTCCTGCCCGCTCCGTGCTCGCCGCGGTCAGTGCCAGGAACGCTTCCTCCAGCCCGACGGCCGTGATCTCGATGTCACCGGCCTCGGGAAAGGTCGTGAGAAGCGCGCGAATCGCCCGGTCCGAATCCGCGCACGAGAGCTCGGCCCGTGCGCCTTGCAGGCGCGCCGTGGTGACGCCGGCGAGGTCGGCCAGTGCGCTTTCGCTCGCGCCGGGCACGACGGCCCGCAGCACCCGCCCGGACACCGCCGCCCGCACCTCGGCGACGGTACCGTCGGCGACCACGCGGCCCTGGCGCATCAGCACCACGCGGTCGGCGTAGTCCTCGGCCTCGGCGAGATAGTGCGTCGCGAAGAGCACCGTGCGGCCGGAGCCGCTGAACTCGTGCATCGACGCCCAGAAGGACCTCCGCCCGTCCACGTCCATCGCGGCGGTCGGCTCGTCGAGCACCAGCAGCTCGGGGTCGCCGGCGAGCGCGAGGGCGTAGCGCACCCGCTGCAGCTGGCCGCCGGACAGCTTGCCGCAGCGGCGCTGCGCGAACTCCGTGATGCCGGACCGCTCGAACACCTCACGAGCCGGAAGCGGAGTGCGGTACATCGACCGCATCAGCGCCACCAGCTCCGCCGGTGTCACGTCGCGCAGCAGGAAACCGTTCTGCACCATGGCCGCCATGCGTCCCCCGTCGACGGCCGCGCGGGCCTCGCCGCCGAACACGCGCACGTCGCCCTCATCGGGTTTGGTGAGCCCCAGCAGCATGTCGATCGTGGTCGACTTGCCTGCCCCATTCGGACCCAGCAACGCCACGACCTCACCGCGGTCGACGTTCAAGGTCAGCCCGTCGACCGCCTCGACGGACCCGAACCGCTTGGTCAGTCTTCGCAGGCTGAACGCCTCACCCATCTCGTCCCCCTCGACTTTGCCCCGCAAACCTGAGGGGAACTTTGTAGCACAAACTTCGCTGTCGTGAAAAGCCCTATGCGAGGCGAACTAGTTGATCAGGTCCCGCCATCGCCGAAGCGCCGGGTGGGAAAGGCTTCCCGCCCGGCGCTTCGGTGGTGCTGGTTCAGCAGATCAGATGTGACCCACCAGCGGCAGCGAATCGGCTTTCGCCTGCGCTCCGGCCGGCTGCGGCTGCGGCAGCGGGGCGCATTCGACGTCCGCCGTACGGCCCGGCTTGCGGGCCGGCAGCGCGCCGGTCGCGAGGTAATCCGCGATCTTCGTGTCGACGCACGCGTTGCCCCGCGGGGTGACCGCGTGGCTCGTGCCGCCCGGCTCCGCGATGAGCGACGCACCCGGGAAGCGGCTGCGCACCTCGAGGCTGCCTTCGTACGGGGTCGCCGCGTCGAGCGTCTCGTCGATCATGAGCACACTCTGCACCCCCTTGCCGTCGACCTGCACCGGCTTGCCGGGCTTCGCGGGCCAGAACAGGCAGGGCGCGTTGTACCAGGCGTTCTGCCAGGTGAAGTACGGCGCCTTGGCGAACGTGCGCCAGTTGTCGGCCTTCCACTGGTTCCAGCTCGCCGGCCACTTCACGTCGGTGCACTGCACGCCGAGATACACGGCGTAGCCGTTGTCGCTGTCGGAGGCGTACATCGCCTTGACCGCGGACGGGTCGCCCTTCGTCACCAGCGCCGACAGCGCGTCGGCCACATCGAGCCAGGTCAGCTGGTAGTAACCGGCCTGCTGGATCACGTCGAGCAGCTCGTCCGGCCCGATCTGGCCACCGGCGGGTTTGAGCGAAAGCTTGACGAGCTCCTGGTCGACGGTCGCCTTCACCGCCGCTTGCGTCGCGCCCAGGTGGTACACACTGTCGTACTTCGCGAGCCACCCGAACCAGATGCCGAGGTTGCGGTCGAACGCGACGTCCTGGTTCAGGTTCGCCTGGTACCACACGTCACGCGGGTCGACGGTCGAATCGAGCACCATGCGCCGCACCCGCTGCGGAAACATCGTGCCGTAGACCTGGCCGAGGTAGGTGCCGTACGAGTAGCCGTAGAAGTTGATCTTGTCGGCACCCAGCGCGGCGCGGATCGAGTCCATGTCGCGGACCGTGTCAGTGGTCTTCAGGTTGTCGAGCAGTACCTTCGGGTTCTTCCTGGCGCAGTCGGCGGCGTAGTTCTTGGCGCGGTCGAGCCACGTCTTCTCCAGCTGCGGGGTGAGCGGCACGTAGCTCGGCCGGTCGAACCCCATGTAGCTGTTGTCGCACGACAGCGCGGGTTTACTGGAGCCGACGCCACGCGGGTCGAAGCCGATCCAGTCGTAGGCGTCGCCGGCGTGGTTCGGGACGTTGGCGCCCACGCGCGCGAGCGTGAGACCGGACCCGCCGGGGCCGCCGGGGTTGGTGAGCATGACGCCCTGGTACTGCGAGTCGGGTGTCTTGTGCTTGATACGGCTCACCGCGAGCTGCGCCTTGGCACCGCCCGGGTTCCGGTAGTCGAGCGGCACGGTGACGAAGCCGCACTGGGCGCCGGCGGCCTTCAGTCCGGCGTTGTCGCACGGGCCCCACGCGATGGGCGGGGGCGTGTAGGCCGCGGGCGCCGGGGCGGCCGGCGCCGCGGTCGCCACGGGCGCCGTGACCAGCGAGGCCAGCGTCGCGGCGGCGACCGCCGCGAAGACAGCACGTCTCACGGGTGATCCTTTTCTCTCGGGTTCGAGTCGGTCGGGCTGGCCAGACCCTAGACCGGTTCGGCCCGCTGAGCGGGACCCGGCACGATAGTCCCTACTAAAGGTGGACGCGGTGAAATCCCGGTCGGCCCGCTCGCGCCCGACGTTGGGGCGCATCCGGCGGCACCGACCCCGGCGTGACGATTCGCCTCCGCGGGTGCTTCGCTCTCTCCCCGCGGGCCCCTCTACCGTCCGGAAAGGACTGTGCCGCGCGCGGACACCTCGTCGTGATCAGGTGCACCGCGCCGAGCACGCCCGGCGGGATTTCGGTACCGGCCGGAGACCGACCCTCACGCGCGGATCTCGTTCAGGTAGTTGTAGATCGTGTATCTCGTCACGTCCAGGTGGTCGGCGAGGTGGTCGACGGCGTCCTTGATGAGGAAGAACCCCGCTTCGTCGAGTTCACGGACGACGGCCGCCTTGTGGGGCTTCTTCATGAGTTCCACGGGGATGCCGGCTTTGCCGATGGCGCGTTCGACGAGGAAGTGCTGCAGGCTGTCGACGTCCGGGGGAAAGGTTTCGGCGCGGGCCGGGGCGGTGCCGGACGCCGGGGTGGTTTCGCTGTTGACGCACAGGCAGCCGATGGCGACGCCGTCGTTGTCGCGGAGGAACAGCGTGGACGAGCGGATGGGGCGGCCGTCGGGGCCGTGGGTCTGGTAGTTGGTCAGGTCGTGCGTCGTGCCGCGGCGCACGAGGCCGAGGAGCAGGTCGGTCATGGGGCCGCCGACGGTGCGTCCGGTGACGTCGCCCGCGATGGCGACGATCGAGTCCGGCAGGCGGGACAGGTCGTGAAGCAGCACCTCGTTACCGGGACCCAGCAGGGTGGCCAGGCCGTCGACGGCCGGGATCAGCGAGGTCAGCACGGCGTGCGTGGCCGCGCCTGCGGTGGCCGGTGGCGCGACGACGGACTTGCGCGGGTGCACCAGAGTGTCCAAAGCGGACCGCAACACTTCGGCGGCCGAAACGGGGGTGGTGGCGTGCGGGGAAAGCCGGACGTGTTCGGGACGGACGGTCGCGGCGATGCCGGCCGTGGACAAGGCCGCACCCACCTGTTCCGCCGGGTGGCCGGGGAGCTCGAACGCGAGGATCCCGGCGCGCCGGTCCACAGCGGACACGATGGTCGCGCCCACCGAACGCAGCACGTCCTCCAGGGCGCCCACGCGTTCGGCGATCCGGTCGGCGATCGCGCCGACGCCGGCTTCTTCCACCAACTCCAGCGCCGCCGCGAAGGCGCCCGCGGTGACCGGGCTCAGATTGGTGATCGACCAGCCGGCGGCGGTCACCTCGGCGGGGTGGATCTCGTCGTCGAACAGGCCAGGGTCACGCGCGCCCGTCCAGCCCGAGAGGACCGGGTCCATCCGCTCCAGTGCGCGGTCCGAGAGCACGGCGAACCCCGTGCCCCAGCCGGCACGCAGCCACTTCTGGCCGCCGGCCACGAGCACGTCCGCGACCTCCCACGGCTCCTCGACCACGCCGAAGCCCTGTATCCCGTCGACGACCAGCAGCCGGTCGCCCACCACCTCACGCAACCCGGCGAGGTCCGCGCGGTAACCCGTACGGAAGTCGACGGCGCTCACCGACACCACGGTCGTCTCCGGCGTGAGCGCCTCGGCGACGAGCGAAGGCGTCACGTACCCACCCGGCAGGGTCCGGACGCGCACCCGCCCGGCTTGGGCCGCGCGGGCCCACGGATAGGTGTTGGCCGGGAACTCCGCCGCCGAAACGAGCACCTCGCCCGAGCTGTTGAAGGCCGCCTGGAACAACCCGAGGCTCGTGTTCGGCAGGAGCACCGTGTGGTCGGTGTCGATGCCGCACAGCCGCGCGGCTGCCGCCTTGGCGCGCGTCTCCTGGCGCATCAGCTCATCCACAGTGGACGGTCCGGCCTTCGTCGTCGCCTCCAGGAGGCTCGCCGTGGTGTCGAGCACGGCGTGGGACGGTGGCCCGAATCGCGCGAAGTCGAGGTAGCCGGCAGGCTCGTCGAACTGCAGCAGGTACCGGGGCGAAATCCGCGTCACGAGAGGACCCGCGCGAGGAACTGGCGGGTGCGCTCGTGTTCCGGCGCCTTCAGCACGCGCTCGGGCGGGCCGGTTTCCACCACCGCGCCGTCGGCGAGGAACACCACCTCGTCCGCCGCCTCGGCGGCGAAGGCCATCTCGTGTGTCACGACCACCATCGTCATCCCCTCCCGTGCCAACGTACCCATCACCGCGAGCACCTCTCCGACCAGCTCCGGGTCGAGCGCCGACGTCGGCTCGTCGAACAGCATCAGCTTCGGTTTCATCGCCAGCGACCGTGCGATCGCCACGCGTTGCTGCTGCCCACCCGAAAGCTGCGCCGGATACGCGTCGGCGCGGTGCGCGAGCCCGACCCGGTCCAGCAGCTCCAGTGCCTCGGAGCGGGCGCGATCGGGGTCCGTCCCGAGCACCCGTACCGGGCCCTCGACCACGTTCTCCAGTGCCGTCCGGTGCCCGAACAGGTTGAACCGCTGGAACACCATCCCGATGTCGCGACGCTGCCGGGCAACGTCCTTTTCGCGCAGTTCGTACAGCTTTCCGCCGCGCAGCCTGAACCCGATCGGCTCGCCGTCCACCCAGACCTGGCCCGAGTCGATGGTCTCCAAGTGGTTGAGACAGCGGAGAAAAGTGCTCTTGCCCGCACCCGACGGCCCGAGCAGGCACACCACCTGTCCACGATGGACCTCGAGGTCGATGCCCTTCAGCACCTCGGTGTGCCCATAGCTCTTGCGTACCTCCACGGCACGCAGCAATGGTTCAGACACGCGCGCTCCTCACCAGCGGCATCCCCCGCAACGCCCGGCCTGCGCGCGCCACCGGCCCCCGGTCGGCCGCGCCGAACGCACGCTCCAGGTAGTGCTGGCCGATGCCCGCCACGGTCACCACGACCATGTACCAAATCGCGGCGGCGATCAGTGTTTCCATCACCAGCAGGTTGTTCGAGGAGATGTTGTTGGCCGCGTGGATCAGCTCCGTGACACCGATCACCGACGCCATCGACGTGCCCTTGAGCATGTTGATGAAGTCGTTGCCCGTCGGCGGGATGATCACGCGCATCGCCTGCGGCAGCACGACGCGGCGCAGCGTCGCGCCGGGTGTCATGCCGATCGACTTGGCGGCCTCGGTCTGCCCGGTGTCCACACTGGTCAGTCCGGCGCGCACGATTTCGGCCATGTAGGCGCTTTCGTTGAGCGCCAGCCCGAGCAGGGCCGCGGTGAACGCGCTGATGAGCACGTTCGTCTGCTCGTGGACGAGATAGCCACCGAACGGCAACGGGATCGAGATCGTCGGGAAGATCAGCGCGAGGTTGTACCAGATGAGGATCTGCAGCAGCACCGGAAGCCCGCGGAACAGCCAGATGTAGCCGGCCGCGAACCACTTGGCCACCGGGTTCGCGCTGCGCCGCAGCAGCGCGATCAGGACGCCGAGCACGATCGCGACGGCCTGCGACACCACGGCCAGCACCACGGTGTTGAGCAGGCCGACGGCCATCACGCGGTAGAACACGAAGTCCGGTACCGAGCCCCACTCGATCTGGGCCTGCGCGAGCCCGAAACCCAGCAGCGCGAGCACGACGATGATCACCACCGCCGAAACCCAGCGGCCCCAGTGCTTGAGCCGGACGATCGGCAGTGGTTCAGCTCCCGCCATTGACGGTCGCCTCCTTGACCGCACCCTGCTCGACGCCCCAGGCCTGGAGGATCTTTCCGTAGGTGCCGTCGGTGATGAGTTCCTGCAGGGCCTGCTTCACCGCGTCACGCAGCTTCGCGTTGCTCTTGCTGAAGCCGATTCCGTACGGCCCACCGTCGATCGGCTGGCCGGGCACGACCTCGAAGAATTTGCCGTCACCCGCGGTGCGCGAGATGTAGACGGCGCTGGGCAGGTCGTTGAGGATCGCGGCGACCCGGCCGGTGCGCAGCTGATTCTGATTCTGCGTGTCGGAGTCGGTGGCCGTCACGGTGATCGCCGGCTTGCCGGCCTGCGTGCACTTCGCGCTCTGCTCGGCCGCGAACTTCTGGTGGCTCGTGCCCTCCACGACGGCGACGTTCTTGCCACACAACGTGTCCGGCCCGGTGATCCCGTCCGGGTTGCCCTTGCGGACCATGATCGTGATGCCGGAGGAGAAGTAGTCGACGAAGTCGATCTGCTGCTGGCGCTCCTTCGTGTCGTTCATCGCCGCCATCGTGAGGTCGACGCGGCCCGACTGCAGGCTCGTGATGAGCGAGCCGAACGCCATGTCCTGATAGGACACCGTCAGGCCGAGCTTGGCGCCGATGGCCTTCGCGAGGTCCACTTCGTACCCGATGGGGGTTTTGCCGTCGCCGGAATAGAAGTTGTTGGGTGCCGATTGGATGTTCGACGCGAGGTGCAGCGTCTTGGCCTGCGCGACGGCCGGCGGCAGCTCCGAGGTGAGCTGGGCGTCCGCCTTCACGGCGGACAGCACCGCGGAATTGTCCGGAATGGCCGAAGCCGCGGGCTGGTTCGCGCCGGCCGCGCCGCCGGCGCCGTCGGGACCACCCCCGCACGCGGTCGCGACGAGGGCGAGCGAGCCGGCGATCAGGCCGGCCAACCAGGCACGGGTACGGGCGGACGAAGGCATGCGGGGACCTCCAAGGGATCGTGGTGCGCGGAACACTACAACTCACTGTTGAATAGGTCAACGGCCAGTTGAAGTCCCCTGGTCACGCCCGACTTTCCGCCGTACCCGAGTGGCCGGGAATCCCCGTGATCACTCCCTGCCCTCGGCACCGGCCGCGCAGTGCTCGAGCTTCCGCCACGGGTCCCTTCGGGGAGGGACGATCACCGACGCGGCGCGAACGCCAAGTGGCGCACTCGCCCGAGGACGCCTCCGGAGCCATGAGCACGCCGAGGTCGAGCTACCGGCGAGCGCGGACGGCCTGACGGACTTCCATCAGCGCGAACCCGAGCAGGTTCAGTCCCCGCCACGAACGTGGCTCCTGCACTCGCTGGTCACCGGGACCGAGCCCGATCCCCCACACCCGGTCGACCGGGCTGGCCTCCACGAGCACGCGGTCGCCGGTGCGGGCCAGGTACTCGGCCAATCCCGCGTTCTGCCCGAACTTCGCCGTGTTGCCCGCCACGACGATGGCGAAGCGCTGCGCGTGCCACACCGCCTCGTCGAACCCCCGGACCGCTTGGCCGAGCGCCTTGGCCTGCCGGGGGTGTTGCGCCTCGAGGATCTGCGCGGCCGCCGTCTCGTCCCCGAACAACGTCGCTTTGCGCCACATCAGGTAGTGCTCGGCGGTCGGAAACAGCGAGCCGTCGGCCTCGAAACTCGCCGGCCACCACTGGCTCAGACATCCGGCCCCGATGCGGTTCCCGGGGTCGGGCCGGTACCCCCAGAACGGCAGGTACGTGAACCGCCTGCCCCGGTCGAGGGCCCGGCACAGCTCGTCGAACGTGCGCGGCGAAGGTCCCATACCCTTCAGTCTGACCGACAACGGACGCCGGTGCGTGCCGGTTTCCCCAATCCGCCCGATTCGTGCGCACCCGCTGGCCGGTGGCCGCGCCCGCGGCGGCTAGCGTGCGGGTATGGGAATCGACTTGAACGCGCGCGGTGAGGGCTTTCGCACCTTCTGGACCGAGCGGCACCTCGCTTCGCTGACCACCGTGCGGGCCGACGGCACACCGCACGTCGTCGCGGTGGGGGTGACCCTGGATTTCGAGGCCGGCGTGGCCCGGATCATCACGTTCGCCGATTCCCACAAGGCGCGGATCACCCGCGCGGCCGGCGCGGCCGGCGCGGCCGCGGCGGTGTGCCAGGTGGACGGACCACGATGGTCCACTGTGGAGGGACGCATGATCCTTCGCGACGATCCCGAGTCCGTGCGGGACGCCGAGAACCGCTACGCGCAGCGGTATCGCCAGCCACGGCCGAACCCGAAGCGGGTCGTGCTGGAGATCGCGATCACCCGGGTACTCGGCAACGCCTAAGCCCGCGAATGCACCAGGAACGTGTACTCCGCGATCAGCGCCGCGAGGTCGCTGCCCTCACCGTCGGCCGCGAGCTGCTGGTGACCGACGAGCATCGCCAGCCCGAGCGCGGTCAGCGTGCGGGCCAGCGCGGCGTCGCCGACCAGGCCCGTCACCACGCGTCCGACGGTCCGCAGCCGGGCATCGTCCACCCGTTTCTGGGCCGCGCGCACGGTTTCGTCGTTCGCGGCCCACGCGCGGATCGCCGCCTCGGCCTTGTGGTGCAGGCCGAGCGTGAGGTCCATCAACGCGGCGAAGTCGGCCGCCGGGCCACCCTCGCCGAAGGAGCCGGCGGCGAGGATCCGCACCTGGCGGTTTTCCCAGAACCTCAGTAGTTCGTCGACGAAGGGCGCCCAGCCGCCGAAGTGGTGGTAGAACGAGCCGCTCGTCACGCCGAGATGGCGGCACACCCGGCCGACGTTGAGACCCGCGAACCCGTCGGCCGCGAGCAGACCGAGCGCCGCCTCGAAATACTGCTCCCTGGTGATCGCCGCCATCAGACCTCGCGGTCCCGCCCCCGCCAGTACGGCTCGCGCAGCGTACGTTTGAGGATCTTGCCCGTCGCGTTGCGCGGCAATGCTTCGAGGAAGTCCACACTGGACGGGCACTTGAAGTGGGCCAGCCGTTCGCGACAGAATTCCACCAGCTTCTCCTCGTCCACCTTCGTCTCCGGCTGAGCGACGACGATGGCCTTCACCTGCTCGCCCCAGCGTTCGTCGGGCACGCCGATCACCGCGACCTCCGCGACGCCCGGAAACTCGGCGAGCACCCGCTCCACCTCGGGCGAGTACACGTTCTCCCCACCGGTGATGATCATGTCCTTGACGCGGTCTTCGAGGAACAGGAATCCGCCGTCGTCCAGCCGCCCGACGTCGCCGGTGCGGACCCAGCCGTCGACGATCGTCTCCGCTGTCGCCTCCGGTTTGCCGAGGTAGCCCGCCATTCGCTGCTCGGTGCGGATCCACACCTCACCGGAGCCGGTGTCGCCGGCGTCCTGCAACCTCGCCGGGTCGACGATGCGGATGTCCACCCCGGGCACCGGGCGCCCGGCCGAGGCGAGCCGCTCGAGCCGCGATTCGTCGCGGTGCGCGTCGTTGTCCAAAGTGGTCACCGCGCCGGAAAGTTCCGTCATCCCGTAGACCTGCACGAACCGCATGTCCGGCCACGCGGCCAGCGCCGTGCGCAGCAACGGCAACGGCATCGGCGATGCGCCGTAGCCGAGGTATTTCAGCCGCGAGAACGCCTCGATCGCCTGCTCCCCCGCCTGCACGATCGCGCCGACGACCGGCGGCACCAGGAAAGCGTGTGTCGCACCCGCGGCGAGCGCGCCGAAAAGCGACTTCGCGTCGGGCTCGCGCGTCATGATCGTCGGCACCCCGGACAGGAAACCCACGATGGCATAACAGGTTCCGCCGACGTGGAAGAGCGGCATCGCGACCAGGTTCTTGTCACCCGGCTCCATCGGGAACGCTGTGCCGACGGCCCTCGCGTGCGCCAGCACACTTCGGTGCGTGAGTACCGCACCCTTCGGGAATCCCGTGGTACCACTGGTGTACATCACGAGCACGCCGTCCTCTTCGGACACCGCGGTGGTGTCGAGACTGGCCGGATCACCGCTCGCGAGGAAGGACTCGTACTCGTCGGCGTCCCCGCCGACCACGACGACGCGGCGCACCGACGGGAGCCGGTCACGCACGCTTACCACTACCGGCAGCAGTTCCGCACCGACGAACACGACCTCGGCGCCCGAATCGTTGAGCACGTAGACGAGCTCGTCCGGCGCGAGTCGCCAGTTGGGGATCGCGTTGGCCGCGCCGAGGGCACCCGCCGCGAACGACACTTCGACGCAAGCGAGATGGTTCTTGTCCACGAAGGCGACCCGGTCACCGCGGCGCACTCCGGCCGCGGCTAGCGCCGCCGCGAGCCGCCACACCCGCTCGTCGAACTCCGCCCAGGTCCGCGTGGATTCGCCGAAGGTCACGGCCGGCTCGGCACCGCGTTCATGGGCCCAGTGCGCGAGGACATCCCCGAGAAGACGGAACTCGACAGCCATCGCGGCTCCCTTCGCCGGCACCATAGAGTGCTCTATGGTGCTGCGCCACGCATACTCCGTCAACTCCCCGGGCAGGGGATCCTCAGCCGTAGAGCGCGAGTACGCCCTCCGCACTGCGCACCACGACCTGCGCCGCCGCGCGTTCGGCGAGCGGGCGGTCCGGGCGTTCGGCCTCGTGGCGCCACCGCATCACCGCGTCGGCGCCCGCCGCGTAGATCTCCCGCGGGTCGGTTTCGATGTCGAGGCCCAGCCGTTCCTCCGCGGTCGTGCCGTGGGCGCCCAGTAGCCGCACGGCCTCGTCGGCCGGCTCGCCCGAAAGTGCCGTGCGGCCGCCGCGGATGTCGGCGATCAGCCGCAGCTCGCGGAAATCGTGCGCGGTCGCGGCGAAGCGTTCCACGCGGGCCTCGAGCCGGTCGCTGCCCGGCCGTGGCTCCGTGCGCAGCACGGTTTCCAGCCGCACCACGGCCGTGCGCGCCTTCAGCGCCTCCGCCCGCGCCGCGAAGCAGCCCGCGATCGTGTCGCGCAGTTCGCCGAGGCCACTGCGGCGCACGAGCTCCGTCGAGAGCTTCACGCGACTGTCGCTGCCCGTGCGGATCAGCGTGAGCGCGAGCTTCACCCCGAACAACCCGAACCGCGTGACGAGCGAGCGCCGGGTGTCCACGGAAACCGGGCCGGGGAACGCCGGATCGGTGAACGCGTCGACGGACAGCAGGTAGCGCTCCATCTCCTCACGCGGTACCGCGGCGAACGCGGCCAGCAGCTCGAACTCGTCCTCGGTGAACGCGCGCGCGCCGTACGCGAGCTGACCCGCCACCGCGATCACCCCCTGCGCCCCACTGAACAACGGGTCCTGGCGCCACGCGCGGCGTGCGAGCTGCTTGGCCGTGAGCAACGCGTCGATGCGTCCGGCGCCCGTCTCGTCGGCGCGGGCCAGCACGAGGACCGTGTCCACGGCCGTCTGGCGCGCGAAGGCCGAGCTGGCGGCCGCCGGCGCGCTCGCCAGCTCGTCGGGCTCCAGGTGCCGCAGCAGCCGCACGGTCGCGTCGGTGAGGGCGGGAGCCGGCGGGTCGTCCACGAGCGTGAGGTCACGCAGCGCCCGGATCTCGCCGAGTGCGGCGGTGAGCGTCGACTTTCCCGTGCCGGGCGCGCCGGTCACGCCGACCCGAAGCGGCTCCTCCAGGTGCTCCAGCGCCTCGCGCAGCGAAGACACCCGCGGGCTGTCACGGTAGAACGCGCAGGCGTCGGCCAGCAGGCCACGTACGTCCTCGGTCACGCCGGCAGCTCCCGCGGGGCGCGGCCGGCGAGCACGCCCAGCTCCCCGGCGCGCTGGTGCAGCGACGCGAGCCGATCGATCTCCCGGCGCAGCCGCACCATGCGCCGTTCCCGTTCGGCCGAACCGGCGATGATCATCTCGCGCTCGCGCGCGAGCTGGTCGGCCAGCTCTTCGGCCAGCATGGTGAAGTGGTCCCGCAGCCGCCGCTGCACCCCGCGGATCGCGTCGCGGCATTCCTTGGAGAAGCGCAAGAAGACGTCGTCGACGTGGCGTTGCGCGGTCATCTTCGCCACCGCCTGACGTCGCTGAAGCCGCATACCGCTCTCGTCGCTGATCGTCTTCGCGGCGAAGGCCGCGCCCGCACCGAGTGAAATCGGGTTGATCAACGGCATCCCGGCGAGACTGGTGACGAGCCCGAACATCAACACACCGCCGTAGGAACCACGCAGACCGGTGAACGCCTTGTGGCCGATCTTGAAGCCCTCGACCCGTGGCCGGCGCACGTCGGCGATCAGCTCGGCGCCCGAGCCGGACAAGCTCAGCTGCGGCAAGTCGTACTGCTCCCCGAACGCGGAAGCCACCGCCTGTGCGATCCACTCCGCGCGATCGGACGTGAACGAGTAGTTCGTCTCCACGGCCTCGGTGAGGGTCTTGTCGAGCCACGGGCCGAATTGGTCCCACACCTTCACCGGGTCGCCGCGGTCGAAGGTCTCGTCGATGGTCTCGACGATCTTGCGGGTGCGCTCGCGCAGGTCGTATTCGGCGTCGGACTGCAAGTCGGCGATTTCGTCGGCGAGCAGGTTCTGCCAGCGGGTATTGCGTTTGCGCAGTTCGTCGGCCTTGCGTTGCGAGCGCTGCAACAGCGTCGTCTGGTCCACGCCGGCGTCCTGCCCGACGACCTCCGCCCGCCCTCGCAACGCCTCCACGAGCTCCGCCGCGGCGGCCCGCACGCTCATCGCCGCTGTCACGGCCCTCGTGTGCTCCGGCGGGCGGGTGGCCTGCTCGGCGATCCACGAGAGCAGCTGCGGAAACCCCGAACGCGCGTTCAGCTCCTGGTCGCCGGTCTTGGCCGCGGCGAGCCGGACGGTGGCCGACACCGGCAACACGGGCGCGTCGATGCCCGCCTCGGACAACATGCCGCGGTCGCGCTCGGCGACGGCGCGCCAGCTCGGGGCGACGTCGATCTTCGTCAGTGCCAGCACGACGTGGGGCACCCACGTGCGCACATGGTGGGCCAGCGCCACCTCGGCGGGGCCCAGCGGGGTCGTGGCGTCGGAGACGAGCACCACGGCGTCGGAATCGGCCAGCACGTCGAGTGCGGTGGCCGTGCGAGGCGAACGCGGGTCACCGATCGCGGGCGTGTCGACGAGCAGCAGCCCCGCGGACAACAGCTCCCGTGGCACACCGACCTCGACGCGGCGCAGCGAGCCCGAGGGGCGCGCGCCTAGTTCGCCGGTGAGACGTTCGACGGGGACGGGCACGCGCTCGTCGGCCCGGCCCACGAGTGTCGCGGTGGGCTGGTCGGAGAACCCGATCTCCACGGGCACCGCGGGTGTCGGCGCGTCGCCGACCGCGCACACCGGCGCGTTGAGCACCGCGTTGACGAGATAGCCCTTGCCCTGCTTGGGAAAGCCGAGCACGGCGATCCGGACGCCGCCGGGCGGCCGGTCCCGGCGCCGCCGAAGACGCTGCGCCAGGTCTTCACGACCGTGGGTCCGGCAGGCGGCCACGGCCTCGTCGAGGACTTCGAGCCAAGCGGGAGCCGTCACGTCGAAGGAGTGTCCCCCGTGCACGCGGAGTAGGCGAACCGGGTGGTGGCTGCGCGATCGCACCCGGACCGCGCAGCCACCGTTTCACGGCTTCACATCACAGGTGAAGGTCGAACTCGCCGCCGCCGTGGCTGGTCTCGGCGCCGCCGTGGACATCGAGGCCCAGCGAGTGCGAGCCGAGGTCCGTGACGGTCGACACAGTGTCGTGCACCACACCGGTGCCCGCACCCAGGCCGGCGTCGGTGCCGGTGTGGGCGTCGGAGCCCGCGTCGGCCGCCGACGCACCCAGGTCGGGAGCGGCGTGCGAGAGCGCGCCGACCTCGTGGGTCACGCCGCTCACGGCGTTCTCGACGCCGCCGGCGTTGAGGTTGCCGGTGAGGTTGCCGACCTGGTCGGTGACCGAGCCGGCGAGGTCGCTGACGTGACCGGCCGCGCCGGCGCCCGCCTCGGCGAGCGGGCTGGTCAGGTGGCCGATCGGCGCCGCGGCACCGGCGGCGGCCGCGGGCAGCGCACTCGCGTGCGCCCCGCCCGCCGCGGTGCTGACGTCCGAGCCCAGCTGGTCGACCTGGCCGACGACGCCGTTGACGACCCCGCCCGCCTTGGCGACGGCCTCGGAGTCGAGGCCCTGCGAAAGGTCGTTGCCGAGGGCGAACGCGCCGGTCGGGTCCTGCGCGAGGGCGGTGATGCCGGCGGCGGAGTTCTGCAGGTCGCTCAGGCCCGGCGCGTCGGACAGCGCGGGGACGTCGGCCAGGCCGAGGCCACCGAGAGCGGGCACGTCGCCCACCGAAGGCAGCTCGCCGCCCACGGCCGGAAGCGCAGGGAGCCCGGCGGGAACCGCGACGGCCGGCAGGCCGAGGGAGGAGGTGAGCGCCTGCAGCTGGTCGATGGCGCCCTGCGGGCCTTCGGCGAGCACGCCGGTGAGGTCGCCGGCCTGCGGGAGGCTGCCCAGCGAAGCCAGGTTGTCGACGGGGATGGTGTCGAGCACCAGCGGCATGACCTCGTGCACGTCGGCGGCGCTGATGTCGCCGAGGCCGACCGCCTCGAGCGCGGCCTGCGGGTCCTGCGCGAACGCGGTCAGCGCCGTCGGGTCGTTCAGCAGCGCGAGCGTGAAGTCGTGCAGGGTCTGGACCGAGTCCATGTGGGGATCTCCAGGGATGTTGACTGCGGGGATGGCTCCGGCCGTCGCCGGCCGGAGTGGCGATCAAGGTAGGGACCGGACACCCCCGCTCACATCGGGGTTTACTCCCAGTCGCCACTCGCTCAGCCGTTAGGGGGTCGATATGAGATCGTTAGGGAGTTAGGGGCTTATCCATACGGGGACACGGTTGGGTTAAATCCCACGCCGGCTTGCTGAGATGACCCGAACGGGTGAGGATGGCTTCCCCCTAGGGGGACGCCGTGCGCTGTCCGGCGGGTCCCGGTACGACGAAGGGAGGAAGCGACGTTGCCCTACGTACTCGGCGTCGACGTCGCTCACGCCCGGACGCGCGCGGCCACCCGCAGCAGGCAGGCCGACGGCTGGGGCACCCCCGAACCGCTGTGGCTCGGCACGGACTCACCGGCCGCCGCCACGGCATTGTTCCTGGACAACGACGGCTACCTCCTCACCGGAGACGCCGCGGCGCAAGCCGGGGCGAGCGCGCCGGCTCGGCTCCTCACCGGCTTTCACCGCCGGATCGGCGACGACGTCCCGGTGTTCGTCGCGGGCGAGCGGTTCTCACCGGAATCACTCACCGCAGTCCTCGTGGAAGGCATTGCCGAGCACGCTGCCGCGCAACTGGGAGGCGCACCCCGCCACCTCGTGGTCACTCACCCCGGTGATTGGGGCGGCTACCGGCGTGACCTACTGCGACGTGCACTCGGCGAATCCGGCTTCGCGGCCGTCACCCTCGTGCCGAGCGCGATCGCCGCCCTGTATGCGCATTTACCCGAGCCCGGACCTGACGACCAGACGGCCGCGGTGTGCGAATTCGGGCCCGACGGCGTCACCGTCACGCTGGCCACGGCGACCGGTGCGGGCGGCTGGGTCGCCCGCACGAGCACCGAGGGCGTAGCGCCCGGTGCCGCCGTGAGCACGGCGTTCGCGCTCGCCCACGGTGTGTCGGTGACCCCGGACGCCTTGGCGGGCATCGTGGTCTGCGGCGAACCAGGACCCGGCGCGCTCCCGGGCCGGCTGCCCTGCCCCGTGTTCACCGCTGCGCAGCCCGCTCTCACCGCGGCGTCGGGAGCCAGTAGTCTCGCCGCCCAACGGCTACGCCCGCCTGCCCGGCGGGACCAGCCCGCTGCCGAAACCACCCTGCTCCCCCGGGTCGCGGACGGACCCGAGCTCGCCGAGCGGCCCGAGCCGCCGCCGGTGGAGATCACGCCGTTCGAGCTCCCCGAACCGGGAGGTGCCGCGAAACTCCTCCGCCGCTGGCGGCCGCTGGCCGCGGCGGCGGCGGTACTCGCGATCGGTTCCTCGCTCCTGATCGCCCTTCTGACGTCCCACCAAGCAACCGCGGACAAGAGTCCCGCTCCCCACCCCGCCTCCCTCAGCTCCTGCGCCCGTCCCGCGGGCGCGGCCCCCACCGGTGAAGGTCACTGTTGAACGCACTGCTGGCGAAAACCGGCACCGAAGCCGTACAACCCCTCGCGCGCCTGCTCCTCGCCGAGCTGGCGGCCGCCTCGTCGACGCCCGCCCGGCTCGTCGTCGTCGCGCCCGGCGGTTACGGCAAGACCACGCTGCTCGAAGCGCTCGACGCGGGCTGCCGCGAAGCCGGCCTCGAGGCGACGTTCGTCGATGACGCCGACCAGCTCACCGACGAAGACCTGACGAGACTGACCTCGGAGGCGCACCCGGTCGTGCTCGCGCACCGGCCGGGCCCGCGCGCGGATGCGTTGCGGGCCTTGACCGATCCGGCCGCGCGGCAGGTGACGCTGGCACCGCTGACCGCCGAGGAGACCGGCGCGCTCGCCCGCAGGCTCACCGGACGCCTGATCGACACGGCAGCCACGACCGCCCTGCACGCGCGGACGGGCGGCGTCCCGCGGCTCGTGGCGCGCACGTTGACCGGACGGCTTGGCGAATTCCGCACGGAGCTGGCCGAACTCGACGACGACGTGCAGCGGTACCTCATCGCCGCCGAAGCCGGCGCGGACCGCAATCTGGACCTGCTGTGCGCACTGCTCGAACGCACGCCCGACGGTCTGCCCGAAGTCGTCGACGGCGCCCGCGCCACCGGCCTGCTCGACGCGAACGACGCTCTGCTGCCGGCCGCGGCCGAGGCGGTGCGCGCGTACGGACCGCCCGCGCGCCGGCTCGCGGTGCTGCAGCAGCTCGTGGAAGTGCAGCTGCGCGGCGGACTGCCGGTGCTCGACCTGGCGCGGTCGCTGCTGGACACCGGGAGCTCCGGGGCGAGCGTCGCCGCGGCGTTCGCGGCGGCCGCCGGGGAGGCGCTGTCCGGTGACGCGAAGCTCGCCGCGCGGCTGTTCGAAGCGGCGTTCGAGGCCGGCGCGCGCGAGCCGGCCGTGACCACGGGCTGGGCCCGCGCTGCCGCATTGTCCGGCGACCTGGACACGGCGCTGCGGCTGGGCGACGGCATGGTCACCGGCGAGGATGCCGAGGAGCGCGCGGCCGGCGCCGAGATCGCGGCGACCGTGCTCGCCCACCGCGGGGAGCTCGCGCGCAGCGCGGAGTTGTATCGGTGGGCGGCCTCGACGGACACTTCCTGCTCGCACAACCCCGACCTCTACCGCTGGGCCGGACGCGGTGCGGCGAACGCGTTCGCCGCCATCGCGCTCACCGGCACCGGCCAGCCCGCCGCCGCGCGGGAACTCGTCGACGCGCCGGTGCCGGGGCTGGCGCCGACGTTGTTCGCGGGCGCCGTCGCGCGCACGGCGAGCGGAATCGTCGATTCGGTCAACGGGCACGGCGCCGAGACGCTCTCGACGCTCGTCGGCGCAGCCGCGATGCTCGAACCGGCCGCGGGCGGCGCGCCCCTGCCGGACAGCCCGGCCGCGCTGGCCGCGCTGGTCGGCCTGCACTCGGGAGAACTCGGGCTCGCGGAGTCAGCGCTGGAGCGCGCGCTGGCCAGAGATGTCGGCGGCGACCTGCTCACCGCGCGGCACCGGCTGCTGCGCGGCTGGGTGGCGATGACCGGCGGTCACCTCAGCGCCGCCGCCGAGCACCGCGACGCCGTCGCCGGCACCCGGCTCGAGGCCCGCGACGAGCTGTTCTTCGCCACCCTCGAGCTGGGCCTCGCGCGGCGCGCGAGCGACCTCGTCGGCCTGCAGCAGTCGTGGGAGCGCGCGTACCAGGCGTCGATGCGCCAGCAGACGGACCTGTTCACGCTCCTGCCGCTTGGCGAGCTCGCGATCGCCGCCGCACGCACGGGCGCACAGGCGAAGCTCGCGCGCCAGCTCGACCACGCCCATACCATTCTCGACCGGCTCGGCAACCCTCCACTGTGGACAGCGACGCTGTGCTGGCACGAGCTCCACGCGGCCATCACCGTCGACGACTTCGACATGGCCTCCAACCGGCTCGGCGTGCTCAGCGAGTGCGCCGAGCACGGCCGTTACGCCGCCGCTCTCGCGCGCGCCGCGGCGTGCTGGCTCGCGGTGCTGGGCGGCACCTTCGACCACGACGAGATCGCCGCGGCCGCCGCCGAGCTCCATGAACTCAGACTTTGCTGGGACGCCGCGCGCCTGGCCGGCCAGGCCGCCATCCGCACGTCGGACCGCAAGGCGATGGTTCAGCTCCTCGAAGCCGCCCGCCAGTTCCAGGCAGGCACCGGCCACCGGGAGTCCAACACGCCCGAGCCCGGCGGCACGCCGGGTCTGAGCGCGCTGAGCGAACGCGAGCTCGAAGTCGCGCGCCTCGTCGTCGACGGGCTCACCTACAAGCAGGCCGGGAGCAAGCTGTTCATCTCCGGCAAGACCGTGGAACACCACATGGCCCGCATCCGCGCCAAGCTCGGCGCGAGCGACCGTCGTGAACTGCTCGCGACGCTGCGGGAGCTGCTGGCGAAACCCGATCCGGCCTGATCAGTCGCGGCTTGGCCCGAACCGTTCCGTGCGGATCGAGTGCGGGTCGTGGCCCAGCGCCAGCAGAATGTCGGCCGCCGTTTCGACGAATGCCGTCGGGCCGCACACGTACGAGGTGGCGCCGAAGTCCGTGGGCCAGCTCGCGGTGTTGAGCGTCGCGACGGAGAGGCGGCGCGGAATGCCGCGCTGACCGTCGGGCAGCTCGCGGGTGTAGACGTAGGTGACGTCGAGGCCCGCGTACGGCTTGCGCAGCTCCTCGGCGTAGTACAGGTCCGCAGGCGTGCGCACGGAATAGACGAGGCGGAACAACGCGCGGCTGCCGGCTTCCCTGCGGGCACGGATCATCGCCATCAGCGGCACGATGCCGGACCCCCCGGCCACGAGCAGCACGGGCGCGCGGGCCGTCGGCCGCCACACGAACCAGCCGCCGACGGGCCCACGGACCTCCACGGGATCACCGATCGCGTACGGCCCCGTCAGGTGCTCCGACACCTCCCCGCCGGGCACGCGCTGAACCGTCAGCTCGATCCGGTCGCCGGCCGGCGCGGCGAGGGAGTAGCTGCGCTGGGCGGTGTAGCCGTCGGCGGCGGTGAGCCGGACGTCGACGTGCTGGCCCGCCAGGTGGCCGGGCCAGCCGGGAACGTCGAGCACGAGGGTGCGGGCCGTCGCCGTCTCCTGGCGGATTTCCGCGAGGGTGGCGACGCGCCAGGCTAATCGCCCTGATACCGCTGTTCCCGCCATGGGTCTCCGTAGTCGTGGTAGCCGGCGGTTTCCCAGAACCCCGTTTCGTCCTTCGTGGTCAGCCGCAGCCCGCGCACCCACTTCGCCGACTTCCAGAAGTACAGGTGCGGCACGAGCAGCCGCCCAGGCCCGCCGTGTTCCGGCGAAAGCGGCTCACCGCCGTACTCGTAGACGACCCAGGCCTGCCCGTCGAGCAGGTCGGCCAGCGGCATGTTCGTGGTGTACCCGCCGTAGGAGTGGGCCATCACGTAGTCGGCATCGGTGTCGAGGTCGCCCAGTAGTGTCGCGACCGGCACGCCGCGCCAGCGAGTGTCCAGTTTGGTCCATTGCGTGACGCAGTGGATGTCCACGGTGAACTTCTCGCTCGGCAGCGCCGTCAGCTCGCGCCACGACCAGGTGCGCTTTTCGTCCTTCTCCGTGGTGACGGAGAAGGTCCACCGGTCGAGGTTCACCCGCGGTGTCGGACCGGCCGACAGCACGGGAAAGTCCTTCGTGAGGTATTGCCCGGGCGGCAGCCGCGGGTCGCTTCCGCGGGCGCGGCCGGTGAAGCCGGGCGTGATCACACCCATCGCGCGCTCCTCTCCTCCGGTCGCAGCCTACCCGCGCACGTGCAACCCGAGTGAGGTCGCGAGCACTGTCGCCTGCGCCGACGAGATGATCGCGCCCGCGAGTACCGCGCGGGTCGGATCGAGTGCCGAGAGGTCGCTGCCGCGCAGCTCGGCTCCGCCGAGTTTCACGTCGAGCAGCTCCGCGCCGGACAGGTCGACGTCGGCGAACGTCGCGCCAGTGCCGTCGGCCGAGGTGAGGTCGGCTTCGCGCATCCGCACGCCCTGGAACTTCGCACCGCGCAGGTCGGCGCGCACCAGGCCCGTGAAAGACCAGTCGCCGCCCTGCACCCGCAGGGGCCGCAGCCCGCACTCGGTGAACCGGCTGCCAACGAGCTTGCAGCCGGTGAACTCGGCGTCGAACAGGTTGCATCGCGTGAAGCTGCACCCGGTGAACGCCGTGTCCACGTGCTGCGACGCGTTGAACCGCACGTTGCCGAACACGCAGTCGACGAAGGCCGCACCGCGCGTGACGGCTTCGGTGAGGTCGATGTCGTGGAACTCGCAGCGTTCGAAGCGCCGGCCCGTGAACTCCTCGGCGTACCAGTCTTCGCGGCGAAACGTGAGGTCGGTTTCCGGCGTCGTCACGACGGTCAGGTTAGCCACCGAGGGACGCAAGCGTGCGGTGGTGCGGCTGTCTTTATCTCTGGTCGGCCTGGAAATTCGTGGCGGGGTCGGCGTCGCACGCCACACGGGACGGCGACGGGACCGCTGCCCGCCTACGATGATCGCGTGTCCGAAGGCCGATGGTTCGAAGCTGTGGTTCCCGAACTCGCGGGGCTCGCGGCTTCCCTGTTGCCCAGCGTGCCCGCCACGCCTGCGGCACTCGCGCGCACGGTCACCGAACAGCTCGTAGGCCGCCGCCTCACCTCGAACGTGAACGGCGACGAGGCCTGGTTCACCATCACGGAGCTCGACTATCCCGCCGACTCGCTTCGCCTGGCCACCGGCCGGGTCGGCGACGTGCGGCTGGTCGCCGAAGACGTCGACTGGCCGGCACCGCCGGACCGCCTGCCGTTGCGGCGGGTCGTGGCGCGGGCGAGGGACGTTCGGCTGCGGAGCCTGCCGACGCCGTCGGTCGTCCCGAGGTCCGTGGAGCTCGACATCACGGTGCCCGGCTGGGTAGTGCGCGACCGGGTCGCGGCCGTGCGCCCCGACATCGTCACGACGCCGGGGCCTGACGGCTTGGAGGTCCGCTGGGCGCGGCACCCCAAGTGGGGCCGGCTCACGCTGATCCCCGCCGTCGCCGGCGAAGCCGTGGTGCTGACCCCGACGACCCTCCACATCGGACAGAGAGAGTTCCGATCACCGCGCCGAATCCGGCCCGTGGTGCTGCCACTGCCCGAACTGCCGAAGGGCCTGCGCCTCACCGGCGTCGTGCCGGGTGAGGACGAGCTCGTGCTGCGCACGGTCGCCGACGAGTGGCCGGAACGCCTCTCGCGTGTGCCGCTGCCTGACTTGCTGACGTGGCTGACGACCGCCGCCCTGACCCTGACGGTGCCGCGGCTCAAGCCCAAGGGAGCCTGATTCCCGTCGCCGGTTCCGCGGGTGTGGTCGATCGTCAGAGTGAGGCTTGTTCTTCCACGGGTAGGCAGATCTCGAACCGCGTATCCCCCGGCTGCGACGTCACCTTGATGTCGCCGGAGTGGCGCTCGACGACGATGCGCCACGAGATGTCCAGGCCGAGCCCCGTGCCTTCGCCGACGCCTTTCGTCGTGAAGAACGGTTCGAAGATCCGCTGCCGAACCTCTTCGGGGATGCCCGGACCGGTGTCGCCGATCTCCACCCGCACCTGCTTGGCCTCCTGCCACGTGCGCAGCGTGAGCGTGCCGGTGCCTTCGACGCCGCCCATGGCACAGAGGGCGTTGTCGATCACGTTCGTCCACACCTGGTTGAGCTCGCCGGCGTACGCGGGCACCTTGTCGATGCTGCGGTCGTACTCCTTCACGATCTTCATGCCCAGCCCGATCTTGCCCGACATCATCACCAGCGTGGAGTCGAGTCCTTCGTGGACGTCGATCCACTGGTGCGGCGCGCGATCCATCTGCGAATACTGCTTCGCGGCGCCCACGAGCGCGGAGATGCGCGTGGTCGAATCCTCGATCTCGCCCATGAGCATCTCGGTCTCGAGCGCGTACGCGAGCCAGCGCACGGCGCCGTCGAGCAGCCCTTCGCCGACGGATTCCACGACTCCGTCGAGGTTTTCGGCCCGCAGGCCGGCCGAGACGAAGATCGACGCGAGGTCCCAGCCGCCGTCGATGTCGTGGTCGTCAAACCAGTCACCGATCTCGTCCTCGCGGTCGGCCTGCTGCATCGCCGTGAGCTTGGGCGCGTCGGCAACCTGCTTCACCAGCCGCTCCTGCACGTCGAGCAGCAGCTCCAGCAGGTTCGGGTCGATGTCCTTCTTCGCCAGTATCGCCAGCTTGTGGCGCATGCCGGCCACTCGCTCGCGCAGCGACGCCGTGGCGCGTACCGCGGCCGCGGCCGGATTGTTGAGCTCGTGCGTGAGCCCGGCCGCCAACTCGCCGAGCGCGAGCAGCCGCCGCCGGGACGAGACGACGGTGTCGGAGTTGCGCCAGCCCAGGTACATCCCTTCGAGCAGATGCGCCGCCATCGGGAACCACTTGCGGAATTCCACGGCGAACTCCGCCGCGGGCAGCGTGAGGAACGTCAGGTCGCTCACCGCGTACACCGAAGCGCTGTAGGTGTGTTCGGTTTCCTGGTGCACGAAGAATTGCGTGGCGCCGCAGTACGAGCCGCGCTGGTCGGAGCGCTTGACTTCGACCTCCGTGCCGCTCACGAGCCGCGTCATCCGCAGCGCGCCGGTGAGCAGGAGGTAGAAGCACGTGGCCGGGTCGCCTTCGCGGATCACGAGGGCGTCGGCTGGATAGCGCTCCACCACCGCGTGCTCTTCGAGCCAGTCCAGCTGTTCGTCGGACAGGTGCTCGAACAGGAACAGGCCGCGGAGTTCATCGCGCGGCAGTGCGGGCTCCTTCACTGTTCCTCCAGGTAACGGTGGACGAGGGTCACGGCCATGGCTCCTTCGCCGACGGCGGAGGCCACGCGTTTGACCGACTGCGACCGGACGTCGCCGGCCACGAACACGCCGGGCACCGACGACTCCAGGTGGTAGGGATCGCGGTCGAGCTGCCAGCCCGGCGGTCGCCGGCCTTCGTCGACGAGGTCGGGACCGGTGCGGACGAAACCGTGGTGGTCGCGCACGATCACGTCGCCGAGCCAGTCGGTGCGAGGGGCGGCGCCGATGAAGATGAACAGGTGCCCAGTGTCGACCCGCTCGGTCCGGTTGCCGGCGCGGCATAGCGTGAGGCCTTCGAGGTGGTCGGTGCCATGGGCCTCGACGACCGTCGTGCCGGTGCGGACGGTGATGTTCTCGATGCCCGCGATCTGCTCGATCAGGTAGTGCGACATCGACTTCTCGAGCGATTCGCCGCGCACCACCAGCGAAACCTGGCGCGCGTGCCGTGAGAAGAACACCGCGGCCTGGCCTGCGGAGTTGGCGCCTCCGACGATGTACACGTGCTGGTCCTTGCACTCCGGCGCTTCCGTTGCCGCAGAGCCGTAGTAGACGCCGCTGCCCGTCAGTCGCTCCACGCCCGTGGCCTCGTGCGCGCGGTAAGTGACGCCACTGGCCAGTATCACGGAGTGGGCCGCGATTTCCGACCCGTCGCCGAACGTGACGACCCGGCTCGACCCGCGCACCTCCAGCCCCACGACATCGCGTGCGGTCAGCACCTCGGCCCCGAACTTCTGCGCCTGGCGGCGGGCGCGGTCGGTGAGCTGCGCGCCGGACACGCCATCGGGGAACCCGAGATAGTTCTCGATGCGGGAGCTCGTACCCGCCTGCCCGCCGGTCGCCTTGCGCTCCACGAGCACGGTCCGCAGGCCCTCCGACGCGCCGTACACCGCCGCACCCAGCCCGGCGGGGCCGCCGCCGATCACCACCAGGTCATAGAACTCCTGCGCCGGCCGCGTCGAAAGACCCACGGCGTCGGCGATCTCGCTGCCGGTCGGCTGTTTGAGCACCGAGCCGTCCGGCGTCACGACCACCGGGATGTCAGTGTCGGTTGCGCCCGCGGCCTGCAGGATGCGGCAGCCTTCCTCGTCGTCCACCGAGTACCAGCGATACGGCACGGCGTTTCGTGCCAGGAAGTCCCGTACCCGGAACGACGGAGCCGAGTAGCGGTGCCCGACGAGCTTCGTCTCCTCCACGGACTTGTCACCGACCGCGAGCCACGTCTCCACGAGGGAGTCGATCACCGGGTAAAGCTTCTCCTCCGGCGGGTCCCACGGCTTCAGCAGGTAGTGGTCGACGTCGACCACGTTGATGGCCTGGATGGCCGCGTCCGTGTCGGCGTACGCGGTCAGCAGCGCACGCCGCGCGTTGGGGAACAGGTCCATCGCCTTCTCGAGGAAGGAAATCCCGTCCATGTGCGGCATCCGGTAGTCGGCGAGAATCGCCGCCACCGCGTCACCGCGCAGCTTGATCTCGCGCAGCGCGTCGAGCGCGTCGGCACCCGAATCGGCACGGATCACGCGGTAGTCCTTGCCGTAACGGCGACGCAGGTCCCGCGCGACCGACCGCGACACGGCGGGGTCGTCGTCGACGGTCATCAGGATGGGCTGGCTCACGCAGCACAGCCTACGGCGTGGAGCCGAACCCGGAGAACGGTCCGACCGCTTCGACCTGCTCCGGCCTGCCTTCGACCTGCGGATCTGTTCCGGATATCCCTGAGCGAACGGTCCCCTCGTGCCGTGCGGGCTCCCGGACGTCGTGGCCCGGCCCAGGACGGCAGGCACGACGTTGCGTCGGGGCGCTGGCGTCACCCCACCCCTCACAGTCGGTGCGCGGCTGAAATGAGCTCGGAAGCTGCAGGCCTGAGGTGTCGCACTCGTGGCTATCGGTACCTGAGCGGCCCTGCGAGTCGCAGTCGTGCTCCTGACCTGCGCCTTTGCGATAGCCCACCCCCTTACGACCCCACCCTGCCCCTCGGTGTACCGTGTATCCACACAAGGCGCGGAGCCCACCTCCGCTCCGGGGCTATGGCGCAGCTGGTAGCGCACCTCACTGGCAGTGAGGGGGTCAGGGGTTCGAGTCCCCTTAGCTCCACCGCAGGTCAGAGGCCCTTTCCGGACTGCCGGGGAGGGCCTTTTTGATGCCGTACAGCAGCAAAGTACAGCAGCAGGCGTCACGCGAGCGCGTCTCCCAGCTTCTTCAGGCCAGCACGGGTCGCCTCGTCCGAGACCTGGGTGTAGATCTCCATCGTGATGCCGAACTGGGCATGACGGAGGATGGCCATCGCCACACGCGGGTGGACGTCGAGATCGGCCAGCAACGAGCCGCACGTTCGGCGGCCGTCATGCACGCTGATCTTGGGCACACCAGCTTTCACGATGCGAGCGTCCCACGCCCGGTTGAAGTTGCGTGGGTCGATTGGACTGCCGAGTTTGGCGGTGAACATCAGACCGTGCTCTTCCCAGGCGTCAGCGGCAGCCTGCTTGTCCTGATCGCGACGAACCAGACGTTGCTGGAGTGCCGCGCCCACGATGGACGGGAACGGAAGTGCCGGGTTATCCGACTCCGCCGTCTTGGTCTCGCGGTGAAGTAAAGTCTCGCTGTCCACCGTCGCGCAGCGCAGCGGCTACGGCTCCGCGTATGCCTTCGCCAACGCCTTCAAACGCGAATACGGGATCTCAGCCGGCCGTTACCGGCAGCTGCACCGCACCGGCTACCAGCATGAGAGATCGACTACGAACTCTTGATACCGATCCGGTGACGGCACGCCTCGAGCCGGCCTGGGGCACGAGGACTGGCTGCCTATGATCGAACTGCTGGCCCTGTGCAGCATCACGGCGGCAGTTGCGTTCACGCTGCAGCCGATCGCGGGCTTCTTACCAAATCCGGGCAAGACCACGCGAAGCTCGCCACGCAGACTCAGGCCGGCGACGCCCTCTGGGATGTTGTCCATGCTCGAACTCCACCTGAAGCGGACCGTCCGGCACGTCACAGCTCTGTTGGGGCAACCATGTATCGGCTGACTTCTTGCAGATCCGAGCCCAAGACCTATCGACGCAATCCGCTACGTGGTTTCTGCAACCGTTAGATGGTTTCAGCTGGTACTCTTCCACTGTCGACGGTGATCTGCCGTCGGGCAGGGCGTCCGTTGTGGTGCGCGAAGGGTCGGCGTCCGCAGGGCCAACGGTCGATGGCGAGGTTGGAACGTGCGGGAGGCATGCGTGACGGTGAACGAAGTGCTGGAGTGGTTCGCCTCCGGCCGGCCACTGATGCTCACAAACGACGATGGTGCGTGCGAGCTGGCGGTGGCTGCGGACCGCATCACGACGAAGACGATGGCGGAGATCGTCAGGATCGGGACGGGGTTCGTCCGTGTGGTCTTGCCCGAGGCGACCTGCGACCGATTGCTGCTGCCCCTGCAGACCTGGCGCTGGACGACCGGTGGTTCAGCCGGGGATTGCGTGACCGTCGATGCGGCAACTGGGGTGACAACGGGGATATCGGCCGCTGATCGCGCGCTTACGGCTCGGCTCTTGGCATCCGCCGATACGCACCCGGCCGATCTCCGGCGCCCTGGTCACGTCGTGCCGCAGCGAGTCACTCCCGTCGGCTCGCTCGGGCGACTTACCGCCCATGAGGCCGCTGTGGTCCTGGCGAGCCTCTCCGGGTGCGCTCCGGGGGCCGTCGTTTCAGCCATCACTTCTCAGGTCGATCCGAGGCGGCTGGCCGGAATCGCCGAACTTCCCGACCTCGCGGAGAGGTATGCCGTGCCGGTCATTCGCGCCGCCAACGTCGCTGACTGCGCCCGTTGGCGGGGCGCCGCCGGACGGGCCATGCGCGGTGTGCTGGTGTCGGCACCGAAGGATGCAGGATGAGCATCTTGACGAGTAAGAAACCGCGCACATACCGTGCGCCCGGATGGTGGTCCGATCAACCACGATCCGGCGAATACAAGGAGGAGCATGACCCCGTCACAGGATTTCTCCGGTTCGCCTGTGCAAGTGCTGACGAAGGCGGCGGCGGTGATGGACTGCTTCACCATCGACTCTCCAGTGCTGAACATCGGAGAGGTGAAGCGCCGATCGGGGCTGCCTCCGACGACGACCGCGCGACTGCTGCAGTCTTTGGTGGCCGAGAACCTTCTCGAACGCGAGGGGGACAACTACCGGGCAGGGTTGCGCGTGCTGGCGTGGTCGGCGTCCGCTGCGGCGGGCTCGGACCTCATCAGTTTGGGTGCCCCGCTCCTGGACCAGTTGCGCGACGAGACCGGCGAGACGGCGTCGCTGCAGGTCCGCAACGGCGCCCAGCGCATCACCGTCGCCACTGCCGAATCCCAGCGCTCGATTGTCTGCCGGACACGCGTCGGTGGACTGATGGTCATGCACGCCGGTGCGTCCGGAAAGACCTTCATGGCGTTCGATCCCGCTGCGTTCGAGGCAGCCGTGCGCGCGGGGTTGACGCGTTTCACGCCCTCCACGGTCACCGACCGTGCTCTGCTCGAGAAACAGCTCGTTGACATCCGCCTGGCCGGCGTCGCCGTGGCCCGCGACGAGCGGGAGCAAGGTCTGAGCTCCGTCGCCTCACCGATCTTCGGGCGGGGTGGCCGCCTAGTCGGAACGATGGCCGTCTCCGTGCCGAGCTTCAGGCTCGACGAGCAGTGTCTGCCGCGCATGGTCGACGCGACCCGGCGGACCGCGGCGACGTTGTCGGCCCGGCTCGGCCACGTGCCGTCGGTGGCCGGGACCGCCGGGGAGAACCGGGCGGGCCCCCGATCCGACCGGAAGTAGGCGGAGCCGCCCACAGCCGAACCGCTGGTACGCCGACTGACATCCGACGTGCGGTCCGCCCGTTCGCGGACC
>DASZNR010000181.1:0-1851 GCA_035551175.1 Amycolatopsis sp. | reverse complement strand
CAGCTGCCGTATTCGCTGGTCGAGCGGACGATCGAAACGGAGCACGTCCCGGCGGGTCTGGAGCTGGGCCTGGGGATCACCGCGTGGAGCCCGCTCGGCAGCGGGTTCCTGAGCGGCAAGTACCGCAGCTCGTCGAACGGCCTGAGCGGCGAGGGCCGCTTGACCGGCGAGGGCGCCGTGGCGGCCGGGACCTGGACCGCGCAGCAGTGGGAACTGCTGAAGACGCTCGAGACGGTCGCGGACGAGCTGAACGTGGCGATGGCTCAGGTCGCGATCAACTGGGTGGCGACGCAGCCCGGCATCGCGTCGGCGATCGTCGGGGCGAGCAGTGCGGAGCAACTGGACGCGACGATGCACGCGCTCGACTTCACCCTGCCCGCCGACCTGCGCGACGCACTGGACCGCGCGAGCGAGGTGCCGCCTGCCGGGCCGTACCGGATGTTCACGCCGGACTACCAGTCGTGGCTGATCAACCCCGGCGTGAAGGTGGGCGACAAACCGGAGGGGTATCGGCCGGTGGTACGGAACTGGGCTTCGCCGAAGCAGGCGTGAACCGCGCGGGATTCCGCGCTGCAAGAAATGGTTTCCTCCGCCCTTTTCAAGATATAGCGCACCCCGGGGCTTGCCGCAAGCCCCGGGGGATGCCGCAGAATCGCTGCTCGACCATGAGAATCCGGCTGTCGGGAGCGAGTGTGGGATCGGTGTGGGCAGGATCGGGCTTTGAGACGTGCGGGGATGTCCTGCCGCCGGGAATCCGTCCGGCGCGGCTGCCGAGAGCGCATGCGCGCGACTCGGCGCGACCGCCGCCGTCCGGTCGGTTTCGGCTGGCTGATTGTGCTCGGCCGAACCGTTCGCCGTCGCCGAATCGGGCCGGTGCCGGGAACGGGGCCCTTGCTTTGCCGCCGCTGCAACGCCTGGGGCACGAAGGCGCGCGGAATTGGGTGCGCGCTCGCGCCTGGGTGCCCTCTACGGCACAGCTCGGGGATTCGGCTCAGCCTTCGACGCTCAACCTGCCGCCCTGTGACCGCCGCGTGCGAGGGCGCTCAGGGATGCCAACTGGCCACACGTGCGGCTGGAGCGCACGCCTCGGGCAGCGTCGTCGCGCCGAGCGAGACCGTCACCCACAGGTGGAATCGCCGCCTGGGCGAGGTCGTCGCGCCGGGCCGAATGGCCGCGGCAGGAGAACGCACGTCTTCGCGCTGAGCGAAGCCGTCACCGCAGGTGGAAACCGCCCCCTGGGCAAGGTCGCCACGCCGGGCCGACTTGCGGCCTCAGGCAAAGGCGCGGGTCGTCGCGCCGAGCGAGACCGTCACCGCAGGTGAAACCGCTGCCTGGGCAAGGTCGCCACGCCGGAACCGAATGGCCGCGTCAGGCAAAGGCGCGGGTCGTTCGCGCGGATCGGGCTTCGAGCCGGGTCTAATCCCCGGGCTGCGGACCGAGGCCCCGGCTCTGGCTGGTGCGCCCGGCCCATCCGGCGAACCTGGCCGCCGAACTCGGATCGGGCAGCGCGGCTCCGCCAGCACAGGCCTACCGCCACGAGGCCGCTCACCCGCCAGCACAAGCCCGCCAGCACAAGCCCGCCAGAACAAGCCCGCCAGCACAGACCCACCGATCCGACCCGCTCCACCCAGCCCGGACCGCTCAACTCACCACGCGAGAAAACCGCGGCACAACGCCAGTCCGCCTGCCCACTTGACAGAAGGTGGACAATAAAAAATCGACGCGTCTTCATCAAGCAATCAGAAGTTCACGCCGAATGTAGAGTCAGAATAACAGCAGCGAGGGGCACTTGTCAACTCAGGGGTACGAAGAAGAACTGCGGTCCGAACAGGACTACGTCGCCGGGCTGTA
>DASZNR010000180.1:0-37236 GCA_035551175.1 Amycolatopsis sp. | reverse complement strand
TGGAATGGAGGATGGTCAATGCCGGAACGGCGTAGGAAGTTTTCTCCCGAGTTTCGGGATGAAGCGGTCAAGATGGTGATCGACGGGAATCGTCCGGTCGCGCAGGTCGCTCGGGAGTTGGGGATCAATGCGGGCACGTTGGGGAATTGGGTCGCTCAGTATCGTAAGGCGCACCCGGTTGAGGAGGAACCGCTGTCGGTGCCCGAGCGGGCCAGGTTGCGTGAACTCGAGCGCGAAAACCGCGAGCTGAAGATGCGGAACGAGTTCCTGGGAAAAGCTGCGGCCTTCTTCGCCCAGGAGTATCGGTGACCGCGAAGTTCGCGTTCATCGACGGCGAGAAGGACAACTTCCCGATCAGCAAGATGTGCGCCTGGCTGGATGTGTCCACCTCGGGCTACTACGAGTGGCGTGACCGGCCGCCCTCGCCGACAGCCGAGCGGCGCGCGCGGCTCGCCACGTTGATCACGGCGATCTTCCAGGCCAACCACGGCACCTACGGCTACCGACGCATCCACGCCGTGCTCATCCGCTCGGGCGAGCAGGTGTCCGACGAACTGGTCCGGGAGTTGATGCGCGAGCTGGGCCTGGTGGCCTGCCAGCCACGACCGTGGCGGCCGACCACCACCGACCCGGACGACCACCATCGCATCCCGGACCTGGTCGGCCGGGACTTCACCGCCGAACAGCCAGGCACGAAGCTGGTCGGCGACATCACCTGCATCCCCACCGGCGAGGGCTGGGTCTACCTGGCCACCGTGATCGACTGCTACTCGAAAACGGTCGTCGGATGGTCGATGGCCGATCACTACAAGACCTCGCTCATCACCGCGGCCCTCGATTCCGCGGCCGGCACGATCGACCTGCAATCGGGATGCATATTCCACTCCGACCGCGGCTCGAACTACACCTCCCACGACTTCGGCAAGAAAATCAAGGACATGAATATGCGGCAATCGGTCGGTCGCACCGGGATCTGCTGGGACAACGCGATGGCCGAATCATTCTTCGGCGCATTGAAAAACGAGTGGATACACCGTATGACTTTCGCCACGCGTAGCGCAGCTCGGCAAGCTATTGTGCAATACATCGAAGGGTTCTATAATCGACAACGTCTCCACTCAGGACTCGACTACAAGACCCCGTTAGAGGTCCACAACGAGTTCCTGAACGGACAGCTCGCAGCATAAAATAGCTATAAGAAAGCTGTCCGGAAAACTCGGAGCCGCTCAACTACGAGCTCTTCATACGCCTCTACATCACGCCAATCCTCGGCGACAAGCGTCTTGACCGGCTTCAGCTTCGGGAAGCCCAGAAATGGGTCAACAAGCTTCCTGGGGTATGCCAGTGCTGCGCACAAGGCAAGGACGCAAAACGGTCCCGAGACAAGCAGCGGTGCTGCGCCAAAGGCCAGTGCTGCCAACAGGCCCCGTCAGGCCGGACGATCAAGGACATTCGTGACTGCTTACGCAGCGCGCTCAACTACGCCATCCGCGAAGAACTGATCACCCGCAACGTCGTCGGTCTGGTCACACTGCCGGCCGTTCGTAAACCCAAGCGTCAGCGGTGGTCTAGCGATGAAGCCAGGAAATTCCTGGAGACTGCGAAGAACGACGATGATCCGCTCTACGCGGCTTACGTCCTCATCGTGATCATGGGCATGCGTGAAGGCGAAGTGCTCGGCCTGCCTGATGACGCCATCAACTTCGAGACGTCTGAGCTGGACATCTCCTGGCAGCTCCAGCGCGTCCAGAAACAGCTCCTGCACCGCCAGACCAAGACCCCGACGTCCGATGACACCTTGCCCCTCATCGACGTCGTCACAGCGGCTCTCAAACTACGCATGGAGCGCCGGAACCGAGACCGCGAGAACGCCGACGCTTGGATGGACAGCGACCTGCTGTTCACGACCCAGTACGGCACCCCCATCGAGCCGCGCAACTTCCTGCGCTCCTGGGGCACCCGGTGCGCCAAAGCCGGGGTTCGCTACATCACCGTCCACGACGGCCGCCGCTCGTGCGGCTCCCTGCTCGCCGACCTCGACGTGCATCCCCGCGTCGCCATGCGGATCCTCCGCCACGCCCAGTTCGCGGTCACCATGGAGATCTACACCGAGGTCTCCTCCGAGCAGACTCGGGCCGCGCTCAAGAAGCTGGGTGACAGCCTCCAATGAGGCTGCTGCTGTACTTCGCTGCTGTACGGGCACTAAAAAGGCCCTCCCCGGCATCCCGGAAAGGGCCTCTGACCTGCTGTGGAGCTGAGGGGAATCGAACCCCTGACCTTCTCGATGCGAACGAGACGCGCTACCAACTGCGCTACAGCCCCTCGGAGCGTGAGCCCCGTGTTCAGTGCTCGTAGAGCGTATCAGCGCGCCTGCGGGCGCTGAACACAGGGGGTCACTCCCCGACGGCTCGGCGATACGGGCTGGTCCCGGGCTCGTCGAGCTCTTCGAACGCCGGGTCTTCGTCGTCGAGATCGACCACGACGGCCTGGCGGCGGATGCGGGACAGCGGCGAGGGTTTGCGCTCGACGGGTTCGCGGCGGGCCGGGGGCTCGACGACCTCTACGTGGTCCTCGGCGGGCTCGGCGACGGGCTCCGCAGCCGGCTCGGGCCGTTCGACGGCGCGGCGCGGCGCGCGCGGGGCCGAAGAGTAGCGAGCCATCCGGCGTTGGCGGATCTCGTTTTCGATCCGGACCTGCCGGCGCAGGTACACGAGGTAACCGACGAGAGCGAGGTCGACGAGTACGTTGCCCCACCACACCACGGACATCGCGAAGCCGGCGAAGGCGGCCGTGGCGACGGCGAGGACGAGCAGGATGACGACGACGCGCTGGCGGAACGCGTACTTGGCCCGCGCGGCGATCTCGGCCGCCTCAGGATCGAAGCCGCCGCGGCCGGGGCGGTAACCGGCCCGCGGGCGGGCCGGTTCTTCACGCACGGTCGCGTTCGACTGGGGCAGCGGTCCTGATTCTTCTCCGTCGAATTCTCCGTCGAATTCGGCGTCGAGATCAGGGCCGAGTTCCGCTTCGAGTTCGGCGAGGTCGTCCTCCACCGAGGGTTTCGCACTGTCGGACACGGTGAACTCCTCCTGTCCTTCGCTGCGAGCTCCGCTGCGCACCACCCGCGCGGCGAGCGCGGACGACGGCGTTCGCGCGACCTGCTGGCGCTTGCGCGCCACCATGGGCACGAGAACGACGAGCCATGCCGCTGCGAGCGCGACGATGATGAGCGAGCTGGGCATATCCCGTCACCTCCCCCGATCGTCTGCTGTAGTCACGCTAGCCACAACAGTCACACAGGAGCCGCAGACTCGCCGGTTTCGATCACGAAAATGCCTCACCGCATTAGGTGAATCTCACAGAATGTGGTAACGCGTGATCGAACCCGGACCCGCCGTCACCATCAGGGCAGGTCGGCGCGGCCCGTCGCCATCAGCCGGGCGACGAGGCCGTCGCCGATTTCTTCTTTCGTCACGGCGAAGCACAGGTGGTCGCGCCACGCGCCGGCGACGTCGAGGTACCGCTCGAACAAGCCTTCCTGGCGATAGCCGGCCTTGGTGAGTACGCGGATGCTGGCGTTGTTCTCGGGCCGCACCGTCGCCTCGAGCCGGTGCAGGCCGGCGGCCTCGAACGCGTGATCCGTCACGAGCGCGACGGCCGCCGTGGCGACCCCGCCGCGCACGATCTCCGATGACACCCAGTACCCGACCCACGCCGACCTGAGTGAGGCGCGAATCACATTACCGACAGTGATCTGGCCGGCGAACTTTCCGTCGACCGTGATCGTGAACGGCAGGCACTGCCCGCGTCGGGCGAGCCCGCGCAAGGCGGCCCACTGCGAAGGCCACGACCAGAACGCGTTGCGGTCGGGCCACGGCCCGATGCCCGTCGGCTCCCACTGTTCCAGGTGGTCACGGTCGCGCAGCCGGACCCGGCTCCACTCGCCGGCGTCGCGCAGCCGTACGGGCCGCACGGTCACCACACCCGCCGCTACCCGAAGCGGGCCGAGCTTCGCGGGCCAGCCGGGGTGACGGCTTTCGATTGGGTAGGTGAGTGCGCCCACTAGGCCCGCTGCGCGAGGAACGTGACCTTCACCTGCTCGCCCGCCGCGACCTCGGTGAGATCCTCATCGACGGTGATCAGGCAGTTCGCCTCGGCGAGTGACGCCAGCAGGTGCGCGCCCGAGGTGCCGAGCGGCTGCACGAGGTACTCGCCGTTGGCCTCGTCGCGCAGCAGCTGCCCACGCAGGTAGCCGCGCCGGCCCATCGTCGACGTGATCGGCGAAAGCAGCCGCGCCCCGACGATGCGCCGGTGCGGGTTGCGGGTGCCGCGAGCTGCGCGGATCAGCGGCCGCACCAGCACCTCGAACACGACCAGCGCGCTCATCGGGTTGCCGGGGATGAGGAACGTCGGCACCGAGTCCGGACCCAGCCTGCCGAAGCCCTGCACGGAGCCCGGGTGCATGGCGACGCGGGTCATGTCGATGCGCCCGAGGTCGGAAAGCGCGGCGTGCACCTCGTCGCCCGTCATGCCGCCGGCACCGCCCGCGACGACGACGATCTCCGACATCAGCAGCCGGCCCTCGACGATCTCGCGCAGCCGCTTGGGATCACTCGGCACGATGCCGACGCGGCTGACCTCTGCGCCCGCGTCACGCGCGGCCGCGGCGAGTGCGTACGAGTTGACGTCGTAGACCTGCCCGGTCGAGGGCGTGCGGTCGACGTCCACGAGCTCGTCGCCGACCGACACGATCGACACCCGCGGCCGCGGGTAGACCAGCACCTTCGCGCGTCCGACGGCCGCGAGCAGACCCACCTGCGCCGAGCCGATCGTGTCCCCCTTGCGGACGGCGACGTCGCCGATCTGTACGTCTTCGCCGGCGCGGCGCACGTACGCGGCCGAGGGCACGGACTTGTGCACGGTGACCTTGGCCTGGTGGCCGTCGGTGTATGCGGTGGGGACCACGGCGTCGGCGAGCGTCGGCAGCGGCGCGCCGGTGTCCACGCGCACCGCCTGCCCCGGCTGCAGCCGTCGCGGCTGCCGGGAACCGGCCTGGATTTCACCGACCACCGGCAGCTGCACCGCCTCCTGCCCCGCGGCGCGGACGTCGACGCTGCGGACCGCGTACCCGTCCACAGCGGCCTGGTCGAACCCGGGCAGAGCGTGTTCGGCGACCACCTCTTCGGCGCACAGCAGGCCCTGGGCCTCGGAGATCGCGACCCGGACCGGCCGCGGCCGGACGGCGGCGTCCAGCGTCAGCGCGATCTGCGCATCGACGGAACGGAACTCCGCCTCCGCGGGCTCGGGAGCCTGGGCGGCCTGGTCAGCGTCGAGGGAGTCCGTCATGGGCGATCGGTCCCGATCCGTTCGGTCAGCCACGACCGTAACGATGGCCCGTATTCAGCGTTTTCAAGCGCGAAATCGACGGCGGCACGCAGGAAACCACCCGGATTCCCCAGGTCGTGGCGCCCGCCCCGGTGCACGACCACGTGCACGGGGTGGCCCTGCCCGATCAACAAGGCGACCGCGTCGGTGAGCTGGAGTTCCCCGCCGGAACCGGGTTCGATCTTGCGCAACGCGTCGAAGATCGCCCGGTCGAGCAGGTAGCGGCCGGCCGCCGCGTAGGTGGACGGCGCGTCTTCCGGCTTCGGCTTCTCGACCATGCCGTGGACTGTCTTGACGTCCGGGTCATCGGTGTCGGAGACGTCGAAGACGCCATACGGCGAGATCTGGTCCTTGGGGATGTCGAAAGCGCACAGCACGCTGCCGCCGAACCGCGCGCGGACGGCCGACATGCGGTCGAGCACGCCAGTGGGGAGCACGAGGTCGTCGGGCAGGAGGACGGCGACGGCTTCGTCTTCCGGTGTGAGGTTCGGTTCAGCCTGCGCGACGGCGTGGCCGAGGCCCAACGCTTGTTCCTGGATCGCGACCTCGACATCGAGCAGTTCGGGCCCGCGGCGAACCTTTTCGAGCAGCTCGGTCTTCCCCTTGTCCTGCAGCGTCTGCTCCAGCTCGGGCTGCCGTTCGAAGTACTTGACCACCGACTGCTTGCCGGGCGAGGTCACGATGACCAGGCGCTTCGCCCCCGCGGCCGCGGCCTCGCTCGCGACGAGCTCGATGCCCGGCGTGTCGACCACGGGCAGCAGCTCTTTGGGCACCGCCTTCGTGGTCGGGAGGAACCTGGTTCCGAGCCCGGCGGCAGGCACGATGGCCGTTCTGAACGTCTGGGAGGTTGAGGCGCCCGTCATGGGCGCAAAGCCTAACCTGGTCGCATGCGGGCGTCGGGCAATGAGCACCTGAGCAAGGCGGAGTGGCGCGACCGGATTCTCCGGGCCCGCGCCGCGATGACGGCCGCGGAGCACGCGGAAGAGGCCACCGCGCTCGCGTCCGTGGCGGTGTCCGTGGCGGCTCCGACGGTGTGTGCGTATGTGCCCTTCGGCACCGAGCCTGGCTCCATCGAGCTGTTGAACGCGCTGGTCAGCACTGGTTCGCGGGTGCTGCTGCCGGTGATCCCGGACGTGGTCGGGCCCCTGGAGTGGGCCGAATACTCCGGTGAGGAAGCACTCGTGCCCGGCCGGTTGCGAGGCATTCGCGAGCCGTCCGGTCCTCGGCTGGGGACCGCTGCGGCAGCTTCGGCCAATGTGGTGCTGGTGCCCGCACTCGCCGTCGACCGGCGTGGCGTGCGGCTCGGGCGCGGCGCCGGTCATTACGACCGGACGCTGGTGCCCGGTACCGCCGAGCTGCTGGCCGTGGTGCGGACCGCTGAACTGGTGCGAGAGCTGCCCGGCGAGTCCCACGACGTCCCGATGAGCGGTGCGCTGACCCCGTCCGGTGTCGTGAGGTTCCCCGCTCCGGCCGTGATGTGAGCCGGGGGCGATTGCGCTCGGGGAATGCCTTCCCCCAGAATTGGGTTAGCACTCTTGCATGACGAGTGCCAGCCATGAAGGAGCTCTTGTGCCCACGTACCAGTACGCCTGCAAGGAATGTGACCACCGCTTCGAAGCCGTGCAGTCCTTCTCCGATGCCAGCCTGACCGTCTGCCCGCAGTGCTCCGGTCCGCTGCGCAAGGTCTTCAGCTCGGTCGGCGTGGTCTTCAAGGGCAGCGGGTTCTACCGCAACGACTCACGCGACTCGAACAAGTCGAGCACCTCCGCGGCGCCGGCGAAGTCGGAGAAGTCGTCGGACAAGCCCGCGGAAACCAAGAGCGAGACGAAGTCGGACTCGTCGTCCACATCATCCTCCTCGGGTACGACAAAAACCGCTCCAGCCGCCTCGTGAGCCCTCAGTTGTCCACAAGGGACTAGTTGTCCACAGATCGCGGAATTCGTCCTTTCCGCTGGTCTGCGCCGTCCCTAACGTCGGATTCGTGCGGCACCGCGCCGCACTGGAACCGACGAGGGGAAGACCGTGGACACCTTGCTCAGCCGCCTGCCCGATCTTCGGCACCTGAACGGCCGTCGTGCCCGGCTGGTGCGCCGATTCCTGGCCGCGGGCCTGCTGCTGTCCGGGCTGCTGCTGTTCTTGCACCCGGGCTCGGCTCGGGGAGCTCCCACCACCGCCACCGTGGTGTCGGCCCACGATCTGCCCGCGGGCTCGGTGCTGCGCGCCGCCGATCTTCGGCTGGCCGACATACCCGACGACGTACGGCCGGCTGGCGCCTTGCGCCGCATCGACGATGCCGTCGGCCGCCTGTTGTCAGGTGCGGCGCGGCCCGGGGAACCGCTCACGGACATCCGATTGCTGGGCGCCGGCCTCCCCGCAAAGGGGGAATCCGGCGCGGTGACCGTCGCCGTCCGGCTGGCCGACGCAGCTGTCGCTGAGTTGCTGCGGCCCGGTCAGCACGTCGACGTCGTCGCCGCGCCCGACGCGACACATACCGCATCCGCACTGGTCAGGGATGCCACGGTGGTGACCGTGCACCAGCCCGGCGGGGGCGGCGCAGCGGACAAGGGACCGTTGGTGCTGCTTGCGCTGCCCGTCGGGGTTGCCGCCGAGGTTGCTGCGACGTCGCTGGAACGACCGGTTACGGTTACTCTCCGCTAACCCGTCCCGTTCCGATGGGCGATGGCTCGTCCAGCGGAGGACGGGCGGTCCGTCCCCCGAAAAAGCGAGGAGTGCGCCATGCTCAAGGGCTTCAAGGATTTCCTGATGCGCGGCAACGTCGTCGATCTGGCCGTCGCGGTCGTGATCGGCGCCGCGTTCACCACGATCGTCACGGCGTTCACGAACGGTCTGATCAAGCCGCTGATCAACGCCATCGGCGGAAGCGACGCCGCGAAGGGCTTGGGCTTCAACGTCCTGAGCGCCAACAACTCGACGTTCCTGGACTTCGGGTCCGTGATCAACGCGGCGATCAACTTCGTGATCGTCGCCGCGGTCGTGTACTTCCTGATCGTGCTGCCGATGAAGCACATCCAAGAGCGCCGCAAGCGTGGTCAGGAGCCGGGCCCGGCCGAGCCCACGGACGTCGAGCTCCTTCAGGAAATCCGCGACCTGCTGCGCGCGCAGGCCGACGGCTCCGGTCCCACTCACACCCGCAACTGAGGACGCTCAGCGGTCGTGGTGCGGTGGCCGGTTCTCCAGGTACCAGGAGTCCGGTGTGTCGCCGGTCAGGCCCCGCTCGTCGGATGTCGTCTCGGGCAACACGTCCCCGAACACCTCGTCCACCCTCCGGCGACGGGCCTCCGCGGCCCGTGCAGCCTGCTGGGGAGTGGGTTCTTCACCTGGCATGGGTCCATCGTCCCACCCGCTGTTTGACAACTACAGAGAGGAGACTGACGCGGCTCGTACGCGCCGGACTGGTGCTGGCGTCCGCGAGCCGCCGTTCAGGCAATCGCGATCTCGACCGGTGATCAGACCTCTTCGAGGCCCGAGAGCTCGTCGATCACATGCGGCACGAGCGAGGAGAGCGTGGCCATGCCGTCGCGGACGGCGGCGCGTGAGCCGGCCAGGTTCACGACCAGGGTGGAGCCCGAGACGCCCGCCAGGCCGCGCGAGATGCCGGCGTCGACCGCACCCGCGGCGAGGCCCGAAGCGCGCAGGGCTTCACCGATGCCCGGGATGGGGCGGTCGAGCACGCCGGCCGTGGCGTCGGGAGTGCGGTCGCGCGGGGACACGCCCGTGCCGCCGACGGTGATCACCAGGTCGGCGCCGCCGATGACGGCGGTGTTGAGCGCATTGCGGATGCCGGCGGTCTCGGCTTCGACCACGACGACGCCGTCGACGATGAAACCGGCTTCTTCGAGCAGCTCGGTGACCAGCGGTCCGCTGGTGTCTTCGTGCTCGCCGTGGGCGACCCGGTCGTCCACGATCACGACGAGGGCCCGGCCCAGCCGCTGTGCGCTCCGTTCCATGCCGACACCGTATCCGGTGACCGCGTCCGCGCGCCGCCGTGGGCGGGGTGATTCCTGACGATTCGGTGACATGGTCCGGACCGGCAGGGCGAGTCGGCGTGAACCCGGCCTAGCGTCGGTGGCGTGCGAGTGCTGATCACCGGCGGTGCCGGTTTCATCGGGTCCCATGTGGCCGACCAGCTGGCGGAAGCGGGCGACGAGGTCGTGGTGCTGGACACCCTCCTGCCCACCGCCCACGCAACGGCGCAACCGCCCGGCTACACCGGACGGCACCGGTTCGTGCAGGGAGACGTGGCGGACCCGGACGACCTGGCACGCCTGCTGGAGGGTGTCGACGCGGTCTGTCACCAGGCCGCGGTGGTAGGGCACGGCATCGATCCGTCCGATGCGCCGTCGTATGCGCTGAACAACGACTACGGCACGGCGGTGCTACTGGCCGCGATGCACTCCGCCGGCGTCCGGAAACTGGTTCTGGCGTCGTCGATGGTCGTGTACGGCGAAGGCCGCTACGTCTGCCCGCACCACGGGGTGGTGCCGCCCGAGCCCCGTCGTCAGTCCGATGTGGACGCCGGACGGTTCGAACCCGCGTGCCGTTGCGGGGCTGAACTCCGGTGGCAGCTGGTGCCCGAAGACGCGCCGTTGATACCCAGAAGTACCTACGCCGCCACCAAACTCGCGCAGGAACACTTGGCGGGCGCGTGGGCGAGGCAGACCGGTGGAGCGGTGTGGGCGTTGCGCTACCACAACGTGTACGGGCCGAGGATGCCGCAGAACACGCCGTACGCGGGCGTGGCGTCGCTGTTCCGCTCGGCGCTCCAGCGCGGTGAGGCGCCCACCGTGCTGGAGGACGGGCGGCAGCAGCGGGATTTCGTTCACGTTCACGACGTCGCACGGGCGAATGTGCTGGCGCTGCACGCCGACGGCCCGCGCGCGGACATCGTGCCGCTCAACGTGTGCTCGGGTGAGCCGCACACCGTCGGCGACCTCGCGCGAGAGCTGGCGCGGGCGTGCGGCGGACCGGCACCGCGGATCGTCGGTGGGGCACGGCCGGCGGACGTGCGACATGTGGTCGCGGATCCCGCACGGGCACGGAAAGAGCTGGGGTTCAAGGCGGAAACGACCTTCGAGGCTGGAATCGCGTCGTTCGCGACGGCGGAATTGCGTACGCCCGTCGGGGTTTGAGATGAAGGTCACTTCCCGGAATTATTCGCTCGAGAATGATCTTGGTCGTGGGCATGCGGTCTATCGAGGTGGGGAATTTCGAGATCCATGCGCTGACCGACGGACGGCTCCGGGTGCCGGCACCGCCCTCTCCGGGACCCGACGCCGGGTGGCATCCGGACGTCGTCGCGGACGACGCCACGCAGGTGCCCGCGGGCGCTTTCCTGATCCGGGGCGACGGCCGGACGATCCTCGTCGACGCGGGCCTCGGGCCGCAGCCCTTCCGCGAAGCCGAATTCCCGGAAGGGCTGCGGCCCGAGGGCGGTGTGGCGAGTGGCAGCCTGCCGGTGTCGCTTGCCGAGGCCGGGTGCGCGCCCGGTGACGTCGACACGCTCGTGCTCACGCATTTGCATTCCGATCATGTCGGCTGGCTTGCGCCGCAGGGCAAGCCGTACTTTCCCCACACGAAGGTGTACTACGGCGTAGAGGACTGGGCCGCGCTCGTCGACCCGGTCGGGCGACACGACTGGACGCGCCGCGGTCTGGAGACGGTGCGGAGCAACGGTCTGCTGTGCGAGCTGCGCGGCGACGTCGAGCTCGCGCCCGGCATCACCGCACGGCACGCGCCCGGGCACACGCCGGGTCACTACGTCGTCGACATCGCCGCGGACGAGCGCCGGGTGGTGTTGCTCGGCGACGTGCTGCACACCCCGGTGCAGTTGCGTGATTCCAACGTCCGCTTCGTCAGCGACGCCGATCCGTCGCTGGCCTCGCTGACGCGGCAACGATGGCTGCGTGAGGTCGCGGGCACCGGCACGATCGTGGCCCCCGCGCACTTCCCGGGCCCGCGGTTCTTCCGGGTCACGGCCGACCGGACCGCCGAGCCCGTGGACGCGATGGCGGTCGGATCGTGAACCGGCCCCGTCCGTAAGGCCCCGGTAGTACTGCGAAACCTCCAACCCGGCGCCGGGCGAGCGTAGAAAGGGACGGGGAGGTGGTGCTCCTTGTCGGTCGTGAGCCGCGCGAAGCTGCGGCGGTGGGCGCTCGTCGTGGCGATCGCCGCGCTGCTGGTCGCGATCCCATCGGTGGTCGGCGCGCTGGGACCGCGTGGGGGCACCGTGGACGCGGACCGGCTGCGGGGGCTCGTGCTGGCGTCGGACAAGGCTCCGTATCAAGGGGTTGCGCGCAGTGTCGGCGCGCTCGCGCTGCCGGAGCTGCCGGACCTCGGCGACCTGACCCCGTTGTTCGCCGGCACCACCGAGATGCGGGCCTGGTACGCGGCGCCGGACCGCTACCGCGTGGCGACACTGACCGCGACGGGTGAGCGCGACACCTACAAATTTCCCGACGCCGAATACACCTGGGACTACGGCTCGGCGATGCTCACGAAGCTCGTCGGCGACCCACGTGTGCGGCTACCACGGGCGAGCGACCTGCTGCCGCCGGAGCTGGCGCGGCGACTCCTGCGCATGGCACCGGGTGACGCGGCGAGTGCCTTGCCGGGACGGCGGATCGCCGGGATCGCGGCGTCCGGCGTGCGCATCACGCCTGCCGACCCGTCGACGACGATCGGGCAGGTCGACGTGTGGGCGGACCCCGCGACGGGCCTCCCCCTGCGAGTCGAGATCACCGCACGCGGCCAGCGAGCGCCGATCGTGACCACCGAATTCCAGGAAGTCCGGCAGGTCCAACCGGTCGTCTCGCGGCCGGTGCCCACCTCGGCGATGGGGTTCAGCGTGACCGGAGCCCCCGATCTGGCGCAGGCGCTCGGGGCGTTCGGGCGTGCTCGGCTGCCGGACACGCTCGACGGACGGCCCGAGCGCGACGCGCAGCTCGGCGGCATCCGGGGGACGGCGCTGTACGGCACCGGGCTCGCGTCGTTCGCGGTGGTGGCGTTGCCACGGGACGTCGGGGGACGGCTGGCGGACGCGGCGGCGAAGGCGGGCGCGACCACGACGCCGCTGGAATCGGGTCAACAGGTGCAGCTGTCGATCGCGCCGTTGTCGCTCGCCGTCGTGCGGCCGCAGTTCGGGCGAAGGGCGTACCTACTGGCCGGGACCGTGACGCCGGAGGTGCTGCGCTCGGCCGGGGCGGAGCTGGCACGGCCGGTGCGGAGGTCCCGATGATCACCACCCGCGGGCTGACGAAACGGTTCGGCCGGGTGCTGGCCGTCGATTCGGTGGACCTGGACGTGCACGAGGGCGACCGCTACGGCTTTCTCGGCCCGAACGGCTCCGGAAAGACCACGACCGTGCGGATGCTGCTCGGCCTCGTCTACCCCACCGGCGGCGAAATCGAAGTGCTCGGGAAACGGGTGCCGAAACACGTCGGAGACGCGTTGCCCGAGCTGGGTGCGCTGGTCGAGGGGCCGGCGGCGTACCCGCACCTGTCCGGACGGCGCAACCTGTCGCTGTTCGACGCGGCGGCCCGCGGTGCCCGGCGCACGCGGCGAGCGCGCATCGAGGAAGCGTTGGAGCGCGTGGGGCTCGCGAAGGTCGACCAACGGCCGACTCGGGCTTACTCGCTGGGGATGCGGCAGCGGCTCGGGCTCGCGGCGGCGCTGCTGAACCGGCCGCGGCTGCTGGTGCTCGACGAGCCGACGAACGGGCTGGACCCGCAGGGAATCAAGGAGATCCGGGAGCTGCTCGTGGAGCTCAATCGCGAAGGGACGACGGTGTTCCTGTCCAGCCATCTGCTCGTCGAGGTGGAGCAGCTGTGCACCCGCGTGGGGATCGTCGACCGCGGCAAGCTCGTGCTGCAGGACGACCTCGGAGCCCTGCGCGCGGCGACGGGCCGCGTGCTGCTCGACACGCCGGATCCGGGCTCGGCCGTCGCCCTGCTGGACGGGCGGGTCGAACAGCGCGACGGCGACCGACTGGTGATCCGCCACGACGACGTCATGGCCTTGAACGAGCAGCTCGTGGCAGCGCGTGTGCGGGTACGGGAGCTGGCGGCACAGCGCCGGACGCTGGAGGACGTGGTTCTGGAGGTCACGGGACCGGGCTCGGACAGCTTCGGGGAGGTCCGGTGATCGGCGTCGAGCTGCGGAAGCTGGTACTGCGGCCGCGGACGTGGGTGAGCATGCTGCTGCTGTGCCTGCTGCCGGCGATCGTCGCGGTGTTCCTGGCGACGGCGGACTTCGCCCCGCCTCCGGGGCAAGGTGGGGCGTTCCTGAGCGCGGTCATCGGCGACGGCACGCTCTACCCGGCGGCGGCCCTCGCGCTGGTGCTGCCCCTCTTCCTCCCGATCGCCGTCGCGGTGGCCGCCGGCGACGCGGTGGCGGGTGACGCGGCGACGGGCACCTTGCGGTACCTGCTGATCCGCCCGGTGGGGCGCACTCGGCTGCTGACCGCGAAGCTGGTGTCGGTGGCGGTGTACGTGACGCTGGCGATCGTCGTCGTGGTGCTGACCTCGCTGGCCATCGGGGTGGTGCTGTTCGGGACGGGCTCGGCGCCCGGTGCCGCGGGCGGGACACCTGCCGCGGCGGTTTCGCTGTCAGGTGTGCAGCTGTCCTCCTCGTCGCTGGTACTGCGGCTGCTCGGTGCGGTGCTGTATGTGGTGCTGTCGATGGTCGGGTTCGCGGCGATCACTCTGTTCCTGTCGACCGTCACCGAATCGGCCATCGGGGCGGCGCTGGGCGGGCTGGCCGTGCTGATCACGAGCACGGTGCTCGAGACGCTCGACGCGGCGGCGCCGGTGAAGCCGTTCCTGCCGACGCACTACTGGCTGTCGTGGCTCGACTTCTTCCGCGATCCCGTGCTGTGGCGCAACATCGACCACGGCCTGCTGCTTCAGGCGGGCTACATCTTGGTGTTCTTCGGTGCGGCGTGGGCGAATTTCGCGACGAAGGACGTCAAGAACTGACCGCGGGACAACCCGTCGGCGGGCGCAGCGGTGCGGTGCCGAGCGCTTGCAGCACGAAACCGGTCACTGCGGGGTCGGTCGGTAGATCGCCGTGGGTGGCACGGTCGCCCGGGCACACCTGCTGCAGTGCGACGTTCACGGCACCGTCGATTCGTGCCGATGCCGGCGGCACCACGGTCTGGTCCAGCCGCGTCCACAGCGAAAGCCACGGCAGCCCGGAGGGCACTGGGCCGAGCCGCCGCACGAGAGCGCTGCCGGGCGTGAGTTGCTGGCACGCCACGGGACACGCTCCCGGGACGAACGCGGCGCCGGTCGCGGCGAGGGTGGTGCCGTGCAGTGGCGCGCCGAGCGTGATCACACGCCGGGCCTGGTGTTCGCCGCCCGACTGCGCGACCCAGAGGCGGGCGACGACGCCGCCCGCGGAGTAGCCGATCACGTCGACCGAGGGCGCCCCACCGCGATAGGCCCGGCCGACGGCGTCGGCCAGCACGCCGACTTGCCGGTTGAGGTCGCCCGTGCCGTCGCCGGCGAGGGTGAGGACATCGGCCTCACGCCCGGTGCGGGCGTGGATCACCGAGGCGAGCTGTTCGAGGGAACCGCGGCTGCCGCCGTAGCCGGGGATGAGCAGCACCGGGCCTGGTCGGTCCTGCGCGGGCGCGCCCGTGCTCGGTGCACCCGCGGTCCGCGAGTTCGTCGCGACCACGACGGCGGCCACCGCAGCAGCGACCACTACCAGCGTGGTCGCGGCGAGCAGCAGGCGCCGGCGCGGACTCAAGCCACGCAGCCGGGCGGAAACGCTCACGCCTTCCATGATGCCGGGCCCACCGTGTCAAGGCGCGCTCATTGTCGGCTGGCTGCGCCGCCGCGTGATCCGGACGGTTCGGAGGCGGGCGTGTTCGGAGGCGCAAGTGAGATCAGACCGTCGCCAGTGGAAGGCGGACCTCGAAGCGGCAGCCGGGGCCGTGGTTGTGCACGCCGATCTGGCCCTGGTGCGCCTCGACCAGACCCTTGGCGATGGCGAGCCCCAGCCCGCCGCCGGACGTGGTGCCGCTGCGGTCGGGGGTGCGGGCCTGAGTGCCGCGGAAGGCGACGTCGAAGACACGGCCGATCTCGTCGTCGGGGATGCCGCCGCAGGAGTCGTCGACGGCGAGGATGGCTTGATCGCCGTCGATGCCGAGCTGCACGGCGACAGTGCCGTCGGGCGGCGTGTGGCGGATGGCGTTGGACACCAGGTTGCGCACGATCCGCGCGAGCTCCGGGTCGCTGCCCGAGACGACGGGCCAGGCCTCGGCGTTTTCCAGGACCCGGACCTGCTTGCGCTGCGCCACCGGCGACTGCGCGGCCACGGCGTCACTCACCACGTCGCGCAGCGGGACAGCGGACATCGTGAGCTCCAGCGCGCCCGCGGTGATCCGGGAGAGCTCGAACAGGTCCCCGACCATGCCGGAGAGGCGGCTGGTTTCGCCGCTGATCCGCTGCGCGTAGTCGGCGACCTCGTGCCGTTCGCACACCACGCCGTCGGCCAGCGCCTCGGCCATCGCCTGGATTCCGGCCAGCGGGCTGCGCAGGTCGTGGCTGATCCAGGCGACGAGCTCACGCCGCGACGCCTCGGCGGCGCGTTCACGGTCGCGGGCTTCGCGTTCCCACACGCTGCGGCGGGCGATGGCTCGGCCGAGCACGATGGCGGCCGGCACCGTCACGAGGGCGACGATCAGGCAGACCAGCAGCACTGTCGTCAGCGCGGGCGTGAACATGAAGCCGCTGATGCCGAGCACGCCGGCAAGCAGGGCGGTCACGGGAGTGAGGACCAGCACCGTCATGGTGGTCGCGAGCGACCGGCGGCGGAGCAGGTAGATCAGGAGCCCGCCCAGCGCCGCGACCGGAAGCGCGATCAGCAGCGCGAACGGCAGGATGTGCAGGACGTGGGTGAACATCTCCCACGCGGACTCACCGGCGCTGATCATCACGGCTCCCGGTCGTAGCGATAGCCGACGCCCCACACGGTCGCGACCCGCGTCGGCTGGGCCGGGTCGCGTTCGATCTTCTCGCGCAACCGTCGCACGTGGACGGTCACCGTGGACTGGTCGCCGAAGTCCCAGCCCCACACCTTTTCGAGCAGGTCGGCACGCGAGAACGCGACACCGGGGTGGGCGAGGAAAAAGGCGAGCAGGTCGAACTCACGGGTCGTGAGCGGAAGTTCCGCACCGCCGAGCGTCGCCTGGCGGGCGTTCATTTGCAGGCGCAGGTCGCCGTCGACGAGTTCAGCGGCAGGCGGCTCGGGGCGCGGCATGCGGGCGCGGCGCAGCACGGAGGCGACACGCAACGCGAGTTCCTTGGGGCTGAAAGGTTTCGTGACGTAGTCATCGGCACCGAGCTGAAGTCCAGCGATACGGTTCTCCTCCTCGCCGAGCGCGGTCAGCATCACGATCGGCACCTGGCTGACTTGTCGCAGCCGCCGGCAGACCTCGAGCCCGTTGATGCCCGGCATCATCACGTCGAGCACCACGAGGTCGGGGGTGCGCTGGGCGAACAGGGCGAGGCCCGTGGCTCCGTCGCCGGCGACGTCGACGGCGAAGCCGGCCACCTCCAGGTAGCGGCGGACGACGTCGCGCACCGTCTCGTCGTCGTCGACCACGAGCACGCGCCCGGCCTGGTCCTCCATGCCTCACCTCACCAGCTCGTCAGCAGAAGATGGTTCACTGCCAGCGCCGTCGCCGCCTGCGCCGCGAGCCACCAGCGGCGACCGGGTGCGGGCAGCAGTGCCGTCATCGGCACCAGCCACGCGCCGAACGGTAACCAGATCCGCTCAACCTCCGCCTTCGACAAGCCGGACACGTCGGCGAACACGATCGTCACCACCGCCGCGACGCCGAGCAGCAGCACCGGATCGCGCAGCAGACTCCGGCGTTGCCGCGCCGCACCCATGACGCCACGGCGCGCGGCGGCGATCACAGCCGGTCCGGCGGCAACGGAGACGGCGGCGAGGTCGGCCCACACCCAGTACGAGTATGGCCGCACCGCGGCGACACCCTGGTAGTAGCGCTCCACGACCAGGTGGTAGCCGTCCAACCACCAGAACCCGGCGAGCGCGAACGCCGCCACCACGGCGAGCGCGCCAACCACCGCTAGTGCGGCCGCGCGCCACTGACGGCCGAGGACGGCGGCCGCCAGTGCGATGACGCCGAGGAGGACGAGGCCGTAGGACAGGAAGGCGCCGTAGCCGAGCAGCACGCCCGCCGCGAGCGCGGTGGGCGCGGCGTAACGGCGGCCTTCCCGGAAGCCGACGGCGGCGAGAGCGAGGAGGGCCACGCCGGTGGCGGTGACGCCGGCGAAGAGTCCGTCGGCCGAGACGCCGAGCCAGACGGCACCGGGACTGAGCGCCGCGAACGGGACCACGGTGCGGGCCGCGTCCGGGCGGCCGAGCAGCGCGACCGTGGCGGGCACGGCGACCGCGACGAGGGCGGCTACCAGGACCACGGCCGTCGAGGCCCAGGCGCCGCCATGCAGGCCGAGGTGGTCGAGCCAGACAAACACCAGCGTCGCGCCGGGTGGGTGTCCGGCGACGTGGGTGGTCCAGGAGTGGGGCTGGAAGTCGAGGATCCGGGACGAGAACTCGCGGAGGAACCGCGGGATGTCGGCGATGCCGGGCACCTCGTGGAGGTACTCCTGCGGGGTGGTGAGGCGCCCGGTGTATCCGCGCGACCAGCCATCGACCATGGCGAGGGAGAAGATCCAGGCGAGCGAGGTCGCGTACCCGGCGGCGAGGGCTCGTCGCCACGGGAGCCGGGTCGCGATCGCGGGGCCCCACAGGACCACGGCGGCCGCCACCAGCACCGCGAACACCGAGCCCGGGCCGACGTGGGGCAGCCAGTGGCCGAAGATCGGCGGGGAAAACGCGTAGATCACCACGCCCGAGCCCGGCCGGTTGTAGTAGAGGCCGACGGCGGCCGCGGCGGCGACGAGCACGCAAGCGGCTCCGACCGTGATCAGATCGCCCCGGACCCGCGCCGGAACCGGAGGTGGCGCCGGAGGCTCCGCGAGCCGGGCAGCCGTCGTCGACTCGCTCATTGCCCGCACGATAACTCCGCCGCGCACGATCAGCCGGGGATTCCTGTGTTCCGTGATAAGTCGGTAAGAAGTCGCCGATGTCAGAATTCGGTAAGCTGCGCAAGGGTTATCGACCGTCCATTACGGACCTACCGTACGTGGCGTGAGCCTTGTTCAGGTAGACGTCGTACTGCCGTGTCTCGACGAAGCGTGTGCCTTGCCGGAGGTGCTGGCCGCGTTGCCACCGGGGTACCGCGCGATCGTGGTCGACAACGGTTCGGTCGACGGTTCGCCCGAGGTAGCGGCCGCGCTGGGAGCGAAGGTGGTCGAAGAGCCGCGCCGCGGTTACGGCGCCGCCGTGCACACCGGACTGGAGGCGGCCACGGCCGACGTCGTGTGCTTCGCCGACGCCGACGGGTCCCTCGACCTCGGCGATCTGCCGCGGCTGGTGGCGGCCGTGGAGGCCGGCGCGGACCTCGCCGTCGGGCGGCGCGTGCCGGTCGAGCGGGAAGTGTGGCCGTGGCACGCCCGGGCAGGCAACGCCGTGCTGGCGGTGCTGCTGCGCACTCGCGGGTTGCCCGTGCGGGACATCGCGCCGCTGCGGGCCGTGCGGCGGGAGGCGCTACTGGGGCTGGGAGTCACGGACCGGGCGTTCGGTTATCCGCTCGAGCTGCTGATCCGGGCGCAGCGCGCGGGCTGGCGCGTGCGCGAATTCGACGTGCGCTACGGGCAGCGGGCCAAGGGCACGAAGTCGAAGGTGTCGGGTTCGGTGCGCGGCACGATGCGCGCGGTGCGCGACTTCGGGCGGGTGCTCGCCCGATGACCGCACGGTTCTGCCTGCTGGTGGTGGCGAAGGCACCCGTACCCGGCTTCGCGAAGACGCGTCTCTGTCCACCGGCGACAGACGCGCAAGCCGCCGAAATCGCGGCGGCCGCGTTGCTGGACACGCTCGACGCGGTGCAGGCGACGCCAGGAGCGCTGCCGGTCGTGGCGATGACCGGCGACCTCGCTGCGGCGGCGCGCGGGCCCGAGCTGGGGCGAGCGCTGCGCCAGACGACCGTGATCGCGCAGCGCGGCTGGGACTTCGGAGCCCGGCTGGCCAACGCGCACGCCGATGTCGCCGCGGTACACGCCGGGCTGCCGGTGCTGCAGATCGGCATGGACACGCCGCAGGTGACACCGGAGCTGCTCGGCGCGTCGATCGAGCCGGTTCAGCGCGGGGAACACGGCGCGGTGCTGGGGCCGGCGGAGGACGGCGGCTGGTGGGGCCTCGGGCTCGCGGATCCGCACCACGCCCAGGTGCTGGCCGGCGTGCCGATGTCACGGGCCGATACGGGCGCCCGGACGTGGCGGGCGCTGGCCGCCGCCGGGCTCGACGCCGGTGCCCTGCCAAAACTGTCCGATGTGGACACCTTGGCGGACGCTGTGCGCGTGGCGGCGCAGCGGCCGCACGGGCGGTTCGCCGCCGCGGTGCGCGCGGTCGAGGGGCGGGCGGTGGCGTGAGACAGCGCAGCATCGGCCGCGAGTTCGACCGCGGCCTGCTCGGGCAGCAGTGCTGGCTGGAGCTGGCGAACGGTGACCGCGTCGACCTGCCCGTGGACCGATGGACGGACGGGTGCGAACTCGGCGACAGCGTGCTGCTCGACGCGTGCGGCGGCCCGACGCTCGACATCGGCTGCGGCCCTGGCCGGCTCACGGCGGCGCTTACCCGCCGCGGCGTGATGACACTGGGGGTCGACAGCTCGCCAACGGCCGTGCGGCTGACGCAGGAGCGCGGCGCGGTGGCGCTACGCCGCGATGTTTTCCAGCCTCTGCCCGGCGAAGGCCGCTGGCACCACGCCCTACTGGCCGACGGCAATATCGGCATCGGCGGCGACCCGGTTGCGCTGCTCGACCGCACTCGCGACCTGATCGCACCCGACGGCGACGTGCTGGTCGAACTCGAACCGCCCGGCCACGGGCTGCGCCGTGAAGCCGTCCGCCTCCTTCCCGGCAACCCCGGGCCCTGGTTCGGCTGGGCCTGGCTCGGCGCCGACGCCGTCGCGGCGGTCGCCTTGCGCGCGGGCTTCCGCGTCGACTGGACCACCAGCCGCGGACACCGCTGGTTCGCCCGTCTGGAACGACGATGAACGACGACGTCGAAGTCCGGGAGCAGGACGAGCAGCTCCAGCGAGCGAGCAGCAGCAGAGCGGCAGCGGCCTGGCGGAGGTTCGACGAGCGCGTTTCGGCGGCCCAGCAACGGTTCACTGAGCGGGCCGCGCAGGCGCGCGCCGGCGTCACGCAGGCCAAAGCCAAGGCAGGACAGGCCAAGGCCCGCGTGGACGAGCGAGTCGAGAAGCTCCCGATCCCGAAGGAGGAGCAGTTCAAAGGTGGCGCGCACGGCGAGCGGGTGACCGCGAGGATCGGGATGGCGCTGGGGCTCGCCTTCCTGATCTGCTTCGCCACCGGGCTGCTGAGCCACCTGATCCAGCACCCGACGGCGTGGTTCCTCTGGCCCAGCCGGCCGGTGTGGCTGTACCGGTTGACGCAGGGCGCGCACGTGCTCACGGGGATCGCGGCGATCCCGTTGTTGCTGGCGAAACTGTGGAGTGTGTTCCCGAAGCTGTTCGAGCGGCCGTTGGTGAAGTCGGTGCCGCACGCGGTGGAGCGGTTGTCGATCCTGGTGTTGTCGGGCGCGGCGTTCTTCGAGCTGAGCTCGGGGCTGCTGAACACGACGCAGAACTACCCTTGGAACTTCTACTTCCCGCAGGTGCACTACGCAGTCGCGTGGGTGGCGATCGGGTCGGTGGTGTTGCACGTCGCGGTGAAGCTGCCCGTCGTGCGGCGCGCGCTGACGCACGAGGAGGACCCGCCGCCCCCACCGCCGCACGGGTTGTCGCGGCGCGGGTTCCTGGCCACGACGGGCGTCGCGACGGGGGTGGCCGTGCTGGCGACCGCGGGGGCGACCGTGCCGTGGCTGAAGAGCATCTCCGGCCTGTCGTGGAAGACGGACAAGGGATCGCAGAACCTTCCGGTGAATCGCACGGCCGTCGCGGCTCGGGTGACGCGCACGGCGGTCGACCCACGGTGGCGGCTGACGCTCGTGACGCCCGCCGGAACGAAGGAGTTCACGCTGGCCGACCTGCGTGCGCTGCCGCAGACCAGTGCGGACCTGCCGATCGCGTGCGTCGAGGGCTGGAGCCAGATGGCGAGTTGGCGCGGCGTTTCCTTCCCGACCCTCTTGCGCGCGGCCGGCAGCCGGCCGGGCGTCGACGTGCGGGTGTCGTCGCTCGACAAGACCGGTCTGTACGGGGCCAGCACGCTGCCCGGCGAGCACACCGCCGACGAGCTCACGCTGCTCGCACTGGAGCTGAACGGCGCGGTCCTGGACATCGACCACGGCTACCCGTGCCGCGTGATCGCGCCGAGCCGTCCGGGGGTCCTGCAGACGAAATGGGTCGAGAAGCTGGAGGTGCTGTGAAACTCGCCCGGATCGTGCTCGCGCTGGTCGGCCTGGCCGCACTGGGCTTCGGCGTCTCACTCTTCGTGGACTACGCGGCGCCCGCGTGGCCTGACAGCCTGAAAACGGTGCTGTGGTTCGGCGGCGCCCCGATCGTCAACGACGCGCTGTTCGCTCCCGTCGCCGGCGTCGCCGGGCTACTGCTGTCGCGGGTGCTGCCGTTGCCGTGGCGCGCGCCCGTGCAAGTGGGGGCGGTGCTGACGGCGGTGCTCGGGTTCATCGCGTTCCCGTTGCTGTGGCGCACCTACGGCGTCTTCCCGAAACCCGGACTGCACGACGGCAACACGTGGGCCGGTCTGCTGATCACCCTCGCCGTGGTATGGGCTGCGGTGCTGCTCACCGGCGCGGTCCGGACCATTGCGAAGCCCCGGACGGCGCCACCTCGGAATCCCGCACCCCGCGCCGGCTGAGAGAAACCGCAGATCTGGGCGAGGTGCGGGCCACCACCTCACCCGGCCGAGGGCCTCACTCTCTTCACGACCCCCTGCTGAGTGCGGGGAGTGAGGCTCTCTTCCCCGCCCGTCGCACCACGGAAGAGCGCACCGAAAGCACAAGCCGGAGGCCTTCCCGTACCGCCTCCGACTCGGTACGGAGAGGCCTCCGTGCGCGGTGAGGTGCCCACCGGTCACACCGGTTAAACATCAAATTCCGAGACCGCACGACCGGCCCGGTCACAGGGCCGAAATGCAACCACGCGCGACCGGCCCCGATTGCCCGGTCGCGCGTGGTCTTCAAGGGTTCGGCCCCTCCCCAGGGGTCGAGCCGTGGCTGGTCTCGGCCGCGCCGGGCGGCCGAGCGAACTAGTTCGCCGGCACCGGTTGGCCGCCGAGGGTCACCTGCACCGTCCGGCCGTTGGACAGGGTGAACGTCACCTTCTCGTCCGGAGCGCGGGTGCGGACGGCGGCGACGAGCGTGTCGGCGCTGTCGATGGTGCGGTCGTCGATCTTGGTGACGATGTCACCCGCCTTGAGACCGGCCTTGTCGGCAGGGCTGCCCGGCGTGATGTCACCGAGTTCCGCCCCGCCCTGCGGCGCGTCGGCCACCTTGGCGCCGATGAAGGTTTGCGTGGCGTGGCCGGTCTTGATGATGTCGTCGGCCGTGCGGCGCGCCTGGTCGATCGGAATGGCGAAGCCGATGCCGACGTTGCCGCCCTGCTGCTGGCCGCTCGGCCCACCGCCGCCCGGGCTGTAGATGGCCGAATTGATGCCGATGACCTGGCCGTTCATGTTGGCGAGCGGGCCACCGGAGTTGCCGGGGTTGATCGCCGCGTCGGTCTGGATGGCGTCCATCACCGTGGCCTGATCGGTCTCGTCGCCGCTGGCCTGCACCGGCCGGTGCAGCGAGCTGACGATGCCGGAGGTGACCGTGCCGCTCAGTTCGAACGGCGAGCCGATGGCGACCACGGGCTGGCCGACGCGCAGGTCGTCGGACCGGCCGAGCTCGACGGGAGTCAGCCCGCTCACGCCACCGACCTTCACCACGGCGATGTCGGTCGTCGGGTCGCGGCCGACGATCTGCGCCGTGGCCTTCTTGCCGTTCTGGAACACGGCCTGGATCTGACCGCCGTTCGCGGCGACCTCGACCACGTGGTTGTTGGTCAGGATGTAACCGTCGGTGCTCAGCACGAAGCCCGAGCCCTCACCCGCGGCCGTGCGGCCGGCGACCTGAAGCTCGACGACACTCGGCGAAAGCTTCTGGGCCACGGATTCCACGGAGCCGGACGGCGCGTTGCCCGTCTGCTGCGCGGGCTTCGGCTGGTCGAGCGCGTTGACGGACGGGCCGGACGAGCCGCCCGTGAAGTAGCCGACGGTCCCCCCGGCGACGCCGCCGATCACCAGCGCGATCGCAGCGACGCTCGCGAGAAGCTTGCCGGAGCCGGACTTCCTCGGCGCCGCGGGCGGCACGCTGTACACGGAGGTACCGGGCGCGTGGTGGGCCTGTTGCTGGGTCGTGCCGCCAGTGGGCGGGTACGGGTTGTAGTTGACCGGACCGGACTGCGCCGCCTGCGCGGACCACGGGCTGTAGGCCTCACCCTGCTGCTGCGGATAAGCCTGGGTCCGGGCCTGCTCACCGGACGCGGGCGGAACGCCCGGCGTCGGGGACTGACTCCAGGTCGCCTGGCCCTCGGCGCCCGGCTGGGCACCCGGGTTCTGGCGGCCCTCCACGGAGTCGTTCGCGTGGGGGTCGTTCTCGGTCATGTCCTCACTTAACCGGGCGGGCCTGAGAGGTTCCTGAGCCAAACCTGTGTTTCGCAGAAGTATGCCGCGCTCAACCCGCCGCACGCAGGCGCTGCGCGATCTGTTCCGGAGTCGCGTCGTTGATCCACACGGCCATGCCCGATTCAGAGCCCGCCAGGTACTTCAGCTTGTCCTTCGCACGTAACACGGAAAACAGCTCGAGGTGCAGCCACGCAAGGTCGCGGTCGCGACGCACGGGTGCCTGGTGCCACGCGGCGATGTAGGGCAACGGCCGGTCGTACAACCCGTCGCAGCGGCGCAACACGTCGAGGTACACCCGGGCGAAGTCGTCGCGCTCGGCGTCGGTGAGCGCCGGGATGTCGGGAACCTGCCGGTGCGGCACGAGCTGGATGTGCACGGGCCAGCGCGCGGCGGGCGGCACGAACGCCGTCCAGTGCTCGCCCTCGGCGATCACGCGCGCACCCGACTTCTGCTCGGCCTCCAGTACGTCGCCCATCACGGGCCGGCCGTGCTCGGCGCGATAAGCACGCGCGACGTCGAGCATCCGCTCGGTCTTCGGCGTGACGAACGGATAGCCGTAGATCTGCCCGTGCGGGTGCGAAAGCGTCACACCGATCTCTTCGCCGCGGTTTTCGAACGGGTAGACCTGCTCGACGCCCGGCGTCTCGCCGAGCCCGACGGTGCGGTCGGCCCAGGTGTCGACGACCAGTCGCACCCGCTCCGGGCTCAGCTGCGCGAACGAACCCGAGTGGTCACTGGTGAAACAGACCACTTCGGTCCGGCCGAGACCGGGCGCCACCGGCACGAGCCCCATCTCGTCCACGGTCGAGGGATCGCCGTGTGCGTTCTGCGAGAACGACGGGAACCGGTTCTCGAACACGACCACGTCGTAGTCCCGCTCCGGAATCTCCGTCGGGCGCCCGGGGCTGGACGGGTCCAACGGGCACAGGTCGGCCGGCGGTTTGTACGTCCGCGTCTGCCGGTGCGCCGCCATCGCGACCCACTCGCGGGTCAGCGGGTCGAGCCGGATCTCCGACGCGGCGGCCACCGGTGGTAGGTCACGGGTGTCCTCGGCGGCGCGTTCGTGGCTGCCGTCGTGGTCGAAGTAGATGATCTCCCGGCCGTCCGCCAGGTGTCGCACAGTGCGTTTCACGCGTCTTCAGCCTCGAGGTTCTCCGCCGTTTCGGCGATCACGAGTTCTCCTACCCGCTCGGCGAGAATCTTTCGCGCCGAGGCGGGCAGCCCGTCGTCGGTCACCACCACGTCGGCCTCTTCGAGGTCGGCGATCGTGGAGATGCCGATCGTGGCCCACTTCGTGTGGTCGGCGAGCACGACCAGCCGGCGGCCTGCCTCGACCAGCGCACGGTCTGTTTCGCTCTCGGTGAGGTTCGGGGTGGTGAAACCGGCGCCCTCGGCCATGCCGTGGACGCCGAGAAAGACGAGGTCCAGGTGCAGAGTCCGCAGGCTGTGCACCGCGACCGGCCCGACGAGCGCGTCGGACGGGGTCCGCACGCCACCCGTGAGCACCACGGTGCGGTCGGGCTGCGTCGACGCGCGGAGCACGTCGGCGACCTGGATGGAGTTGGTGACGATGGTCAGGCCCGGGATGGCGTCGAGCGCGCGGGCCAGCGTCCACGTCGTGGTTCCCGCGGACAGACCGATCGCGGTACCGGGCTTCACCAGCCCGGCGGCCACCCCGGCGATGGCTTCTTTCTGGGTGCGCTGGCGCACGGACTTGGCCTCGAACCCGGGCTCGTCGGTACTCTTGCCGACCACCGAGGTCGCGCCGCCGTAGACCTTCTCGACGAGCCCACGGCCGGCGAGCACGTCGAGATCCCGGCGCACCGTCATGTCGGACACGCCGAGGCGTGTGACGAGGTCGCTGACCCGGACCGCACCGGTCCGTCGCGCCTCCTCCAGGATCATTGCCTGCCGCTGCCGCGCGAGCACCCGCCACTCCTCACGCACGTACCGTCAACCACACAAAATCCTACACGATTAAACATGCGGTGTCGTAGTCGTGCCACTCGGCGAGTCGGGTCAGGCCGGCGTCCCGGGCAGCCGGATCGTCAGCAACGCACCGCCTTCCGGCGCGTGCATCGCGTACACGGCACCCCCGTGGCGCTCGGCGGCCTGTTTGACGATCGACAGCCCGAGCCCGGATCCGGGCAGGGTGCGCGCCTCCGATGAGCGGTAGAAGCGGTCGAACACCTTCGGCAGGTCCTCCTCCGCGATGCCGGGACCGGAGTCAGCGACCTCGACCACGGCCGTGCCGTCACCGAGCGGCCGCAGCGTCACCCGCACGCGAGAGCCGGACGGCGAGAACTTCACGGCGTTGTCGAGCAGGTTGAGCACGGCGCGCTCGAGTGAGCTGTTGTCGCCGGTCAGCACCCACGGCTGCAGGTCGACGTCGAACTCGATGTCGCCCGCGCGGCGGCGCGCGCGGTCGAGCGCGCGCTCCACGACGTCGAGGAGCTCCACGCGTTCGGTCTGCTCGCGCGGCTCGGCCTGGCGAGCGAGCTCGACGAGGTCGCCGATGAGCTGGGTGAGCTCGTCGAGCTGGCCGCTGATGTCGGCCTCGATGTCGGCGCGGTCCTCGTCCGGCAGCATGCGCGCCCCCGGCCGGCTCGCCGACAGCAGCAGCTCCAGGTTGGTGCGCAAGGAAGTCAGTGGCGTCCGCAGCTCGTGCCCGGCGTCGGCGACGAGCTGGCGTTGCCGTTCCTGGGAGTCGGCGACCGTGCCGAGCATCGTGTTGAAGCTCTGGGTGAGCCGGGCGAGCTCGTCGTCGCCGGACACGGGGATCGGGCGCAGATCACCGGTGGCGGCGACGCGTTCGGCCGCGGACGTCAGCCGGTCGACCGGGCGCAGCCCGGCGCGGGCGACGGCGGTCCCCGCCCCGGCGGCGACCACGATCCCGGCACCGCCCACGAGGAACAGCACCACAGCGAGCTCGCCGAGGGTCCGCTTCGTCGGCTCCATCGACTGCGCGAGCACCATCGCTTCGCCGTGTCCGGCCGGCAGCGCCACCACGCGCGTGTCGGTGGCGACGTCGGTGCGCAACGACTGCGGTTTCTGCCCCGTCGCCACGGCGAGCTCCTCCGCCGACACCGGCGGCGGCGAACCGGCCTGCGGGTACGTCAACTCGCCGGTCCAGCCGTTGAGCTGGCCGATCTGCAGGTCGGCGCTCGCGAGGAACGCGCCCGGCACCTGCTTGAGCTGCGTCTGCACCTGCGGCGAGTTCACCGCGGCCTGCGCGCGAGCCAGCAGGTTGGCGTCGAGCTGCTGGTAGAGGTTGCTCGACACGATCATGTACGCACCCAGCGACACGACCGCGACGGCGCCGGCCACACAAGCGGCGGCCAGCAACGTCACGCGCCCGCGCAGCGAAAATCGCCGCGTGCCCCAGCGGTCGCCGCGCGGATCCGTGACGTCGACGGTGGGGACGGCGCCGCTGCCGGGCTCGGTCACGGTGGAGTTTCGCGCAGGACGTACCCGACGCCCCGCACCGTGTGGATCAGCCTCGCCTCGCCGCCCGCTTCCGTTTTGCGGCGCAAGTAGCCGACGTAGACCTCCAGTGCGTTGCCCGATGTCGGGAAGTCGTAACCCCATACTTCCTCCAGAATCCTTCCTCGGGTCAGCACGTGCTTGGGGTACGAGAGGAACAGCTCGAGCAGCGCGAACTCGGTGCGGGTGAGGCTGATCTCGCGGCCGCCGCGGCGGACCTCGCGAGTGCCGGGGTCGAGCGTGAGGTCGGCGAACGACAGGACCTCGCTCGCCTCGCCCTGCTGGCTGTCCGGTGCGGCGCGGCGAAGCAGCGCACGCAGCCGGGCGAGCAGTTCCTCCAGGGCGAACGGCTTGGGCAGGTAGTCGTCGGCGCCGGCGTCGAGGCCGGAGACCCGGTCGGAGACGGTGTCGCGAGCGGTCAGCACGAGAATGGGCAGGTCGTCGCCGGTGCTGCGCAGCCGGCGGGCCACTTCGAGCCCGTCGAGGCGCGGCATCATGACGTCGAGCACCATCGCGTCGGGCCGGTTGGCGATGATCGACTCCAAGGCTTGCGCACCGTCGCCAGCGAGTTCGACGGTGTACCCGTTGAACTCAAGGGACCGCCTGAGTGATTCACGGACGGCTCGGTCGTCGTCCACCACGAGGATGCGCATGCCGTCAGTCTTACTCAGGGTGCTGAGACCCGCCTAAGAACACACGCAGAACTCACAAAGACTCGTTCGTTCCGGGTCTCGCGACGGGTGCGTTCCAGCGCCGCCACAGAGCGACCAGCCGGATCGTGACGACCACCGCCGCGGCGACCGTGGTCACGAGCCCCTGCGGAAGTGGCAGAGCGTGACCGACGGCGACGAGTACCGCACCGGCCAGCGCGGCGACCGCGTAGATCTCCTTGCGCAGCACGAGCGGGATCTCACGCAGCAGCAGGTCCCGCATCGCGCCGCCGCCGATGCCGCTGGTCATGCCGATGAGGCAGGCCGCATACGGCGCGGCTCCGGCGTTGAGCGCGACCGTGGTGCCGGCCGTCGCGAACACCCCGAGGCCGAGGGCGTCGGCGAGCAGCACCGCGCGCCGCAGCCGCGCGACCTGCGGGTGAAACGCGAAGACGATCAGCGCCGTGGCCGCGCAGACGACGAGGTAGGGCCAGTTCGCGAGCGTCGTCGGCGGGTGGATGCCGAGCAGCACGTCGCGGATGATCCCGCCGCCGAGCGCCGTGGTGAGGCCGACGACGATCACGCCGAACACGTCGAGCCGCTCCCGCACCGCGGCCAGTGCTCCGGACGCCGCGAAGGCCACCAGCCCGAGGAACTCGAGCGCGGTGAGCATCGCTACTGGTCGAGCAGGCCACCGCGGTAGGCCAGTAACGCGGCCTGCACGCGGTTCGCGGCGCCGATCTTCGACAGCACGGCCGAGACGTACCCCTTCACGGTCGCCTCCGACAGGTGCAGCCGCCCGCCGATCTCCGCGTTCGACAGTCCCTGGCCGATCAGCGCGACGACCTCACGCTCCCGTTCGGACAGCGACGCGAGCAGCTTCCGCGCCGGCTGCGCGGCGCGCTGCTCGTCACGGTGGGACTGGACCATTCGCGCCGCCACGCCCGGATCGAGCACGGCGCCGCCCTTGGCGAGATCACGGATGGCGCGCAGCAGCGCGGACGGGTCGATGTCCTTGAGCAGGAACCCGTTTGCCCCCAGTCGCAGCGCAAGACTCACGTAGTCGTCGATGTCGAACGTGGTCAGCATCGCGATGCTCGGCGGGTCCGGCAGCGCGAGAATCGCGCGCAGCGCGCGGATCCCGTCGTCGGGTGCCCGCATCTTGATGTCGAGCAACGCCACGTCGGGGTGGTAGCGGCGGGCGACCTCGACCGCGGATCTCCCGTCGCTCGCCTCTCCGACGATCTCGATGTCCGGCGCCCCGGACATCATGGCGCGCAAGCCCGAACGAACCAGTTCCTCGTCGTCGGCGAACATGAGCTTGATCAACGAAGCCCTCCGGCTGCCGGTGGTCGAAGCGGCTTCCCGCTTCCCGCATGAGGAAGATTACCTACTGTTGTTCAACCTTTCTCAACCAGACACGACCAGGTGACTTCGCCTGTCCGCTCAGCTCGCCAATCGTGCTGGTCCTGACGGCAGGGATCCCCCGTTCGGGCCGAGGGCCGACAGTCGGTGCCAGCGCTGCGGAGACGAATGTCCAGACCGGACGGAACGGGCCGGGAAGAATTCGGTGTCTCCCCTCCCCTTTCAACGTATAGCGCACCCCCGGTCTTGCGGCAAGACCCCGTGTGCACTGGACAATCGTCGGCCTGGGCCGGCCTCAAGAGGCGCGGCCGCCATCAGGGGACAGGGGAACGAAGAGTGGGTGCAACCGAGCTCGTGCTGCTTTTCCCGCAGATCGACCGCGGCCAGGTCGGTCTCGTCGGAGGCAAAGGCGCGAACCTGGGAGAGCTTTCGCGGATCGAGGGCGTGCGGGTGCCGCCCGGATTCTGCGTGACGACGAACGTCTTCCGGCTCGTCGCGGGCGAGCTGCTCGAAGCCGCGCAGGATCGGCTGGCGGGGTTGGCTCCCGGTGACCGGGACACCATCGCGGAGGTGAGCGCACAGGTCCGGACCGCCATTTCCACTGCGACCATTCCGGACGATGTTGCCGCGGCATTGGTGGCGCCGCTGGACGAAACCGCCGCGTACGCCGTGCGGTCGAGCGCGACGGCCGAAGACCTGCCGACGGCGTCGTTCGCCGGCCAGCAGGACACGTTTCTGAATGTCGTGGGCGCTGCGGCGGTGCTGGAGCGCATCCGGCTCTGCTGGGCATCGCTGTTCACCGACCGGGCCGTGACTTACCGGCTGCGCAACGGTTTCGACCACCGCAAGGTGCACATGGCGGTGGTGGTTCAGCGGATGGTGCTCGCGGAGGCGTCCGGGATTCTGTTCACGGCCGATCCCGTCACGGGCAACCGGAAGGTCACGGGCATCGACGCCGGTTTCGGGCTCGGCGAGGCACTCGTTTCCGGACTCGTGAACGCAGACAACTACCGGGTGCGCGACGGCGAAATCGTCGAGAAAACGGTGTCGGCCAAGAAACTGGCCATTCATGCGGCGCCGGGCGGTGGCACCCGGCGGGACGTGCTCGCGCCCGAGACGCGGACCCGGCCGGCCCTGACCGACGACGAGGTCCTGCGGCTCGCGCGCCTCGGCCGCCGGATCGAGGCCCACTTCGGCCGGCCGCAGGACCTCGAATGGTGCCTGGCCGAGGGCGAGTTCCAGGTCGTGCAGAGCCGACCGATCACGACTCTGTTCCCGATCCCGCCGGCCGGCGACAACGACCGCCACGTGTACCTCTCGGCCGGACACCAGCAGATGATGACCGACGCGATGCGCCCGCTCGGGCTGTCCGTGTGGCAGCTGACGACGCCGAAACCGATGGCCGAAGCGGGGAGCCGTTTGTTCGTCGACGTCACCGAGCACCTGGCGACCACGCGTTCCCGTGCCGGGTTCCTGGAGCTGATGGGGAATTCGGACCCGTTGATGCGCGACGCACTGCAGACCGTGCTCGAAGAGGGGTTCCTGCCCGAGCCCGTCGACGGTGGCGAGCCACCGCTGGCGTTCGGCGTCGCGCCGGAGCCGATCGAGACGGATCCGTCGACCGTGCGCGAGCTGATCGCCGAAAGCGAGGCTTCGCTGGCGGCACTGGGCAAGGCGATCGCGCGCAAGCGGGGAGCGCAGTTGTTCGACTTCATCCTGGCGGACTTCCAGGAGCTGCGGCGGCTGTTGTTCAACCCGCGCGGCCTGCAGGCGATCATGGCCGGGGCGGATGCGTCGACGTGGCTGAACAAGCAGCTGCGCGAATGGCTGGGCGAGGAGAACGTCGCCGACACCCTGTCGCTGTCCGCGCCCGACAACGTTTCGGCGGAAATGGGTCTGGCTTTGTTGGACGTCGCCGACGTGATCCGTCCGCATCCGGAGGTGGTGGCCTTTCTGCGGGCCACGAAGGACGACGAGTTCCTCGACGAACTGCCCGGCCTTCCGGGAGGAACCGAAGCGCGGGACGCGATCCGCGCGTATCTCGAGAGGTACGGCATGCGGTGCGTCGGCGAAATCGACATCACGCGGCCACGGTGGACCGAGCGCCCCTCCACGCTCCTGCCCGTGCTGCTCGGCAACGTCGACAACTTCGAGCGAGGCGAAGCGCGACGGCGGTTCGACCGGGGGCGTCAGGAAGCCGAGAAGAAGGAACAGAAGTTGCTCAAGCGCTTGCGGGCCCTGCCCGGCGGCGAGCGGAAGGCCGAGCAAACCGAGGCGATGATCGCCCGGCTGCGCACGTTCACCGGCTACCGCGAGTACCCCAAGTACGGCATGATCGCCCGCTATTTCCAGTACAAGACGGCGCTGCTGGCCGAAGCCACCCGGCTCGTCGCGGCCGGCGTGCTCGAAGCGCCGGAGGACATCTACTCGCTGCGGTTCCAGGAGTTGCACGACGTCGTCCGCACCGGAACCGCCGACGCCGCACTGATCCGCCGCCGGAAGGAACAGTTCACTGTGGACCAGGCGCGCACACCGCCGCGGGTGCTCACGTCCGACGGCGAAGCTCTTTCCGGCAGCTACCGGCGCGAGGACGCACCCGAAGGCGCATTGCCGGGCCTGCCCGTGTCGACGGGGATCGTCGAGGGCCGCGCGCGGGTCGTCCTCGACCTCGCCTCCGCGGACGTCGATGCCGGCGACATCCTCGTGACCACCTACACCGACCCCAGCTGGTCACCAGTGTTCGTGCGGATCGCCGGTCTGGTCACGGAGGTGGGTGGCTTGATGACCCACGGCGCCGTGGTCGCCCGCGAGTACGGACTGCCGGCCGTCGTCGGCGTCACGCACGCCACGCGGCTGATCCGCGACGGACAGCGGATCCGGGTGAACGGCACCACCGGATCCGTCGAACTTCTCGGCTGACCCGCGGCGCCGACCGGTAGCGCCGCCGCTTGGTGAGCCACGGTCAGCGTTGGTGCACGTCGCTGCTGAACTGCTGTTCACACTGGGTGACCTTGGCTTGGTCGCTGCCGGCCTGCTTCAGGCAGTCCTGCAGGTCGCTGAGCTGGCCCCCGAACAACGCGAAGATCGAGCCGACCAGCACGGCGAGGAGTACGCCGATGACGAGGCCGATGCTGCCCGTGACGATGCCGGAGATGGAGAGACCCTTGTTCGTGGCCTCGCCGCGGTTGGCGCGCTTGACCCCGAGGATGCCGAAGATCAACGCGAGGACCCCGAGGACGATGCCGCCCCAGACGGTCCAGCACAGCACGAGCGCGAGGATGCCCAGCACCAGCGCCGTCACGCCGAACCCGTTGCGGGGCGCCACCGCGGGCTGTCCGTAGCCGGCGCCGGGAGCGGCGTACGGGCCGTTCTGCCCTGCCGGGTACTGCGGGTACTGCTCACGGTCGTCGGGCGTGCTCATCAGGATCACCTTTCCGAGTTGGACATCGAAGCCAACCACTTCGGCGCCCGCCATATCGGGTAAACAACCCGATTGTTACTCGAAAGGCGCGGTCTCGCCGAACTTCGCCAAGGCGGCCTCGCATAACGCTGTCACCTCGGCGTCGGGCGGGAGACATCCGGCGCGAAAGCGCTCGGCAATCCCGCGAGCCTCCCTGGGCCGAGGCGTAACCATCCAGCCGGGCGAGCTCGGCGGCCCGGCCGACGAATCCGGACGCGGCCAGCGGCAGCTGTGCGGGCACCACGCTCCGCGGCGGCCGCCCGTCGGCCTCCATCACTTCGCCCGCGAGGACCTGCCGGTTCACGGCGCGCAGGTACCTGCTCGGTTCGATGCCGAGTTCCGCGACGATCACCGCGCCTGCCGACCGGTAGGCCGCCAAGGCATTCCGCCCGGTCGCCGTAGTCGGGACGGCCGGTGACGGCAAGATCGCGCTCGTCGTCCGGTTGGGTCATCAGGTGCGGCACCGGTTCCCCGACGGGCAGCTCTACCTCGATCTGCGAGGTCCGCGCACGATTTCTACCGGCGGCTGCCCGTCGCCTGGTCACCACCGACCTACGAAGCGGCCCTCTCCTGGCTCGATCGCGAGCGCGCGAACCTGGTACGGGTCGCGGCCGCTGCGGCTCGGCACGGGTTCACCGAAGAGGTCGCCGACCTCGCGCGGGTCCTGTTCGCGTACCTCGACCTCGGTTGGCACCTTGACGAAGCGCGTGAGCTGTACCGCATCCTGAGCACGGTCGCCGAAAACCTCGTCGAGCGAGGGATGGTCGCGCGCGGGTTGGGACTGGTCGCGTTCCGGGAAGGCCACCTCGACGAGGCCGAGCGCCGTTTGCACCACGCGCTGGTCTGTCATGAACGAGCGAAGGAACCGGAGCCACTCGGGTTGACACTCAACTGTGCGGGCATCGCCGCCGCGTTCTCCGGTCGCGTCGACGAGGGCATTGGGTTCCTGCGCCGGTCCTTCGAGCTCTACCGCGAACACGGCCCCCGTCCGCCGATGCACCGGCCGCTGGTCAACCTCGGTTTGCTCTACCGCCGCACCGGCCGGCTCGAAGCGGCTGCCGAGTGCCTGCGCGAGGCGCTGGCCATCGCCGAGGCGAACGACCACCGGCCTGGAATCGCGCAGGCCCTCTACGGCTTGGCCTGCTTGTGCCGGGACACCGGACAGTACGGCGAGGCGCTCGACCACGGCTACCGCGCCGTCGAGATCGCGCGACTCGGCGGGTTCAGGTTCCTCGAAGGGCTGGCCCTCAACCGGCTCGGAACGGTGCACCGCTGCCTGCACGACCACGACCGGGCAGCGGCGTGCCACCGGGAGGCACTGGCGCTGGCGAGAACGACCGCCAACCCCCATCTCGAAGTCATGTCACTGAACGGCCTCGCCGGCACGCCCGGCGCCGACGCGGTCGCGAACTACACGGAAGTCCTGCGGCTCACCGAGAACGGCGATTTCGCCTACGCGCGAGCCCGCGCCCTCGAAGGGCTGGGCGACGTACACGACGGCGCCGGCGACCTGGTCACGGCAACTCGGCAGTGGCGTTGTGCCCTCGATCTGTTCCGCGGCCTCGACCCAGCTGGCGCCGACCGCGTCGAACGCAAGCTCGCCGCCAATGGCGGTTGACTTCCGGCGTTGCGGCGTTGCGGCGTTGCGGCGTTCCGGTGGGAGTCTTCCGTTTCCGGGCTGACGTGTTTTCTCGCGCTGCCGGAAAAACCCAGGCAGGAGCCGGCAAGGTACTCCTGGATCCAGTCGATCGGCCCGGCGTGTCCGCCGGGTCGTGGTTGCACCGGAGGCACCGAAGCACCTGGACGCCGACGAGTTCGATCGGCTTACCGTCGTCGAACAGCGCTGGCCCCTACCCGGGTCCTGCGCACCAACTCGGTCCCCCGTGCGGGACGACACGGTACTTTCATTCCCATGGTGGAACCGAGTGCGGGGAGATGGCTGGTCCTGGTCGTGCGGGTGCCGGCCGAACCGTCGCGGCACAGAGTCGCCGTGTGGCGGGAATTGCGGCGGATCGGGGCACTGTCGCTCGGGCAGGGCACCTGGGTCGTACCCGACGTGCCCGGGTTCGCGAGCGGCGTAGCGCGAGTGGACCAATTGGCGCAGCGCGGCGAGGGCGAGGTGGTCGTGCTGGACGCGGTCGGCCGCGAAGGGCAGGACGCCGCGAGGCTGGCCGCACTGTTCACCGCCGACCGCGAGGACGAATTTCGCGAATTCCTTGCCGACTGCGGCAAGTACGACACCAAGATCGGCAAGAACATCCGCAACCGCAAGTTCACCATGGCGGAGCTGGAGGAAGAGGAGCAAAGTCTCGAACGCCTGCGCCGCTGGCACCGTGATCTGAAGGCCCGCGACGTGTTCGGTGCGCCTTCGGCGGACGAGGCGGAACAGCAGCTCAAGCATTGCGCCGAACGCCTCGCCGACTACACCGATCAGGTTTTCAAGTCCCTGCACCAGATGTAGCCGAAGACCGCGATGAACACCCGCATTCGGCTCGGCCGACCCGAACGTGCTCTGGGCGGTAGCGACCCGGCTTGCCCGCGGAACCGTCCATCCCGCCGGGGGTCCTGGGCGGCCTCGGGCCAGTACTCGACCGTCACGGCGGCCTCGCCGTCGCGGGCGCGCCGGAGCACTTCAGCGTCCATCGCGGAGTGAGACCGTGGCATCCCGCGGCCGCCGGGCCCACGTCCGACACGGCTGGCGCCGTATCGGGGTCGCGCGACGTCCGCAGAGGCGCTGGGCCGCGCCGTTCCGGCCGAGACCGTCGGCCCGCAAAGCGTCACCCACCGTGCAGCATCCGCGGTCGGGCCTGTCGCCCGTCAGGGAACACCGCACCGTGGCGTAACGGTCGAGAACGGCCGACGCTTGCCCGCCGATACCGATGAAGGTCGATTTTCCGCTGGTGATAGCGTTGTCGCAGAATAGATGTAACAATGGCTACATTTACCCCGGTAACTAACGGTAGTTCACCCGTTCGTGGCTGGACGACGACCGCTCATCACTGATTCTCCGCAGACGGTCCGCGACGCCTTCCGCTGCCTGCCGCCCAGTGGAATTTTGCCGATATGAAAAGTCACAATGTCGTGCATGCGATGGCGGGAATCACGGTTCTGGCTGCCCTGGTGCTGAGCACCGCGGCCTCCTGCGGTGGCGAAGATGGCGACACGCCGTCGAGCCCTGCCCCCTCGGCGACCTCCACGCCCTCCGCACCGGCTTCGGCACAGGCTCCGCACAGTTCCGAGCTGCCGAAAAACCCGAACAAGCCCGCCGACGGCATTCCCAACAACGGCGACGGCGACGCGGACGGCTGATCGACGACCGGACGCCCATCTCATCAGTATTCGCTGGATGCTCTGTCGCCGAAATCGGTCGGCGTTATCGGATGAACGGACCGTTCAATGTTCGGATTGCTATCACTCGGCTTCATTCTCAGCCTTGACAACTTCCGCAGTTCTCTCGTATTGGGAGGACTCAAGCCGAGCTTCGCGCAGTCGGTGAAGACATCGGCCATCTTCGGCGTGTGGGACGCCCTCGCGCCGCTGGCCGGCCTGCTGATCGGGGAGGCGTTGAGCGACACGCTCAACGAAGACGTGACCGACGTGATCGTCATGGTCGGGCTCGGGGTGTACGGCGTGTTCCTCATCGTCCGGTCGATCGTGTCGCCCGAGCATGCGGATCCGGACCTGAAATGGGCGCGATGGGGCCTCCCGGTCCCCTTGAGTCTCGACAACGTCGCCGCCGGGACAGCGCTGGGCGCGGCCGGTTTCAACCCGTGGCTCGCGCCGATCCTCTTCGGCGTCATGACCTTCGTGATGTCGGTGGCCGGACACCAGGTCGGCCGGGGCGTGGCCAACGTCGTGGCCAAGATCCCGAAGGTCAATACCGACCTGCTCGTCGGCGCTTGCTTCACCTTGATGGCGGTGTTGATGGCCTTCGGTGTCACGTTGCCGCTCTCGTACGACTGATCCCACAGAGCGTCGCGGGTTTGCCCCGGCTCGGGCTCGGCGGATTCTCGGGGTCCTCGCAACACCTGATGGCCTATGTGGTTGTCAGTAGATCACGCAGGCGCTCGGCTGGGGTTTTCCAGTCGAGCGTTTTGCGTGGTCGGCGGTTGAGTTTCTGGGCAACGTGTTCGAGGTC